>JAOPTW010000050.1:0-40297 GCA_051532035.1 Fibrobacterales bacterium | reverse complement strand
CAGGTAGTGACGTACTTAAAGTCAAGCGCATGCTTTGCTTGGGTTAATCGGAGAAAAAAATGCCAAGAGCTAAGAATAGAGTCGCGTCACGCGCCAGAAGAAAAAAGATATTAAAATCTGCTAGAGGATACTACGGTCGTCGTAAAAGTAACCTTAAGCTTGCTATTGAAGCAGTACAACGTGCTGGGCAATATGCATATGAGCACAGAAAAGATAAGAAAGGTGATTTCCGTTCATTATGGATCACTCGTATTAATGCAGCTGCACGTATCAACGGTGTAAGCTATTCAAATCTTATCAATCTTCTCAATAAAGCAGATATCGATTTAAATCGTAAGGTTCTTGCTGACCTTGCAATGAACGATGCTGCTGCATTTGCAGAAGTTGTAAAGATTGCTAAAGCTGCTTAAGTAATCGATCAAAAATTTTAAAACGCAATAGGTTATGCCTATTGCGTTTTTTTGGTTTTCTAAAAAACAGTAAAATACAACAAATTGATTCGCCCTGTTTGATTGTTACTTTGATCGCGTTCTTTCAAGCATGCAGAAATCCTGATCATTGCCCCAAATTTAAAATCAATTTTCTAACTTTACCGCTGAAATTTAAAGGTTTTAGCCAGTTAAGGCTATATAACAATTGCAGAGGAGTAGGTTTTGGGCGTACAAGAAATCACCCAGGAAATCCTTGATCAGTTTAATGCTGATATTGAACAGTCAAGTGGTGCTGTTCAGGAACTAAAAGTAAAGTATTTAGGCAAAAAAGGTCTGGTAACTGGTCTTATGAAACAGATGGGGGGGCTTTCACAGGAAGAACGCCCTGTCTTTGGTCAAGCAGTAAATGTACTTCGGAAAGAGGTTGAGGAGAAGATAGACACTCTTCTCGAAGAAGAAGAGAAGAGAAAACTTACTGAGAGTCTAAGTAAGGGATATGAAGATATCTCTAAACAGGCATACGGTATTGAACCAGGAAGTTCTCATCCCGTTACCATCGTTCGTGATCAAATCATCGACTTCTTTTTTGGAATGGGATTCAGTGTACAGGCTGGTCGTGAAATTGAGACTGACTTCTATAACTTTGAAGCACTTAATATTCCAGAAGATCATCCCGCACGTGATATGCAAGACACCTTCTATATCGATAGTGAAGTGGTACTTCGTACTCAAACGTCAGGTATTCAGATTCATGTTATGGAAGAGTCTAAACCTCCTCTTAAAATTATTGCTCCTGGCTATGTGTATCGAAAAGACATGGATGCGTCTCATGCACCAATGTTTTCGCAAGTTGAAGGGTTGGTTGTTGATAAAGATATCTCTTTTGCTCATCTTAAAGGGACGCTCTTTTTATGGGCTCAGAGCATGTTTGGCAAAGACGTGAATATTCGATTTCGTCCTTCGTATTTTCCTTTTACAGAACCTTCTGCAGAGATGGATGTCTCGTGTGTATTCTGTAGTGGCAAAGGGTGTCGTGTATGTAAAGGATGTGGATGGATAGAGATTGGTGGATGTGGTAGTGTCAATCCAGCAGTTCTTGAAAAAGTGAATATAGACTCAGAAGAGTATACCGGTTTTGCATTTGGCTTTGGCATTGAACGTATGACTATGCTTAAATATCAGATTCCAGAGATTGGGCTGTTAACCGCAAATGATAACCGATTTTTAAAGCAGTGGTAGGGTAGATAAATGTTAGCAAGTTTAAGCTGGTTACAGCGTTATGTAGATCTGAGTGGAATATCTCCTGAAAAAATTGAAGCAGCTCTTACCTCTCTCGGTCTCGAGGTTGAGGGATTAGAAAATACTGGTGAAGCCTATAGGGATTTGATCGTAGGCAAAGTGCGTGAACGTACGCAACACCCTGATGCGGATAAACTCTCTGTTACAAAACTTTTTGATGGCACCAATGAAATCCAAGTGGTTTGCGGTGCACCCAATGTAGATGCGGGTCAGACGGTAGTTTTTGCTCCTGTTGGGTCAAAACTTCCAACAGAAGAAGGTGCTAAGCCTTTTAAAATCAAAAAAGCGAAGATCCGTGGTGTTGAATCACTCGGTATGATCTGTGCTGAAGATGAGATTGGACTTGGTGAAAGTCATGATGGTATCATGGTGTTGGATGAAAGTCTCGAAGCGGGAACAAAAATCAACACGTTACCTGGTTTTTACGATGTTATTTTTGAGGTAAATGTTACACCTAATAGACCTGATGCATTGAGTCACATCGGTATCGCGCGTGAGCTTGCGGCATTTTTTGATAAAGAACTTACTATGCCTGAGTTCGAACTACAAGAATCAACCGAGTCTATTGAAGGCAAAGTTACTATTGAAGTTGAAGAAGAGTGTGGGTGTACCAAGTATACTGGTAGAATTATTAAAGGAGTATCTGTTGGTGAAAGTCCATCATGGCTCAAACGTTTTTTACTTACAGTGGGGATTACACCAATCAATAATGTGGTTGATGTAACAAACTTTATTCTCATGAAAACAGGTCAACCGCTCCATGCTTTTGATTATGATTCACTGAAAACAAAAAACATTATTGTTCGAAATGCAAATGAAGGCGAAAAACTGATAACTCTTGACCATGTCGAGCGTGAGCTTATTGAGTCTGACATGGTTATTTGTGACGGTGATGAGCCTATCTGCCTTGGTGGAGTGATGGGGGGGGAATCAACTGAAATTTCAGATACGACAAAAGATGTCTTTTTAGAAGTTGCTTATTTTACTCCTTCGGTAGTAAGAAAACAAGCGCGCAGGCTTTCGATTCATTCTGATGCATCGCACCGCTTTGAACGTGGTGTGAGCCCGTTTCAACAAGAAGCGATCTCAGAACTCTCTGCTGCTATGATTGCAGATGTGTGTGGAGGAGAGGTTTTGAAAGGAAGTATCATTGATACTGCTCCTGATCATAAAAATGAGCCTGATACTGTTTCAATTAGAATGTCTCGTATTAAACGGATACTCGGTATCGAAGTCCCTAAAGATCGTGTTATCTCTTTAATGGAAGGCATTGGTCTCCAAAAAGTTGCTGATACCGAAGACAGTGTGAGCTTTCTCATTCCTGGGTATCGTCCTGACCTCCAACAAGAGGTTGATCTTATTGAAGAGGTCGTGCAAAAAGTTGGATTTGACGATATACCAACAATTTTTCCAAGTTTTGAATTGGCATTAAATGAGCTTCCTAAAAATGAGCGAGTTGGTCGTGCAAGTCGCGCAGCACTTTCTGCGTCAGGGTTAAGTGAAGGGCTCTCTCTTCGATTTGATTCGGTTAAAAGCATCGAAAAGGTTTTTACAGAAGGTGACCCGCGCACCAATGTAGTGGCCCTTAAAAATCCAATTAGTGAAGAGCTTGGGGTTATGCAGACCTCTCTTATTCCAACAATGCTCAATGCAGTTGCTCAGAATGAGAAGAATCATGAGAAAGCTGTTCGATTGTACGAGATCTCAAAGGCATTTTTTGATAATACAGAAGCACGAAGTGATAGAGACCCAGGTACAACAGAGAAGGAAATTGTCTCTGGAGTTATTGCAGGTGATTTTGATTATACTTCAGTTCCGGATAAGCCAACACAAGCATCCTTTTTAGACCTCAAAGGAATAATTGAGAACTTCTTTTCAACGTTACATATAGATATATCTATTGTACGCTCTGATAGAGAATCATATTTACACCCTCATAAACAAGCAGATGTGTATCTTGGTGATCTTCTACTGGGTTCTTTTGGAGAGTTACATCCCGCTATTCAGAAAGCATTTGATATTAAGATGAGTACAGTAGTATTTGAGCTGGATTTTGACCCTATTATTGATGCGGGCTTAGAAGTGAGAACTTTTAAAGCATTCTTTAAGGGGGGTAAAATGACTCGTGAGATATCGATGCAGGTAGATCTTAAGCTCGATCATCAAGCTATTCTCGATAAAGTCTCTGCTATTAGAGCGAAGAATCTCGTGTCAGTAGACCTTAAAAGTATTTATACCGGAGAAGGTGTCCCAGAAGGCAAAAAAGCAGTACTGTATCAGTTTACCTATCAGAGTAATGACACCTTGACTGATAAAGAGGTGAATAAAGCACAAGAGCGTATTGCTCAGAAGCTTGCTGAAGATTCTGATATTGAATACCGTTAAAATAAAATAAGAGTGCCTCTTACATAGAATCTATTCCAGCTGATCGTCCAAACGGATGGTCAGCTTTTTTATTGGACCAGATGAGATAATGAATTATTGTGTATTATAGCCACTTCTGAAGCATATCTCGTAATGTGTCTGGATTGAGTGGTTTAGAGATGAAATCATCCATCCCGGCCTCGTGGCATGCGAGTCGATCGTGTTCCATTGCATTTGCCGTCATGGCAATTATAGGAATATGTGAGAATTTACGATACTGTTTACTTTTACGGATCTTTTGCGTAGCAGCGATGCCATCCATTTCGGGCATTTGTAGATCCATTAAGATGAGATCGTACCTTTTATTGGGTAAAGACTCAAGTGCTTGTTTACCATCGGGGGCAACATCAATAGTGTATCCCATTTTTTTAATTAAAGTTGTTGCGAGCATTGCATTGATCTTATTGTCTTCGGCTAATAAGATAGTGCATTCATTAGGCTCTTTATGGATAATTTTAATACCACTCTCTTGGGTGTCACCTCTAGAGCGAGTTGAGTATTGCTGCTCATTAGAAGGAAGCGTGAGAGGTAAAATAAAGGTAAAGGTAGAACCTTCTCCTAATATACTCGTTACGACAATGTCGCCATCCATAAGATGAGAGAGTTGTTTGGATATGGTGAGCCCGAGACCTGTACCGCCGAATTTTCGAGTAGTGGAGCCATCAGCCTGAGTAAATTTATCAAACAGTGTATCTATTCTATCACTTGGAATGCCAATACCAGTATCAGAAATAGCAATATGAAGTTGATTAATTGAAAGGGTGACAGTAAGAGTAACAGATCCTTCGCCTGTGAATTTGATCGCATTACCCATAAGATTGGTGATTATTTGCCGGACACGGGTTTCATCCGCAATGATCTCATGGGGAACGTCGTCAGCGATGGAGAATAATATTTCCACGGGTTTTCGAGTAGATTGTAGGGTGAAAAACCGTTGGAGTTCAAAAAGAAGCGCCTTAAAATTAAAAATGCAGGGTTCTAATTCAATTTTGCCAGCCTCTACTTTTGAAAAATCTAAAATGTCGTTAATGATGGCTAAGAGAGAGGTTCCGCTCGCTTGGAGTGCTTCAACGTACTCACGCTGTGTATCAGATAGTTCTGTATCCATTAGGAGGTGGGTCATGCCAACAACACCATTCATTGGTGTTCTGATCTCATGTGACATATTGGCCAGGAACTCACTCTTTGCTACACTAGCTTGTTCTGCTTCTGCAGCCATCTCAGTAGCATATGCAGTCTGTAGCTCTAGGGCTTCATTAATTCTCTGTACTTCTTCCTCTTTTTTAATTCGATCATTAATATCCATACAGGAAAGTAAATAACAGGGTTTTTGATTGTAATCGATCTCTTGAATACTACCGAGAACGGGAATTTCTATGTTCTCAGACGAAATGATGCGCCCTTCAACCTGTGAATGAGGATAGTTACTAAAATTATTGATAACCCCCATGAGGGTGTCACTCAAGTGAGTGGAGGCGGGAACCTTTTCCATTAATCCCTTAGGGACAGTGGTAAGTTGTTCAGCTTGATTGTTGGCGTGTATAACGGTAAGAGTCTGTTTATCAATAACCATAATAGCAACGGCAAGAGAATCAAAAATTTTATTAAGGTTTTGAGACTGTAGTTTGTCGGTTTCTCTTAATGCGATAACATCATTTTTTACTAGCTCAAAGGTTTCATCAAGTTGATGGAGTGGGTTTTCGGGAGAGAGATGATGTATGCCATCATTTTCATGTTGTTCCCAGAGAAGCTTGCCGAAAAATATATTTGTTTCATCAATATCTTTTTGTGTTATAGAAAATGCTGTATCTTGATCTTCGGCAATGGGTGTAAACGAGTTGATGCGATCAAATGCATCTGAGGTTGAGCTGCAAAACTTGAGGTCATGGTGGACGATTGTAGCAAAAATTTTGAGCAAAATTTTTGTTTTAAGGCTTGCACCACAGATATAGGTGATCATTGGGGAACAATTATATTTTTTAAACATGGCTTCAAGAGTTTGACCATATTTCTGACGTGCTTCTATAGAAGAGGAGCCCATTTCAGAATAATCAACAATGCGATAATACTGTTTTCCGTGGAAATTTCCTTCACGAAATACCTGATCTAAAGTTTGTACTGCGTTCTCTGTGTCAATGAGAGTGCTATTGCCAGAGAGTTTAGAGTAAAAAAGAGTACCAGGTATAATACCACTTGTATATGAGAAGGTTTCTTCAGGATTTGTGTACTGCCAATTCTCATTAAATAAGATGTCAGCATAGTCAATGCGATAGGGTGATTTACTTTCGTTTCTATTGAGTCGTTCAAGTGCATAATTAATGGCTTTTTCATAAGTGGGGGCAGCATAGAAATGTACGGGGATACTAAAGGCCTTGAGGGTGGCTTGGGCAATAGCCCTTGTCCAGAAAGGGGATCGGCAAAGAATAAGGTTTGATGATTCTTTGATATGATCGACGATATAATTTTTTTGTATAGAAAGCTCATACTTATTGATACGACCACTGAGGTAAGAAAAATCGCGAATCTCTATATAGGGTTTTATTACATTGGTCTCTTCTACAAAGGCTTCAAGGAGTTCATAGTAGTGCGTCATATTGACGTCAGCGAGGTCACCTCTATTTTGGATATAGAGAATTGAATCACCTATCTTACGAATATTAAAGAAATAGTTTTCTCCGATGGCTACTTGTTTATATTCAGAAAGTTCTGTAATGGTAAGATCACATACCGGACATTTGGTGAATGCAGGGTGTGATGGTGTTATATCAAATTGCGTAATATCTTTAATAGTTTTTTTCATACAGTCGTAAAGGGCTTATATAGACCCAATAATATGTGTTCTCATAGATTGTATGACAGATTGAGTATTAAATCAAGGAATTTGATAGTAATTGTTTAATGGATATGGTTAAGAAATTAGACTTTTGTACCAGGGAATGCGCAAAAGTAAGTTATTTACCTGCGATAGAAATATCTATTTTTTCATTATAGAAACCAGCAATTTCACTACTTGATCCAGTCCAAGATGCTGCTATTTTAACGAGTAATCCACTCGTTGTACACGGTTCGTTAAAACCAGCGCCACAATTGGTATCTGCTGTTTCTGTGGTTTTAGTTTCTATTTGAAAAACACCATTACCATCAGGAGTAACGGTAACTCCTGATGAAGTGATTTCCGTACCCCCATACTCCAAATATTGCAAGCCGCTGGCCAAATTGGTATTGGAAGGGACAACAATAAAAAGAGAAGTAAATGTTTTTGAGGTGCCACCATTCGACAGATTTGCTGATGTGCCATCAAAATCAAAGTCGATAGTAAAACCATCTGGGTCATCAGCATCGATAAAGCAATACATAATATCTTTTTGGGTACTGCTTGACTCAAGATCTAAAAAATAAGCTCCCCTGCAGACAGCACTTTCATTTTGAGAGTAAGCCTGAGATACACTGATAAAGATAAAAATGACTAAAACACGAAAACAACCATGTAGGAAGTTTTTGTGTTTTTGCACTTTTATAGGCATAGAATTCATTCTATCGCATCTCGATTGTATATCTCATTCTATTTAGTCATCAATTTCAAATACAGGCTGAATTGAGGTAATATCGCTAATTTTAAATTTTTGATTCCATTTAATGAAAACGGAGCGTTTTTCATTAGCAAAAAGACTGTGTCCGTTATAGGTGTTAATCAGGAATTCAGGTTTAATAACAACTGTTTGATTGTTTTTCTTTTTAACAAGTAGTGAAAATTTGTCAATTTTTTGCATTGCGGTACCCTCATTGTCGAGAGAAAATTTTAGACTGACATTTTTTTCAATATTAACTTCGGTAAAGGTATTGATTTTTACGTCCGGCAAAAAATCATCACTTGTAAGGAGCAGAACACCAGAATATTTTACAATTGCTTCAACGGAACCAATCGGTTTAAATGAAGCAGTTGAACTCTCAAGGCCTTGTATAGGCACTTGTGTTGCGATAACGCTATACTGCTTTTCCTGTGCTGGAGGTGTATTGCCCACCCATTGGATTTGAACAATTTGTCTTTCACCTGGCATGAGTACCATTTGTCCCGGAAAGGCGGCAAAGTCATTTGTTGGAATGTCGGAATATACTACGTTACCATTTTCGTCAATTGACCTTTCATAGATTGAAATCTCAATAGGGCAAGGGGCATCGCCATGGTTATAGCTGATAGATGTTTTTGTGGAAAGCTCGCCTTTACTAGTATTCAATATGAATTTAACTGGATGCATTGAAAAGCCACCATTTCCAGCCCAAATGAAATTAATGCATAAGAACGAAATAACTAATGCTGATTTACATATGTTAGTCAAGTTTGTAAATTGATGTGACATTTCAATATTCTCCGTAATCATAATTTTTTCCAACTTTTGATATTGTATTATTGTTTTAAATAGTATGCACGACAATTATAAGCTATGCAAAAAATAGTAGAAAAGAGAGGAGCCAAATAAACTAGCGTTGAGTTTTCCAGTTTTTTCCTCGGTTTAATATAATATTAAGTGAGTTAACAACAGACTCCACAGCCACTTCTCTAGAAAGAGAATCGAGGGTATGGTCGACTGGCCCCATAAGACTGAACTTACCTAGTTCAGCCTTGCCAGATGGATTGTGATACAAAAATTCAAGAACTGCATTGGGGAAATTTTTAAAATTAGTTTGCACATACACAGAGTCAAAAGAGTGTATAGTATGCCAGTAGAAATCATTTGCTGACGCCATAGCGAGTTTCATTTGACTAATGGGTTTTGTTGTTATTGTATGATTTGTAATAGGCCCCCAATAATGATAAGTATTGTCGAGTAGTCTATGCAGTTCTTCCTTGTCTTTAGAGAGCTCTTGAGGAGTGAACTTTTCAGGATAATGAAAAGCATTAACAAGTTCATCAAAGTTCTGATCATTATAGTGTTGGATAAAAGTAAAGCTTAAATTTTTAAGTTCTTCTGCAGAAAGTGACGTAGGCTGATTCGTGTTATCAGCTGCAAGATAAACAACAATTGCTATAATAAGTATGGGAAGTAGAATTAATATTTTTTTCATTGTATCTTCAGTATTGGACTACATAGTAAGGAATATAGTCCAATACTGAAATCTTTGTCAAGATAAATTTTTTATTCAGGGTTTTTCACTGAGTTTAGTCTCTTCCGGTTTGCCCACTTTAAGTTTGAGATCACCCACTTCAATTAATCCGAGTTTGTCAGTATCAATGTTTATGATAATGGAATAGGTCAGTTTGTCAATAGCAACGGAAATTAAGTAGCGTCCACGTGAGATGCCAGGAGCTTGAAATCGACCAAATTGACTAGTGAAGGAGGTTAAAGGTTTCTCATTTTCAATCGGGGTATTTGATTCATCAATGTTAAATATCTGAAATATTCGCCGTTTAATTGGTGAACCTGTTTCAATTGTAAGAGAGCCCAGCAAAATCGCGGTATTGGATGTGCCAATAGGAATTTCAAAGCCTGACTTGTATTCTGACTGAAGAATATACATAGTCTGCACTGGTTTTGAACCAATGGGCAGACTGGGGTCGAGAATCAGAGTCGTACGATTGTAGTCACTTATATTGGGAAGCATACCGGGAAAGAGTGGATAGGCGGTTGCTTGTTCGGTATAGGTGCCCATCGGGTTGATTCTAATTGGTCGAAAAAGCATATTCTCTTTACCACGAATAATAGCGAAACTACCATTAATAGGACGTGTGAGAGCGACTGAAGTACCGGCCCAAGCGATTCCGAATCGTGCTCCTATGGCGGCCTCGTGTTGAATAGCATTGACAAATTCATTCTGTTGATCAATTACTCTGTAATTAGTGGTTATATCACCCCATTGAGAATTAAGGCTTCCATTCATCCCCACATCATTAGCCGTTTCTGTGAGTGTTGCATCAGCTCCAGCTCCGAAATTGATGCTTCCAGGGGTGTAGTTAGAATAGGACCAGCCAACACTTCCTTGATTATTCCATTTTTTTGTCGATGCACGGTTTTGGGTATTGTTTATCGAGGTAATATCATTACTTACAGGATATACTTTTTCTTGAGATAATTGATCACTCAGGTTAAATGTATGATTTCCGACGGAGAAATTATAATTGGCATTTGCACCGAGAATAAGATCATTTCCTTCTGTTTTACTACCGGTGTAAGAAGCATAAAAATTTGAAGAGAGCGCGTCCCATGATTTATTGAGGCTGAATTTAAATACATAGGTGTTTGCTGAGTTGTGAGTAATGCCTACAGAGTCCCGCACAATAGTGTATCCTGTTTCGAACCCAAGGCTCGTGGCTTGCGGGAGGGACAATTGAAGGGAACTGGTTGTACGCATCATTTCTAGGTTGTAGGTATCGTAGTGAGATTGATTGTAGTTTTTACTATTGAAGAGGGTGCTGAGTTTCCAGGTTAATAATGATTGAACAGGCTTCCCACCGATGGCAGATGAGGTTATAATCATGGGCTTTGAAAGACCACCACCTGTAGACCAGCCAAGAACATTACTGCTATATGATTCATTTACACTGAATGTGTATGTTGTCTTGAACAGTTTTAAAGATAGGTATAGGCTTGAGATATTCTCACCATATATTTTTTGTGTAGATGCAAGTTTTAAATTGAGCCAATTAAGTGGTGAAGCAGTAAGTGAACCAGAGGCACCTAATGAGTCATTATTAAATGATTGTTTTAAAATATTACGTGCAGCAGGGTAACCAAGAGCAACATTCCATTGTGTCTTGTTTGTTGAAAGGGTATTGCTTTGCCCCAAGAAGTCATAGGTCAATGTTTGTTTTGAACCAGCATAGTCAGTTATTTCAAGTTTAATGCTATTTTCTTGTTGGGTATTGGGTAGGTCGGCAATAAAATGGCGACCTGCAGGAAGTTGGATTATGATATCTTGCTTGCCAATAATTTTGATCTTCACTTCTGAATCAGTATTGATTTCGAATTCAGTCTCACTAATTTTATGTGCATTTTTATGACCAGAGAGCTGGTTTTTTTGGCTGAGACTAATGCCCTGGAGGGTACCGCCACTACCGCCAGAAATTTCACCTGCAATTATTCTAATATCGAAATCTGTTACATCTTTAATAGTTCTGATATTGGTAATAGAGAAAGGCTGCTGGCTCCCCCCCTGATAATAACTGGCGTTTGCTTCAGTTACGAAAGAAAAAAGGTTCAGAGCTCCATCAAAATTGACACTGAGTGGTTTGGATACTAGGTTGTTTTCGAGGATCAAACTCTCAACGCAGTTACTGTCACATTCCGTTGCATCTTTGAGGTCAGTTTTTTTGAATCTTTTTCGCCCCCGGGCATTAATATAGCCAGAAAAAGGATGGGGCGTTTGTAGTTGCTCGGCAAGTTGAGAATTTTTTTTGATGAGGTTGGCCTTGTAGGAGCGCCAGCCTGAAGGAATGCCAATATAGCAGGTAAACGTTTCAAAGTTTGTTTCTACTGAAAAGTGAAGGCTTTTAAGAAGTTTGATTGATATTGGTCCTGGCTTTACCAAAGACTGCATATACTTAAGTGAGTCCGGTGTTATAATTGACGTGAGTGCATTGATAAGTTGTTTATTTTCAAGGGTCTGATTTTTAAGGTCGACAGTGAGAACCATATTCTGTTGCTCATTGTCAATGATAAGTTCTGCCTGGAAATTGTCAGGCGCCTTCGCAAATACCTTTCCAAATGCCTTTTGAAACATTTCATCCCGTGTCATTTTTGTTTTAAATTCTTCACCATCCTGAATGAACTTTTTCTTCTTAACGGTAGTATTGTTCGTTTGTTTGGGCTGAGCCGTGTCTTTCTGACTCTCGATTATAGGAGAAGCAGCTTTGAAAGAGGAGCTCTGAAAAGAGGTTGAGAGATTCTCCTGCTTTTTCTCTAATTGCTCTAGTTTTTTCAAAATATTAAATTGTAGCCGGTCATCGGAAGTTGCAGTCTGATTATGAATGCTTGATTGAAGGAGGCCCTGTTTTTTTTCGATCATTTGGTTTTTTAATTCCAATAGGTTTATTTTGTGAAGAGCCTCTGCAAGTGATTTTCGTAGCATGTTTATGGGTGGGGAGAAGTATTTGGGTTCCGTAGTAATGTCTGTTGTGGCATCGAAATTTTTATCTGTAAGGCTAGATTGAGGTTTTTGATGGGACTTGGGGTCTTTAATAATAGTTCTAATGTTTTTTGAGACACTTTGAATAGTATGCTTAATGATACATTCAGAGGAAGATGGCTTGAACGTTATGGAAAAGCCGACTTTTTCGATATCCTTAATTTGCAGATTGAATATGTTTTTTGTTTTTGGCAAATAATCTTTGAGAGGGGATTCGTAAAGGTTTTTTGAAATATCCGGTGAGATAGAATAGTCATCTGTACTGGGGTCATATTGGAAAGTGGAAAAACCGAGGTACTCACCTTCAAATATGACTATCCACATACTTGATTTGGACTGAGGGTTTAATTTATAGGTTGGTGTTTCTTGTCCAAATAATGAGGAGTAAAAAAAGAAGCTGAAAAATATCAATAAACGAAAAACTTTTAGGTAAGTTTGTTTCCATGAATATATCTTGAATGATTGATTTGGTGATTTCAATATGTCCATCAATAGTAAGAATTGAAAAGTATAAAATGTTAGTTATTGAGATTTTACAGGAATAACCCTAGTGTAAATAAATAATTAACTTTGATTGAATTGAGTGCGATTATTTGTGATCTAGGGCATAAAGTGGGGTTCTATCCAATGTATGGCTATCTATGTATTTGTTTTGGGAAGCATAAAAATAATAGTTACACATAATTTTAAAGTTTTAAATATATTTTATCCAAAGGGATGTCTTTCTAAGGTACGTTTGTTTGTGTCAACAGCTAACAAAATTACTTAAAGACTCCCTTTTTCTATGGAAGAATTTTTTCAATGCCTTAATCAAATTCTGATTAAGGCATTAGACTGTTAGATATCTCATTTTCTTTTAATTATTTCAATTGCCTTACGGATGCTTAGCGCTCCCTTTAATCTTATCTCATCTTATTATCACTTATCTATGACTCACATCATCGTTTCTGTGAGATAGTTTAATGAGTATTATGCTTGAGGTGATTCGCTTTTTTGAGATAGATGCTTTTAAAATTAGCTTGATTAGTTTTCTGTTGTAAATACATACGCTCTGAGGGAATGAGGAACAGTTCTTTTATAGAGTATCATTGGTACATAGGAATATGTAACAATGACTTATTTATAAGGGGTTGTAGCGCAATACCTTGCTATAAGTCTATTAGTATTTGAATAAATACTGAGATGTTTAAAGTGATAAATATTTTAAAAAAAATAAAAAAAAATAAAAAAATCTAAAAAATACTTGCTTTTGGAATTTAACTGTGATAAGATTCTTTTGTTGACACAAACAAATAAACAAAATCTACCTTAGGAGGAGATCATGTTAACTTTATCAAAATTAGTAAAAGGTCTTGCAGTAACAGCACTTTTAACTGGTACTACATACGCAGCAACAGGAACAATTCAGGGGACTATTCCAGCACAGTCTTTTATCGTTGTTTCATCGGAAAAATATCTTGACTTCTCGGCACCTGCAGAGGAGAGAACAATTGCCACTATTTCAGTTACGAGTAACACTCCGGAATGGGCTATAAAATTATCTTTTGATCAGGCAAATTTTGATTTTCATGATGGAACTACAACGCAAAGTATGCTTCAGTCAATTGGCCTGAGTGGAGACAATACCAATGGTTATGCATATTCCCTAGATTATTCAGTAGACAATTTAGCATTTGCCGGAAATGCAGCAGTAGTATATGATCTTATTACTGGTGCCGCAAATGTCACTAGTGGAGATATGTCTTGTGGAATAACAGGTGCAGGTGCAGGTTTTGCGCTAAATGCAGCTGCAGCCATTACTTGTGCAGGTGGTACAGCTTATGCAATTAATAATCCGATATATGTAGGTGGTAAATCAGGAGCGGCTGTATGGGTTGGTACGGCTCAGGCGTCTACTACAGATAACTGGGATCTTGATGTAGTAGCATCATGGCCTATCTCAACACTTCTTGCTGGTACTTATAGATCAGTTATGACTGTGGTTCTTGAAACTAATATTTAAGAAATACATTATCGATTTAAAAGGCATGTACATTCGTACGTGCCTTTTTTTTATTCCATAAATTAAACTATGTCCTGTGGGCATGGTTTAATTTATGGAATACACAGATACAGTTTTAAAAAGAGTGACTATTTTTTCCGTTATTGCATTTATAAAAAATATTTCAACAAGACTCGATTGAGGCTTTTCTTAATTATACCAATGAGTATGTTTTTCTGCCTCTACTATTATACCGTACTTCTCTGGAATCAGTTGAAGGGTATTTATTAAAAATAAGTAGTGATCTTTATTCATCTAATGGACGCTAAAATATGGATCCTTCATAATTAGCTATATCGCCATACTGTATAATTCCCTCATGAGTGTTGAGCTGTTTGATGATATAAACTTTTTAATAGCCCTTTCCTTGTCAGACCCTGACACATATGACCTAGTGGTCAATGTATACTATTTGTAAAAAACATATATCGAAACTTGAAGTGTTTGCGGATGTAAACATTGATGAGATGTATTTAAAAAAAATGAGTAATGGTTAAAAACTAAGTTTCCGTTATCTCGTGGCTAAAAGTATTGTAAACGTAATAGCTTCACATGTAACCGAAGAAAAGTCATTTTCACTAACAGCTATACATTGTAAAAAAAGAGCTAAAGTTAATTTAAATTCAGAAACTAAAAAAAAGACTTGAATTGCCGTTTCAGATGCCGTATAATATATGAGTTGACACAAACAGAGTTCAAGCCCTTAGGAGGACTTCATGAACACAATCAAAGCATTAAAAGGCATAGCATTGGGAGCGTTAGTATGTACAGGTACAGCGTTTGCAGCAGAAGCAACAATGGGTGGACAAATTCCATTGACATCATCAGTGATTATTTACCCGGAACGTCAGTTGGATTTTTCTGCTACAGGTACAGATATTAAAATGGCAGAAATTGTTCTGACAAATAATTCACCAGGTGTTAATGTATCAATATCTTTTGATCAAACTGCAGTCGCATTCGCTACTACGGGTGGTACTTCTAACATTTTAACAGATCTTGCATTAGAATCTCTTGGCTCAGTAGGTTGGGGGAATGATTTGTTAGATGATGGAGTTGGCGCAGGGGCTAACCCGGTTGATATAGTGTCAACGGCTGATGATATTGCACAGGGAGTGACTTGTGCAACCGGTACTAACATTGACATTACGTCAGCAGTGAATGTAAGTGGAGGCCTGTCTGGTTGTGTAGATAATGACGGAGCTACTCCAGGCGATTATGTGATAGGGCAAGTCATCGGACTTAATGATGGTGCAGATGCTTTTGCTGCTCAAACAACTCCAACAGTAAATGCGTCAGTTGAAGTTGTTGGGTCATGGGGGTCTGGACAGACTATACAGGGTGATGCACTTATGGCAGGTACATATAGTGCGGTAATGACTGTTACAATGGAAAGTAACTACTAAAATAAAGGCAGACCTTAATGGGTCTGCCTTAAAAGTATGAAAGTGAAAAATGTAAGAATGCCATATATATCAGTTTTACAAAAAAAAGTATTATATACTTTTTTTTGTTTTATGTGGGTGGGCGTTTTTGGGGATGATACTATCACTTGTAGAGGGAACTATTTTCTAGATATTGAAAGTACGGCAACTAAACGAGATTTATTGTATTGCTTTGTTGATAGTGATGCTGTAACAGGGTTTGAAGTGAGGTTTGTGTTTGATAATGCTGCCATGCAAAATTTGAATTCTTCGGCTCTGAAAAATTATACGAATATGTATGTGCAGGTGCCTTCAATGGCTGAGCTTGCCACTGGCTTAACATTAGCGGCTGAGGAAGAAGTTGGCCTTGATAGTGTAAAGGCAGGAAGTGATTTTATATTTCAAACGAGCGGGACAGTCACATCAGGATCAACGAGCGGATTGCTCATTAAAGTTGTAGCGTCCTGGGTTAGAGAAGATATACTGCTTGCGGGTTTTTATAAAGATAATGTCAGTGTAAGTATAAGTGCGTTACCATAAGGAGAGAATAAATGATTAGAAGTTGGTATAAATTGGGTTGTTGTGTGTTGCTTTTATTAATGAGTTCACAGCTCTTTGGAAGAAGTGGTGGTGTTGGTGGCTATTCGATGTATCCAACAGTTATGGTTCTTGATTTGGAAAAAAATGAATTTACCGCAAAAACTACATTGGTTTACCCTAAAGCGAATGGAAAAAACCCAATTCCAATTGAGATAGAAGTGTTCGATAGAACTCTAGATGAGAATGGCCGGGCGGTAAAAAGTGAAAAGCAGTCAAAGGATTTTGTTGCGTATCCAGCCCAAACAGTTCTCCGCCCTGGAGGGAGTAAAATAATCCATTTGCAATGGGTAGGGAGAAATATTCCGAACCAAGAAAAACAGTATGTTGTCGTATCCAGACAAGTTGTTGTAAAAGGCTTGCAGGAAAATCATAATCCCCTGAAGCCAATGGGGGCGATGACAGCAGTGGTTAAATACGAAGGGGTCCTTGTTCTATCAAGTCAAAAGTTTGAACCGTTACTTGAGGTAACAAACTTTGGTTCAATGGTTGCAGGAAAGAAAATATTGGAAGTAATGCTGCACAATAAGGGAACTAAATCTCAATCTCTCAAGGGCTTGAAATTTAAAGTAAGACTGCTCAATGGAAAACAGGTAGTCATCACACCGCGTTTTACAGATGTTAAGCGATTGAAAAATGGTGTCCCCGCTCAAGGAAAACGAGTTTTATATTTTGACGAGACCGATGAGGTTAAGGCCACAACAATTCAAAATATGAGTGTATTCTTTGATGTCCTTTAAATAGGCCCAATCAAATATCAGTTTATTTAGCTGTCTTGTGGTAAAAAAAGTAAATAAACGCTATAATCAATAATCAATGTCAGTTCAAAATGGAATTTTGATGATTAACGTGATAAAGCATTTCAGAAACCGGATACTTGTAGTATTTAGTTTCTATTGCTTTGTTCTTTCAGTTAATGCCTATGGACAGTTGAATTCTTCGATAAAATATAATGACAGTTTTGTGACTAAGCCATGGGTAATGATTTTTGAAAGTTATCAATATGGCTTGTTTTATTTTACTTGGGATGAGGGGCAACAGGACTATTTTATATCTACAGATATACAGAGTGAATTGTATAAATCTGGTATTGATAAACATTTGCCCGTTCTTTCAAGGAATAAGCGCCTCTACATGAAGGATTTATACGATTCAAAGTTCTTCATATTGTTTCATGAGCGTAAAGGGTACTGTTTTGTTCTACACTCAGATTATTTAGTAGGGGCAACAATTCGTGAAACGTTAAAGAAGCAGACGTATTCAAAAGTTTGGAATGATGTTGCAAATGATTATGGTTCTATAGATAAGACCAAATTTGAATATGGGATATATCCAAAATATGAAAAAAAGAAAAAAGAGGTATTGCCTTATGATGAATCATTTTCGTTAGCTGTTACTCCTATAGATACTATAACGATTGTCAAACTAATGAATGAAGTTGATAGCATCAAGTCTCGGTTAAATATTGTAGAAGATGAATTGCACTATAAAAATAAACTTCTTGATTCTCTTGATACTGGAAATGGGTATTTTTTAAGTTCAAAACATGGAGAGATGAAAGAAGTTGTCGCAATAAAAACCGAGAGAGTACAGGATGTTGTTGATATTCAAAATGTGGAAGAGGAAGAAACGGCGGATATTAGTGTTGATGAAATGTATCGCTTGGCTTTTGGGATTGAGTCGCCAGACACGCCGGATAAATTTCAATGTGAACTTGTAATTAATGGGAAAAAGCAGGGGACGGTATGGTTCTATAATAAGGAAAATAAGCTGGATTCTCGCGACTTGTTAGCAGTGCTCAAAAACCAGTTTATTCAGGACTCACTTAACTTATTAAAGAAGATTGTGGTAGATGATAAAATTTCAATTCATGATTTGAATAAAAAGAAAATTATGGTTCAAGCTCAATTTGAAGGTGGGATTTGTTATATGCAATTTCCTTTTGAATGGTTTAAAGAAGAGTTTCATGCAAGGGGCCTTGTTGAAGATTCTGCTCGCGTTGAGCCCCATGTGTTTTCTGGTTATTTAAACGTCCGTGGACGACAAAAATTTAAAGATTTTGATTATAAAATGCAATGTGATGTTGAGTGTCAAGAGAACCTGATTATTCCAGAGTCTCAGCGTTTTCCTCTAAACTTTAATTTTGATGGGGCAGTGAATTTATTTTCTGTGGTGTCAGAAATAAATGCGACTTATTATCAGGAAGATTCAATACCGTTTCATATAACTTCGGCTCGAATTGTTAAGGATATACGGGATTATCGCACAAGACTGATGTTGGGGGATTTGAATTTGAGTGGTGGTGGTGGCGGTGGTGGACTCTTTGGTGTTGGGGCTGTAAAAGTCCGCAGGATTACCTCGACCAGAAACGCTCGAAAATTAAATGATGTGGAATTTGAACTGAAAAACGCATCTGAGGTGAAGGTGTATGTCAATGATAAGCTCACAAAAATTCAGACATTTAGCCCTGGGATATACTCTATTACGGAAACTGAATTGGGTGATATAAAGGAAGAAAGTGAAGTTGTTCTGGAGATCCTTGACTTTGCGGGGAACAGAGATAAATTGGATTTCACTTTTTTACAATTCGATTCCGAGATGCTGGTAGGTGAATCAATGTGGGACGCTTCTTTGGGGTATAGGAGGCAGCAGGAGTTGATGGATATTTCTCCGGAATTAGATTCATTGGTTTTGCAGGGCGGTTATTCAAAAAAGCTGAATAAATGGATAAGAGGGGGCTCACGGGCAATGGTGTCTATGTATGGAGAGCATACAGTAAGTTCCACTGCCTTTTTTGATTTGGATCTTATGATTATGAGCTTAGCTGTGGGTGAACAGTATTCCAAAGAGGTTTTAGGCCTGTATACAGAATTGGGTTTATCTGGGAATGTTGCGAAAAAGCGTCAGAGTGAAGAAGGGGCATTAGCATGGAGACTCAGGGCACGCTATCGGGATAATTATTTAGGGGATCGGCAAAGTCGAAAATCAGTCAAGGATAATGTGTTTTTACAGTTTTCTGCAGGGGTAAATGTTTCTCTGCCTAATAAAACAGTTATGGGTTTGCAAGGTGGCTACTATGTAATGATGGATTCTATTGGGAAGCTCGACAGCAAACTAAATGAAACTCTTCTCAGTGCAACTATTAGTAAATCTTTTGAAAATAACCTTCAAACAGGAATCAGCTTTAACTACAGAAAAGATTTTATTGATGGGAGTGATCTGAGCGTAGGAGTAGAAGCGCGGTACTCATTTAGAGCGGGTAAACATGCATTTAGAGTTTCAGACAGGCTGAATCAGCGTAAAAAGACTCGAGAACCAGAATTAAATCAGCGCGGAGAAATAATTGAAAATAATTATGCACCTGTAAAGGAGTGGGTTAACTCTGGCCAATTGAGCTGGAGTCATAATAATTATGGCAAGAGTGGCTTTGCCTATGGGTCAGGGGCCGCCGCAACCTTAGCAGATGAATATATAGACGTGGGAACTGATGTGAATGGGTCGTCAAATTGGGGAGATATGCGAGTAGGTTATCGATTTGTTGATCAGAATAGTGAATATGTAAATGTGATTCAGCGTGAAACCTCCTTAGATTTTGCCACGGGTATTGCTTGGGCTGGTACATCTGTTGGGATAACTCGCCCGGTTTATGGAAGCTTTGCGATAGTGCGTAATAATAAGAATATGACATTTAAGACAACAAGAGTGAATCCTCTCGGTGAAAATGATGAAGAGGGAGTCGTATATCCGTTTATTCCGATGGTCTTGACAAATTTTGGTAATTATCAGACAAGAGAATTGATGTTAGAGCCTGATCTACCGTTTGGGTCGGAAGAGATTAATACCTCATATAGTATGGAGTCTGGTTATAAGTCAGGTTTTGAATTTAAGGTAGGAAGTGTTGATGGGGTTGTACTGCTCGGTACTTTGATGCAAGAGTCGGGATTGCCTTTTTCTCGACGGGTTTTTAGAATGTATGAATTAAACGATGATGGAGAGATAATTAGAGAAAAAGTGCAAGCATCATTTACTAATCAGGATGGACGATTTCAGGCGACGTGCCTTGTGGGTAGAAAGTATAAAATTGAGATCAAAGTAGATAGCTATATTTATGGTGGATATTTTAAAATACCTGAGGGTGCAGAGGCTCTTTTTGATGCAGGTGATTTTATTGTCGCACAGGTAGGTGATGCGTCTCAGAAAAAATATCAAAAGGCATTTGAAGAATTGTTAGATAAGCAGAAGACTAATGATAAAAACTAATGATAGTATTCTTGAATGTAATCCAGTAACGCAATAAGTTGGCGATTGTAAACCTTTGTGTGATGCATTTGAGGCCATTATCATTTTTACCTAGCCTCAAATTCCAAAAAGTGATACAATAATTAGGAAAACACAGTGTTAATATAGGTGTTGTATGATTACGTATATAGAGATTGGACTTATAGCTATCGCAATGATTCTTATGCTCCTTGGAGTTATTCTTATCTATTTGGAGTATAAGGATGAAGAGCGAAATCAGAATGTTTTAGTGGCAGTTGTTGCAGTTATTGGGATCGCTGCCTTTTTATTGGCTGTCAATGGTGCAGTGCTTGTCCTTAATAAAGATGCAGTGCAAGTGGCTAAAGTAGATCAAGAGGAGCTGAGTGCTCTTAAAAGTAAGAATAGTGTACTTACTAATCAGTTGAAGCGAGCGCTCAACCTTAAAGATATCAATGATATCTTTAGCGCTCATTTTCCTGGAATTACTCTAACGAATGAGAACTTACAGACTGAGCTCCAGACTGCTTTTATGGGGGCAAAAAAGTTTCATATTCAACAAGAAGATTGGCGGTTTAATCTCTATTTATTAGAATCGCGACTTGCAGTTATTCCACGCGGATTAATAGATACACGAGTGGCTCAACAGAAGAGTGTCGATTTTACTGCTGACATGCTCCATCTACAAAAAGTACTGAAATTCTTAGGCTACTTTAAAGGTGAGCCTGATGGAGATCAAACGAAGGCTTCTGCAGCGTTAAAAGCCTATCAAAAGTCTGTGAATAGACAAAAGGGTGGTAAGTGGATTAAAAGCGCCTACTATGGTTTATTTGGCAAAGGAACTATTGCACAATTTAAGCTTGACTGCGCTGCTAAAAAATAGTGTGGTGCGGAGATAATTACAGCCCCAAGGTATTTGCCTTGGGGCTTTTTTGTTGTATATAAAAGAGTCGTAGATACAGTGTGTTAGTTATATTGTGTACATACAGAATCTATTTAGGCAATTCTATGAAGCATCAAAGCATATCTGACATTACGTCCCTCTTTTTTATAGGCGTTGGTGGTGTTGGTATGAGCGCTATCGCTCAATATATGAGTGGTATTGGCAAAAAAGTAGCGGGCTCTGATAGGCAGTTTAAGGGAGGGCATACAACGGAAGTACAAGAGCAACTCGAAGAGGAGCGGATCTCTTGTTTCCCTCAAGATGGGTCGGGGATTGATACAACTTTTGATGTTGTGGTTATCTCGACAGCTATTGAAGAGGACAATAAAGAACTCGTTAAAGCAAGAGAGCTTGGTATAACGGTACTGCATCGGTCTGAAATGTTAACCATGATAACCAAGAGCAAAAAGACCATTGCCCTTTCTGGTACTTCGGGTAAATCTACTACAGCAGGAATGCTTTTCCATGTAATGCGTGAGTCAGGATGGGATCCTTCATTTATCTCGGGCGCGGGACTTATCTCCCTTCAAAAAGAGGGAAAAATTGGTAATGCGTTTGCGGGGTCTGGTGATTGGCTGGTTATTGAGGCAGATGAGTCAGATGGAACGCTCGTTAATTATACCCCAGAAGTTGGGGTGATTCTCAATCTGGATAAAGATCATAAAGAGATGGATGAGCTTCAAGAGATATTCTCAACGTTTAAGAGCAATGTAAAAGATAGACTTATCGTTAATTTTTCTCATCCACTAGCAAAAGAGTTTTCACAGGATGAGGGCTATGATTTTTGTTATAGTTATCAAACGTGTAAATGTGCAGTGAATGGGAATACTTTTCACCAAGATGGTTTTGAAATATACTTTAAAGTACAAAGTGTCGACTTTAAAATCCCAGTGATTGGGCGACATAATATGGAGAATGCTCTTGCGGTCTGTGCGGTAACAGAATATTTGGGCATATCTCTTGAGCAAGTTGCCTGGGCTTTAAGTACTTATGGTGGGATTTATCGCCGACATCAGCTTATTGGGGTAAAAGAGGGTATTACGGTCATAGACGATTATGCGCATAATCCTGCTAAAATAGCTGCATCCATAGAGTCGGCTCAGGGGTTAGGCGGAAAAGTCTATGCGTGGTTTCAACCTCATGGGTATGGCCCGACGAGGTTTCTGCGAAGTGAGTTCGTACAAGAAATCAGTAATGCACTCCGTGAGGATGATGAAATTTGGATGTCAGAGATCTATTATGCTGGAGGCACTGCGGTTAAAGATATTTCGGCCGGTGACCTTATTGATGACATCGTAGGCAAAGGGAGAAAGGCCCGTTTTATTGAAGATAGAGACCAAGTTGTTGGTGTGGCGCGTGACTGTATAACCGAAGGCGATGTGTTGTTGTTAATGGGCGCGCGTGACCCTTCACTTGCTGAGTATGCATATAAAGTCTATCAAGGGTTATAACAATTAATAGTGATCTATTGGGTTTTAAAGAGATTATACAGTAAGAGCGCTATCTTTTGGGTAGCGCTCTTACTGTATTAAAATGTAAATGAGTAGTTACACAGGGAACTGCGCATTCTTGGGGACGACAATAATGCCATCACTGGTAACACAAAAACGTTCAGTATCTTTTTCTAAATCGTATCCGATTTCATAGTCGTCAGGGATATCCACCCCTTTCTCAATAATAACATTTCGTATTTTGCAATTTTGACCAATAGTAGCTTCAGGGAAGATGACAGCATTCTCAACGGTTGCATTGGTATTTATGACAACATTCTGGCTCAGTACAGAGGTGCGAACGGTTGCTCCCGATATGATACAGCCGCCAGAGACAACAGAGTCAAGGGCTTGTCCGAGTGGGTCCGTATCATTACCTCCGGCAAAAACAAACTTTGCTGGTGGTGCGTTTTCTTGAAGGGTACGCAGTGGCCACTGTTTGTTATAAAGATTAAACTCAGGGGTTACTGCACAAATATTGAGATTTGCTTCGTAAAAAGCTTCAATGGTACCGACGTCTTTCCAGTATCCTCGGCTCAGGGCTGACTCACCAGGAACGATGTTGGTATTAAAGTCGTAGACATAGACTGGGTAGTCATTGAAGATGGCAGGGAGAATGTCTTGGCCAAAATCGAAACCATTGTCGCGGTCAACGCAGTTCATAAGTTCTCGTACGAGAAATCGTGAGTTAAAAATATAGTTACCCATAGAAGCAAGACACCATCCTGGGCGGCCAGGAATCTCTTTTGGGTCTTCAGGCTTCTCTTCAAAGCCAATCATTCTACCATCGTTATCGACCTGAATAACGCCAAAATCCATTGCTTCTTCGCGAGGAACAGGTATTGCAGAAACCGTAGCAAGTGCTGCTTTTTGTTGATGATAATCGATCATCTGGTTCACGTCCATTTTATAAATATGGTCGCCACCAAATACCGCAACAAAATCTGGGTTTTCATCGGTAATAAGGTTGATGTTTTGGTAAATTGCATCTGCAGTACCACGGTACCAATTGCCACCAGTTCTCATTTGTGCGGGCACCAGGTCAACGTATTGGCCGAGTGATCGATTGAGTGTCCAGCCGCTCGTGATGTGTCTGTTAAGAGAATCTGATTTGAACTGGGTAAGAACTTTTATTTTATAGATGCCAGAATTAATAAAATTATTTAATACAAAGTCAATAATACGGTATTTACCTGCAAAGTGAACAGCAGGCTTTGCCCGGTCACTCGTAAGGGGTTGGAGGCGTGAGCCTTGCCCGCCTGCCATTATCATTGCAAGAACTTTTCTCGTTTGTAAACTGTATGCCACTAGGACTCCCGTCTTTTTCGGTCTATTTCGCTATGATAACAATATAAAAAGCACCACCTCTTTTGGTGGTGCTTTTTTCTATTAACACTATTTTAATCTAACTATTCTGTGTTGTCATCAAAGCACTGATGACGTTAGATTGACCGACATTAAATTGAGCGAGAAATGAGGCACTTGCCTGTTGCTTAATCTGGAGTGCCGAGAACTTAGTGGCCTCTTCTACCTCATCTACACCAACGATTGACGAGGCTGCGGCCTCATAGTTTGCACCGCGCGCAACAAGATTATCTCGAGCTCCTTGGATAACGGTAAGGTGTGTCTCGATTCGATTGGCATTGCGCTCGATTTTTGATATCCCTGATTCAAGAGGAGTGACACCATCCGCAGCAAGTGAATTAAACTCATTGTAGAAGGTGAGTGCGGCAGCTTTTCCGCCATTCTCCCATCCGGTAACGAGATCTTCAGCGTCGCCAGTCTGCATGTTGAGTCCGTCGGCAGAGTCGTACCGCGCATCGAGAACGCCATAATTATAGGTGTTATTAGCGTCTTCGTCGACCTGGGCGGTAAAACCATCGGCCCCAGCGTCGGTATCGTAGGAGCCCGACATGAGAATACCGCCATCATAGGTGGTTGAGTTGATAAGACTCGTATAGCCATCCTTTTTGGCTTCAAATTCTTGTGCTAGGTCGGCACGAATCGAGGCGTTATCCTCTTCGGATGCTTGGAGTGCAAGTGCTTCCATGTCCAAGAGCATACTCCGGGCCGAATCAAGTGCATCTGATGCAGTGTTGAGCCGGCTTACATGGTCTTCGAGTGCTCTGGACGTTGCGAGAGAGTTATCCGCTCGACGGTTGAGTTTTTGTGCTTTGAAATAATTAAATGAATCATCAGACGGCTTATTGATTCTGAGTCCAGATCCAAGGCGTTCAAGAGACTTTCCAATCTCCTTGTTGTACGAATTTATATACCCCGTCATAGCACGGGCTGCGTAGGGTATGCTTGTAGATACTTGCATAACCACTCCTTTGGTTTTTTCCAGGGAGCGTATGCGCTACGATATATGTAGTGAAACACGCTCTCCGATCATAAGTCTCTGTCTCCCAGGCTTCCCCACCTGTTGACGGGACAGAAATCCCTCACTATATATATCGGCTTAATTTTAAAAACCTTTAGTGCTTTTTTGAGATTTTATCAAAAAATGACAAATGTACTGGTTTTAAGGGCAATTGAGGGGGTTATGATACTCTGTCAAGAGTAAATCGAGCACTACAGAGGTCGATGTTATGGAGGGCGTCTGGTTTTTTTGCCTTAATAGAGATTGATTCTATTTTGGGGAATTGGTCGAGGCTTAGTGAGCAACATTCTACACAGAGTGTTTCGAGGAGCTTAAACTGAGAGTTGCTAATGAATTGTATGAGCATTTCTGAAAGTTTACTATAGTCCACCGAGAGGTCGATGTCATCATGCCTTACGGTCTTTTTGATGTCATAGGTGTACGTGATGTCGAGCAGCAGGAGCTGCTCGTTTGTTCGTTCGTGCTCTAGTTCGCCAATAATACAGTTGAGGCGAACATTTTCGAGTTCAATAGTGCCGATCATTAGAAGGTAAAGA
Organism: Fibrobacterales bacterium; assembly: GCA_051532035.1. Taxonomy (GTDB): domain Bacteria; phylum Fibrobacterota; class Fibrobacteria; order Fibrobacterales; family JAOPTW01; genus JAOPTW01. Next base: position 14,351 of record JAOPTW010000050.1, on the reverse strand, counting down.
GTACAATGCTGGCAGTCAGTGAGAGGCCACTTATTATACCAAAAAGTTTAAACTTATCATTTTTGTCGTTGTGTTCATTGATAAGTTCATTGGCGACTTCTGTGAGTTCATTCTTGTCACTGACTTCTACGCCATCAACATTCACTTTCCCATCTGGTGAAGAAATAGCTTGTCTCACGACATTAGCACTTGCCTTGGCTTTATCTGCCTGATCATAATAGGTGTAGGCGAGGTAACCGGTTCCGACGGAAACGGCGCCAAGAGCTATTGCAGTATAGAATGGAACATCGCTATCTTCGTAGAGTTCATCCATTTGCTCAAAAGATTCTTTGAACTCTTCTTTCTTTTCTTCATTTTGTGCAATATCTTTAGAATCTTTTTCAATGAGCTTATCACTCGTTTCTTTTATAGAGGGTTCATTCTTTGGGCCTTTACCTGATTCAAAGAGTTCAAGAGCTTCTTTACTCTTTTGAATGTCCTCCTTGTAAAATGCCTTTTTCCTACTTCTGTTTTTGAGTCGCTTTTTATGCTTAGCTTTAAACTTTTTCAAGAGTTTTTTTGAATGTGAATCCGACTCACTATAAGTGAACTTACCTTTTGAGCGTCTACTCGTTTTGAATTTTTTACCCTGATAGTAGAGATCAACGCCATGGAGGGCTTTGAAATACCCATCTTCAGTCTCAACATTCCAGTATTTAAGGACTGCAGTTACCTCGTCTAGGCTCTCTAAGAGCTCGTCTTTGTTTACCCGGCCTTTCCTGAAACGTCCAGAGTAGTTGAACTGGAAGGGCGATTGGTCCATACTAATAGAGTACTTGTAGGTACCTCTGCGGTATTTGCCCAGTGTGATGTTTTTAGAGTCAATTGCTGTATAGAGAAGGGTGTACTGCTCTTTCTCTTTTTGAGCAGCTTCAGCTTTGCGTCTCTTTTTCTCTGCTGCTTTTTCTTTCGATAAACGTTTTTTCTCTGCTCGTGCTTCTTTCGCTAAACGTTTTTTCTCAAGTGCTCTGAAGCCTTCTTTTGCTTTATTCACTTTTTTCAACAGCTTTTTAAGCTCAGCTTTATAAGTCTTTGCCTTTTTGTCTTGCTCTATCAGCTCATTTTTCAGGTTCTTTTTCCAACTTTTTGATCGCTTTCCAAAATTACCTTTACTCTCACTTGAGCCCTTTGGCGGGTTAGCGGGATAGTTGGTTTCTATGTTGGATTTAGCGTCTCTTAGTAATTCTGGAAGCTCTTTTAGGCTCTTTTTGATGTTTCGTGCAAGAATTTTTAGTGTATCATAATCCGGCTTTTTCGTAAGCTTTTTAAAAAGTGCTTTATGGGGAGGGACAGGGTTTTCCATCTCTTTTTTACTGATAAGAAGGAGACCGTCTTGAGTCAAGCTATTGGGGTTGGGCTTAATAGAGCGGCTTATTGTGTAATAGCCCTTTTTCTTAATAGTAGCCAAAATAGGTTTAGTAGAAATGACAGAAAACTTTACCGGTGTAATACCTTTTGACTTTCCATCGACTTTAACAGTAGCGCCAGAAGGCTCTGAGGTTACTTCGATGTAGCATATCTTTTCATCTAAAAAGCCGAGTGTTTTAAATGAACCGCCGTTTTTAATATAGAGAGTCTCTTCTTTTTCGACATACGCATACTTTTTATCGAAATAGACTGTTTCAATGTCTTCATCAAACTCAGCATAGTCACTGAGGTAAAATTTCTTTTTGACGAACGTTCTAATGTTCATCCCTTTAGGAATTTTAAATTTTGAAAGGGTTCCTATTGACGAACTTGGCTGTCCTTCAAAAAGTTGATACGTGATGGCGTCAGGGTCGTAAGGGTCTTCGAATTTATGACGTACGTAAAACTTTCCTTTTTGAATTTTCCCGGATTTAACCTTTTTTAATTCACTTGAAAAGGGAGCAGTGATATATTTGTCGGGTTCGCCTGCATCGACAGCATTAAAGGATTTGATGGAAAAATCATCAGCAAATGCTAAGAGTTGAATAATAAGCACGAAAAAAAGCAGTTTCCTGAGCACTGTACGGTCCTTTTGTCTGTGTTTCATGAGGTGTGGTCAAACAATATAATAAATTAGATTACTATTTGCTAATTGTTTATTGAACGCTATGTCCCCTAAAAAGAGAGTGTTTTGGTAGATAAAGAGGAAGATAATGGATGGATCCAATAGCAACGGCAGAAGATGTGAAGAAAAGCTGATGAAAAAAAAATTGATTATTGATACATTGTTTAAAGGATAAAATATTAAAAATTTAAAAAGTCGTGAATAGACGTCTAAATAGGGATTGGTAATGGCACATATTAGAGTAGGGACTCGTGGAAGCGATTTGGCATTGACTCAATGTACCCAGTTGGTGAATCTAATGCGTGAAAGAGAGCCGGAACACACATTTGAGCTCAAAATAATCAAAACAATGGGTGATCTCGATAGAACACAACCATTGCATGCTTTTGGGACCCAAGGGGTATTTGTCAAAGAACTTGAGGTAGCTCTTGCCGCTGGAGAAATAGAGTGCGCGGTCCATTCGTTAAAAGACGTTCCTCATCAACTCCCTGAGGGGATGGAAATTGGGGTGTACACTGAGCGTGAAAACCCTTTTGATGTATTGATCTCTAAAGGAGAGACGTTGGCTGAGTTTAAGCCAGGGGCACGTATTGGCACCGGTTCGGTACGGAGAAGAATTATGCTTCAGCAGATACGACCTGACTTGGAGTATGTGGAAATTCGAGGTAATATAGAGACCAGAATTAATGAAGTGTTGGAGGGTGACCTTGATGGTGTTATCCTGGCAGCTGCGGGTCTTAAGCGCGTTGGCCGGCTTGAGGTCGCTACTCAGCAGTTTTCTGTTACCGAAATGATCCCTTCCATAGGGCAGGGTGTCCTTGGCATAGAGGTGCGATCAAATGATACCAGCACACAGAAAATTGTTGGATCGGTTGATCATCGGGAGTCGCGTATTGCTATGGAAATAGAGCGAAGCTTTATGGAAAAAATTGGGGGAGGCTGTAAGGCTCCTATGGCTGCGTTCGCTACTGTAATCGATGAGAGTGTTGCTGTTGAAGCGATGATTGCAAATCAACAGAATGGAGAAATTGTACGGTTTTCAAAGACCTATCAAGAGCCTGTGTCAGAGGATATCGTATCCGAAATGGTTACCTGGTTTACTGAAGAGTGTGCACTCAGAGGGGTTCCTTTGCCGAGTGAACTCGACGATCATGCACTTTTAAGTTAATATGAAACCATTATTATTAAATACACGCCCGGAAAACCGGGCATCCGAAACAACGCAGCAATTTGAGAATGCGGGGTTTAGGGTGTTGGAGTTGCCGGCAATAAAGACGGTGCCGGTTGAATTTGGTGAGAATTTCTTCCAAAAAATTGAGGCGGCGTCCCACCTAATGTTTAGCTCATCTCAAACAATTCATTTTTTAAAACGCTCGGTATTAAAAAAGATCCTTTCCCTTAATAAGAAGGTGATTTCGATTGGCCCCAAAACTTCACGATCTCTGGTTGAATTTGGATTTGAGGTTTGTTTTGAATCTCAAGGGAATAATAGAGAGTATCTGGGCCTTGAACTTTCGAAATTACTTGAGCCAGGGGAGACAATATGTCACTTGTGTTCCCATATAACTGAACTGAACCCAGAAGAGTTTGAGCGGGCCTTTAAAATCCCCATAATTAATAGTTATGTCTATACCGCTGTTCTCCCTGAAAAATCGAGAAAGATACTTCAGAAGTACTGTGGGTCTTCGGGGCCTTTTGGATCGGCACTGAGTGAGATCGGTGGCATAGTTTACTACTCCTCATCTGCTGTTAGAAACAGTTATGAATTATTAAAAGATATAAATCCAGATATTCGAAGTAAATGGAAACATTTTGCGCTTGGGCCATCAGCATTTAAAACATTAAAAGAGTACTACACTGACCGCGTATTTATGGCGGCAGAGCCAAATGAGATAAGTCTCATACAATTGATAAAGGAAAAGAGAAATTATGAGTGATTTGTGGAGCCGTGCTAATAGTTGTATTCCGGGTGGTGTAAATTCTCCCGTTCGCGCCTTCTCTTCTGTTGGGAGAGATCCTGTTTTTATAGAGCGTGCCTCTGGCGCGTATGTCTATGACACTGACGGCAAAGAGTATATTGATTTTGTGGGCTCATGGGGGCCAATGATTTTAGGGCATTCTCACCCTGCTATAGTAGAAGCCGTACAAAAAGCAGCGGCTTATGGGGTCAGCTTTGGTGCGTGTTGTGAAGCAGAGGTCGAGTTTGCAGAGCTTCTCGTTTCGCTCCTGCCTTCAGTTGATATGATTCGTATGGTAAACTCTGGTACCGAAGCAACCATGTCGGCAGTACGCCTGGCAAGAGGCTATACGGGGAGAGAAAAAATTGTAAAATTTAGAGGATGCTATCATGGGCATGCAGATTTCTTCCTTATTGAAGCGGGGTCTGGGGCTTTAACCTATGGTACGCCAAACTCAGCAGGGGTTACCAAAGGTGCAGCACAGGATACGCTTCTTGCAGATTACAATAATCTTGAAAGTGTCGCGGCGCTCTTCGAAGCCAATGAAAATGATATTGCGGCTATTATTCTTGAGCCGGTTGCGGGTAATATGGGTGTTGTTGTTCCGGATAAGAGTTTTATTCTGGGCTTGCAAGAGCTGTGTCAAAAAAGTGGTACCGTACTGATTTTTGACGAAGTGATGACAGGCTTTAGAGTGACTGAAACAGGAGCGCAAGGCTACTTTGGGGTCGAGCCCGATCTCAGTACCTTTGGTAAAATAATTGGCGGCGGGCTTCCTGTAGGGGCGTACGGTGGAAAAAAAGAGATTATGGAGCGTGTGAGTCCTCTCGGAGATGTGTATCAAGCAGGAACCCTTTCGGGAAATCCACTTGCCATGCATGCGGGTCTTGCGGCGTTTAAAGAGTTGGCTAAACCTGGTTTCTATGCCGACCTTAATGCAAAATCGGATCACTATATTGCTGCGCTCAGAAAAGTGATTGAGCCCTATGATATGCAGATTAATGCAATAGCATCAATGGCAACCCTCTTTTTTACAGGAACACCTGTGGTGAGCTATGCCGAAGCAGCGGCATGTGATACGGAAAAATACGGTGCTTTCTTTCGAGGAATGCTTGATGAGGGAGTCTATTTGGCGCCTTCTCAGTTCGAAGCAGGGTTTGTTTCGGCAGCGCATACTGCTGATGACCTAGACGCTGTAGTACAAAAAGTTGCAAAGGTTTTAGCGACGCTTTAGTGCTCTTTTCAAATATTTTCTCGAGGTGGTTTCTGTTGAAACCACCTTTTTTTTGATCAAATTTTAGAGGAACTCTGTTTATAAGTCCCTGATTTTTAAAGAAATTAGCCATTTTGAAGTTTAAAAGATATTATCTTTCCCAACAGAGTAAGTTACCTCACAAGGTGAAGGGTTATATGATGTTTAAACCTACGATGTTAGGTCTTTTCGCGGTAGTACTGATCATGGTATCTGGTGCTCATGCGGAAAGTATGCGATTTAAGATAGCGCGACAGTACGAAAAAAATGGTGAGTTGGATAAAGCGGTGGCTGAGTATCGTGCGGGGCTCCTTGAGGAACCTCGAAATGTGGGCGCGTATCTTGCGCTTGCGGGTATTAGTGGGCGTAAAAATGATCACCATGCTGCCATTAAGCACTATCAAGATGCACTACAAATTGAGCCGACTTCAGTCATAGGGTACCTGGGCGCGGCAGATTCTTATGAGAAAATTGGAGCATTTGAAAAGAGTGTCGCCAACTGGAGAAATGTTGCTCAGTATGCAAAAGGTGCGACGGCTGAGCAGGCCGAGAAGCATGTTGCGCGGATTATGGATCTCATTCGCAATGATGCGAAATCCAAGGTAGTTGTGGAGAAAAAAAGAGGGGCGACAGGCCGTACTTTCAATTATAGCAGTGACTATTATAAAAAAGCGCTCCACCTTACCCGCATGGGTAAAGATAAAGAAGCACTTGCCTATTGGCGAAAAGTGCTTAAAAATCAACCGGGACACCCTGGGGCCTATTACTATGCAGGAGAGAATCGATACAATTTGAAAGATTATGAAAAAGCCGTTTTTAATTTTAAGCGATCAATTGGTTTTCCCGAAAAGGGCTTTAATGCACACTACTATTTAGGTCGTATTGCAGAGAAGGATGGTAAGGCGGAAGAGGCGATAGGGCACTATACACGCTATATCCCTTTAACAAAAAAACAGGCGGGAAAAACGCAAGCTCAAAAAAGAATCGACCGTCTGAAACCACTGATTGGTAAGAAGATAGAAGATGTAGCTGACCCTGATGAGAAAGAAGAGGAATTGGTTAATGTAGATCCTCAGCAAGTACAAGAGATGGAAGAGGGACGTCTTTTTGTGGTGCACAATAAAGATATGAAAGGGGCGACAGATCTTCAGCAGGCCTGGAAAAATTATAAGGTCGAAAAAAACTTTAATCAAGCTATTGAACGTTTGAAGCAGGTTGGCCTAAAATATAATTCAAGCCCTAACAATATTGCGGCACAGTTTAATCTTATGAACCTCTATTATCTGCTTGGCTTACAAGAGAATGCTGAAAATGCTGGGCAATTACTGCTTCGGTCTGATAGTAAAGAGCCGTACCGCTCTGCTACGCACTTTTTACTGGCAAAGATGTATTTTGAGATGGATGATAGCAAAAAGGCACGGAACCATTTTAATAACGTTAAAACAGGTGGGGTGCTCGGACCTCTTGTTGCAGAAAAGACAGAACTTTCTGGGAAGTTAGCGCAACTTGAAAACCAAAATAGTGAAGGGTTGGCACTGCTCGAAAAAGCAATCCTCTTACAAAGTTCACCTTCGAAAAAAGATTCACTCCGTCTCTCTATTGCTCAAAACTATGTGTATGAAGGCAATCATAAAAAGGCAAAAGTACACTTGAAACAGATATTAACCAATTGTAATGATGGGGTTAATCCTGAGTTGTGTCGTAAAGCCTATTATGAATTAGCTGACCTCTATTATAAAAATCAAATATGGAACCTTGCTGAGAAGTACTATAGTGAAGTTGTTGAAACCTATCCTGATACGGTTAATTCTCCTTGGGGGTATTATCAATTGGGTAATGTTAAACGGGCAAAATCAGAGTACGAAGCTGCGGTACAGTTTTATAAAAAAGTTTATAACAACTATCCAAAAAGTTATTGGGCAGAACAGGCGCGTTGGAAAAGAGTTGATACTATTTGGCGCAAAGAGTATGACTTTGCATTGGAGCGATAACAAATATGATGGATCAGGCTGTAGCACTGCAAACAATGCTTCGAGAACAACTTGCGAAATTTAAACAGGTGAGTGCTATTAATAGTGCTCTTCTGAAAATATTGAGTGTTGGAACTGATCTTGATGGTTTTACCCAAAAATTACAGGAGAAGAACACGCTCCTTGATGGAATTCAAGCCAGTTCCCAATCTGCTGCTCCTCTGATTTCTGAATGGATGCAAGTGCGCGATGCAATGAAAGGCACACCAGAATTTACCACAGTTGAACAGTTGTTGAGCCAGATCGAGGTTGTTGTTGAAAAAATGAAGCAGCTCGATGAAGAGATGGTGGCAATTTTTAATCAACACTTGGGGAATGACAAGCCTCAAAGTGCCAATGATATAATCAATGCATATCGTGCGATGCGTTGATCGATGAGATAAATGAGTTAAGCGGTATTCAATGAATGATCAATTAAACCTCCCTCCTGATATTTCTAATAATCCTGAACTCGAAAAAGTCTTTACTTGGTTTAATGAAACAGTATCCCGTCTTGAAGGGGCCTATCAAAACCTTGTGGGGCGTTTTGAAGAGGTGAGTACTGAACTCGAATCAAAGAATAACCAACTCAATGAAAAAATTGAAGAGAACACTCTCATTCAAGATAAGCTTGATGGACTGCTTCACTCTATGAAACCAGGCGTGTTGATGGTTGACCCTGACTTAAATATTACGGTGTTTAATAAGTCTGCTGAAAACATGCTTCAGATGAAGTCCGAAGATCTGATCGGCAGAAATGTGAAAGACAGCTTTCCATTGAACAGTGGTATTGTACGGGCAATTATCAGAGCTTATGAAAATAATCATGATGTTGCCGAAGAAGAAAAAACCGTTGACTTTAATGGTCTTAATTTTCCCGCTACTTTTAAGGGGAGCGCTGTGATTGACAGTCGCGAAAACCTTATTAGTCTTGTGGTTACTTTCTCAGACCTCAGTAGTCTCAAGCGCATGGAAGAAGAGGTGCAGCAAGCAAAAACGTTGACCGCTTTGGGCGAACTTGCAGCAACGGTTGCTCACGAAATTCGTAATCCTCTTGGTGCTATTGGTGGATATGCAGGGCTTCTTGCCCGTGATGTTGCTGAAGATGAGGCAAAAAAACGGTTGGTAGATAAGATTATTCTTGGGGTGTCGAGCCTTAATAAAATTGTTTCAAGCCTTTTAGTATACACTCGTAAAAGTTCACTTCATTTGGTCTCTCTTGATATTTGTGAATGGATGGAAGATGTATTAGCGTACGCCGAGATTGAGATTGAGAAAGATGGTAAAAATATCATCATACAACGAAATTTCCCCAAGGAACCTGTCGAGGTTGAACTTGATCCAGAAAAATTTCAACAGGTGATGCTTAACCTTCTCTTTAATGCTATTCAGGCTATCGAAGATGATGGAGTACTTGAGGTCTATATTAAAAAGAGAGACCCCGGAGCAGTAGTCTTTTTGAGAGACAATGGTGCCGGTATGGAAATAGAGGTATTGAAAGAGGTATTTATCCCTTTTTATACAACAAAAGAACAGGGGACGGGACTTGGTCTCGCTATTGTTAAAAAAATTGTAGAGGCACACGGGGGGACTATCTTTGCAGATAGTGAATTCGGCAAAGGAACAGAGTTTTTAATTGAGTTAAAAAAGTAGGAAAAATACCATGGCAAAAATATTGGTTGTTGATGACGAAGAACTCATGAGAGATATGGTTATGGAGACGCTCACTCGTGCAGGCTATGAGTGTAAGGATGCAAAAAATGGACCTGATGCATTAGAAGCTCTTCAGACTTTTGACGCGGGGCTTGTCGTTTCCGATTTTAAAATGCCCGGTATGACTGGTCTCGAACTCTATAAAGAGGTACGAGAGCGACATGTAGGCCTACCCTTTATTATTATGACTGCCTATGGTACTATAGAAACCGCTGTTGAGCTTATGCGTATGGGGGCGGTTGATTTTGTCGAGAAGCCATGCTCGCCTGATATGCTCGAGATGGTTGTCGCACGAGCATTAGAAAATGCATCGTTAAAAGCAGAGAATAAAGAACTTAAAAAGCAACTCGCTGGTCGTCATGAATTTATCGGTGGCGCATCCAAAGGGTATAATGCAATTGCACAGATTGTCGAAGAAGTCGCTGACTCCAATGCAACAGTGTTAGTGACCGGTGAGAGTGGCGTAGGTAAAGAGGTGTTGGCACGTCTGATACATGGCAAAAGCTCACGTGCAGGCGGACCATTTATAAAAATAAATTGCGCGGCACTTCCTGATACTTTGATAGAGAGTGAACTGTTTGGTCACGAAAAAGGTGCCTTCACTGGTGCACTCAAGACGCGCAAAGGTAAATTTGAGCAGGGTCATAAAGGGACACTGCTCTTAGATGAAATTGGTGAAATGCCTCTGAATGCACAGTCTAAATTACTGAGAGTGTTACAGGAGCGAGAGGTCTCTCGATTAGGCTCTGATGAAGAAGTGGCAGTGGATGTTCGGGTGATCTGTACGACAAATAGAAATTTGCAAGAAGAGGTAAAAGCGGGAACATTTCGGGAAGACCTCTTTTATAGACTTAATGTGATACCTGTTCACATTATGTCATTACACGAGAGGAAAGATGATATTGAGTTGTTGGTGCAACACTTTATAGAAAAATTCAATACTGAATATGGTTATACTGTTGATGGTATTGAGAGCGATACTCTTATAATGCTCAAAAATTATCCTTGGCCCGGCAATATACGCCAATTGGAAAATGCTATGGAGCGTGCCATGGTCTTTACAAAGTCGGGCTTGATTACGGATGATAAATTTGATCTCAATATTGATGGAAAAAAAGTGTCGGCAGCCGCAGGGGAACAGTTTTCTTCAGGAATGACTGTAGCTCAAGCTGAACAACAGCTTATTCTTAATACTCTTGAAGAGTGTAATGGGAATAAAACAAAAGCGAGTGAGATGCTTGATATTAGTATTAGAACCCTCAGAAATAAACTCCACGAATATGGTGCTTTTGAAGAACATAGAGAGCGCGGTAACTAAGAGTATTGGTGAGAACTGTTACTCAAGCTCTAAGGCAAAACTGACAGAGTGTGAGCCTTCAAGGTATTGATGATTTTGATAGGCATAGTCAATGGAGTATCCAAAAAACTCGATACCACCTCCGACAGACCAGCTCTGATCGGTATGAAAGTTGTAGCCTCCACGAAGTGAAAAGTGGTCATATAATGCAATCTCTTGAGCTATAACGGCAAAAAAGGGTTCCTCATTAATTTTTTTAAAATCTGCAAAGGTTCGGCACTCGAGAATGTCGTTTTTCCAAACGGTGTGTCCGAGAGAGACTTGTAACGTGAGGGGCAGATAGAGTTCTTCCTGGTTCATCTTTGATGCAGCGCCAAGGTTTTCTACAGAGAGCTGTATTGCTGATCGATCATTATAGGTGAAGGATCCGTATCCACTGATAAAAAGAGCGTGCGATGAAAAATCGTGGATTGTATTGTAGCCGTAGTGTAGGCGCGCCGCCCATGCATAGGTACCAGAGTCACTTGCAAGTATAGAAGAGAGGTGGATGGTCTTTGCGGTGTATTCACCAAGAGCTCTACCGTCAGAGTCACGTTGGGTGAATGGCTCGTACTCAATATAGTGACTGGTAAAGGCCAGAGCAAAGCTGCTCAACGGGCTTCCAAGGGTAAGGTGGCGAGAGGTTGCGGCCAGTTGACTCGGAAGAGATGTTGTTGCTGCAGAGATAAAAAAGTGAGAGGCTTGACTGAGTGAAAGAGGATTGCCTGCTGCTTCAGTTGCAGAAATACTGAGAGCGGAGCCAGAGCCTGCAAGAGCAGCTTCTCTTGGATGTTCATACATTTTGAGTTCATCAAATGAGGCTTCACCCTGATGAGAAAAGGGTGAATACCCAGCAATGAGAGAGGCAGAGTTAAGGAGGAGCGAAAGTATCAGAGCTCGCACTATTACCTCATGTCTATAGTTTCAAGCGTTAGAGCAGGAGTGTAGGTAAACGTTTTATCGTTAACGGGTGGATTACTCTTAAAATTATCTATGGTATACCAGGAAACGTTATCACTGACATCAATAGTCTTAAGCCGTTTTGGTGAAAAGTCTGTTGGGTCGAGCCACACCTTCATCCCTTTAAGATAGGTGATCTGTTTACTCGGATCAAGTGTGAGGACTAGGTACGGAGTATTTTTCTCCTTTTTATGAGCAATGGTAAGAGGAGTGCATTTCAGGTATTTGAAAATGATCTCTGATGTGTGAAAGCCTGACTCCATATCTATAAGGGATTTTATGAGTACTTGCTTATGGGCTTTTCGGTGTTCCCAAAGCGTAACACCATCACTGACCATTTTGAGCTCTGAGTGATCAAGAACAAATTTATCTTTGGGCCCAACCATAAGCGTCCCAGTGTACTCTTTTTCCTCTTCGGTAATGTCATAGAGGGTTTTAACCTTAAACGAAAGTGAAAAAGTCGTGAGAGTATTGAAGAATGTAGATGATTTATCCAAGGCTTGTTGAGCGGTAATGGGGGCTTTGGCTGTTACTGAAATGACAGTACAAGAGAGAAGAAAAATGATAAGGGATTTCAATGGGGCCTCTACTATAGTTTTCTGAATAAGATAGTATTTTAGAACAATTTGGGCAGTACTCCCTTTCTACAGAGTGGGTAGAGAGAAAAAAGAAGGGGCTTCACGGACAAAAATGTGTCTAATTTGTATCCAAAGACAAAATTGTGCTACAAAATGGGTAGAGTACTTGGGTTTTCCTTAAAATTAAGCTGAAAAATAAGACAATAAATTGGCACATATGTTGCAGTAAGAGTAAGGAGTTGTTTAAATAAAATACACGACTTTTTTGATAGTGGATTGTAGAATGAATCGTTCAGATGTGCACCATAGTGGGCTGCCTTCCTGATTCATCATCTCCTTAATGATAAGATCCTGTCTTTGCTCCTTCCAGACCTTCTCATAATAACCTTCACAACATGAGATTCGGTGTCAAAGACAGGTTTTTTTGTATCTTTTGACCAAATTAAATCATTATTTGAGGATTCCATGTTTAAAAAAAGTATTGCGTTTGTTGCAACAACGGTTGTTTCACTCTTTGCGGTTGATATGAGTTTTCACGGTGAAATCGAAACCGATGCAGGCGTCAATTTTTATAATAAAAAGTGGAAAGCAAACTATTCAGCCTTGAATGATATCACTCTTATTGGAGATATTAAGCTCAACGATGGCGTTTTTGTCGCGCTCACTTACCGAAACCTTTATAAAGAAGGTGTCTCTCCTATAAATGATGCTGTTCTCGGTGGTGGCTATCAAAATCAGAGTGGCACAAGTGTTGATTCAATGGGGTATATAACCCATCACACTGACAATCGTATGGTTGATGTTAATGGCCTCCCCTTACAGGTACTTCTCTCTTGGGATTTTGCCAATCGTGGTACTGTATTGCTTGGTGACTACACCACCAGCGCTGGAACAACAAATTTAAGACGCTATGATGATGAAAGAGCCTTTGCTGCTCTCTATAGAGAACACTCTCTCAGAGGTATTGGAGTTAAAGCTTCTGATGGTACCTTTTTTATTGGTATGGTCGACTCAATTCAGAGCTCACTTGGTATTAATGCTCAGTATGATGTCTCTTTGATAAATAAGCCCCGTACAAAAATGTCACTGACTCCTGTTGTGGATTGGGTGTTGTTTGGATCGGGTACTGAAACGACAGTTCTTTCAGAAGCTACTGCTCCTGGTGAAATTACAGAACGTGTTGAGGGTGGCCGATCAAGAAGTTGGAATATTGGTGTTGAAGGTGTTTATTCAAGTTATTATGAATCAATGGAGTACTCAGTAAGTGGTGCGCTTGGTATCATGCCTTATAGAGGTCATAATACTATTACTGTTCTTGCAGAACCTACTATTAATATTGGTACTGTTACGTTTAGTACTGGTGGGTTTTATGCCGCGCTCGCAAAAGATGCTGCACCTGTTTATTCTCAGACTGATATGCCAGCTCAATGGTTTGTTTATGCAGAACCATCTATGGAAATTACCCCGAAAATATCAGCAGGGTTACTCTATGAGTATCATGACACCTCTTTTAAATTTGGCAATGATATGACGAATGTTATTCAACCAACGCTCTATATCTATCCTAATGATGTTATGGATTTCTGGGTTACTGCTGGATATGCTTTTGACCAAGATTTTGATGAGAAGCTCTTCTCATTTGATATCCAGAGTAGTGTACGTTTTTAGTAATTAATAGATTATTTAGTATTTAAGTGAAAAGGCCTCATTATTATGAGGCCTTTTTTTGTTTGTATTCTCGTTTGAGAATCTCGGGCAAAGCATATGTCATATACGTGCTAAAGACCAAGTGCCATTACTGCTGCACCACTCAAGCAAATAGTATATCCTGCAATAGCATGGGAATACTTTTCTAAAAACCCAAACCGAAGTGAATGTACTCCTTTGTACATCAGCCAAACCATAGTCAGCATAGTGCTTAATGTGAAGAACCCAAATACAGAAGCAACGAGTATCACTTGAAGAGTGCCATGACTAAATGCTGGATACATTAAAATGGGAATCAATGGTTCGCAGGGGCCTAATGCGAAAATGATAAAAAGGACCCATGGGGTAATGGTTGTTGATGTTGTGTGCGAGTGAGGGTGGCGATTTTTCCAGCTTTTTCGAAGACCCCAAGACCCATAGATAAATCCAAAAGAGATAAGCCCCCATGCTGCAAGTTCACCACGAACACTTTCGATGCCAATGAGTGTCTCTACCATGGCGCCGAGTTGAATACCCGCAAAGCCCAAAAGTATAGAGCAAATCACATGGATAATTCCACAGAGGGTGGCGAGGAATAATGTTTTCTTAAGTGTCCATTGACGTGCCCTTGAAATAAGAACAAAAGGGAGGTAGTGGTCGGGTCCTGCAAAAGTATGTGTTACTGCAATCATGAGTGCAGTCCAATTTATGATTGAAAGTTCCATTGAATGTTTCCTAGCATTTCCGGGTTAGAGGGTTCCAAAAGAGGTTGTTCACTTCAAATGAAT
>JAOPTW010000049.1:0-9835 GCA_051532035.1 Fibrobacterales bacterium | reverse complement strand
ATACGAGAACAATAAGGATATCAATCCACCATTCAAGCTCTGCATATTCTTTGCCGGTAGTCCAACCAAGTAATAGAGTTACCGCAGCACATACAATAATAAGCTGCCATCCCCAGAAGTGAACCTTAGTTAATAGATCACTAAACATCCTCACTTTGAGCAATCGTTGCGAAGAGTAGTAGATACCCATGAATATCGCATTACCCGCAAATGCAAATATAACTGCATTAGTGTGTAGCGGACGAAGTCGGCCATAGCTCAGCCATTCGACGCCAAAGTTAAACATAGGGTCTGCCAATTGCAAAGCGATAAGCACTCCAACAAGCATACCAACAGCAGCCCAAAGGAGCGTTGCTATAAGGTAGTTCTTGGTGATTTGATTATCGTAGGTGACGTTTATCATTATGTCCTCGATTATTGTTTTTTGTTTTTAATTTCATCATTGTCAAACAGCATTCTCCATTTAGGTGATTCCATATCATCATATTGTCCTTTCTGAATTGCTCGAATACTGAGAAATACAAAAAAACCAGATATGATAAGTGACAATGGAATCAACAAATAGAGTATCGACATACTACTATTTTTGATATACCTGAGCTGCTTCTTCTTTACCATCAGCTGTACCCATCTGAATCCCAATTACAAGACCTGCAATTGAGAGGATAACTACAACTAGAATTTCAATTTTACTCATACCGTTCTCTTTTTTTAATGACATGAGGGTACTCCTTGCATCATATTAAACTTGTAAATTTTAAAGGCAAACATACCGAGAAAGAAAACTCCAAGAGCTCTCTGAAACCAGATTTGACCAAATACTCTATTTTTAACAAAAGGCACTGATAGGAGTGCAAAAGCAGGTGTGGTAGCGACACCAAAAAGAAGAGTGCCACCAATAACTTCAAATACATTTTCGACACTTACTGCCCACAAAAAGACCGCATAACTCGTCGGGCATGGGAGGAGTGCATTACAGACCCCAAGAAAAAATTTACTCACATGGCTTGTTTTACCAAGAAGCCATCGTTGAAGCTTTGCAGGAAACAGCTTGGAAAGGCCCTTCTCCATGTTAATGGGTATTAGATTGAGATACCACAATCCAAAAATGAGAAACATACTGACCACAACAGAGAATCCAATTTTTTTATAAAGTGGATTCTTTAAAGAGACCAGTGAGTCGGACATAAAAAAGAGAAGGGTTGCTATTGCAGTATATCCAAGGACTCGACCTGTATGATATAAAACCATTGAAAGAGGTGATTTTGATGTTTTTTGTACTACAAGATTTAGGGGAAGGCACATTCCTGGGCAATGAGTGAATGCGCTGCCTATGCCAATCAGTAGTGGTGCTATCATTAAATCTCCCAACAAAATTACTGTTTTGTAATTCATCTCAAAATTATAGCCAATTTAGGGTTAAAATTGGTAAAAATTTGATGGGAACAATAATAACTTGAAATTACAACTTTGGAACAACTAAGGTGAAATATCGCCCTTGAAATACAGGTTTGTAAAGGCAATAAGAGCTGTAGCTCTCTCAAAATGAAAAAGGCCACAGCTCATATAAATGTGCTACTCTTTAGAATCAAACCCATCAGGATATTTCGTCATTTTAACAATAACACGATGCATCCACAATAAGCATACTACTGAAAGGAGGCACATAAATATCCAGCAGCTCGACCAAAGTCCAGTCCCCTCAAGTAAGTATCCAAATATGATAGGACATACAAACCCGCCAAGCCCGCCAAGTACTCCAACCATCCCACCAACAACTCCAACTTCATCAGGAAAATAATCGGGGATATGTTTATACACTGCAGCTTTACCAATACCCCAAATACTGCCGAGAATGATAACAAGTACTGCGAAAATCCATACATTAGCCTGGAAGTTAATCTTTGTAATCCCTTTTGCTATGAGTTCTTTTTTCTTTATCACTTGCCCTACAACAACTATTGACTCTTGCCACCCAAGTTTTGATGGAAGAATCGAAAAGCTATTATCAGATATACCTGTAATTTTTGGTTTCATAGTTAATGGAATTTCACCATAATCCATTACTATTTTTTCAGCCGTAACCGCCTGTACAATCCCATCTCTTTTCGCCATAACTCCTTTGCCTGGTGAATATATTTCCATTCGTGGAATGATGAGCATGAAACTAATCAATGCAGAAGAAATCAAAATCCAATACATAACTCTTCGAGCACCAAAATGATCTGACATCCAGCCACCAAGCGCACGTATTACCCCAGACGGAAAACTAAATAGTGCTGCTAATATACCCGCTGTAACAAGGTCCATACTATACACATTTACAAAATATGGAACCAACCATTGAGAGAATGCAACAAAACAGCCAAACACTAAAAAATAGTAGAGGCCAAAGCGCCATACTCGAATATTTTTTAATGGCTGCAACATCATTCTAATAGTCTTATTAGATGATGCTGGTTTTTTATTTTCTGAAAAAATGAAAAAAAGTATACCCGATACAACTAAAATTGCAGCATAATACTGTGGAAGTACCCTCCATCCTTCAAGATGAGAGCCATTATCAGTCAATGTATTAAGTAAGGCTGGTGCAAACAGAGTGGTCAGAGCTGCACCAGCATTTCCCGCACCAAAAACTCCTAATGCAAACCCCTGGTTTTTCTTAGGATACCAAATGGATGTATACGCTATACCAATAGAAAAACTCACTCCCGCCAATCCAAACCCAAAACTACACAAAGCAAACCCCATATAACTATCCACATAGGACAACAGGTACATCGGTATAGCGACAATAAAAAAGAGTGCAGTAAAAATCGGCCTTCCGCCATACTTATCAGTAAGTATACCAGCCGGTAACCGAAAAAGAGCACCAGTTAATACTGGAATTCCTAATAACCACCCAATTTCAACAGCCCCCCAATCGAACACCTGATTAGCCGCTAAGAATGTTACAAGCACACCGTTAAGCATCCATACAGCAAAGAATATGGTGAAGCCTATAGTATTTAACGTTAAAATTTTATGTGATTTACTCGTTGCGATCTCCATTTAGAGCCCCTTTACATAAATTATTTCATCATCAATTTTTATTTCATACGTTTCAAGAACCCAATCCTTATCTTCGAGAGATACCCCATTTTCAAGAGAAAATTGATTCTTATGGAGAGGGCACACTACTTTGGGTTCATGAGCACTATCTCCAATTATACCCCGAGAAAGAACACTCCTATTATCATGAGGGCAGGTATTTTGAACAGCATACCATCGTTCTAAATCAAAATTAAAAATTGCAATATGTTTACCGTTAACTTTAGCACACATCCCTGCATTGGGCTGTGCATCTACTAGAGCTCCAACTTGAATCCAATCACTCATATCAATCCTTATTACTACTCAAAAACTATTGAGCAGGCTGAATTTGTCCACGTACTTCACTAAATGAAATGTCATTATCTGTTACATCGCTATTAATGAAGGTTTTAAATCGTTGTCTAATCTTTGTATTTTCAATACTCTCCTTCCATTCACAACGGAAAGTATCAATTGAAAATTTCATCTCTTCTTCTAATTCACCATTTATTCCAAGAATATCGTGTATGACAACATCCTTCAGGTGCTCTAATCCCCCGGGCAATTTATTTAACCACGTTGCAGTTCTTTCCAGGCGGTCTGCCGTTCGTACATAGTACATAATGATTCTGTCTATATAATCTAGTACAAGGTCTCTATCGATATCTGCAGCAAAGAGAACCGCATGCTGAGGTTTCATCCCCCCATTTCCACATACATACAGATTCCATCCATTTTCTGTAGCGATAATTCCAAAATCTTTTCCTTGGGCTTCTGCACATTCTCGGGCACAACCCGATACACCCATCTTGATTTTATGGGGAGTTCTCAAGCCTTTATATCTGTTTTCAAGGTCTATAGCCAATTGCGTAGAATCTCCAACACCATAGCGACACCACGCCTGACCAACACATGATTTAACTGCCCGTAATGACTTAGCATATGCCTGCCCTGTTTCAAAGCCGGCATCTATTAATCGTTCCCAAATAACCGGAAGCTGTTCCACGGTAGCACCATACAGCCCAATTCGTTGCGCTCCTGTTATTTTAGTGTATAGATCATATTCCTGACCAATTTCAGCTAATACACCAAGCATTGCCGCAGTGATCTCTCCCCCTGCTATTCGAGGAATGATTGAATAGGTACCATTCTTTTGAATATTGGCGAGATAATAGTCATTTGTTTCTTGAACATTCTGCTGTTCTAATAGTGTTGGGTTTTGATATGAAGCAAGTATTGAAGCTACTGTTGTTTTACACACTTCACACCCATCACCAGTACCCAAAGCAGTGATCACCTCTTTAAAGGAAGAAAAGCTTCCTTGTTGCATGGTATCGCGAAGCGCCACTCGTGAATAAGAAAAATGTTCACACAACGCAGTATCAACGACACCCCCGGATTTTTGAATCTCATGATCCATAATATCTTTAATGAGTGATACACAACTTCCGCACCCTGTCCCAGCTTTCGTACATTTTTTAATGGTACCTACTGTTGTTGCTCCATCTTGGACAGCATCAATAATATTCCCTTTAGAAATATTCTCACAGCTACATATTTGAGCGGCATCAGGAAGAGCAGTTACACCGGCTCCTTCACTATCTCCTTCTACCCCCTTGACTATTAATTGTATAGGAGATGGTGGTAATTGCATATCATTCTTATAATATTGGAGTAATTGCCCATATTCAGATGCGTCACCTACAAAAACAGCACCTCGCAGGGTTTGACTTTCTTTATCTATAATAAGCTTTTTATACACTCCTTCATAGCTATTAAGAATTTCTACTGTAGTAACATCTGGATCATCAACCAACGTCGATGCCCCTATTGAAGCAACATCTACACCCATCAATTTTAATTTAGTAGACATATCTGCTCCCTCAAATGAGGCCTTTTCTCCTAGTAATGTTGCAGCAGCGGCAGTTGCCATTTGATAGCCAGGGGCTACTAATCCATAAATAAAATTATTGTGGAGCGCACATTCTCCTATCGCATACACATTGGGATCATTTGTTTTAAGGGTATCGTCGACAATAATACCCCCTCTTTCCCCTATTGAAATACCGGACTGTTTCGCGAGTTCATCACGTGGACGGATCCCCGCTGAAACAACAATCATATCTACCATTAATTCAGTACCATCGGTAAATACAATTTTTTCTACAGAATCTTTTCCTTCAATTGACTGAGACGCCTTATTTAGATGCACTCTCGCTCCAAGGGTCTCAATTTTTTCTACTAACACTTTTGATCCCTGGTCATCAATTTGATTTGGCATTAATCTGCTCGCAAACTCAATAACATGAGTCTCCATCCCTAAATCGATAAGTGCTTTTGCCGCTTCTAAACCTAACAACCCCCCACCTATTACCACTGCAGATTTTGATGTTACACTATACGATCTAATATTTTGTAAATCTTCAATGGTTCTATATACAAAAACCCCTTGCTTATCTTTTCCTTGTATCGGAGGTACAAAAGGATATGACCCTGTAGCAAGTATTAAAGTATCATAGATACTTGTTGTACCTTGATCGGTTGTGAGAGTTTTTGCGCTCCGGTCAAGAGCTATAACCTTTTCACTGGTCTTCAATGTTACACCATTATCACTGTACCATGAAGATGACTCAATTTCTAAGTCGAGTGGGTCGAGTGTATTAAAAAAAGAAGTGAGTTGCACTCTATCATAGGCAGGTCTAACTTCTTCACCATACACAATAATTTCATACTCTTTTTCTGTGTCTTTCTCTAATAGCTCCTTAACATATTTAAGGCCAACCATTCCATTACCAACAACAACACACTTTTTTTTCATAATTTCCCACTTTATATTCATCATAACAAGGTGTTTGATAATGCCGATATTACCCGAATTAAACATCACACCTTTTGTGACCTATCAATAAGATAAGCAATATATATGCCACTTTCATAAGCTCACAATGGATGCCCCTAATTTCTCTATTCTTCATACAAAGTTTACCAATGTATCCTTTTAAATATTTCATGTGGTATACTATAAATACGGAGGTACATATGAATTCTGAAGAAATGAAACACTATATTAATGAAGTGATTGATCAAACATTTGGTCACAAGGATGAATATCAATTTGTTGATCGAGATGCTGTAAAAGGGCTAATCATAGCCACTGTGCTTAAACCAAGTGATTTAGACGAGTTCAATAGGCACGAAGCCCTCTATACATCCTTAGGTAAAGCTACCGCCATCTGTAAGGGCTGGTGTGAGAATGGTGCTCGAACAATTAAAAACCCCATAGACACTCAAAAAAAATTGGCACAATATATCAAACAAACCTACGGTTTAACACAGCCGACACACTATCAAAAACAACACTAATGTATGATGATCAGAGTCGCAAGCTTACATAAATGAATTACATTTTTGTCGAAACAAACAATGTTTCTAATATTAAAAAGGCCATTTCAAACTGAAATGGCCTTTTTAGCGTAGTAAAACTATTAATTAAATATGGAGTTGTGATCTATTTGGCTTCTTTAATTTTCACTCCACCAAGCTCTATATTAATTATGAGTCTCAGCAATATCGTAAGGGTGATAAGACCAATACCACATACTCCTACGAGAACTCCCCATTCTATTAGGGTAGGTACATAGCTTATTTCTTCTCCCAGTGGGCTTGGTACAAACCCAGGGACAACAAATGCTATACCTTTATCAAACCAAGCAGAAATAAACATCGCGCCACAGAGCGGAATTAGAAGCTTAAATTTACCCTTAAACAAGCCAACTGTTAATGCAATAGTAGCTACTATACTGAGTATTTTTAGGCCCCAAGCAAGATAATTGAGAGTTGTCATATGGTCGCCAAGCCCCCAATAGAGATACTGTGCACTTTCACTGTGATGCGCAAACATATAGAACTCTTTAAAATATTCAGAAAAGAACATAATCATATTTACAAGCGATGCCACTGTCATAATTTGAGCCATCTTATGAAGAGCACTATTAGAAATTTCGTAACGTGTTAACGTACGTACAATTGTCAAAAGAATCAGTATAAAAGCGAGTCCAGACGAGAATGCACTTGCAAGAAATTTTGGCGCCATAAGTGCAGATGCCCAAAATGGCTTTCCTTGAATTCCTTGAAATAAGAATGCGGTCACCATATGAATTGATACAGCCCAAAAAATTGAAGTAATTACAAATGGATAGTAATGTTTTTTTACTGGATCACGCCCGTGTGCTTTCTTATAAAGTAGGTAGATTGGTATACCTAAGTTGAGCATAAGGTAGCCGTTGAGAACCAATATATCCCAAGTTAAAATTGAGTCCGGAAAATTTGGGGTTCCTACAAATGGCATTAGATGCCAAACACGAAGTGGACCTCCAATATCAACAGTAACGAACAATATACACATGGTAATTGCCGCTACCGCAACTGCTTCACCTACAAGAACCGAGGAGCGGAATTCCTGCTCTTTAAATATGTAAAAGGGCATTACAATCATCAATGCTGATGCTGCCACCCCTACAAAATAGGTAAAATTAGCAATGTAAAGGCCCCAACTTACAATATCATTCATGCCAGTAACTGCCATGCCTGTATCATACTGTTGTGCATATGCCAATAGCCCACCCATAATAAGGAGGGTTAAAAATGACATCCACATGTAATACTGAACACTCCCGACAAAGAGAATACGCAGTGCTAATAAATTAAAATCGATGATTCTTCCAATGGTATCACGCATAATCTCTCCTTAGTCCTTGAAGTACCAAAATTTAGGGTCCGTGTTCAAGTCTTCTTTCAATCTGAAAACCGTTTTATTTTCAAGAACATATCTGATTTCACTATTTGGATCAAGAATGTTACCAAATACACGTGCGCCAGTAGGACACGCTTCGACACATGCAGTATTTTTACCTTCACGTGAACGCTGAATACAGAACGTACATTTTTCCATCACCCCTTTTGAACGTGGGCGATTTCCTAAATAGTGTTGAGTAGTATTAAGGTCTTCTTTTGGTATTACTGGTTCAGACCAGTTAAAACGACGTCCGAAGTACGGACAACCCGCTTCGCAATAGCGACAACCAATACACCAGTCATAATCAACCACAACAATACCATCTGGTTCTTTCCAAGTTGCTTGAGTTGGGCACACTTTTACACATGGAGGATTTTCACAGTGAAAACACTGGGTACCCATATAGAAGTGATCATCAACAGGAATCTCATGCTGATATTGTGCATTCCCTGAAGTGAGATGCAGAGATTCTCCCAGCTTTGATTCAAATATTTTGATGTACTGTATATTTGAGTCTTGAGAAAGGTTATTCTCTTTTTGACATGCAGTAATACAATCCTGGTAGCCACCACAGCGACCGATATTAAAGGCATACCCATACAGTACACCAGGAATTGCATCTTTTGATGATATAGACACATCAACATTGTGCTTTAGTTTTGCAAGCTCTTCGAGACGTTTAACCGTAGCTAACTTCTCATCACGAGTCATCACTTTATAGTTTGTTTTAATGTACTCTTGGAGTTCCAAATTACGAACACGGGCCTTATCATTATCACCCAATGGATTTTTTGCCGCACTTACCGCAGTTGCTGCCATAAGTGTACCAGCAGCCATTTTCTTAATAGCTGATCTCCTGGTAAGGTTCTTATCTTTTAACTCATTAAGGTCTTTTTCAATATTTTCTAGAAATTCATTTTGCATCGGTGATTATCCCCCGAGTAATGTTGTAGTTCTGTGGTATCGCTTTAGGAATTGATCCTTTAAAGCTTGGGTCGTGAGGATTGTGACACCCAGTACAGTTACGAATAACTTTTGGTGGAGCCCATCCGCCAACACGTTTACCATGCGCACCAAAAGCCCAGTCACGTACTTTATCGTTGTGACAAGTCTGACAGGTTTGATACACTTGAGAAAAGTCGAGGTTATTTTTCATAGCACTTTTAAGGACTGGTTGGGTTGCATCATAGTCGTGACATGTGGCACACTGTAAAATGCCAGCTGGTCCGTGATTTAATTTTTTGTCCCAATGTGATAATTTTACTTCAGACGGACGATTTTTCTGCATCTGAGTATTGAGTGCCCCCTGGTGACAGTTTGCACACTTGCCTCTCTGGGCAACACTCCCTGTGTCGAGCACATGAAATGGTTGTGATCCAAATAATCCTGACCCCATATAAAATTTCTTTGAATCTTTATGAAACTCTACAAGATTCTCAGAATAAGTTGGTACCTCTTTGGCTGCGCGAATGCGCTGGGTAAAGGTAACCTCTTCATGGGAATTACAACCAGTAAAGATGGTTATCATAGCGACTGTCGCAATAGTCAATAATTTTTTCATTCGTTACTCCTACAGTGCCAATGGTTGGTGACAGGCCGTACAATTTGCGCGCTCTTCATGAGGTGAAGCCACCTCTTTGATTGCGGTTGGACCAAAGTGACATGATACACAATTTTTTCTCATAGCAGTAGAGTGGGGAATCTGTGGTGGAGCACCAGGAGCCACAATGTTATTAAGAGCGGGAGCACCTTTCGTTGCAAGACCTCCATCTTTATACCCTGGGTACGGCGGGTTATGACACATGCGACATTCACCGATAAAATCGTGAGGCATTGGCGGTGTAAATTTTTTCCACTTCATTACAAACCCACCATTTTTATGACACGAGAGACAATCATTGGCATTTTTCCATTTGTTGTCAATCTCATGGGGTATAAATGGAGGAGCTCCATTTACCGAACGCCATT
>JAOPTW010000048.1:0-46396 GCA_051532035.1 Fibrobacterales bacterium | reverse complement strand
TGTTAACAGAGCAGGGAATTTCTGGATCTATACACAAACCGTTTTATCGGGCAGAACTTGCAAATATAGTGGCAAATGCATTAAAATAATGCGTTCACTATTTGCAAACAGTCCCCAACGGTTTTTCTTTTTTTAACCATGATCCCCAGGGGGCCGCCCCCCTAAAGAATCCTGCCCCCGAACCATAAGTGCGAAGCACACCACACAACACATCCGCAACGATCCCCATTCCCAATATCAACACCCCAATCCAACCACCAACAAAGGAAAAATTCCATTTTTCCGAGCCAACAAAGCAATAGCTATGTGTTCCAGCTCTCTGCAAGAGAAGCGTGGGATTCCAAAGGGTCCGCGCTTCGGCGGATCCTTTGGTCGGGGTCTGGGGGAGAAGCCCCCGGGAACTATGCATAAAAAGAAAAAGGGAAATAGAAATAAAACCCTCAAATAAAATATTAAAATAAAGAATCAACCTCAAGATAGAGGCTCACTTCAAAGAAAGAATAAAGAAAGGGACTACCCCAACTCAACCAACGGCTTCAAACCATCTTCCAAATAAAACCCCACAGACTTACCCGTAACCTTATTCAAAAACTGCATAAACACAATAATCTCCTCAACATCCTCACCATCCTCAAACTCTTCAGAATCAAGCTCAAACGTTATAGTCGTCTCATTATACAATAACCAACTAAACGTCCCAAACCCAAATTCAACCTGAATATTATGATTAGCATCAACATCATCCGTGATGGTAATAAACTCATCAGGAAGCTTTTCATCTTCAAGGTCACGGTAGTACACCAGTTGATACTCAGACTGAACAAAACCATTATAAATATTTCGATAATCATCAAAGGTTGTCTTCTGAATACAGAGATCAAACACAAGCCCATCGGGCTGCACTTTTTTGGTTATCAGCTCACGAATAGGGGTGAGGTCGATTACTTCTTCCATACAGACCACACATAGTTATTAACAGGGCGTGCTGCTAGGTAAATAAGAACAGGGAGAAGGAGAATATCACGAAAAAGAGCTACCCACGCTTCACTGGTATCCATAGCACCTTCGACGCTATCACCAAAACAACCACAGGCAATGCCAAGTTCATTACTGACTGCCCATATGAGAGCCACAATAAACATAAGCATCATAGCCAATATAAGCACACTGTTCTCGCGAGTTCTATTGGTCACTAAAATAAGTACACCAACAATGAACTCCATTACAGGGAGTATGAGTGAAAATATATTGATCGCAAACTGAGGGAGCATTTGATACTGAGCGGTCAGCTCTGCAAACGCAAGAGGGTTTGATATTTTAAAAACAGAAGCTCCAATAAACATTGCCGCCATACCCACTCTACCAAAGGTCTCTAGATACCGATGAAAAAGAGTACGGTCGCCTACTCTATAGGCAATAGCCACCAAGAATACGGCAAGAGAGTATTCAATAAGAGCAACCCAATACCCTTTAACCCAATCAAAACCAGCATCCCATAGTTCATCAGTAAAAATCTCGGTAAAGCCAGAATTGGTTGCGATCTCTAACACTGAGAACACCAACAGAATTGCGGCGCCAATCATTAACATCGAAGTCTTAATCATTGTGTATCTCCTCTGATGTCGGTTCTACTGTCGGCTCTCGATCAGGCTCTTCGCCAAACTCAGGGGGTTTTTCGAGTACTTCCTGACCACCAAACCACGTGACTGATTTCTCATCAGCAACACGAACATTATTTATCAGGCCAACAATGATACTTATCCCGATAATCGCAAGGTAATACGTGAGTGCACTGCGTGTTGTTAAAGTGGAAAACCACTGTTTAATCATTTCCATTACTACTCCCGTCATTTACGTTCAAGATTTTCCGTAGCTTGCTTCAGAGCTTCAGACTTTTGCTTGGCCTCTTCTTGGAGGTCTACCGTTTTATCAAATTCATCGACAATCTCTTTGCCTAATATCTCTTCTATCACATCTTCAAGAGTAAGAACCCCAGCAAATCCACCGTATTCATCAACCACACAGAGCATATGCTGTTTTTGTGACAAAAATGTTTTCAAGAGCTGAGACACTTTTGCTGTTTCGGGCACATAGTGCATGGTACGCATTATTGCACCGAGTGAGAGTTTGCCTTTTTTGTTTGCATAAAAGTCATAGATATCTCTTCTGAGTACATCACCAATAATATGCTCTTCATTTTCATCATATATAGGGATACGAGAATACCGGATCGACTTTTCGTCTGCAATAAGTTGTTCAATAATCACATCTTTATGGCACGAGTAAACCACCGTCCGAGGAGTCATGATATCCCGCGCATAAACATTGCCCAGGCTGAGAATATTATCGATCACCAACGCTTGCTGTCGGTCTATACTCCCTTCGGTTGCACTGAGTGATGCCATACTCTGTATTTCATCCAAACTATAGGCTTCATTTTTCTCTTTGGTCACGGTATGAGTAAAGAGCTTGGTAATCCAAATGAGGGGCGCAAGAAGCTTGGTAATAAAATAGAAGGGGACACCCAAATAGGGAGCGAGCTCTTTGGCATAATTTACCCCAAGAGTTTTAGGGTACATCTCAGCAAAAATCAAAATAAGGCCACCCAATACCCAAGGAACCATCTGAAGGTACACTTCGGTAAAGAGTTTTTCGGCTGCACGTGTTGCCAAGTAAACACCATACGCGTTGGCAAAGGTGTTAATTATAAGGATAGAGGCAATATATTTTTCAATATCTGATTTGATATGCTTAAGATACCGATAACGTTTACGCCCAGAGTCGAGCATACTTTCCACAGAAGCCGCGGGAACACTATAAAATGCCGCCTCGGAGACAGAGCAGAATGCTGAAACAACTATAGATAGGGTCAGTGCTAATACTAATTCAAACATCTATTCCTAAACATCTCGAGGTCAATGACAGGAAATATACAAATTTAACTGAAAAAGCCGTAAAACGTGTATCCACTCCGTTCCCATGCACTAAAAAACTGATCACGATCATACGAGATAGGAACATCCAAGTCGTGAGCACCTGCAGGATCATTACAGAGTACCGTATCATCATCAACTCCGGTTACCACAACGAGATGGCCTTTTGTTTCATCGAGAGGGGAGCCTTCCAAATCACCAGTATGTTGGATACTCGCAACAAAAGGTTCACCCTGCTCAAGGAGCGCTTCAAGTTCTTTAAAGGTGCTGAGTTGACCCACATATCCATTTGACTTTGCCATATTTGCTGCATATATCGCCTGAGGCCATACCCCATATATCTCTTCGATCTCGTTATAGCAGTTCTGAACAACCTCGGTGAGATCAACACTTTTCATTTGATTTCTGAGAACCATCCCTGTGGATACGGCCGAGCAGATACGGTTTTTAATATCGTTATTAAATCCCATTTGGCTGAGAGGGACTATGGTCTGTTCGTCCATGCAGTATTCAGATAACTCAAGAGCTTCAGAGGCAGTCTTAAGAGAGACAAAGACATTCAACTTACGTAAGTCTATTTGTTTCATGGCGTTAAGATGTAGAGTGATCGTAGTCTCTTCTTTAAGGCCTTCGGTGAGGGTCAGCATATCGACTGCAGTACGCATGTGATCGAAGCGTGGCTGATGTTTATAGCGTTCTGCAAAAGGAGCGTGAGGAACGCCACACGGCACTAAGAAAAACTCATATCCTTCGGCAGTTATAGAAAATTGAAAACTGAAATTATCTTCGGGTATATAGCTCAAAGAAGGCAGAATTGAGAGTATTTCAAGGCCATTATTGAGGGTAAACTCAAGCTTCATGCTGTTAGAGGTGTCCTCAACAATAGAATCAGGTGTTAAAGAGCTATAGTGAAATAAGCCGTGATACACTTCGAGGGGTTTTGAAGCAAAATGATAAAGAGGCATACCGTATTCCAGCAATTCGTATGTAGGCAATATAACATTAATCGCTACCGGCTTTGGTAAAAAATCCCATATTGGATGTGCTATTTTGGAATTGAAAACCATATGGATCTATTTTTACTAAATTTGTTCAAAATTAAGATTTCAATGCAGGTAACGTGTATGATTACGGTAGATAATGTATCTCTCTCATTTGGTTCTCAACTTCTTTTTGAAGGGGTTAACTGCCAATTTACTCCGGGAAATTGCTACGGACTTATTGGTGCAAATGGTGCCGGTAAATCAACATTTTTAAAAATCATGTCAGGTGATATCGAACCAAGTTCTGGTGGTATTAATATCCCTGGTGGCCTCAGAATGGCTATTTTAAAGCAAGATCACTTTGAATTTGATGAATTCACCGTACTGAATACAGTACTCTATGGCCATAAAAGGCTCTACGATATTGTTATAGAGAAAGACGCGATCTATGCTAAAGAAGATTTTACCGATGAAGACGGTATTCGCGCAGGTGAGCTCGAAGGAGAATTTGCCGACCTGAACGGTTGGGATGCAGAGTCAAATGCTGCGAATATGCTCTCGGGCATTGGTATTCCAGAATCACTCCACAACACACCTATGATAGAAATAGAAGCGAAAATGAAAGTTCGGATTCTTCTGTGTCAGGCCCTTTTTGGCGATCCAGATATTCTACTCCTTGATGAACCAACGAATAACCTAGATGTACTCTCTATTAAATGGCTCGAAGAATTTTTGGCCAATTTTGACAACACGGTTATTGTTGTTTCCCATGACCGTCACTTTCTTAATGCAGTATGTACCCATACCGCAGATATCGACTTCAAAAAGATTCAGATGTATACGGGTAGTTATGAATTCTGGTATCAGTCAAGTCAATTGGCACTGAACCAAGTGAAAGACCGTAATAAAAAGATGGAAGACAAAAAGAAAGAACTCGAAGAGTTTGTGCGCCGTTTTAGTGCAAATGCTGCGAAATCTAAGCAGGCTTCATCTCGTAAAAAGATGATTGAAAAACTCAATATCGAAGAGATCAAACCATCAAGTCGTAAATATCCACATATTGTCTTTAATACCGAAAAAGAAGCGGGAAAAGATATTCTCAACGTAGAAAACCTGAGTTATACCGAAAAAGGCGAAGTGCTCTTTAAAGACCTTACCTTTTCGGTAAATAAAGGTGATAAAATATCTTTTGTCTCTAAAAGTAAATTAGCTATCTCTCGTCTTCTTCAAATCCTTGATGGTGAAATCGAACCTACAAGTGGGGAGTATCGCTGGGGTATTACTACCACACCTATTCTTTTTCCTCATGATAACACTAAATTCTTTAAATCAGACCTCAACTTAGTTGACTGGATTCGTCAATATTCGAGTGATGATGATGAAAGTTACGTGCGTGGTTTTCTTGGGCAAATGCTGTTCTCAGGACATGAATCACAAAAACAGTGTAATGTATTGTCTGGTGGCGAAAAAGTACGCTGTATGCTCTCTCGTATGATGATTCAACAGGGAAATGTTCTTCTTTTTGATGAACCTACTGACCACCTTGACCTTGAGTCAATCACTGCACTCAATAACTCCCTTATTAATTACTCTGGGACACTGTTGATTACCTCACGTGACCGTGAATTCATAGAGACCATCTCTTCACGTATTATTGAATTTGGCCCAAGTGGAATGATCGATAGCTATCTTAATTATGGTGAATATCTCGTTGACGCCGAAATACAAAAGAAACAAGCGGTGTTATACAAATAACAATTACTGCAATTTTTATATCAGCCCAGAGTTTCTAAATACGACTCTGGGCTTTTTTTTGGACCATATTTACCAATTCCCATCTATTTACATACTTTTCACTGGTATTTGCCTCAATTTATTGAGATAATAAATCGTCTGTAATTCATACCTCAAAGGAATCCGTATGAAATCGAGCGCCACTTTTTTATCTCTCGTGCTAGCTGTCGGTATAAGCCACCTCAGTCTCTTCGCACAGAATGCACAACAAGCCCCCGCTACACCTTCAGTAGCAGTGCAAGACACAACACCCAGTGCTCAACCAGCACCTGCGGTCAACACCGTAAACTTAAAAAAGCTAAGCATTATTACCGACCCTGCAGGGGTTACTGTGCTTAACAATGGGGCAGAAGTATGTACCACTCCATGCGCCCTCCCTGATGTCACTCCAGGAGTGACCCATTATACCTTACAAAAAAGTGGCTACTATTCAATTGTCTATCGTTTAGATTCTGAGAAGCAATCTGAGCCACCCAAACTCCTTCCTCTTCTCGCATCTCTTAAAAAAGGCACTTTTAAAGAGAGTATCTATGCAATTACCGAATCAGATAGTGTCGCATCGATAACGGTAAAACTCGACACTCTTAATACCGCGCTCCTTAACCTTCATTCTACGTTAGAAGATCATTTTAAGAAGTTTTCTAAACAGTACCCTGCGCCAGTTACTCAACCAGACTCGCTCTCACCAACAGCGCTCACGCTCTATAAAGTCTATGTAGACTTGTTTGAAAAAGAAAAACTTGCAACATTCAGAACAGCAACACAACCGTATAGAGCTAATATAGACATATATGAATCACTCAGACTTAAACTGAAAGAGCGTATTTTTGCATTAGAGCAAGAATCGCGCACAGTGTATCTCTATCCTGAAGGCCTTAAATCAAAACTCCTCGACAAAGCAACAGGGAAATATGGTCTCAAGTTTAAATTATCAGCCCTCGACAAAAAAATCGACGCACTCTTTAAAGGTATAACCGTCCTCCCTAAGGGGATAGACAAAGTGGTTATTAAAGGGCTCACTAACAGCAAAAGTAAAACCATTAAAAAGGCACCCAAAAAAGGTGTTGCCATTAAAGTGGTGTATCAAAATAAATCTGCCGATATTACAAGCCCAACAGCGACAGTCCCTCGCTTTTATATACTCCAAGAGCTTCTCATTGTCGTCGATGGTGCAGAGTATGCCGTTGATGGAGATTTTACGCTCCCTGACTATATAATGGCAAATACCACGGTGAAAAAGTACTATGATGATCTTTTAAATTCGGCAGCCAAAAAAGAAAATATCGCTTCGAATAAACAAAAGTACCTTGCCGATAAAGCTCGTGACCTCAAGGATAAACGTTTAAAACGTGATTATCAACGACTCAGAGGTGATGTTGTTGAAATTCAACGGGGGCGATTTGATTTTAAAGGACGCAATGTTCTTATGTCACCTTATGGAATTAATACCTATGAAATTACCCAACGTCACTATCAGCGCATACGCGGTACTGCAGAAAAAGATGATGAACGGTACGAATATAGTTTTCAGCATGATAGTCTCCCTGCTCATAATGTTGATTGGGATATGGCAAAAGAATTTTGTGAAGATATCGGTGGTGACCTTCCCACAGAAGCTCAGTGGGAATATGCAGCTCGATCAGGAACCAATAACTACCACTTTTGGGGCGCAGAAAAAGCAGAACCGGGACCTTATGCCATTTATGCAGGAAACAGCCTTAAGCTCGGTAAAAAGCATGCGGAGTATGGACCACACAAAATTGGTTCCAAAAAATCAAACGCATGGGGGCTCTATGATATGTATGGAAATGTTGCAGAGTGGACCGATGATGTCGATCCCTATTTCTTTATTAATATCATTACCGCAAAAGACCCTACCGGTGCAACATTTGGGTTTAACCAAATCTATAAAGGTGGCTCTTGGAAAGATGATCCAAGTTATCTAAAGAACGACTGGAACGAATATGAAGACCCGCGATTTTGGAGTGATGCCGTTGGTTTTAGATGTGTGTTCCCTGTACAACAGGTATTAACTCAAGCTGAGATCACCAAACGTCTCAATAAATATGAACAAAAACTCAGATATGCCGATGAAATTTTTGAAGAGAACGAGCTTAAAGAAAAGGCTAAAAAGAAAAAGCTACCAGTGGTTAAAGAAAAAACAGCACTTGAGAAGAAAAAAGAGCTTCTCAAAAAAATGAAAAAGAATAAAGTAAAAAAAGACTCTATAGATAGTACCAAACCATCAGTCAAGCCACTAGCCAAGCCAAAAGAGAAAACTAATATTGATAAGGTTAAAGAACTTCAAAAAGCAACCGTCAAACAGCTTGAGAAAAATGACTCTACGGCAGTAAAAGTGGAGCCTGTTGTGACACCACCTACACCAGTTGAAGTTCAAAAAGCACAGCAACAGAGTGACCAAAGCAAGCCAAGTGTTACAGAAAAGGCCCCAAAAACTGAAACTCTGCCAAAACCTTTATCTGAGCCTAAGCCAGACAAGGCAGCTCCTCAATAAGCTGCCTACTCAATACTCCCATTTGAATACAAAAAATCCCCCTTTTTTATAAAGAGGGATTTTTTTTGTCTTGAATGTGCCCAGTGTGATGCCTGTCACAGACAAGTTTTCTCAATGTATATACATCTTTTTTAGGGCGAAACTTAAAAAGGATTCATTATGGCATCAGTATCTCAAATTCATACCATTATAACGATGCAAGTTATTATCGGCTCAATATTAATTCTAAGCGTAATTTCCGCCCTCTAATAACAGAGAAATCCCCCACATATTAATACAACCATGTAGATTAGAACCACAACCCAAGACCTAACAGTCGAAAAATGCTATCTTTGGGCGTATGGTAGAAAAAATTTCAAGCGCGATCCCTAAAGAACTCTATAACAAAATATCTAGCGAGTATATAACACTCCTCCAACGTTTTGAAAGTGAGTTCCGTTTTACCCATTCTCAACTTAAGATTATGGGCCAATATATTATTGATGCAGAGATGTGGGGTTTTGACTCATTCTTCGAAAAACTACAACAGCTTATTGATGTCTGTCTTACAGACAAATCTCAGATGCAACCTAAGCAACAAGGTGCATGGATATTTAAACAGATTCGCGAAACCTACAATGACTATCTTGCACAGCCAAGAGAGTATTCTGTTGAAACAGAGAAAGAGCGCACTCCACGATACAAATACCATGACAAAAAAATAACCGACTCTATACTACAAACGTGCCCAGCAGCATCAAAATCCTGTGGTGTTTGTTGTGACCTTAAAGTGCTCAACGTTGTAGAAAACTGTGGAATGACCTGCACCTATTGTATTTTGCAAAATAACTATGAAATTGCAGATATTTACATCCCAACCAATTTAAAAGAGAAACTTGCCGAAACACATATTGACCCAAGCGAGACCTACCGCATTGGTACCGGCAATAGCTCCGACTCACTTCTGTGGGGTAACAGAGGCAATATACTCTCGGATATTTTTGAGTGGTCTGCTCAGTATCCCAATATCATTTTAGAACTCAAGACAAAATCAAATAACATTAAATACCTTCTCGAAAATGATATTCCTGCGAATACCTGTGTAAGTTTTACTATTAACCCTCAAGAGGTTATCTCCAACGAAGAACACGGTACCGCATCACTCGAGAAGCGCCTCGGTGCTGCTCGTGCCCTGGCAGACAAAGGAATAAAAGTTGGCTTTCACATGCACCCTATGATGTACTACCAAGGGTTTGAAAAAGGCTATACTGACCTTGTGCAAATGGTTATGAATATGTTTACCCCCGATGAAGTACTCTGGTTCTCTGTAGGGACTATTACGCTCATTAGAGGAATAGAAGACACCCTTCGAAAAAGTTATACTAAATCAAAACTTTTACAAATGCCAACCGAAGAGACCCCTGATAACAAAATAACCTACACCAAGGATATTAGAGTCAAGATGTATGACGTCGCATTTGCGGCCCTCGAGCCATGGAAGAATAAGGTCTTTATCTATCTCTGTATGGAGTTTGATGAGTTATGGGCGCGATACTTCGACTACACCTATAAAAACCACCGTGAGTTTAATAATGCACTCAATGATTCTGCCTTTGACAAAATTCACCGATCTCAGGAACAAGAATAACGTTATTCTTGTTCAACAAAACGTGGATAGTGCCAGATCCATTGATGGGGGTTTCTCACAATGGTCTTTACAATACTCTCTTCTACATAATTAACGAGTACATCACCCGCTGCCCCGGTATAGGTATCTAAAAATATTGAGTGTCGATTTACTGTTTGCGGTACTGTTCTAATTGCATGAGGTACAAAGCCTTTATTATGAAGCCGGTAGATAAGCTTGCCAAAATAAGGGACGTCTAACTGCTCTATACATACACTCCCCGATGGCTCACCTCTCCCTTGATCAATCACCAATGCAACGATTGATGGTGTTGAAATAATTGTCTTATACGATTGCACAAACTGTTCTGGGGTGAGGTGTACAAGGTTCTCTCTCGAGCGTTTTTCTCTTGACCGTAATTGGCCCACACAGTGATTAACAATCTTATTGTGCACAACTTCAGTAATAACATACACCGGCTTATGGGGGTTAGCGAGGCAAAGATGCATCAGCTCAAATGCACCACTATGAATACCAAAAACCACATGGCTCTGGGTATCTAAAAAAAGAGACTCCACACTCTGTGTCTTAATAATATCTATGAAAAGGGAACGCTGATTGAGGGCATAGCGGGTCATAGCAATGGTATTAAACCAGCTATTTCTAAAGATACTCCAGAGGTCTGGGTTCAGTTGCGGTACGCGCCTCGTTCTATAGAGTATTCGTTGTTCTACACGGGGGACGATACTCTTTTTGAACACAAAGAACAATCTTATAATAAGAAAGTGTACCGGTAGAGGTAGTTTCACAACTACCCGTACCGTACTCATAAGAAGTAAAGCAGTGAGGCGGTGCAGCACTACCGATTCACTGAAAAGATGAGACCCGATTCGAGTCCTTGATCAAAGGTTTGCTGATTAAGGTTTTCGCCATAACTACTGATGAGCGGTGATATCTCATAATAACAATCACTATCAATAGCGAGTCCTGCGTCTTTGAGCCACTGAGTGTGAAGCTCTAATACGAGTGTACGAGCAGTTTCGGGAGAGTCGTTTCCGGTGGCATTTTTAATAGGAGCAAATTCAGAAGCTCGATCCACTTCAAACAACGAGAGTTCGCCAACATCACCAAAAATATCAAACATAAACTGTTCAAATTTATAAGCATTTTCTGTTTCAGGCTTAATCAAAGCACCAGATGCATCAATGGATGATACTTTCTTAAAGGCGGTATGATAGGGGAGTGGTCGTTCTTGAAGCCGTTCTACTGCCGCAACGGTAATCATATGCACTGCAATATTACCACCATCATATACAAGGTTTCCTGCGGTATCAGTTTTCTGGCGTGTCTCATCATCAATATCTGAATACTCAAGTACACCAGGCTTACCGTTCTTGAGCGCAAAGAGACCGACCTTTTCATCAGGATACGCTTTCTTCACTACTTTTGCCGAGGCCTCTTTCCCTTCTGTAAGATAGTACCCCACATACTCAGGGTCGCACACTTCAACCAATGCATTGTCAACACCATAGAGGAATATATGCTTTACTCCGCGTTGTTTCATATTGTCAAGCATGCCCGATCGCTCAAGAGCCGCAAAACAGCCCCCATTGCCATCAGGAACGAGAGCCAATTCACTCTTACTCTGGAGGAGTATTGAACCATCTGCATTAAAGGCGGGTATCATCCCTTGATTAAAAAAGTGAATATCTTTTTGAGGATACCCAAAAAAGTCATACTTTTTAAAGTGATTAATGGTGGCTTCATTATTCAACTCACTGGTCATAATATACCAAGGAATTGAGTTGCCGTAATTTTTACTTAAGTTCAATAAGCGTTCAGCCTGCAGTTGAAAGAGGCTTTTACCACTCGGGAGCCCCATATCGAATGCCCCTTTTGGGCCATCAAAGCCAAGGCGTGAACCCTGTCCACCGGCAACTAAAAAGGCCGCAACTTCACCTTTAGCAAATGCATCGCGAGACGCTGAAAACCATTGTTCAATATCTTCTTTTGTCGTAGCTGCAATTGCTTTAAAAGGAAGTGGTTCGAGAGTATTGATGGCTTCCTCACGATTTGCCACATTATTTTTAAAGATTTCAGTGACATGAGCAAAATCTAATGTTTCTAACTGCTGTGCTAGTTGTTGCTTCTCTCCTTCAGTGAGGTCGTTAAAAAATCTAACAAGGTGTTCTTGTTTGTACTCTGATAATATTTTTGTAAGATGTTCCATTAGCGTGCCTTAAAGAAAATGACGAGTCCCAAAATCAACATAACTATTGAGACTAGATGAAAGCGCCACACAATTTTAGAATTGAGAAGTGGCTTTGATTTAAACTGATCTTTCCATTTTATTTGAAAATGGTGATGTATAGGAGCACATAAAAATATTCTTTTACGTGTCATTTTAAAATAGCTGATCTGCATTACAACCGAGAGGGCTTCTATTAATATAATGAAACAGATGATCGGCAAAAAGAGCTCTGCCTGGATAAAAATAAACATAATACCAATAGCACCACCAAATCCAATAGAACCCGCATCACCCATGTAAATCTGCGCTGGAGGCGAGTTGAACCAAAGGTAGGCAAGGAGTGACCCAATAATAGCACCAGCAATAGGGAAGAGTTCATCAACACCCGGTAAAAAGGTGAGGTTAAGATACTGCGAAAATATGAAATTACCACTGATGTATGCAACCAACCCAATAAAAGTCATTGCGGTCATAATGGGGACCGAAACGAGTGAGTCGAGCCCATCGGTAAAGTTTGTTCCATTGGCTGTAGCTGCAATAAAGAATGACATGAAGGGGATAAAGAGCCATTTAGGAAGATAAAAATCAGCATCCTTCATGAATGGTACCGTAAGGTGTCCATTAAGCTCAGGAATAAATTTATACGCAAACGCTGCCACAACAAAACTAAAGAAAAAATAGAGAAAGAGTCTGAGAGTCGACGAAATACCATCAGCTTTATCTTGATATTCTGCCGGTGAAATTTTCCCAATCGAAACCAGCCGTTTATTCTTAATCTTTGCAATATCATCCAAGGCACCAACACCTGCATAGGCCGCTAAAATAGCGAGGGTAGAAATCACATAGCTATTTTGGTGGGCAAAACAGAGAGAAGAAATAATTGAGACGATCACCAACAAAAGACCACCCATTATTGGTGGTGATTTATGTTCAGAGGATTTGTCAAAATCTGAAGTGGCATCAATCTTATGGAGAAACTTAATATAGAGAGGCATGAAAATCATCACCATGATAATAGCAGAGAGTGCTGCGGCACCTACTCGAAAAAGGCGGCCTTCAAAAATACTCATATTGGTGAGTTCATATAGTAGTTGACTAAGCATTAGGATGCATCCTCTGATAAGTAAAGTTTTAGTGATTTTTCGATTGCTTGACTTACAGTTTGGCCACTCTTTTGAACTTTTTCATAAAAGGCATCACGAGTCTCTTTGGGAACGGTTCCATATACCCCATGAAGATACACCTGTATAAGGCGTTCCATAGTCTCTTTTTTAGAGATACCACTATCAAAAATCTTTGTATTAAGCCTCTCATGCAATTGAACAGGAAGAAGGAGATTGTAACCAATCTGTTCCTCTTTTTGCTCTTGGCGACGAATTTTCTCTTCAGGAGAGAGTGGCGGCCTTCCTCTTCGTTTCTGCATAATTAACCTACTTAATTTTGTACTTAATTAAATATAGAGATATTACGCCAGTTTGTGGCTAAAATTTTAACGAGCACATTGCCGCAATGGCATATTTTTATTCAACTTACTGCACTTAACAAAAAAAAGGCTGCCTCGATTGAGGCAGCCTACATTAAAAGTATCAACGTTTTATCAACTAAACCGTTTTAGAAAGAAGTGCGTTCATTTTCTTCACAAAGTCACCAGGGCTTTTAAGCTCTGTGCCTTCTGCAAGAAGCGCTTGATCGTACATTACTTCTATCCACTCATTTACTGTTGCATCTTTTTTATCTGCTTTAAAGAGAGTATCAACATGTTGCCAGATTTTATGATCGGGGTTTATCTCCATAATTTTCTTAGACTTAGGGAGTTCTTGTCCACTCATTTTCATGATACGTTCCATATTGGCACCCATATCATTCTCATCAGCAATCAAACAACAAGGAGAGTCTTTTAAGCGTTTAGAGATTCTCACTTCTTTTATCTCTTCATCAAGTTTCGTTTGAATCGCTTCGATGATTCCTTTGAGTTTTGATTTAGCTTCTTTCTCAGCTTTTTTATTCTCTTCTTTGGTCTCATCATCGTCGAGATCAATATCACCTTTAGTAATATTCTTCAACTTCTTACCATCAAATTCAGTAAGAGACTGAGTGACCCATTCATCAATAGGATCAACAAGATAGAGGACTTCGATACCTTTATCTTTGAACATTTCTAAGTGAGGGCTTGATTCAACAGCATTTCGAGACTCACCAGTGATATAGTATATATCCTCTTGAGACTCACGCATACGTTTAACATACTCTGTAAGTGCCGTATAATCATTTTCAGATGAACCATCAGTAGATTGAAAACGGAGCAGTGCTTTAAGCTCATCTAAGTTTTCAAAATTCATGTAAAAACCTTCTTTAAGCACATTACCCATTTCTTTCCAGAAAGTGAGATACTCTTCAGGTTTGTTTTCAGCTAAATCTTTTAACATCGCAAGAGATTTAGTAGTTACATGTTTCTTGATGTTATCTACAACTTTGTTTGACTGCAAAATTTCACGAGAAACGTTCAGTGGAAGATCTTCAGAGTCAATGATTCCTTTGATAAAACGTAGGTACGTCGGTACAAGTTCTTTGCACTCATCCATGATGAAAATACGTTTTACATAAAGTTTCAGCCCTGTTTTTGAATCTTGGTTATATAGATCGAAAGGCGCTTTACCCGGAATAAAAAGGAGTGAAGAATACTCAAGTGTTCCTTCAACTTTATTATGAGATTGTGTCAACGGCTTGTTGTAATCATTAGAAACGTGCTGATAGAATTCATCATACTGCTCTTGAGTCACCTCTTTCTTAGGGCGTCTCCAAAGTGCAGGTTTTGCATTGAGAATCTCTTTTTTGATCTCAGTGGTCTCTTCTACTTTTTTCTCTTCATCAGCAGGAACTGTTTCAAGGTAGGTAAGTTCAATAGGGTGTGTTACATATTCAGAATATTTAGTAACCAACGATTTTACTTTCCAGGTCCCTACATACTCTTTCTCTTCTTCTTTAAGATGAATAATAAGGCTTGTTCCACGGCTCTCACGCTCAGCTTCTTCAATGGTGAATTCACCAGTCCCTTCAGACTTCCACGACCAACCTTTTTCATCATGTGCTTTTTTTGTCAGCACTTCAACACTTGAAGCAACCATAAAAAGCGAGTAAAACCCTACACCAAATTGACCAATAAGACTCATATCTTTTTTATCATCACCACTAATGTTTTCCATAAATGCTTTAGTACCAGAACGAGCAATAGTACCAAGATTTGCAATAAGGTCATCGTGATTCATACCGATACCATTATCAGCGATAGTGATGATATTTTTTTCTTCATCAAGCGAAATAGAAATTTTCAAATCACTGTCTTCACCAAGAAGGTCTTTGTTGGTAAGTGACTCAAAGCGTATTTTATCAAGAGCATCTGACGAATTTGATATCAACTCACGTAAGAAGATCTCTTTATGTGAATAGAGAGAGTGTATCATGAGATTCAGAAGCTGTTTAACTTCCGTCTGAAATTCCATCTTTTCTGGAGCAGCAGTTGTCATTGATTTTTCCTTTATCTTTGTATTAGGGTTATTTTTTGCGAAATATAGCTATTTCTTAATGTTAGGACAAGTAATGTGAAATAGTAAAAAACTCTACTTTTGCTATTCAAAATCGGCCTAACTTGTTATATTATGGTGATAATTTATAATTCACACCCCAAAAGCAGGGATGTTAAAAGGTACAACAATGAAAAAACTCATATTTAGCGCAGCTATCATACTTGTCTCAATTATGGCTTGTCAGGCTGAAGGGGACACTAAAAGTTCTTCTAACAAAGAAATAGCTACCATCCAAGAAGAGCTCGACCTCATTAAATGGTATTTGAAAAGCAAAGGTTCGAGTCTTGCGAGCATTAAACAGCAAAAAATGGTTGCAGAGACTGCACACGAAATTCCTGAGGGAACCAGTCCTGTAATGGGCGCTAAAGATCCTAAAATCACTATTGTTGAGTTTTCTGACTTTCAATGTCCATACTGTGCACGTGCGACAGAGCAAGTACAACGTATCATGACAAAATATCCAGATCAAGTTCGCCTTGTTTTTAAACATTTCCCACTCAGCTTTCACAAACAAGCACCTGCAGCGCACGCAGCGTCAATTGCAGCTCACAACCAAGGTAAATTCTTTGAATTCAGAAACGAACTTGCACCACAATACAAAAGCCTCACAGAAGCAAGCTTTATTGCTGTTGCTCAAAAAATCGGGTTGAACATGGAGCAGTTCAAAAAAGATATGGCTCTCGATCCAAAAGCTGATGCGACTATTAAAGCAGATATGGCTCTTGGTTCATCAGTAGGCGTACGTGGAACTCCTTCTTTTTACATCAATGGCAAAAAACATACTAAAGCAATGTCATTGGGTGTTATCGCTCAAATGCTTAATAAATAGAATTACTCTCATTCAGATTTAAAAAAGCAGCCTCCTGAGGCTGCTTTTTTGGTTATATATCTATTATATGAGAACCACACCATTCAAAAAATTTGAGGACTCCTTCGGGGACGTCTGGAAACATCATGATAAACGCTTACAGAGTGATTATTATGCTTTCTTTAATGATATGGACATTGAAGAGCATCTCAATGCCCTTACTCATCTAAAAAAGAACCCTTTTCTTTGCGCTACTCAGTCCAAAACCCCAGGCATTGTTGAAATCACCCTCATTGCATATGATTTCCAAGGATTCTTTTCCATTGCAACAGGTGCTCTCGCCGTCTCGGGACTAAACATTGATTCAGCACGAGGCTTTACCTATACCTCAAAACCCGAAGATGTGCCCACGGATTTCTATCTTGATAAACCTAAAGCTTTTAACTGGTTTCAAGTTTACACAGAACAATCCACTGAAACAATTCAAGAGCTCATCTCACTCCATTTACATGACTTTCTAGCTCTCTATCACAAAAGTGGTATGGTCGCTGTACGTCATCGGGTGAACACCCTCGTTGGTCAATTTATTACCACTGCAGAAAGCACCAATACCCCCATAGTTGCACCTCTGGATATTAGCATTGACTTTGATGAAAGTAATACGTATTTAAAAGTACTCGGACAAGACACTCCTTTCTTTATCTACACACTCTCCTATGCGCTCAATCTACTCCAACTCACTATCAAATCAGTGGTACTCTGCACCAAGCATAATACCGTTGATGATCTTATTATTTTTACCGATACGTTGAATAGGGCTATAACTCAACAAAATGAACTTCAAAAAATTAAAGTTTCTGTCGCCCTTATAAAACAATTTTTTACCTACCTTCCGCAAGCCTCGGATTACAGCAGTTCCATTCAACACTTCTATTCCTTTCTCAAAAACTACCTCCAGGATGATCAAAACGATTTTGAGTATCTCAAAAATAATTCTGAAACGATCCTCGAACATATGGCTAAACTTTTTGGTTCAGGTAATAGTGTCTGGGAAGATTTCACAAAGAACCAGCAAGAAAACCTTCTTCCGCTTTTTAAGAATATTAAGGAATTACAACGTATTAAGTCAAAAGATACCCTCACCATGGAGCTCTGGGATACTCTCAGCGCTGAGCTTGATTTTGACGAGAAAATAATTAGAATTAATTCATTTAAAGACAATGAACTCTTACGGTTAGAGCTTTCTCATCAAATGCTCAATAGAGTAAATTTCTCAATTTTTTCGCAAAAGTTATCTCAACTCGCCGATGTAATAATTGCAGCAATGCTTGATTGTTGTTACGAAAAAACAAAAGAACGATATGGGTCACCACGATATAACCAACAATCCTGTCCCTATGCATTTATAGGCCTTGGAAAATATGGCTCTGTCGAAATGGGCTACGCTTCGGATCTCGAACTCGTATTTCTATATAAAG
The DNA here is from genome assembly GCA_051532035.1 of Fibrobacterales bacterium. Taxonomy (GTDB): domain Bacteria; phylum Fibrobacterota; class Fibrobacteria; order Fibrobacterales; family JAOPTW01; genus JAOPTW01. The sequence goes on along the minus strand of JAOPTW010000048.1, from coordinate 28,444 downwards.
AGAATCAACAGTGCAGTGGAGGGCGAACCCCTGCATCAAATCAAGAGTTCTTTAATAGAATGATAGAGCTCTTTACCCGAAGCTTTAAAGCTAAAAAAGAGGGAATATTTGATCTCGACCTTCGTTTACGTCCTGATGGGGAAAAGGGGGCCCTTGCCTGTAGCCTCAGGCGCTGGAAAGAGTATTATCTTGAGAAGGAGTCTACACTCTCCTATGAAAAGCTAGCCCTTACCAAAACCCGGATCATTACCCGTAACGACTCTTTTCAAAAAGAGATCCTCACGATACGTGATACTATTCTTTATGATACCTACCATATTAAGAGTCAACCACTCTACGAACTTCGACAAAAACAGATAGCACATCTCACCAAACCCAATAGTTTTAATGCAAAGATTTCTCGAGGAGGATTGGTTGATATTGAATATCCCATTCAGTACCTCCAAGTACTCCACGGAAGGTCTATCCCAGAGCTCCGCTATACTAATATTCCTGGAGTGATGATTATTCTTCTTAATAAAGAACTCATTTCCGCTTCTCTCTATGAAAAACTATTTAATGGATACGCCTTTTTTCATCGCCTCATTAACAACTTACGAGTTACTTCAGGAAACGCTAAAGATCTTGAACTCCCGCCAACAGAAAGTTCCGAATTCCTCTTTCTGTCCCGCCGCATGAAATACCGAAGAACTGAATCCCATTACAGTACTCTTCAGGGCGATATAGAGTATTACAGTTATAATAACGCCCTCTTTTATGACTCCATATTCAATCCCAATTATAAAAGCGCCGAAGCCTACCTTCCTGGCCTAGTCGATGCGGTTACCGAAGAACTAACCCCACTCAAAATAGAACACATTTTACAACGGCTTGAACTCTCGACACAAAATAAAACCCTCAGCATTCTCAAACGGATACTCAAAGAAAACCAGGCACAGATGCCACTTCTTTTAAGCCTGTATGCTCTCATGGAGAAATATTTAAAACGCTCTCCTGCTGCTGAAAAAATTGTAATGAACCTTGAATACCTTCTGAAAAACACAACTGAGGACTTAAGCCAGCTCATTTTAGCCATTTCGAATGACACCTCTTATCTCGAAATGCTTCTGCACCTATTTGCTCAAAGTGATTTTTTAGCGAACGTCTATACCAACGACCCAGAAATACTCCACAAGTTAATTGATTCAGGAAACCTCAAAGTCAAGAAGCCATACGACCAGTTTACCAAAGACATTGTATCAAAGTGCGCTCCCTTTGTAGACGATCATGACGAATTCTTAAACCGTATTCGTCAATATCGTAATGATGAATATATTCGAATATCATTGCGAGATAGTTATCTCAACAGCTCTCTTGGCCAAATAGTCTCAGAAATTTCTGACCTTTCATACGCTATTTGCAACGCAATCTACCACTACACCTTTCAAATGATGGGGTACTCGCATCTATCCAATAGCCAGATTGTAATTGCAATGGGTAAACTGGGTGGACACGAGCTCAACTATTCATCCGACATAGATATTCTTTTTGTTGTCGTTGATACTGATATAAGTCGAGATGAGCGAACAATTTTAGAAAAAATAAACAATAGATTTATTAAAGCTCTCCATGAGTCCTCACCATTTGGTCAGCTTTTTAGAGTTGACACCAATCTCAGACCATACGGTGCACAAGGAGCGATGCTGGCGATTCGAAAGCATTATGTGGATTACTATACCAATGAAGCCCAAGGCTGGGAACTTCAAATATGGTTAAAAGCAGCACCACTCTGTGGAAATTATTCTGAAGGTATACGCCTTATAGAAGAGATACAAGCCATACTCTTTGAACCGAAGCGACTATCAACCATTCAAACGAGTATGGAAAAGCTGAGATACATTGTCCTCGATTCCCTTGCAAAAGATTCACTTTTGGAGCGAGAGGTTAAAAATGGTCCCGGTGGAATCCGCACGATTGAGTTTTATGTTCAACGCCTTCAAGTAATCCATGGAAGTCAATACCCTGAACTCGTAACAGGGAACACCCTAAAGGCACTGTTTATTTTAAGTCAACATTTAATTATCACCCATACTGAATGTGATGAACTTTCGGAACATTACTCATTTTTAAGAGCAATTGAGCACACTTTACAAATTAATGGCCTTCAGCAACTTCACCTACTCCCTGATTCAGATGAAGAGCTAAGACTCATTGCCTTTAAGCTCAATTATCGAGATATTCACAAACACCATATCCGTGAAAGATTTCTAGAGGATTATGCTCAATCGCGAAATGCAATTATCAAAATATCTCACCAAATATTTCCAGAGAGAGTGTATTAAACCATGTTTTCATAGTATACTCATAGGCTTTATGGTATACTCAATGATAACAGTATGCTGAAAAAAATTGATACCGTATTTAGAAAGTTGGGTAACCCCAATCTCGACCTGATTTTGAATCATTTTAGGCTTGAACTCCTTTTACAAATACTCATTTGGGGGTCAATTATAATATGGGGATCTACAGCTCTTGATGGCTCAATAATCTCTCCGACATCGATTCTCATCTGCATTACCCTTCCATTTTTAATAGCAATGAAAGTCTTAGCGACAAAAGGGTATACGGGGACAGTCGTATTTCTCCTTGCACTGTTTCTGCTTCTCATTGTCGATACAGCGCTCTTACTCAATGATGGTATACATGACACTGCCGTTATCTTATTCCCAATAGGGTTGCTCTGTATCAGTCTCTTTTTATCTCGTGCCTCATTTGGGTTTGTTATTGTAATCAATGCATTATTTTTACTGACTCTAGGCATATTGGAATATAAAGGTGTTATTGTTAATAGAATGAGTGACCACTCTGATATTGTTGACATTACTATGGTACCAGTCTCTTTCATAATGGTTGCGACAATTACTCGTTTTATAACTCACACACTCAATCAAGCGTACATAACTACTCGAGACCAAGAACAGAATTATAAAGCCCTCTTTAATTCATCTGTTACGGGTATCATGATCAATGATCTTGTAACAGGTAAAGTGATTGACTGCAATCAAACTATTCTAGACATGTTACAATGCAGCCAGAATGATTTATTGACGAAAGACCCTAATACTTTTTCTGGAGTCGAAGAAGGCTATACTAAAGAACGAATGCAAGAGACCGCCTTACAAAAGATTAGCGCCCAAAACGAAGTTAAACTTGAATGGCGTTCAAAACGAAATGATGGAACACTATTTTGGTCTTATATTTCTCTAAAATTAATTGATCTTCATAATAAAAAAGTCATAATGGCCGTTGTACAGGATATTGATGAACGAAAAAATAATGAGATAGAGCTTGTAGAATATCGAAAAAACCTCGAAAAAATGGTAAACGAAAAAACAAATGAACTCCTGAACACTCAAGAAGAGCTCGTTAACCAAGCACATAAAGCGGGGATGGCTGAAGTAGCCACTGGCGCACTTCACAATGTCGGAAATATACTTACCAGTGTATTTATCTCTGCAGAACATATTGAGCAGAGTATACTCGATGGAGACTTTTCTAAACTTACAATGGTGAATAGCCTCATACTGAAAGAAAAGGAGGCGGGGACACTTCACCAATTTTTTGATTCCCCACAAGGTGATAAACTCATTCTATACCTTATAGAGCTAGAAACTCTCTACAACAGTAAAATTGAACAGCTCGGTATCGAACTCAATAGAATGAAGGAAAAAACTAAGGCAACTGTTGAAGTTATAAAAAGTCAACAGGACTATGCCAAACAAAGCTATCTCCTCGAAGATTCTCATATTGACCATCTGTTACTCGATGTATTGAATATTGTAGCGAACACTATTGAGCATAATAACATTGAGTTAAAGACTGATTTTGCTCAAATCCCTACAATTGAACTTCAGAAAAGTAAAGTGATTCATATACTCCTTAATCTTCTTAACAATGCTATTGACGCCCTTAAACTTTCCCCTGAATCAAATAGAGTACTGAGCCTTACCAGTGAACAATCAGGAACCTTTATACTGATACGTATTACAGATAGTGGTGTCGGAATCAAAAAAGAGCATTTAACTCAGATCTTTACTCATGGATTTACCACTAAAGAAGATGGTCATGGATTTGGACTCCATTCATGCGCAAACTATGCGCAAGAAATGGATGGAAATCTTACAGTACACAGCGACGGAATAGGGAAGGGGGCACAGTTTACTCTTTCAATCCCTATATAGTAGATTTTACACTCGATTAATATTTAAAATAAAAAAGGCCACCTCAATTGAGATGGCCAGCATAACGTTTATAATTATTGAATGTTAGCAACTATAGTAGAGCTCAAATTCTAATGGATTAGGACGAAGTTTCATTGGGAGTATTTCATTTTCACGCTTGTACTCAATGTACGCTTCAATCATATCAGGGGTGAAAACATCGCCCGCTACGAGCCAGTCCATATCACCTTCAAGTTCGGTAAGAGCTTCTTCAAGTGAACCACAAGTTGCAGTCATTTTTGCAAGTTCTTCAGCAGGAAGATCATAGATATTTTTATCCATTGCTTCACCTGGGTCAATTTGGTTTTTAACACCGTCTATCATCGCCATAAGTATAGCAGAAAAAGCAAGATACGGTGAACCAGATGCATCAGGACAACGGAACTCAAACCGACGCGCAATATCTGCATTCACATGAGGAATACGGATAGATGCAGAGCGGTTTGTTGCTGAGTATGCAAGAGTTACGGGGGCTTCATAGCCAGGAACAAGTCTTCTGTATGAATTAACAGAAGGGTTAGTAAAAGCTTGAATAGAGCGCCCATGCTTGAGGATACCACCGATAGCCCAAAGCGCTTCTTGTGACATGTTAGCATATCCATCACCTGCAAATATATTTACATCACCTTTGCGGATAGATGTATGGACATGCATGCCATTTCCATTATCACCAAACAACGGTTTAGGCATAAATGTCGCCGATTTACCGTATGCTGCAGCGGTATTTTTAACAGCGTATTTAAGTTTGTGTACTTGATCTGCAGCAGCGATGATTGTACCATAACGCGTACCTACTTCACACTGCCCCGCAGTTCCCACTTCGTGATGGTGCACTTCAGTGGTGATACCCATTGACTCCATATTCAGAGCAATTTCGCAACGAAGGTCAGCAAGTGAATCATTAGGAGATACGGGAGAGTATCCACCTTTCCAAGGAATGGTGTGTCCCAGTGAGCCTTCGTCAGCCGTTGACCAAGGTGATTCTCCAGACTCTATGGCATAAAAAGAAGAATTTGGTTCAGAAACATAGCGTACGGAATCAAATATGAAAAACTCTGGCTCTGGACCAAAGAATGCAGTGTCACCAATACCTTGACCTGTTAAGTATTCAATTGATTTTGAGGCGATTGAGCGTGGGTCTCTATCATAATAGGCGCCGGTTCGTGGCTCGAGTATCGTGCAGAACAAACAAACCGTCGAAAACTTTGAAAAGGGATCAATGAATGCTGAAGCCGGATCAGGCATCATGAGCATATCAGATTTATCAATTGACTTCCATCCTCTAATAGATGAACCATCAAAAGCAGCACCATCTACGAACAGATCTTCGTTGAGGTCGCCAATAGGGAGCGTAAAATGCTGGAGTGATCCAAACATGTCACCGAACAGTAGGTCAACAAATTTTACATCGTTATCTTGGGCTAATTTAATTACGTCAGCTGGTTTCATTGATATTCCTATTTTAAAAAGGTGGGTTTACTGGTAATAACAATTTAGTCAAAAGTATTCCATATGACAGAGCAACAGATTTATTTTTTAAAATCATTACATATTTATTTTTTCAGTATAAGTCAGTAGGACCAATCAGAAATTGAATAGGGAGTAGTGCCATATAATAGTTTAGAAGTTGTACTGTGATAATTTTCGGACTATATTTCTAAAGAACTTTTAACCATATTATTGGTAAGCCGTAGCCTCTTTGAAACCAACTCACAGAGTCGCTTCATTACTAAATATCCAACATGAGGATTATCAGCAAAACAGCCATAGAGTTCATCTCGACCTATAAATGCTATATCTTGCACCCCAAGCGCAACCGCACGCGAGCTGCGAGCAACCCCATCTATAAAAGCGAGATCACCAACCACTTCATTAGTAGGGAGTGTACAAAATTTATTAAAGCCAGTACCATCATATTTGGACATTTCAAGACCTACAGAACCATTTAAGATAAAATACAATTCATTGCCATTTGAACCTTCTTCAAATATTATCTCTTCAGTTTTATATTGTCTTACTTTACAGATATCAGAAATGTAGATCAATTCTTGCTCATCTAGATCTTGCAAGATATTGATCCCTTTTAATCGTGCCGCCAATGTCATGATAATCCTTGTCCCTATATACGGTCACAAAAATTTTATCATTATATGACTCAAGAGTCAACCTTTAATTAAACAGATCTTCCTGTTCATCAAGTCCTCTAAAAAGAGCGTCCAAATTCAGGACTGAATAACCATTTTTAGTAGCAACACGGCCTCGTGAGGTCCGCTTTATATACCCCTGTTGGATCAAATAAGGCTCATACACTTCTTCAAGAGTATCGGCCTCTTCACCAATAGCAGCTCCGATTGTAGAGAGCCCCACCGGTCCACCATTAAATTTTGAAATTATGGTTTTTAAAATCTTTCGATCCATCTCATCGAGCCCACGAGAATCAATTCCAAGCATCGTCACCGTTTTGTGGGCAATATCAGAAGTGATAACGCCATCTCCCTTAACCTGTGCAACATCTCTACAACGACGAAGTATTCGATTTGCAATTCGAGGAGTCCCTCGACAAAGTCGGGACAGAGTCTCTGCCGCACTGTCTTCTATAGCAATATTAAGAAGTGCAGCCGAGCGTTTAAGGATGTGAATTATTTCAGCACCAGTATACATCTCCATTCTAAAACTCAGTCCAAACCGATCGCGGAGAGGGGAGGTGAGCATACCTGAACGCGTCGTAGCTCCAATCAATGTAAACCGTTCGAGGGGTAAATTAACACTCTTGGCTGCAGGGCCACTTTCGAGCATAATATCTAAACGAAAATCTTCCATAGCCGAGTAAAGGTACTCCTCAACGACTCGAGGCATTCTATGAATTTCGTCAATAAACAGAACATCACCTCTATTTAAGTTGGTGAGTAACCCTGCTAGATCTGAAGCTTTATCAAGTACAGGACCAGATGTTACATGGAGTTCTGCCTCCATTTCATGGGCAATAATCCCTGCAAGAGTAGTTTTACCAAGGCCTGGTGGCCCCGCAAATAGCGAATGGTCAAGGGCTTCTTTACGCTGCTTTGCTGCAGTAATAGATATTTGTAAGTTTTCTTTCAGTGCCTCTTGCCCGACAAAATCAGCGATAGACTTTGGTCGAAGAGAGAGATCATTAGTGGTCTCATTACTGAGCTGATCCGGTGCTATTATTCTCTCATTCATACTCGTTTAAGTCCCTCGGTAATAAGCTCTTGTACCGTCGCACTTTTTCCCAGTACTTTAGCAGCGCTTTCAATCGCTTTCTTGGCTGCATTATCTTTTACACCAAGTGCAACCAGTGCCATTACGGCTTCACTATCAACCGAAGCAGTTGCGGTAAGTTCCTCAAAAAGGTTCATCTTAGCGAAAGAAGCTTTAAGATGAATTAATAAAAGAGACGCTGTCTTTTTACCGACACCTTTAAATTTATTGAGCGCAATAAGATCTTCATCCGCAACAATGTGCGCAAGTTGACCAGGCGTTGCTTCAGATAAAATTCGTTGAGCCATTTTTGGCCCTATACCCGATATACCAATGAGCGCCAAAAAGACTTCTCGCTCTTGTCGCGTGTAAAAACCAAAGAGGTGAAGCTGATCTTCCTTCACATGAAGATAGGTAAAAATAGACACTGACTCACCTAAAATACTATAATGAGAGCCTGTCGTAAGAGAGACATCAAGCCCATATCCCGTACCAGCCACCGAAATCACGAGATGGGTTGGTGCTACTTCAATGAGTGTACCAGTTAAATGTTCAATCATACAATCTCCTTGTTCAATGCTCCGGTCCAGGCCACAGCCAAGGCATCAGATGCATCGATGGGTTTGGGTACCTCTTTCAGCCCAAGTAGTCTCTTGAGCATTTCACCCACCTGTTCCTTGGAAGCTGCTCCGCGGCCAGTCACCGTCATTTTAACACTCTTAGGAGCAAATTCACGATACTGCATATTAAATTCACTACATTTAGCCATAATTGCACCCCGTACATGGCCAAGTATAAGGGCAGACTTCGCATTTTTAGCAAAAAAAATCCCTTCCATGGCAAGCAGGGAAGGGGAATATTCTTTAATTAACAACTCTAGAGCGGGCACAATGGTATGGAGTCTCTCCATGAGTGAGTCTTTCGGTTTCGCCTTAAGCACACCATACTCCAATACTGACAATGTTGAACCATTTTTGTTCAAAAAAGCATAACCGGTGGTATGAGAGCCGGGGTCAATTCCAAGGATTATCACAGTTACTCTTCATCAAACTCAGCGTTATGATATACATCTTGCACATCTTCGTTATCTTCGAGTTTATCAACAATTTTCATTAATTTCGCGCCAACAGCAGCACTTACTTTAACAGGGTTTTGAGCGACGTATGTCATTTCTGCCGATTCAACTTCAATTCCTTTTTCTTCAATAGATTTCATAACATTGAGAAAATCTTCTGGAGTAGTTGAAATTTCATAAATGCCTTCTTCTGCAACGAGGTCGTCACCACCGGCTTCTATAATTAGGTCAAATAGCTCTTCTTCACCTATTTTATCTTCAGTGATTATGATAACACCTTTGTTATCAAATCCCCAAGATACGGAACCAGGCTCACCCATGTTTCCACCATTCTTATTAAAACAATTACGGACATCTGCCACTGTTCTTGTTTTGTTATCTGTGAGCGACTTTACGATAATAGCTGTGCCTTCTGGTCCATAACCCTCATACATGAGTTCATCCATCTCGGCAGAATCGGTACTCCCTAATCCTTTTTTAATCGCACTTTCAATATTTTTAGAAGGCATTGACTGGCCTTTAGCTTTGATAATAGCAGCACGAAGACGCGTATTTGAATCAGGATCACCACCACCCATTTTGGCAGCTACAGCGATCTCTTTAATCAGTTTATTCCATTGACCTGCACGCGCAGAATCAGTTTTAGCCTTCTTACGTTTAATGGTAGCCCATTTGGAATGTCCAGACATACGATAACCTTTTAGTTTTTTTTAGAAACATAACAATTTTTGAGCAAATTTAGCGGTATTTGTGTGAAGAATTGCCTGAGCATACCTTGATACTACTCTCCAATTTATTGGATCGATAGTCTAAAGGTTTTCAATCTCATTTTTGTATTGATGAATTGCTTTATAAATAGACTCAGCAAGGTCACTTGAACCACTTTCAGATCCCATATAGACCTCTTCTTTAGGATTAGAGATAAAGCCCATCTCTATGAGTACCGCCGGCATAAAAGCCCCAACGAGTACATAAAAACCGGCCTGGCCTGCTCCATAACCCATTTTCCTAACACCACTTTGATGGTCAGAAAAGCTTTCAACCAAATGCCCCGCTAATTGCTCACTTTCTTTAGTAAAGAGGTTGAGCTGATGTTCCAAAAGAATCCACTCTACAGGGGTAATCTCTTTTTTACTCCCATGAGATACCTCTTCAATAGCAGCATTTTCACGTCGAGCTATTGCTTTATCATCTTCAGATTTTGCCGCCCTCAGTATATACATCTTAAAGCCACGCACTCGTTGTTTCTTTCGAGGTGTTCCGCCAATAGCATTACAGTGCAAAGAAATAAACATATCACCTTCATGCTTGGTGGCAAATTCTGGACGCTGTTTGAGTGTCAGATAGACATCCTTTTTACGGGTCAAAATTGGATTATATCCTTTTTTCTTAAGGATCTTTTCCAACTTCTTAGCAACTTTTAGTGAAATATCTTTCTCGTTATATCGTAAACCTTGTGCCCCAGGGTCTCTGCCACCATGACCCGCATCAATAATTATGTTTTTAATTTTGCGTTTAGGCACTTTCTTTACAGGAGTACTTTTCACTTGATTTTTTTTTCGAAACAATATGCGTAACTTTTTATTGTCATTACTCTTAAGTAATTCTATCTCATCTAAATTAGGGCGCATTTCAAAAGTAAGTTGAGCGAGTTCACTTTCTTTAACGGGGATTATTTTCTTAATTAAACCCTTACTAAATGACCGCTTCCAGAGTTCGGGATTAATATCAAGACCAATAAACCTAAGAATGTAGTGAGGAGCGTGAAACCATTTATCAAAATTATAACTACGGGCAAACTGCAATTCTACAAGTGTCCCATTACTCTTTTCTATTACATTAAGTGAGAGCAACCCTTTACCACCTGCAAAGGTGAGGGTACTATCATTAATAAAAGATAATTGATTTCTAAGAAAAGGATTGATGGAAGGCACAATTGATAGGGGGAGCCACAATTGATCATTTACATAGAGGGGTGGTTCATCAACCACAATAAGACTATCATCACCAAACAGTAAAAACCTACTATTGTGAGTCAGTTGCAAAATTCCCGTTTCGGACTTAAGCGCTAATTTCTCTTTAAAGGGAAACCACTTCTGAGCAGTAAAATTATCGGTATGGAGAAGCGCCTCAGATGAAAAATAGGGGAGACCATTAAAGGTGGTATCTCTGAAGGAAAAACCTTGGGCTGTGGTATCTGCTGTCTGAATAACTGTTCCGGCAGTAAGAGAAGTACTGCTGAGAATGAGAATAAAAAGAAATAATTGTTTAATACTGCTTAATAGCACGCTGGGCTTCCCGTTTTTGATCTCGCTCTTTCATAGTCTGGCGTTTATCAACGGTATTTTTACCCCGACAGATCCCAATTTCGAACTTCACTTTACCTTTTGTAAAATACAATTTTAACGGGATTATGGTAAGGCCTTTTTGTTCTTTGGCTTTATGCATTTTTTCTATCTCATGCTTGTGAGCCAATAATTTTCGTTTACGAATAGGGTTGTGATTATAGCGATTACCTTGTAGATACTCTTCAATATTTGAATTAACAAGAAATAACTCCATTTTTGAAGAAATCTCTACATAGGAGTCACCAATAACTACTTTACCCAGCCGAATTGATTTTACTTCTGTTCCAGTAAGAACAATCCCTACCTCGTAGGTTTCTAGAACGAAAAATTCATGGCGGGCTTTTCTATTTTGAATTGTAGGAGCTTGTGCCATTACTCAGCACCATCCTCGAGATCAAGGCCTACAACATTTTCATTAAGATATTTTTTGAGATCTTTACTTGCTTCGAATACTGGTTTGACACCCGCCTCAACCTGAACAGGCTCACCCGTTCTTGGGTTACGAGCAATACGAGCTTTTTTCTCTTTAATTTTGAACCGGCCAAAACCACGAATTTCGATATTATTTCTACCCACCATAGCATTTGCAATGGAGTCTAGAAAACATTCAATTACAATCTTGGTATCAACCTGAGTCATACCTGTACGCATCGCTATCTCTTCAACTATATCTTTTTTAGTAACGTTACTCATGTCTACACACCGTGGGAGAACTGTTATAAGTCTTTGTAAAATAAATGATTATACAAAACTAGTTAATTTAAAATTAGTTGTACAGCGTTTTAAAAGTGATATCTACAATTGATTTAAATTTTCAATTTAGACACAAAAAAACCGGAATTGTTATAAATCCCGGCATTTGAGCTTATCCAAAATGGGTCCAACTGGCTTAAAAACCTACCCCAAATTCAACCGCATATTTTCTATCCTCTTGTTGCCCTGTAAAATAACCTGCTTCATCAGCCCATGATGCTACTTGTATGTCTACAAATCTGAGAATTTCAAGGCCAACACCCGCTGTCCAATATCCACCTTTAAATCCACCTGCTAACCGGCCTTTGAGTGCACGCCAGTTACTTCCCATTGTTATTGATGGGATTGCTAAAAGTACTTGCTCAACCTCAACACCAAGATTTATTTTACTGAGAGGCTTATAGCTACGATCAGCGTTAATTACGTCCTCCAAATCACAAGCAAAATTAATCTTCCTTGCATAAGCTGTATTTTTTTGCATTTTGCGCGGTGACCAGACAACACCAAGTGTAACATCTGGAGTAACCGACTCTTCATTAAATTCACTAAAGTAGATATCCTGTATCGCAAGACCAAAGCGAATGGTTCGTTTAAACTGATACATAGCACCAATATCAATGGCATAGCCCACCGTTTCTGTAAGTTGAGATGCATCACTAATAACCTGATTAAAACGCTCGCTTAAGCTATCCATAGCAGGAGAGTCGCCAGGGTTATTTATGTCCACCTCTGCCATACTCAGTTTAAATGGCTCTTGAACCAATTCAGCGATAGCCTTAAAGCCAAGTCCTATTGAAATGTTACGATGCCAGGGCCATTCAAGAGCCATTGCTACTTGTGCTCCTGCCTGCGCCGTAATTTGATTCACTCCCGCAGCCGGAACTATCACTCCAGGATCAATAAACATAGAGCCATCGAGAGAGGTCCACGTTCCAATTCCAAAATTATGAAATGCCATCTCCACTAGCGACAATTGAAAACCGAGCCCCATAGGAATGCCATCTATAAAATAAAGGTCACTAATGAGACCGGTATCATTCTTTACTGTTTCGAGTTTCGTAAATTCAGTACCACCACCACCAACATCGGTCCATGTGTCTCCATGCTTATCATAGTATCCCTTAATATCATTGTAGAGACCAAGCACATCAAATGTTGAAATACGAATAGTAACAGGCCTAAAATCGAGCCAATTATCAGGGTAATAACCCAAGTCAGGCCTCTTATCGTAATTCCCCAACTTATTCATGTTATTGAGCCCTGCCGGGTTGTAATAGACTGCATTGAAGTCTTCTGCTACAGCAACAAAAGCATTACCCATACTGAGTGCTCTCAATGCTCTTTTTTGTGGACCTTTTCTTGCGAATACCAGGCTCACACTTATCGCTAATACGATTAATATAATTTTTTTATTCATAGTCATTACCTGGTTGTGTAGTTATTCCAACAGCCACCCATATAGAGCTGAAGTGTTTCAAGGGGAATTTCTTTCAGTGAATCAGTAGCCGCTCTAATTTTAAACTCTTTTACTAAAGCGCTATCACCCCAAAAGTCTGTTTTAACAGCATTACTATCAACATCATACACATAGCCAAGCCAGGTGAGTGAAGTATCAGCACTCGCGATTCCTTCATTACCGTCAAGCAAGTCCATGCTCCCGTTTTGGTCATTATCAAAGAGATCAAAATCTATAAGGCGTACATCTTCATCAACATAACCATCACCGTCATTGTCTTTATCATCTCTAATCTCTTCGTCAATACACCCATCACCATCATTATCTATTTGATCCTGAATTCTGTAGAATATTAATATATCAGCAAAGGCATCAACGTCTGCATTTTGTGCTTCTTTTGCTAAAGAGTCATTATCATCGGTTTCGCTATCACCGGTAAAATCACCAAGAAAACTTGAAATATCTATTTGATCCATACTGGCTTGAGCATTCGCAATTTTCTCATTTAACTCATTTCTATAAGCAGTATCCGTCGCAGCAGAATCCATATCACCAATAATACTGATATCAAGCTCACCCGCTGTCACCCCCTCGACAAGATTTGCGAGGTCATCGAAATCCGGAATCAAATCAAGTACTTTTGAATATTTGGTTATCTGATCCGAAACAAGCCGAGTAATTTTAAGCTGTGCTGCATTTTCTTTCAAATCTGAACGGGGGAACGTAACCAGAGAATCTGCATTATTATATAACTGAATAAAATTGTAGAGTGAAGAATCCGGTTCCTGAGTGGCCTCGATAAGCGGGACCTCATACGCAATTGGATTATCCAGAGCCTTCATTGCCACAAAGAGACGGGTTAAGGAATCTCTCGGCATCCAGACCGATATAATATGATCTAATGAGTCCATGACCGTCAAAAAGTCAGAACTATCACCAACAATTTCATTGAGCTTGGTTGCCATGTCAATAATTGGGTTACTCGTAACATCATCAATACCACCAGGAACCTCATTTGCATCTTCCGTATTTGCCGTATCAAGAAAAATCAATCCGATATCAGCAAAAATCTGAAGGGTAATATTATTTTTACGTACCAGTGCTTTACATTTTAAATAGTAAGCTTCAGATACCGTTGAGTCACCTGCTAAGATTTTATTTATCTCCGAAATGGCATCGTCATATTTCTCAGAATAGATAAGTGAATTCACATAACTGATTTTACCATCAGTACTGGAATCATCTACATCACCTTCTCCCGAAGGATTGAAGATGTTATTACACCCTAGAAGAAGGGCGGCGGCAGATACGAATATCGCAAACACTCGTACAATGGATAGTTTCATCTTGAGAGCCTCTATAATTATGTGAAATTATTGTATCACATCTTTGAGACATTTTCAACTGTATAGTAACTGAAATTTTAAAAAAAGGTAGTGATGTATAGAAATACGCACTTAAACCTATAGGAACTCAAAATATGGCCAAAAAGAAAGGCTATCGAATGTCAATAGCCTCAGAGAAAAGTGTAATGAATTTTAATTTTGAAAGAGAACATTGAGATATTGTGTGATTAAAAATTGATCTAAAGGATCATCAACCCCTTGATCAATTAAAATAGCACTAACATCAATCTCTTCAGGATTTTGTATGTAAGCATTTGCAACACTGGTTATAAGCTCTGTATCTTGTAATACATTCGCCTGTAACTGCTGCATTTGCTCTTTATATTCAGGTTTTTGCATCATATATTCATATACCGTCCCTGCAAGTTCTTCATTACCTTGTGTGAAAGCCTGTTCCATCACTGTAAGATAAGGATTGTCACCTTTAAAAGTATTTAACAGATCCATATATGTATCACTTTGGCTGCTCACTGACAAACCCTCGCCTATAGAACTTGCTGGCGTTGAGTGTGATTGACCTGACACTGCAGATGTACCACTCGCCCCTGAATTACTCGAAGAGCTTATTGGTAAATTTGGACTAGACCCATTTACTGATTGCGAGATAGTGATTGATGAGAAGGGAAGCGCAATATCAGCAGAAGAGAATATCCCCAAAGACTGCAATATTGAATCCATATTAATTGAACTCAAAGAGCTTACTCCGGGAGCATCAGGAGTGCCATATAACGGGGCTGTCTCATATTCTGAAGAAGATAAACCATCGATAGGATCTTCGCCTACACTAATTTCAGCTGAATAGCCAGTACCTGTATTTCCAGTGCCATACCCTGATCCTGAATAATAGCCTGTTGCACCACTCGACCATGTAAATTCAGTATAAGAATTATTTTCTGAAGTATAGGATATCTTTTCATCCTTTTCAGGTTCGTAAGGTGCAGCGCATGATAAAAAAATCAAACTCATTAGAGCTGCTATTGCATATACTTTCATTTGGGTCCCCCGCAGTATGCACAGTTGTAAAAATCTAATATACCATTAACCAATGTTAAATGGCCTTGTGTAAACAAAAAATAACAGTTACGACTCTAATTCTAAAAAATACTGGGCGCTATTTCAGGCTAAACATGTAGAATACTCATAATACTGTTCACAACTTGTGAGCACCCAAAGCGCGTTAATATACCTTCATTTAAAATAAAAGTATGTGATGACTATCACACTTTGATAAACAAATCATAATTTTTATTCATTTTTGGTATTTTCCAGTGCAATAACTACATTTGCCTCATGCCAGATAAGATTCATTTGCCGACAAAAAAGCTAAAATCTATTGAATTAAAGCTTAATGCCACTTTAAAAGAGGCTCTGAACTTCCTAAAAAATCGATTTTCAGATTCTGAGATGGACTATTCTCATGTTCCAGCGCTTTATCAAGAAATGCTTCCTACCATCAAGCAGTATCACGCTCTTTTTGACCAGTATACTGATGAAATAATTAAGCAACAAGATTCCCCGATAACCTGTAAAGCAGCATGCTCTAACTGCTGTGATCACTATCCCATGACCATCGAGCCCTTTGAACTGATCTATTTCTATTTCCACTTAAGAGAAAACGATACACTTCTTGATTACATCTCTGGATGTTTTGAAAACCACTCTACATTTAGTGCCATTCATAGATCTCTCAGTGCATCAGTTGACACTGACTTATTATCTGACAAAGAGATTGATGATATTGAAGAGCATGCGCTCGGCCACTATTTTGCCAAACACTATAAGTGTACCTTTAATAATAGTGAAGGATCTTGTGGTGTCTATTCAATTCGCCCAACAACCTGCCGGATGTACTTATCGCTGTCACACGAAAAATTTTGCACCTCCGAAAAAATCAATACACCGGACAATAAAAACTTCATCGTTTATCTCCCTGATCAAACCGAAGAACTCATATGCCAAGTTTCAGAATGTTTTGACTCTCTTAACTTACCTAATGGTCTTTTCTCAGGGCTTATAGAGTTGAACACCCATGAAGATGCATACACAAACTGATATACAGCTTTCAATCTTTGATTCCCCCAAAGTGACCCCTACTTCTAAAGTAATACCTATTGAAGAAGAGCCAACAGAGATTGAATTTCAGTACTCCAAACGTATGAAGCAAAGCTGGAAGGGTTTAAAAAGTGGGGATAGTTATATAGTGCGCGTTCCCGCAATAGTTCAGAATGGCCCAGTCAGTCTCAGACACAAATTTAAAGAGTGGTCATTACTCTGCTACAAACGTGGGGGGAAAAAATCCATTCGAAGACGAACTCTTGAGCGGGAAATTTTTACGGAACTCGAGAATCTCTTTAGGATACAGGGCAACCCTTTAAAAACAAGCAAACGGAAAATCCGTATTACACAAGGTGTGTCCCACAATCTTATCACTTTGTTTGATGAAGTAAATAGTGAATATTTTTCAGGAACACTCAGTGCTGATATTGGCTGGGCTAGTAGGGTAGGGGGCACATCATATCACACCACTAAAATTGGCTCTGACGGCAAACCATATCATTTTATCTCAATATCTAAGGGATATGATCATCAAAACTGTCCAAACTATGCTATTAAAGGAGTAATCTATCATGAGATGCTCCACATCGCTATACCACCAACCATCACCCCTACAGGGAGACGAGTCGTACACTCAAAGATGTTCAGAGATGCCGAAAAAAAATATCGATTTTATTCAGAATGGATAGAGTGGCATGCAATAACCCTCAGAAAAAACTTAGCAGTACTCAAGAGGGCAAAGACTATAAAAAAGAGAGGAAGACTCCGCACGCTTCTTGGCTCATTCTCTTTGACAAATAATAAAACTTCTAACTAGGGGCGATACCCCCAGATTATTTATGAATTTTTAATACAGAGCGATAGATTGGTCGCCCTTCGACACGATATTTTTTTTCAAAATTAGTCATGATACCAGCGGTAGGCTCAGCATTTGCTTCTATCACCTCTACAAAAGGAGTTGCAGCAAAATGCTCTTGCGCAAGCTCGTTGTATTCTTGGTGATCGGTACCCCAATAAAAAAGAGCACCGCCCTCTATGGCAGTACGCTGAATACTTTCCAAAAATTCTGGTTTAAGCATTGTTCTATTTTTATGATGCTTTTTCTTTGGCCATGGATCAGGAAAATACATATGAAAAGCAGAAATTGAATTAGATGGTACGCGATCTCTTAAGAAGAAAAGTACATCACCTTTGAGCATAGCGGCATTATTTATGTGGTTTTTTTTGATACGCCCTGCACTATAATTGGCCCAGGTACCATCCCACTCAGAACCCATTATATTCATTTCAGGCATAATCTGAGAGTACTCAATCATAAAACCACCTTTACCCGAACCAATCTCTAGCTCAATGGGCTTATCATCAGAAAAAACGGTATCCCAGCTCCATTCTTGCCAGTCGGGCTTATTATCTTTGGTCATTTGAGGCGTAAAACTCCCATCTAACAAAATAGGGGCAAAAGAATAAATGTGATCAATCGTATCAGAAGCCTCAAAAGAACGAACAAATTCATAGTGTTCCAAGCCAGCAGGCAGTTCTATCTTTTTCATGGGTACCTCATTGTTTTCATGGAGACAAATTTAAATACTAGCCCTTATTATTTCATGATAATCTGCTCAAAACGGCGTTTATTTAATATTTTTATAGCAAATTAAACGTTTTTCAAGAGATTATCACTATGTCAGCCTACACAGCCGTAATGGGTCTAGAAGTTCATACACAGTTAAAAACCAAAACAAAGCTTTTTTGCTCTTGTAAAAGAGAGTTTGGTGCTGAACCAAATACCCACGTATGTCCTGTTTGTCTCGGTATGCCTGGCACTCTCCCCGTACCAAATATGGAAGCGATAAATCTCGCCATTAGAATTGGCCTTGCTCTTAATTGTGATATTGATCCAGAACCTATGTGGACACGAAAAAATTACTTCTATCCCGACCTCCCCAAAGGGTATCAAATCACTCAAACAGGTGGCCTTCCGATCTATGATAGGCCGGTGTGTAAAAACGGTCATCTCGACATTGAGCTCGATGACGGTAGTACAAAAAGAATTAGAATAAATCGAATTCACCTTGAAGAAGACCCAAGTAAATTAACACACGACCTTACCGCAGACGACTCTCATGTTGACTCAAATCGTTGTGGAACTCCACTGTGTGAGATTGTAACTGAACCAGATCTCCGTTCTCCTAAAGAGTCAGTTAAGTATCTTGAAAAGCTAAAACAGATTCTTGAATATTCTGGTGTCTCTGATGCGAACATGGAGAAAGGAAATTTACGAGCAGACTCAAATGTTTCTATCAGAAAAGGAGAGGACGCTCCTCTTGGTATTCGAGCTGAAATCAAGAACCTCAACTCTTTTACTAACTTAGAAAAAGCATCAAACTACGAAATTCAGTTACAAGAAGTTACTCTCTCACAAGGCAAAGAGGTTGAACAGTGCACGAAACGCTGGGACGATGCAAATGGTAAAACTCTTATGCTCCGCTCGAAAGAAAACGCCGAAGATTATAAGTATTTTCCTGAACCCGACTTAGTACGACTGGTCATCACCGAAGAGATGATTCAGAAAGCGCGCGATGAAATGCCTGAACTACCAGAAGCTAAATTGGCCCGCTATCAAAAAGATTTTGGCCTTGGTGATTACGATGCCAAAGTACTCATTGCTGATAAATTAGTCGCACACTATTTTGACACTGTAGCAACACAAGTAACAAACTTTAAATTAGCAGCAAACTGGATTATTTCAGAGGTTTTGAGAGAGGCCAAAGAGGGGATAGACACCTTCATCGTGACCCCTGATCACCTTGCACAAATGATTAATCTTATTGATAAAAATACCATTTCAGGTAAAATCGCAAAAACTGTTTTTGCCGAAATAATCCTTTCAGGTAAAATGCCTGAAGTAATTATCAAAGAAAAAGATCTCGTACAAGTTACCGATACAGGCGCCATCAAAGAGATTGTAATGAGTGTTGTGGAGGCTAATCAAGGTCAATTTGATGAATTTAAGTCAGGTAAAGATAAGCTCCGTGGTTTTTTTGTTGGACAGGTAATGAAGCAATCTAAAGGCAAAGCTAACCCAGGTATGGTAAATCAAATTCTGGATGAACTCATTGCGTAACATTCTGTGTATTATTATTTTGATTTTTGCATCAACAGTATTTGCCCGGTTCCCATCTACCGGGCAAGTGAAAGAATACAGCGATATTCGAAATGACATGATGAACACATATGATTTTGATGACTCAACGTCAACACAAGTGGACACAGTAAATGTTAAGTACATCAAACGGAACTACAACCATCAAGAACAAATAATTGTCGGCTCAATGATCATGAGCTTTTTCGCAATTCTTTTGGTGGCAATGAATAACTACAACCCAAAACGTTAATTCACAACCCACTAGGCCAGTTGAAAACAACCAATACACACTTTAGTTTACATAATATATATTATATGACATTATAAATTTAGTGTTTTATTGCGTTCAACTCGCCAATCAACTCTCCAAACAAGCAAAACAACTCAACTCTATGCCACTAAAAAGTAAAACTTTACTCCTCATTTCTTTCACATGGTGTCTTTAATA
Organism: Fibrobacterales bacterium; assembly: GCA_051532035.1. Classification (GTDB taxonomy): domain Bacteria; phylum Fibrobacterota; class Fibrobacteria; order Fibrobacterales; family JAOPTW01; genus JAOPTW01. Next base: position 8,283 of record JAOPTW010000048.1, on the reverse strand, counting down.
CAATTAGATGGTATCATGTATACATACTTTATACTATTTTAAAGAGACGGGGTTTTCTTTATAACGTAAGGCGGGTACGGATATGAGAAAGGTTATAATTACAGCAGTTGCATCAATGGTATTGGTAACATGTTCTACGACAAAACCAAAAACAGTTACTATAGAAGAAAGTGCATTCTCTACAAAAGTTACAATGCAAGCGGGATGGCTCCCCGATACAGAAGCATTACTCAGCCTATCTGCAAGCATATCGGATGAAGCAAAAGAACTGAAGCTCCATGCGATATTACCTAATCGATGTAATCCTGATTTAGATGATGCTCTGACAATATCACTCGACAAAGAGCTTTACTTTATTACTCCTGAAAAAGAGAGTATTCATTGCCAATTAAATAGTCGCACAGGGAGTTCAGAGACTATACAGTCATATATTATCACTCTCCCCTTTTTGGAGCGTCTTATAAAATCTGAAGAAGTTCTTGTACAGATAAATTATGCCGAGGGTGAATTTTCAACAGGTGGTTATGCAACAGCAAAAGATGGATTTGTAGAGTTTTTTGAAGCCTATAAAAATCTATAGATACCTATAAAAGGGGATAACTCTCCCCTTCTACATTTCTTGATCTACTGTTTCAGGTTCAGATTGAGATTGAGCGCGATATTTACCATCGTGGGCTCTTTTTTTTTCTATGATACCGTTATAACGAGCCCGCCACTCTTTAAGCTCTACCCTATTCAGTAGCCCTATAGACTCTTTCGCTTCCAATATTCGCTTAACCGACATATTGAGTTGCTCCATATATTTAGGGTCGCTCTTTGCCATCTTTACAACAGTCTCAACGATCACTGGTACTGTCTTTGGATAAGTAGTCATCAACATATCGTTGCCTGCAGCAAAGAGCATCTCAACGAGTTTAACCAGATCTTTTTTAGGGTAGCGTGTACGATGAACTTTTTTTGTATTACTTACATAGCCTCTCAGAGAAGCCCCCCATAAGTCATCAGTCATAATTATCTTATGAGGATTGACTCTTCGCACTTGTTCTATTATCTCAGGGCAAAACACGGCAGGCTTACTACACATATTAGGGTAATGAATTGAATTGATCATAACACCACTTGCACGATCCATTGCTTTATTAAACACTTTCATGTTTTGATAAATAAAGAGACTATCTGCATTGCTCACGGTTATTTCATGATCACTATTTTCTTCAGCATCGTAACCCGGGTAGTGTTTGGTTACACAAAGAATTCCCGCTCTATTCATGCCCTGCATAAAAGCAGTGGATGCCTTATAAATAGAATCAGCATTTGCACCAAATGAGCGTTTAGTTTTGAGCATAAAAGTACCAAGACCAAACTGATCAAGAGATGGATCGAGTACAGGTGCTAGGTTGGTGTTCACCCCTAATTCACGTAATTTTTGACCAACTTTAAAAGCATGTTCCTCAATGGTCTTTTCATCCCATGTACCAAGCTCGAATGCAGAAGGAAGTGATTTCCATCCCGGAACTTTTTTTAACCGATTTATTTGACCACCCTCTTGATCAATAGTAACCAAAAGAGGAATATGCATATTATCTTGAGCAAATTTGAGGTTCTCTACAAGCTTACCGGGTTTTTTTAACATGTTTTGCATGATTAAAACCGCACCAACTTTATGCTCAGACAAAAATCGAAAATTTGAGTGGTACACAATTATCAACTGGCCCGCTTTCTCTTCGAGAGTCATACCATCTAAAATATCAGCAACGTTTTTAGAAACAGTATACGTATCCATATCAGGCTTAACGACGATATGCTCATCCTTCATAAAGAGAGTATCGCTCGTCACAGAAGTATCCTGAGAAAGTATAGTGTCGCCATTAAATACTGAATAAGTTGTTGAGACAACTCGTTGTTCAGTTACAGTAAATAATTTTTTTACCGATCCTTGCTGTGGGGAATTAGACTGCACAGAGCAGATTAAGAGTATCAATATGAAAAAAGAAATTTTATATCTATGCATACAAGTTTATTTGAGGGGGTTACGGGGCTAAATTAGATAAAATACTAACAATGTCCAACATGTTTTTGCCCTTACTTTTTACGAGACTTTATGCCAAGTATAACGAAGAGACCTAATATAATCAAAAAGCCTATACCGCCAACAATGAAATAAACGGTACTCCCCTCTGCCTTATCTGAAAAATGAGAATGGGCAGCTGCATACCGCGAATTATTAAGAGCCATCACTTCGACACAAGCAATTGTTATGAGAAACCCTATTATGTTAGACAACTTTTCCATAACTATATGATAACATTGGAATTAACAAAAGTCAACAATTCTGTTTTAATACTTGTTTTTTATAAACAACCCCAATTCTGCCCCTAAGAGCCTGCTTTAAAGTTAATCAAGAAACTCGTTTCTATTGAAATTTTTCTCAAGGGTGTAATTAATAGCATTCTCCAAAGACAAGCCTCTTTTTGTTTATTATTTTGTGCCCTATGATTACTGGCACATTAAAAAAAATGCATACCACCTTTGCGACCCCTATTGAATACGGCTTGCCTATAGGTGGCACTATTATAAAGCTCAATCCGTATATCGGTAAAGCAATCACTCTCACTTTTAACGGCATTATATCGTGCGCAGCTTGTGGCACCCGAACCAAGAAGAGCTTTGCACAGGGTCATTGCTTTAGCTGTATGCAAAAACTTGCATCATGTGATATCTGCATCCTAAAACCAGAATTATGCCATCACCATAAAGGAACCTGTCGTCAACCCGAATGGGGGCTCATGAACTGCATGAACAGGCATGCAGTCTATATCGCGAATTCTTCAGGCTTAAAAGTCGGAATTACCCATCGTTATAAGGAAAAAACACGATGGATGGACCAAGGCGCAGTACAAGCAGTTGAAATTGCCGAAGTACCTACGCGTCTCGACTCGGGTAAATTAGAGATTGCCATCGCAGAGCATATTGCTGATAAAACCAACTGGCGAAAGATGCTTAAGAATGAAGTTTCTGAACTGGACCTCAAGGCTGAGCGCGAAGAGATTTTTAAAATCATTCCTGATGAGTTCAAACAGTTTTTGCTTAAAGACGCTGAACCTGTTGAGATAGTGTATCCCGTTGAAGAATACCCCAGTAAAATTGTGTCGCATAATTTCGATAAAGAACCAGTAGTTCATGGTATTCTCAAAGGTATTAAAGGTCAGTACCTTATCTTTGATACTGGGGTAATCAACATTCGAAAATTCACCGGGTATACCGTTACTTTTTCAGAAGCTTAAGCCACAGTCGGATTGTACTTTTTATAACCTTGCCCCCAAAATTTAAAGTTCAACCCTCTTTAATGAATGTTCTTAATTACATTTATTTCATTCAGTTAGGAGGAGAATAACTAATGGCAGATCAGAATAACCGTGCAGTCTGGGGAAGCAAATGGGGTTTTATATTAGCTGCAGTTGGTTCGGCAGTCGGGCTTGGGAACATATGGCGATTCAGTTATATGGCCTACGAAAATGGAGGAGGCGCTTTCTTAGTGCCTTATATCGTCGCAATTATTTTTGCAGGAATACCTCTTATGGTTCTCGAGTATGCACTGGGCCACAAAGAACAGGGGGCCTCTCCCCTCGCATTTAGTAGAATAAGCAAAAAACTTGAATGGATTGGTTGGTGGATGCCAACAGTTGCTAGTATCGGAATAATGCTCTTTTACTCAGTGGTTATTGCCTGGTGCTTAAACTATCTCGTCTTTTCATTCTCGATATCTTGGGGTATGGACGCACAATCCTTCTTTTTTAATGACTTCCTTGATCTCCCTGGAAAGCCTTTTGAGAATGGCGTATTTGACTTAGGCTCAATGAACCCTGCAATAATAATTTCGAACGTGGTTGTCTGGACTTTAATTTGGGCCATCTGTTTTAAAGAGATAAACCATGGGATTGAAAAAGCCTGTATGGTATTTATGCCATTACTGTTTCTTCTTACTGCAGTCTTGGTCGCCTGGACTGTCACTCTCGATGGCGCCGGAGAAGGCATCAAACACTACCTCACCCCAAATTGGGATAAAATTGATATCTTCACCCACTACAATGACGAAAAAGTATGGAATGTGTGGATCGCCGCATTTGGTCAAATTTTCTTTACGCTCTCTCTTGGTTTTGGCATAATGATTACCTACGCAAGTTACCTTCCACGAAAAGCGGATATCGTTGGTAACGCTATAACAACAACATTAACAAACTGCCTCTATTCAGTTTTCGCTGGGTTTGCAGTATTTGGTGTACTCGGCTTTATGGCACAAGCCAAAGGGGTGCCTATTACTGAAGTCGTAAAATCCGGACCTTCACTTGCCTTTGTCGCCTATCCCGAAGCAATCAGTCAACTCCCTTTTGCAAATTCACTTTTTGGTATTGTCTTTTTTCTTTCACTTGTTCTCGCTGGGCTTTCGTCAGGTATATCACTTATCGAGGCCTTTGCTTGTTCGATTACTGATAAGTTCAAGCTGAGCCGCGGTAAAGTAGTCACTGCTATCTGTGGATCTGGCTTTATTTTAAGCCTCATATTTACAACCAGCGCTGGCCTGTTCATTCTCGACATCGTTGACCACTTTATAAACAACTACGCCCTCGTAGTCGGCGGTCTTTTAGAGTGTATTGCCGTCGGATGGGTTTTAAAGGCATATGTTGCCCGCAATTATGTGAATTCAGTAGGTGGGCGCCGACTCATTAAGGCATGGGACATCTGTATTAAGTATATCACCCCTACTATTCTCATAGTCATACTGTATCAAGCGTTTAAAGCTGATTTTGAAATAACCCTTGGCGGGGCTTCCATTGGAGAAGTCCTCTTTATAGCTCTTCTCGCTCAAGCAATTACCTATTACCTCGTTGGCGATACCACAACATTCAAGGCACTCTCTACACGTATTGGACCAGTCACCAGTTCAATTGTCGCATTTATTTTTCGAAAAATTACTCCAGTTCTTTTTTTAATACTCATAGTGGTGAGTGATAAAAAAATGCTCTATGGCGGATACCCTCAATCAGCATTGCAAACCTTCGGTGTTGGTATTTTGGCCCTCACGCTCCTCATTGCAATCATACTTGCCTATAGAATATGGAGACAACCACGGCCCAATCACACCGATACCGACGAAAACCTTTTAACATAATTCGACACAAAAGTATGAATCTGAGCCGAGCCTAACCCGCTCGGTTTTTTTATACCTCACTCTCTCTAAACCCCCAAAAAATCCAACCATAGTTCGTCTATCATCCGATTTTCTCTAGGGTTACATAGTTGTTTTTATTATATTGGCTACTCGAATTTAAGTGTAAATCACTCAAAAATAAGGTTTCTATGTCCAAATTATCTGTAGATTCAATTGTAATTCGCTTCGCTGGAGATTCTGGTGATGGGTTACAAGTAATCGGTTCTCAGTTTGCTGAATCATCGGCTGCTCTTGGTAACGAAATATCAATCCAACCGGACTTTCCGGCAGATATTCGTGCACCAGGCGGTTCACTCGGTGGAGTTTCAGCGTACCAAGTACACTTTACATCAAAAAAAGCAAAAACAGCGGGAGATTTGTACGACTGTCTCGTCGCTTTTAATGCTGCTGCACTGAAAACAAATGGCGACAAATTAAAAGAAGGCGGATTTCTTTTTGTTGATGTTTCCGGATTTAGCAAAAAGTATCTTGGCTTTGCTGGTTATGAAACTAACCCACTAGAAGATGGTTCACTTGATGGCATGCGCATTATTAAAGATGACTTTACTGCTCTCACCGTAAGTGCTCTTGAAAATTCAGGCTTATCATCGAAAGAGTCCAAGCGATGTAAAAACTTTTTCATGCTCGGTATGGTTTACTGGCTTTATGAACGAGAGATGAAACTTACTGAAAATTGGCTCAATAAAAAATTCGCTAAAAAACCTGATATTGCAGCTGCGAACATTGCAGTTATGAATGCTGGCTGGACGTATGCAGAAAATTTAGAACTCGTTGTAGACTCATATAAAGTTCCTGCAGCAGACCTTGCAAAGGGTACCTATAAAAAAGTTTTTGGTAACGAAGCTACAGGCATTGGAATTGCAGCGGCCGGTCTTAAAGCTGGCAAAGAAGTATTCCTTGCTTCATACCCAATTACCCCTGCAACAGAAATTCTTTACACCCTCGCAGCTATGAAACGTTATGGTGTAAAAACACTTCAGATGGAAGATGAAATCGCTTCTATGGTTGCCGCTGTTGGCGCGGCATATGCCGGTTCATTAGCAGTAACAACCACTTCAGGACCAGGCCTCTGTCTTAAATCTGAAGGGTTGAACCTTGCAGTTATTGCAGAACTTCCAGTCGTTGTAGTAAATGTACAGCGTGGTGGCCCATCAACCGGCCTCCCTACAAAAACTGAGCAGTCAGACCTTCTTCAAGCAATGTACGGAAGAAATGGTGATTCACCACTTGTAGTGCTTGCAGCGAATTCTCCTGCAGATTGTTTTAAAATGGGATTTGAGGCGTCACGTCTTGCTATGCAATTTATGACTCCTGTAGTATTGTTGACTGATGGCTTTATTGGCTTTGGTGCTGAACCATTTAAAATTCCAAAGGCTTCAGATCTCCCTGAATTAGACTTTCCAAATGTTGCAGCGAATACAGAAGACTATCTTTCATACTCTCGTGATAAAGATCTTGTTCGCCCATGGGCAATCCCTGGCACCGAAGGTCTTATGCACCGTATTGGTGGACTTGAAAAACAAGATGGAACGGGTACCGTTAACACAGGTGCAGAAAATCACCAAATTATGACCGACCATCGTAAAAATAAAATTGCAAATATTGCAAACTACATCCCAGAACAAGGAATACTTGGATCAACTGATGATGATATTCTCGTTATTTCTTGGGGTGGTACATGGGGTACAGTGGAATCTGCTGTTGAAGACCTTAGAGCTGCTGGTAAAAAAGTAGCCTACATGGACATCAAATACATCAACCCTTTCCCTAAAAACCTTGGTGACATCTTAAATGCATTTAAGAAAGTTACTGTTTGTGAACTCAACAACGGTCAGATGAAAGAGCTTATTCAAGGCACTTATGGCATCTCTGTTGATGGATATAATAAAGTTGAAGGTCAACCTTTTGCAATTAAAGAGATTGTTGATCACATAACTGCAGAACTTGGAGGCAACTAATATGGCAGAGCTCACAAAAGCAGATTTTGCTTCGGATTGTAAAGTACGATGGTGCCCTGGTTGTGGTGACTTCATGATCCTTAACGTATTTCAAGACATGCTTGCAAGTCAAGGAAAACAGCCACATAACGTAGCAGTAATTTCGGGTATTGGTTGTTCAAGCCGTTTCCCATACTACATGGGTACGTATGGCTTTCATACGATACACGGTCGTGCACCTGCAGCAGCTATTGGTGTAAAAGAAGCGAATCCAGATCTTGAAACATGGGTTATTACTGGTGATGGTGATGCAATGAGTATTGGTGGAAACCACTTTTACCATGCGATTCGCCGTAATCACGATATTAAAATTCTCATGTTTAATAACAGTATCTACGGCCTTACTAAAGGTCAATATGCACCGACGTCAAAAATGGGTACTGTAACGGCTTCTTCACCACATGGATCGATAGATTACCCTATCAATACAGTTGCTACCGCTCTTGGTGCAAATGGTGCATTCGTTGCACGCTCTGTTGATAATGATAAAAAACACCTTGCCCAGGTGATGCGTGCAGCATCTGAATTTAGTGGCACTGCTATGGTAGAGCTCTTTGTTGACTGTATCACGTATCAAAAAGGTATTCACAACGACTACACAAGTAAATCTGTAAGAGAAAAAACTCTTCTCTATCTAGAGCATGGCAAGCCAATGCTTTTTGGAGAAGATAATGCTAAAGGCATAATTCTTGATGGACTTACACCAAAAGTCATTGATGTTACTGACGCCAACAAAGATCAAGTTCTTGTTCACAATACTCATGATGTGACAGGGGTGATCTCTGGAATGCTTGCTCAGTTTCAATACCCTGAATTCCCTGTACCTGTAGGTGTATTTAGAAGTATTGAAAAACCAACCTACGGTGAAATGCTTAACGGTCAAATCAAACAAGCACAAGATCAAACTGGTGTTGGAACTCTTGATGAGCTACTCAACGAAGGTCAGACCTGGGAAATTAAATAACACAATTTTTCAGCAAAAAATTAAAAGCAGAGTATTATTACTCTGCTTTTTTTATTTTAAGAAACAAGACTATTGCAAGTATTATATTTAGT
>JAOPTW010000047.1:0-89734 GCA_051532035.1 Fibrobacterales bacterium | reverse complement strand
GAGTCTTTAGCGCCCCATGCAATTTGAGTTACATAGATATTACCATAGCTCATTGCTATCATCCCGAAGTCTTTTTTACCAACACGTTTACCGCCCATTGCAAATTTTGCAACAGCACCTTTTGGTGTTGATTTTGATGCTTGTCCACCAGTGTTTGAGTAAACTTCGGTATCCATAATAAGAATGTTGAGGTTTTCGCCAGAACCCATTACATGGTCAAGTCCACCGTACCCGATGTCATACGCCCATCCGTCACCACCGATGGCCCATACTGACTTTTTAACGAGGTTATCACAGATGTCTTGAAGGCGACTTGACTCTTCGTTATTGATTTTGACGAGCTGAGCCTTTAAAAGGTCAACGAGCTCACGCTGTTTGAAGATTGCTTGCTCGTCTTCTTGTTCATTTTCAATAAGCTGGGTAACGAGTTCAGTGTCAAGGTGTGACTCGAGCTTTTTAAGGAGAGTCATTGCCATTTTGGCACGTTGATCTACAGCGAGACGCATACCGAGGGCAAACTCTGCATTGTCTTCAAAAAGTGAGTTGATCCAAGCTGGTCCACGGCCATCAGCATTTTTTGCCCATGGTGTGTTTGGCATATTGCCACCATAAATTGAAGAACAACCTGTTGCATTACCTACAACCATACGGTCGCCGTAAAGTTGAGAGATAATTTTGAGGTATGGTGTTTCACCACAGCCTGCACATGCACCTGAGAACTCAAAGAGTGGCTCTTGTACTTGTTGTTGTTTAATTTTTGATGCATCGATACGTGAACGGTCGAGTTCTGGTATTGAGTCAAAGAAGTTAAATTTGTCTTGTTCTTTCTCTTTCACATCAAGTGATGGAGTCATGTTAATAGCGTGACGAGTTGGGTCTTCTTTATCAGTTACAGGACAGGCATTCACACAAAGTTCACAACCAGTACAGTCGAGTGGTGAAACTTGAATCGTATAGAGAAGATCAGCTTTCCAGTCGCGGTCTTTTGCGCCTGCTGATTGGAAGCCCTCTGGAGCACTTTCAATATCTGCTGGGTAGTATGCTTTTGCACGAATGGCAGCATGCGGACATACAAATGCACATTTACCACACTGAATACACGAATCATCTTCCCAGATAGGCACGAAGTCAGTGAGGTCACGTTTTTCCCAACGAGCAGTGTCGGTTGGGAATGTTCCATCAAAAGGAATTGCCGAAACAGGGAGTGAATCACCTTTACGTTCAATCATTGTTTCAATTTGGTATTTCACAAAGTCAGGAGCGTTTTCAGGGAGTTTTTTGCCAATGATATTGCTGTTGGTTACCGCTTCAGGAATTGCGACACTATACATGTTGTCAAGCGCAGCATTAACAGCATCAATGTTCATCTGAACAACTTTTTCACCTTTGTTGCCATAGGTCTTTTTAATAGCGCCAATAATTTTCTGAATCGCTTCTTCTTTCGGGAGTACACCAGAGATACCAAAGAAACAGGCTTGCATAACGGTATTAATACGAGTGCCCATGCCAGCTTCGCGGGCAACTTTCGCTGCGTTGATCGTGTATACTTTTACGCCACGCTCAATAATGATCTCTTGATAATGTTTTGGAAATGCATCCCAAAGCTCATCTTTATCAATTGGTGTATTGACGAGGAAGAGTCCACCTTTCTTAATGTTAACGAGAAGGTCGATAGTATTTATAAATTGTGGTTGGTGACACGCAATAAAGTCTGCCTCTTCAATGAGGTATGGGGCTTTAATAGGTGTTGGGCCAAAACGGAGGTGAGCAGTAGTGATCGCCCCTGCTTTTTTAGAGTCATATACAAAGAAGCCTTGGCCGTAGTTGTCAGTCTCATCATTAATGATTTTAATAGAGTTTTTATTTGCACCAACAGTACCGTCAGATCCGAGTCCGTAGAACATCGCTTGATAGAAGTCACTATCGAGAAGGAAGCTTGGATCCCAATCGAGACTTGTGTGAGTAACATCGTCGTTGATACCAATAGTAAAATGGTTTTTCGATTTGTTTTCGAGTACTGCTTTGACCATTGATGGGGTAAACTCTTTTGAAGAGATGCCATACCGGCCGCCCAGTACTTTAATATTTGATCGGTCTGCTTCTGCAAGAGCAGTTACCATGTCTAGGTAGAGAGGCTCCCCAGAAGAACCAGGCTCTTTACAGCGGTCAAGTACAATAAGACTTTTTACCGTATCTGGAATTGCATCGGCAATGAGAGCACTATCAAAAGGTCTATAGAGGCGGATTGCGAGTACACCATATTTTGCGTCAGTCGATTGATTAAGGAAATTAACGGTGTTGCGTACAGTGTCAACAGCTGACCCCATGACAACGACAACTTTCTCTGCATCTGTTGCGCCGGTGTATTCAACGATTTTATATCCACGTCCCGTAAGTTGTGCAAAGCGATCCATGATTTTTTGAATCGCTGCAGGGGCAGCGTTGTAATACTTATTAACGGTTTCACGTGCTTGGAAGTGGATGTCAGGGTTTTGTGAGGTACCACGAAGTTGTGGTGCGTCAGGTGTCATAGCGCGTGATCGAAAGCGCTTCACATTTTCAGGAGTAAATAGTTCTTGAAGAACTTTGTCTGGAATAAGTTCAATTTTTTGTAATTCGTGTGAGGTTCTAAAACCATCAAAGAAATGTATAAAAGGAATTTGTGTTTCAAGAGTTGCAGCATGGGCAATGGTCGCCATGTCGGTTGCTTCTTGTACATTAAACGAAGAGAGTTGTGCAAAGCCTGTTGCGCGGGTAGCCATGACATCTGAGTGGTCGCCAAAGATTGAAAGAGCTTGAGTTGCAACAGTACGCGCTGCAACGTGAATAACAAAAGGAGTCATTTCACCAGCAACTTTATACATCGTAGGGATCATAAGCATGAGGCCCTGAGATGCAGTAAACGTACAAGAGAGTGTTCCCGCTTGAATCGATCCGTGACATGACGCTACAGCACCGCCCTCTGATTGCATTTCTACAACTCTTGGTACATCGCCCCACGTGTTGAGGTGTCCTTTGGATGCCCAAAGGTCAGAATGTTCACCCATATCTGATGATGGAGAGATGGGGTAGATGCCAATTACTTCACTGGCGCGATAGGCGACGTGTGCAGTCGCTTCATTTCCGTCTAAAGTCTTAAATACAGTGTTCATTATAATCCTCTATTATTGCTGCAATTATCTAATCCAGACGATTGCATGCCTATAGTTTCACTATTTTAGGGTTATATTAGAAAATTATTTATTTGTATCATTTGTAACGTTGTTTTAATGACGCTTCTGTATTTAATGGTATAAAGTTGTAATTACAGAGTTGAACAGTTGTGAGGCTTGAGCAGAAAAGAGGCTGAGTACTGAACTACAGCCTTAGATGTTGTTGATCTCTTTGGTGCGATAAATCATGGTCGATTTGACCTCAGTGTCGCCAAGGGTGTTCATGAGTTTTTTGCCAAAGGTATTGTCATCACGCACTTCTATAGTGATTTTACAGTAACGTAGGGCGACGGCGGTGTCTTCAACGGTTTTCATCATTTTTTTGGCAATGCCTTTACCGCGAAAATCTGGATGAACCACGATATCGTGAACTTGTATGAGTTTTTTTGCTTTAAAAGTAGAGAAGCCAATGAAGCAAGTGATGAGACCTACATACTGATCATTATACTTTGCAAAGAGTATAAACGTTGTAGGGTGTTCAGCGAGGCCAAATATGAGGTTCTCTTCCTCTGCATGAGAAAGGGAGCGTCCACAGCCGGCCTCCGGATCGGTCATAAATATGTTGGTAAGTTTTACCAGGTTTTCACAGTGCTCGTGGTTGAGAAAGTCGCAACGTTCAATGACTATTTTACCGAGCACTTCGTTATTATATTGGAGCTCTGGGTCTGAAATTAAATTTTTGTTTTCTAGCATTCCATAATCCTGACGTTCATCTCTTTGATGTCTTCGTCTGAATGCCATTTGCGAAAAGGGGTGTCGTGTACTGTGCTGACTTCTTTAAAGCTGCGTGCATTAAAGTACTCAACAAGGCTCTCTTCACCTTCATTTTCATCGTGACTATCAAACATGTCAGAGACGTGTTCATTATCATCTGTTACATCGTGTTCATCATACATAATATACCTCTTTACTAATAAGTTTAACCAGTCTATTTGCAAACAGTGTGCCAAATGATATTTCTGTAAAAAATGGGCGTTTTCCAGTTTTTAGTAGAAACAAAAATGTCGATATCTGTGACGAAATACAAAAATGTATATTAAGGGCGTGCTCTTTGATAGGCAATTGAGCCTTGAACTACTACCATTTCGATGGTTGGAGGGGTATGAGCGAGGTCGCTATAGGGGTTTCCTGTCTGTTTAGAAGGGGTCGCTACAATAAAGTCAGCAATTTTCCCCTCTTCAAGAGAACCGGTATGCTCTCCTCTCCCGATACTTTGGGCGCCTTGGAGTGTTGCCATACGCAAAATGTGTTCGGGGCTTATCTCGGTGTTGTGATGGTTGAAAAGGTAGGTGATCTCTTCCCAAAGGTTAAGGGAGTGATTTGAGGCGAGGCTATCAGTTCCGAGAGTAAGGTTGGTTTTTGCCTTGAGTGCCTCGGTGAGTGGGAAGGGGGGGTGATTAAAAAAAGCGCGACTGCGAGGGCAGTGGGCTATAGAAATGTTGTTTTGGGTAAAATAGTAGAGTTGTTCACTCGTAATATGGTTGCAGTGTACCATGAGTGAGTCATGAGGGATGAGGTTGTGAGTAAGGCAGTAGTCGACAGCATTTTGTTTGGGCTGAGGAGGATTGTACTCACGAAAACGACTCAACAAAAAGTCCAGCATACTTCCCTTGGTTTGAGAGTAATGTTCGTTCTCTTCCTGGCTTTCTGACAGGTGCATCATAAAGGGGGTGTTCTGTTTGTGGCAAAAGGCGGTAACTTCGTTAATGAGTTCACGAGAGCATGAGAATGGGGCGTGTGCAGAAATGCTCGGGGTAAACAGTTGCGTTGGCGTTGCTTTTGTAACCTGGGCTATTGCTTGTGTAGCAAGTTCTTGGGCGGCACTTGGTGGCATGCCAATAAGCTCTTTGTGACTCAGGAGGTTGATATGGGTTTTGGGGGAATCGATATTTACCTGGGAAAACCCGACATCAACAAGGGTTGTGGTGCCGCTCTTCAGGGCTTCATCAAGGCCGCTGGTTACAGCGTCGTGAAAGTCGAGAGGAGTATAGTGGGTAAGAAGACCTTTGAGTTCGTCTGCCCACTTAGTAAAGGGGGTGTTGGGTTGGGTCTTGCCTTTGAGCATGCCGAGTTCGAGGTGGCAGTGGGTGTTAATAAGGCCCGGGAGTACGATTGAATTGGGGAATGAATAGGTGCCGTCTTTTTGAGAGTCGGCGTCAGTGCCAGAACAAATATCAGTAATAGTGTGGGCTTCCCAGCCTAGCTGCCCATTTTTTCGTGGTTCGCTAGTGATGGGAAGTATGTATCCGGCATTAATATACTGCATCGGTGTTACGGTTGATCAAGTTCTGTATTGATTATTTCAAACAGATTGTAGGACGTTACGCTGTCCACTTCATTCACTGAGCTTGTGTCAATCAGTTTGTTAAAGTGGTCAATATCCCAGATTAAGGTGTCTATTTTTGTAGGGTCATCGCAAAAGAGGGAATCAATTGTAAATAGCTCCATTGTTATGGTTACTGCTCCGCGAGCTTTATATTTGAATGTATTGACTTTAAATGTGTCGATTGAGTCGCAGGAATTTAATTCTTGTAGGTAGGCAACGGATTGATAAAATATTGTATCTGGTACGACGGTGTCTAAGATTGAGTGGTAATTTGAAGTCTCACCAGTGCAGTATGTTTGGCCGTCCATACAGCCGAGTTTCTCAGTAATAACTATTGAGTCTTGGGTTAAGGAAACAGTGATCGCGGTATCGGGGATAGGGGGGGATTTAAAAGTTATGGTATCTAATGTGGTACAGATAATTTCCTCCTCTTTAATACATTGTTCATAAAAAACGATAACATTGGAGGCGTTTGCTGTGTCGGCAAGAGTGAGGTTGCTTGTTTGGGTTGTATCTATTAGGTGGGCATCTCTACATATAGAATAGGTTTCGTCATTTTCATCAAGTTCTAGTTTTCCGGTAATGCTGTCGATACACATATATTGATGTAATTCGTTGGTGACATTTTTTAAAGGATAAGTAGTGTCGCCGAGGACTTCGGTATGGCTCTTTCTAATATAGGTTGGAATTGTTTCACACTCTCTAACTGCTGTTGGGTCATCACATCTTGACCAGAAATAATCAACAGTATCCTCTTTTATGGTAAATGGCTGATAGGTGTATTCTACAAGAGTGCCATTTGAAATTTTAGGAATAAGGCTGTCTGAACCTGTTTCTTCTGGGTTTCTTGAATGGGCATATTTAAAATGAAGACTGTCATCAGTGGCAAAACCAAAAATGGAGTCGAATTCGAATATGATCGTGTCTCTCTTATAGGAGCCATTTCTTATAAAGATGGAGTCGAGAACTTTTTCGGGAGTACTGTCAAAAGGGAGGGTGTCGTATTTGTAAATTTTCAGTTGCTTTATGTCGTCTCCCCAAATTTTCTCGAGGGGGAGGGTTGTGTCAGCAGTTCCTGTAGAATTAGCACAGCTAAGGTCGTCTGGTGTTTCGAGGTCAACTCTATAGCGAATCTGAAAGATGCTATCAGAAGTCGTCGCTGATTCGCGGACAATATCATTGTCACCAAGGGAGCAGTTAGAATAGATAAAGAGCCCTTTAAGTGTTATAAAAATGGTGTCTTCACGATTGTGGTAGATGCGTCCACTGTCGAGTTCGGCTGCGGTGTAGTATCCTTGAAGTGTTTGTCCACCTTCCAGCTCGGTGGGCTCAACAGAAGTTTTAAAAACACATTGAGTAGTGAGTAGAGGGAGTACTAGAATAAGCGTTACGATGAGTGTACGATATTGAGCAATAAGCATAGATGGGTCACTTAGATGAACTAAGTAGAAAATAGCAAATATTGGCTCTGGGCAGGAGTGCGGTGCTTTTAAAAGTGTTTTTCCACGAAGGTTTTGAGGGTCTTTGACGAGCGAATAGGGTAGGAGTCGCGCCATTCATTCACAAATGAGGTGGGTTGATTGTTCCGGAGCATTGTGAGAAAGAAGCTGGGTGCTCGTTCGCTTATTTTGGCAAGTGGGGTTCCGGTGTTAACGTGATCCCCTGGTGATACTTTGATCGTAGCCGAGTCGAGCCCAGAATAGAATGCGTTGAGGTTGTTGCCGTGGTGAATGGTCACAAGGCTGCCATTTTGAAAACGGTGGTTTACCGAGGTGACGGTCCCGTTGTGTATGCTTTTGACGGTAGTGCCGATGGCGCCTTTAAAGTTGACGAGGTCACTTTTGTCAAAGGTAAGGAGTTCAACGCGTCCAGGATAACTGAGGCAGGGCTTTCCATAAGTGCAGCCGTTCTTATCGATAAAGGCAACTCCCGAATCGCCACTCCATCGAGCGTATTTTGTTGATTGGGTACCATTTGCAATGACAAATGAGAGAGGGACGTTTTTCTCGGTTGTATGAAAACTGACTGAAAGTGGTTCACGAGATTTGTTGTGAATGATAAGGGCTCGATTGATTGTGGCGAGCAAAAAGGGGCTCAGAATTTTTGAGGAGTCGAGTAGCACAGGCTTTTTATCAACAAATTGAAAGTGTACTGTTTTTGACTTATTGTTGTGGGTCTTTACCTTTACACTATAACTGGAGTCTATTAAGAGAAGCGGCTGTTTCCGTTTTGAACTCTTTTTTTTAGAGGTCTTCTTTGTTGCCTTTTTTTGAGTTTGAACAACTTTTTTTGAAGATGGCGTATCGGGGCCTAAGAGTTGATAGAGTCCAAAAAGGGCGAAGGCCAAAAGAAGAATGCGGAGTAAAGGGATTTTCTTGGGTCCCTGTCGGCGGTGATTGCTGTAGTCAAATTGAGCCATTAGTCAACGAGCTCCTCTTCTATGATCTCCTCTTCAAAAAACACTTTTTCATTGGGAGTGAGAGGGGCAGTGGTAGAGTCTGGTTCTGATGGAGGTTGATTCACCGCCGGAGAGAGTGTGTCGATGGCGTTGATTGTTGTAGAATCACTCTGCTCTAATTTGGGGGGGCTCTCAATGAGAATGGATGACTGAGTTGAGTCTTGTGTTAGAGGATTTGGTTGTAGTATCTCTGTTGAATCTTTGGTAGAAGTGTTTGTCGAATCAATGCTTGGAGTAATCACAGAATCAATTGTAGGGCTTGGCTCGTGTGCATCCTTTATTTGAGGAGGGAGGGGTGTAATCGTACGATTTTGCTTGAATGGGGTTCGCTTTTTAAAGTGACGTGCCACAATGATTTCTGGGATGATAGTAATACTCACATGGTGGGTATTGGAGAGCTCGGGGTGGTTGTAAAATGAGTAGTCAATAGAAGTGTGTTTGAGAAGAGTAATGCCAGCGCCCATAGAAAAGAAGGTGGGGGTGTGGAGATGGGGAATGCCCACTCTGAGTGCAAGGCCTGTTGGTGAGGTGAATTCAATAGCGCCAGAGGATGATTTAAGCCAGCCCCATGGGTCACTCGTGATTCGTTTGCCTGCAAGGGTGTAGGAAGTGAGTGAGTCTCCTCCCTCTTCTGAGAGTGGGGTAGTAGAGCGAGCGTCGTGATGCAGAAACCCACTTGATTGCCAGGCAACGTTGAATGAACCGTAAAAGTAGGGGAGGGGAAAGGTGTAGCCCATACCGGTATAAATTTCAGTAGGGCTATATTCAAACGTGCCCTCTTCCCAGGTAGCTGCCGAAGTAGTCAGTCCTTTTACGAGTGCAGCAATGCGGAAATTACCTCGAGAATATTGAGCAGAGATATCAGTACGGAAGCCAAAACCGGTTTGGTCGAGGGTTCGATAGAGAAGATGAAGAGAAGCGCCTAAAGTAAGTGCGTTAATTTGGTGTGCAAATGAACTCGAGAGTATGTAATCTGTCGCGCTAAATGTTTCGTATGATGCTCCTTCGTAAATAACCCCTTCTTGGGTTAAAGGGATACCATCTATACCAAAGCGCGCGAGTCCAAAAGCGAGAGTTGAAGTACTATCGAGGGGGATGTTGGCTGCAATATGATCGTATTGAGCACCTTCGAAATGCTCATAGTGACTCACTAAAATGTGGGTGAGTACGAGATCGGTTAAACTGGCAGGGTGGCCATAGATGCTTGCTAAATCTCCAGGCATGCCAAGATAAAGGTCGGCAGTTCCTGAGCGCCGGGCAGAGGCTGCGATATCAAGTGACTGATTGGCTCCACGAACCTCTAATGCAGAGAGAGGTTGGGTGAGTATACTGAGGATACAGAGTATCATAAGAAGGAAATGGCGCATATTTCAAATGTATAAAAATGAACGAAGCACAGGGGAAAATTGGCCCCTCTCACTCGATCAAAAGTGTTCAATGGGGCTTGATCTGTTGATGCTCCCTGTTCTCTTGTCTACCCTTTGGGCAATACCAGTATTGGTATGTTTACTGCGTCAATAATTTTTTCATCAGCAGTATCAAAAAAGAGTGAATAGAGGGCGCTATGGTGGGTGTGTCCCGTAATGATGAGGTCTATGGGGTGTTTGTTCACATAGTCTTCAACGGCAGAGCCAACTTCTCCTATTGCAATAGCATAGGTGATATTCAGTTGGTCGAGGTCAAGAGATTCAACATTTTGGGCAACAGCTCTTTTTACATCATCCTCTTTTTCTAGAGGAGAGCGATATCCTGCTTGTGGATTGTTTACAAAGAGGATATGAAGTGCGGCATCGTAGCGCATGGCATGATTGATCGCTTCATTGATCATTTTCTTATTGGGGTCATCCAGATTGATAGGATAGAGTATGGTGTTGTAGTGGTTCATGGGGTACCTCACGACAAAATATCTCTACTCTTATCATACTAATTTTTCCTGCTTAGTACCGCTAATAACATGCATTCTGATACTATTTTATGGGCTGAATTGTTCTATTTAACTACTTTCCCTGGTACTGTTTGAGTTATTTTATTGAAAAGAGGACCTATGAGTAATTATGATGCACTATTGACATACACTAAAGAGGTGGGCTCAGTTGCTGCGGCCATGAATGTGTTAGGTTGGGATATGGAGACCTATATGCCCAAAGAGTCAGGCGAAGCTCGTGCTGAAACACTCGGTGTTCTCTCTAAAGTATTGCACGAAAAAATGGTTGCTCAGCAGTATGGTGATCTTATCGAGGCGGCAGCCGCTGAAAAGGGACTGAGTGCTTCTCAGTGTGCACAGATTGCAGAAATTAAACGAGACCGGGAAAAAATGGTCAAGCTTCCTGAGGCTCTTGTGGTTGAGAAATCAAAGGTCACCTCTATGGCTCAGCAGGAGTGGTCAAAAGCTCGAAATCAAGGCTCTCCCAGTGACTTTCTTCCGTGGCTTGATAAAGTAGTGGCCATAGCGCAGCAAGAAGCGGAATGTCTTAAGACTGAGGGGATGACTCCGTATGATGCTTTGCTTGATGAGTATGAGCGTGGTGCAAATGCAACTACTATCGACGCGCTGTTTGGGACACTTAAAAATGAATTAGTTCCCTTAATTGCGGCAATTGCCGACGCAGGACAGCCAACTGAAAATCTATTGGAGGGGCGTTCCTTTGATATCGGGATGCAAAAAAAGGTTAATAATACCCTCCTTGACCTTATAGGTTTTAATATGGGCTGCGGGCGAATCGATGAATCCGAGCACCCGTTTACCACAAACTTTCACCCAACAGATGTGCGGCTTACCACGCGCTATGATACTCACAATTTAATAGATTCGGTTTTCTCGACACTCCACGAGGGCGGGCACGGTCTTTATGAACAAGGGCTTCCTATTGAGACGGCGGGGACGCCACTTTCTGAGGCAGTTTCCCTTGGAGTACACGAGAGTCAATCGAGATTTTGGGAGAACTGTATTGGGCGTTCCGAAATATTTTGGAATAAAAACTACAGTATGCTGCAGCAGTCATTTGGCGATACCTTAAAAGATATTGATAGTCGCCAGTTTTATACCTTAGTCAATCGAGTAGCACCTTCGTTTATTCGCGTTGATGCAGATGAAATCACCTATAACATGCACATTATCCTCCGGTATGAAGTTGAAAAAGCGCTCTTTAATGGTGAGATAACCTCCCGTGAAATAGAAGGAGTATGGAATAGCAAAATGAAAGAGTATCTAGGAATAGTTCCTCAGTCGCCACTCGAAGGGTTTATGCAAGATGTCCATTGGAGTGCAGGGCTTTTTGGATATTTTCCTACCTATGCTCTCGGTAATATGAATGCTGCTCAAATATTTGAAGCGATAAAACGAGAAGTGCCTGACTTTACTACTCAAATGAATGCGGGCTCTTATGGGTTTTTGAATGAGTGGTTGCAAAAGTCTATTTGGAAATGGGGTCGCGAGCTCAGTCCTTCTGAACTCATTACACAGGCGACGGGTGAAGCGCTCAATCCTCAATATTTTACTGACTATTTAAAAGAGAAATACGGTGCTATCTATGGGATTACGGTATAAAGGTATTTTCGAGTAGTGTACTACTCGTTATTGAGGTTGGAGAGGAGTTCACTTCTCCAGCCAGTAAGAATGCGATGGTCGGCCATCTTTGGTCGATCACCTGAGCAGTAGTATTTTTTGATATCAACTTTTGATCCAATCAGCCCAGGATCAATGTCGTGGGATTTGCACTCTTTTTCGATAAAGGCAAATGTTTCATCCACACGAGTATAGAGGAATTCTGGAGAGTCCTCTTCAATTTTCTGAGGATATTTTGAGGGTTCTAAATCGAGCCCTTTGTTGATGGCTCTTAAGATATCTTCTGTTTTACCGTGCATTTTTTTGTAAGGGAACCCTTGAGTGTATTTGAGGGCTTCATCGTTGCGCGGTGCTTGATGAACCAGGGTCATGAGTTGTGCGTCGCTCATGACTCTTTTTCGAGGACGATTTGCCTCAAATGCTTCTATTTCACGCCATGCAGCGAGTTCTCTCAAGAGTGCTAGTTTTTTAGGAGGGAGTTTTTTGGCACCCTTTACTTTGATATATTGATTACGTGCTGTTTTTTCTTGGTAATGAATATTGCGATCATAATCGAGCATCTCTTCTTTAATCCAGTCACTCACTGGTGTGCCGATAATTTGACTCTCGATAATATCCTTAACCTTACAAAGGTACACTACATCATCGGCGGCATATCTTTTTTGATTATCGCTGAGTGGACGTCTAATCCAGTTGGTGCGAGTTTCAGTTTTAGGAAGAGTTATGTTGAGAAGCTCTTTAAGGAGTTTTGCAAGAGATATAGTACAGGGGAGGCCAATAAAGCCGGCTGCTCTGCGGGTGTCAAATATGTTGTTGGGAAATGTGTCTGTGTATTGACGTATAATTGTAAGATCTTGTACCGCATCGTGGAGCACTTTGGTGGTTGAATGATCCTCCATTAGTTTTCCGAGAGGTGTGAGGTCTTCAATTTTAACGCCATCAATAAGATATGAGTTGCCATCAGGGAGGCCGAGCTGAATAAGCCCCAAAATGGGGAAATAAGTGGTTTCCCACAGAAACTCTGTATCAATGGCTACCGTATCATAGGTAATTGCCACCTCTACAATTTGAGTGAGTTGCTCTTTTGTCTCTATCAAATGAATCATAAGAGCCAATGTATATTTATTCTCCCTATTTGTGGTGATTAAAAACAACTATGAGTTCATTGCAGAGGTGATTATAATTGCTTGTTATTTCAGTTATTTCTTTACAATTCGATAGACTCGGTTGTTTTTACGAGCTATATAGATGCCTGGATTGAGGCGTGTAAAAGAGTTCTGAGAGACGGTATGAGAGCGTCCATCAAGGGATGTTATGTCGAGTGTCTCTCCACTTTTGAGCTTTCGCGCAAATTGAACATCACTGATACTGATTACCTTATTTGATACTCGAGGCTTACTTGAACTAATATGAGCAGTTTTTTTTGTGATGATTTCACTGGTATTAACCGTGATTTTTTGTTCACTCACTGTAGAATCGAGAACTGAATTGTTCATCTCTACAGAACTGTTACCGCTATTAAAAGTCGAAATGAGTATCACCCCACCGGTAACCATGGCCATTGTTGCTATAAATCCCTTCATCTTAATTTAAATATAACATAAGATGCCTCTAAAAGCTCACTCAAATAAGGTCATACCGTAATTTAATTGAGTAAAAAAAGGTGTTTTGGTATATTTAGGATTATGACTGATAGTCCACTTATAACACGGGTAACGACCTACTTAGAGTATGTAGCCCATAATCGAAATTACTCTCCTCATACGGTGAAGGCCTATGAAAGGGTGCTTTCTGGATTTATTGAATTTACTGGGAAAGGTACCCTCGTAACTGAGTATACTTTTTCTCATCTACAGCAATATCTCTATTATCTCGTCTCTGAACGAAAGGTTGCTCCGGCCACATCAGCTCAAGCAATTGCTTGTTTCAAGAGCTTTGGGAATTATCTCATTCGGCACAAAATTATTGCAGTTAATGAGGCGACTCGTCTTGTGACTCCTAAAAAACCGCAGACGTTAGTTGCATTTATTTCTCAAAAAGTGATGAGTGATACCGAGAGGGTCACTTCAGATGTTCCCGAGATTCAGGAGAGGAGAGCATTACTACTCGAACTCTTTTATGGTTCCGGGTTACGACTTGCCGAAGTGCATAATTTGAAGTGGGGAGATGTAGCATACAAAGCAAAAACGGTGACTGTTGTGGGTAAGGGTAATAAAATGAGGGTAGTACCACTCACTCCTTCTGCCATTGGAACTTTACATTCGTATCGTGAAATACAAAAGGGGCGTGGCTTTCCCGCAGGATTTAAAGAGTACCTCTTTTTATCTTCAAGTGATACGCGGTATAGTACGCGTACGCTTCAGAGAGATATGGAAGCACAACTTAAAGCATTGGGTTGGGATGGAAAAGCATCCCCCCATGTTTTGCGTCACTCTTTTGCAACGCACCTATTAGAGAATGGTGCAGATCTTATGGCGGTTAAGGATATGTTGGGGCACGCTTCACTCTCTACAACACAAGTGTATACTCATGTCAATACTAAACGGTTGAAAGATTCTTATGCTCAGGCGCATCCGAGGGCATAATGGCACTGTACGCAATTTCTGATCTACATCTTTCATTTGGTGTTCCCGATAAAAAAATGGATCTCTTTGGAGATGCGTGGGTTGATCATCCACAAAAAATTATGAAACAATGGTTTGAAGTGGTGGGGTATGATGATATCGTTATTGTTGCTGGTGATATATCTTGGGCAAGTACCATCGATCAGGCACTCCCAGATTTGGACTGGCTCGATCAGTTGCCAGGAACAAAAATAATTATAAAAGGGAATCACGATTATTGGTGGGGCTCTTATAAAAAGGTATGTGACGCGTTACCTGATTCTATTATACCGCTGCAATCGTCACCTATTGTTATAGATAGATATCTCTTTATGGGGAGTCGTATGTGGGATAGGGCCCTTGAAGTTAATCAAGGAGGAGTACCAGTAGAAGGGTCAGGGAACAAGTTGTTTGAAAAAGAGCTGCGTCGATTGGAAACTCATTTATCAGTACTGCCTAATGATCACCGTGACTACACCCAAATTGGTGTAACTCATTTTCCACCAGGGATTCCTTCAACTAATGGAGATGAGGTACTTTCTCTGTTTCATGCTGCAGGTGCAGGGCATGTTGTCTTCGGGCATCTTCATGGCGAGTCGCATTACGATGGTGTTGAAGTGGCATATAAAGGCATGCAGTCTCACTTGACATCGTGTGATTATCTTGGGTTTAGGCCTAAAAAAATTGATTAGAATGGATTGTATATTGATGCTTACCAGTTAGGTAAGAAGTAGATTATCTTTTTTTAACATTTTGAATTTTGTAATATCGGTTTTTGTATTTAGTTACATAGGTGCCGGGGGCGATTTTTTTCAGATCTTTGGCTGATACGGTAAAGCTTTTTCTGTTTTTTAAATTTTTTAATTTCAGCATTTCAGTGGTTGCGAGTTTCTTGGCCATACGCTCAGGCGTTGTTTTGCGAACTTTGGTAGATACCAGATTGTTGGTAGATGGGGTGTAGTCTTTTTTCTCTTTTTTCTGTTTGAAATGTGATGAGAGGGAGTTAATGACATCGTGTTTAGATGGAGTGCTTTTTGATGGAGCACTTGGAGGTGAGCGGAGTGTTGCAACGAGTGCAATAGTGACCGTTACCAATGCCATGCTTACAATAAATTTTTTCATGTGCCCGCCAGGTGTCCAAAGTACTCTATTTAATATACTTATATAATCAATTAGTATACTATGAGTATACCACATTTGTGAATTTTTAACAAGTTGCTCTTTAATATACTATCGGTAGTTTTGCACTCAAAATTGAGTTATTATGGTTGCCAGAAAAAATATATGCTTTTAAATCGATTTAATATATGTTTATAGTGGAATAAGTCTTTAGGGTTTCACTATAAATTTCATTGCGATAGACTGTTGTTCACCTACCCATTTGGGTAAATGATCCAAATTGAACTTTTAGAGGTACCCTTTAATACAACTTACAAGAACAGTATACAGAAGGAGCATTATGAAAAGTACCTTTTTCTTATTTGGAGTTACTTTAATAGTAATCGGGTTTTCGGGGTGTGCTAACGCGCCATGGGAAAAAGCTCAAAAAAAGAATAGCATTAAACAATATGAACGTTTTATTGCCCAAAATCCCGACAATGCCAAAGTGCCTGAGGCAAAAGTGATTCTTGATTCGCTGACCTATTTTGAGGCGGGCTCAATGGGGACCATTGAGTCGTATGAGGGGTATCTTGCACAATTTCCAGATGGGAAATATGCGAAAGATGCTCAGGATGATATTGAAACTCTAGTGTATGAAAGTGCAGTACAAGAGAGAACTATTGCGGGCTATAATGATTATATGAGTAAGTATCCAAAGGGTGCGTATATAGATTATGCAATGTCGGATATTGAAGGATTAGTATTTGAAGAGGCTCTTCTGAGTAAAAGTCAAGAGAAGCTAAAAGCTTATATTACTCAGTATCCTAATGGTGATTTTATTGGACAAGTGGCGGTGGCATTAACTGAGTTGGGGGTGAGCCCAGTAGAGCTTTCTGCATCTCAGAATCCTGCTGATACGACAACTGCAGGTAAGGATAGCGCCATGGTAAAAACAGTAGTGGTACCTGTTGCTCCTGCAAACACTACTGGCTCTGAAACGGTAGGGCAGTAGCTATTGGAACTGGCACTTGAACATCGCGAAACGAGTCGATATTATATTTTTTTATGGGGCCTGTTGGTACTCATAAACCTTTCTTCATTTGCCTTTGGGCTCTTCGTCTATCGAGGAGTCCTCTACGGTGAATTTTCACTTTTTAAAGCACTCCTTCTTCTTTTTATTCCTTACGGTCTCTATTCTATTGTGGGGACTTTTCGCCGAATGGCGTATCGATTCACCTTTTCCAAAGAGTCGATTGGTGTTGAATTTCCCTTTCGGAAAAAGTCTTTCATACCAATTTCAGAAGTTGAGGGGATTGATGTGTCGTTTTTTAAAACAAAAATTGAAGTGGTATTATTGAGCCCTACTGGGGCAACCCTTGCGGTATTGACAAAGAGTCGCCGATTTTCTCAAGATGTTGGCATTGTACGTAAACTTGCCAAACTCTCGGGGATTCGGTCGGTAAAGTAGGCCCTTTTTTAATTATCAAGTTTATGAATAATACTCACTAAACCTGTGCAAGATACTCATCAATTTTGGTCATGATATCGGCTTCGGTAATCATCTCTTTATCTTCGGCTGAACGGACTTTCCACTCGTAGGCACCCTCCTGAAGTGCTTTACCGCCGATGGTAATACGGAGAGGAATGCCCCAAAGGTCTGCATCTTTAAATTTTACACCGGGGCGTTCTTTACGATCATCCCAGAGTACATCGATACCTTTTTGAGTGAGAGTATCGTAGAGTGCCTGTGACTTTTCAAAGCCTTCTTCCTCTTTACCAATGGTAGAGATAAGAATTGAATAAGGGGCAATGGCGGCTGGCCACTTGAGTCCCCACTTGTCGTGATATGTCTCGGCAACACTTGCCATGAGGCGGCCAACACCAATTCCGTAGCAGCCCATAACTACAGGGCGTTTCTTTCCTGATTCGTCGAGGAAGGTTGCACCCATTGCATTAGAAAATTTTGTACCGAGCTTAAAAATATTACCTATTTCGATACCACGGGTTGCTCTGAGGGAATCGCCACATGAGCGACAGGCACAGCCAGAATCGGCTTGAGCGATATCAGCTTTTTTATCAACCTGATAGTCACGACCAATATTTGAATTGAGGTAGTGAAAGCCCTCTTCGTTAGCGCCAGTTACGAGATTAGTATTCTCGATAACTGACCAATCAGCAATGATGAAGGTATCCTTTGCACCAATAGGTGATGCATAGCCTGGCTCCATGCCACAGGCACGAATAAGCTCTTCTGATGCAGGTTGAATCTCTGAAAGTTTTAAAATATTTTTCACTTTAATTTCGCTGACTTCTAAATGCCCTTGAATAAGTAAGGTGTAGAGCTTGCCTTCTGATTCATAATAGACAGCTTTAAGCGTCTGTTCAGGAGTGACTTTAAGAAGGGTAGAAACGGCATCGATAGTTTTGGTATCTGGAGTTGCTACTTTTTTAAGTTCTAATAGATCACCTTTAGCGGTTGATCGTGCAAACTCTGCGATCTCACCATTAGCTTGATACCCACAGGCGTCACAGAGTATGAGATAGTCTTCTCCGTTAGGGGTCTCGAGCATAAATTCGTGAGCCTGTTTGCCGCCCATAATTCCTGTGTCAGACTCAACAATCACTGGATTAATCCCCACGCGATTAAAGATGCGGGTGTACGCATCGAGTGCACCAGTGTAGTAAGCGTCGAGATCTTCGGTCGAAGAGTGAAAGCTATAGCCATCCTTCATGATGAATTCTTTTACCCGTATAAGGCCACCCCGAGGGCGTGCTTCGTCTCGAAATTTTGTTTTAAACTGCCAAAGCATAAAAGGGAGCTGCTTGTATGAATTGAGTACATGACGGGCGAGGTCGGTGATAGCTTCTTCGTGGGTCATGGCGAGCACCATGTCGTGATTGGTTCTGTCTTGAAAACGGAGTAATTCACTGCCGATGACATCGTAACGATCAGCCTCTAGCCAAAGTTCTTTGGGGTGTACTACGGGGAGATCCACCTCTTGACCATCAATAGCGGTCATCTCCTCGCGAATGATTGCCTCAATTTTTCTGAGAACTTTAAGACCCATGGGAAGAATAGAGTAAATACCTGTTGAGAGCTGCTTAATATAGCCTCCACGAAGCAGATAAATATGGCTCGGGATCACTGCATCACTAGGAGTTTCTCTGAGGGTGGTATAAAATAATTTTGATACTCGCATACGGTCTCGTTTACTTGTGTAAAAAACAGGCTATTTCTAAATTTGTACGTAACGAGAAAGATAATTAATTTATCTTTTCAATAACATGGAATCGGTCTGTTTTAGCCAAATAGTCCGGATATATAGAGATTTTAAGATGAATCTCTCAGTCGATTCAGGAATCATATGAAACAGTTATTTTCACTCTTTTTTACCCTTATTATTGTAATAAGCGGGTCAGTTACTTCACTTTCTGCTTCAGCTGCTCTTGGACAGGGAGCTGCAGGGACGGGAACTATTCAGTCTGCAATTCCTATTGAACACAGAATGCTTAATGTGAGCGTTGGCTTTGAACATGCAGGCGGAAGTGAGCTTGGCGTAAAAAATATGAATGGGAGTGTGGCGACGACTGAACATGCAACAAGTAGTGAGGCCATTCGACAAACGAGTTATGCAGCCCTGACTTATGGGTTGTTTTCTTTCTTGGAGACGGGACTGTATGTTCCTTACTATCGGGATAATTTACTGGGCAAAGAAGAAACTGGCATTGGTAATCTAAAAACGTCATTTAAATTTAATTACCCACCGTATCCACATGAAAGAGGCTTTGAACTCTCTTATTTATTGCAACTTGATTTTCCAACAGGCGGAGACGAGTATCCTAACGGTTTCAATAGACATTCATGGTATGCAAATGATAGTAATACAACTCCTTATGGCAATAGTAATGTCGTAACAACTCTTAAGCTTCTTACAACTGCGAATTTTGGAGCGATTGAGGGTATGTTTCCTCTCCATCTCCATTTGAATTGGGGCTTGGTACTTGGCGCGGCAGACGCGAGTAATGTATTGCTTCTTGATGGTGGTGTTGACGTTAATATTAAGAAGTATGTTTCACTTTTCTGGAGCGCCGAGACAGAAGTATTGGTGAATCATGCAACGAAAGAGATTCCTGTTACCGACTATCCTATTGTACATAGCGCAGGTATAGAGGCCCATGTTCCTGAACTTAATCTCACTTTTACTGCTGGTGCAAAGTTCGGTACAAATATGCAGGATTCGAGTTACTCTATCATCAACGGTCAGACTGTTGGATATGCAGTGGTGCCAGAGATGAGCTTTTTTGGTGGTGTCTCATTTGGAGTTTCATTTCTACCAAAAGATAGTGACGGTGATGGTATTCTTGATAAAGAGGATTCATGTCCGAGTGATAGAGAAGATATTGATGGCTTTGAAGATGGTGATGGCTGTCCTGAAACAGATAATGATGGTGATGGTGTTACCGATCAAAACGATAAATGTCCGTTAAAAGCAGAAGATCGTGACGGCTTTGAAGACGACGATGGGTGCCCAGAGTTTGATAATGATTTTGATACCATCCTTGACGAAGATGATAAATGCCCTAATGAACCTGAAGATGGCGACTCTTTTGAAGATGAAGATGGGTGTCCAGAATTTGATAATGATAAAGACGGTATTCTCGATCTCGCTGACAAATGTCCTCTTGAAGCTGAGGATCGTGATGATTACGAAGATGGTGATGGGTGTCCTGATATGGATAATGATAAAGATGGTGTTCCAGATGCTGTCGATAAATGTCCGTTAAAAGCAGAAATTGTTAATGGATACCTCGACGGTGACGGGTGCCCTGATGAAGAACCCAAATTTAAAACGAAAAAGAAAAAGAAAAGGAAGAAGAAAAAGAGTCGAAGAAAACGTCGAAGAAAGTAATAAATGTAATAGTAAGAGATGGGCCGCTTTAGTATGTTAAGCGGCCCATTTTTTTATGCATAAAAGTAACGCTTCTCGAGTAACAGGTTTTTCTATGAAGTCATCCATTCCCATCTTGTGACACGTTTCTAGGTCGATATTTTTTGTATGTGAGGTACTGCCTACAATTATGGTCTCAGTATTGGCCATATCAGAACGGATTTTTTGGGTCGCTTCAAGTCCATTCATTTGCGGCATATTACAATCCATAATAATAAGGTGAATGTTCTGTTGGCTTAACTGGGTGAGCACTTCAATGCCATTCGATGCCCCGAGAACGGTGTATCCTTCTTTTGATAATATGGTACATAACAGTTTTTGCGTAGCATAGTTGTCATCTGCAATGAGTATTGTTTGTGGGGTAGTCACAACCTGTTCCCTCTCTTATAGGTCTACCGATGTGTCGATGTTTATTTTAGCCAAAAAGCGAGTTCTTCGGTTGTTTTTTCATGATCGCCAAGGTTGAGTTCAATGATTTTTCTAAGATGGGTAAGAGTCTCAGAGGAAATCGAGAAAAATTTGAGTCCAATATAATTCTCGTGGTGGTGAACTGCTTCACATTCAAAAGAGAGGAGAATATCACTCGCAGGTAAAGTGAGTTCTACATGGCATGTTTCACCATTTTTAACGGGTGGCTCTGACGTAAAACTAATGAGGGCCCCTTTGAGTGAAAGGTCATGAAGTTCAGCATCAAAGAGTTCGTCTCTATATTTGACTTTTGTTACACCTTCAAAATGTATGCGGCTAAAATATCGTTTGTTGTCCACAGGTAACCCGCGCTAAATTCTATAACTATTGTACTATAATTTGTGAAATTGTGCAATTTTGTCTTGTCCAATTGGAGAGTATACATTCTCTTGAAATCTTTTTACATTACCCCTTTGATTGAGTGATAGTTGAGTAACGAAAGTGCAAAAAGCAGTATTGAGTTTTTTTGATCGGTACAGACGGTTTATACCTGCTGGTGCTTTTGTTGGCGGTTTTCTTTGGGATAGCATTACCTTAGGGGTTAAAATTGAGGCTACCGATCTCTGGATTTTAACGCTCTATTACATTGGGGCAAGCTTTTTTATCATGCTCCTCTCCTTCGAAAAAAAGTGGCGGTGGTATGATAAATACCCACTGGTACTTCAATTTTTACAAGGAAGCCTTTTTAGTGCTCTTGTGGTCTTTTATTTTAAGAGTAGTCACAGCAATGGTACCTATTTCTGTGTAGCCATATTGGGGGTCGTACTCTGTATTAATGAGTTTTGGGAAGGGCATCTCAATCGAAGAGGAGTACTCCAAGGGGTCTATACCCTCTGTGCAGCCATGTATCTCAATTTTCTGATACCCCATCTGGTTGGGTCCCTCTCATTTGTCTGGTTTATTTTAAGCCTCTTAATTGCCCTTGTACCTTCATTTTACTTTCTGAAAATAAGTAGGCTTCCTCTTGTGGCTTTGCGTACACCACTGGTTGTAGCGGGGGTGCTCATGCTCCTTTTTGTATTGGGGCTTATCCCGCCTGTGCCCCTTGTGCTTAAAGATCAGGTGCTTTGTCGTGACCTTAGAGTCAGTGGAAGTGAATATAGTTGTGTTCTGCAGGAACCATCGTTCTTAGAACGTGTTGGATTGCAAGAGCATTCTCTTACTCTTCCAGTCGGAGAAAAAATATGGTGCATGACTTCAGTTTTTGCACCGCTCTCGGTAACTGCAGCGTTAGAGCACCGCTGGCTGTGGTTTAATAGTGAGACCGATGAATGGGTGTTGGTAGATACTATACCTTTTATTCTTAAAGGGGGACGTGATGCTGGCTGGCGTTTCTATTCATCAAAAGCTCGATGGCGCACTGGACTATGGCGTATCGAAATTGCAATCCAAGAAGGTGGAGTTATTGGGTATACTGAAATGGAAATTTTTGAGGGAGCCTACAAAGAGGGTGATACTTATACGTTACAGTAACGTATCTAAAGTCTAAGGTGTTGAGTATGTGATCTACTCAATTTCAAAATATTCACCGCTATTCGCCGAAACGGGATTGGTTTCTAGAATCTGTGTATTCATTAGTTTCATTCGTTCGATCAGTTGAAATATGATCTTGTCTTTGATCTTCTCTCGGATTTCTGCACTGAGATTATTCATAAGAAGTGGATCAATCTTTAAAACCAATGATGTCACAGTTGCACTGACCGTACTGGTACGAGGGGCGTTGGTGAGAAATGAAATTTCACCAAAAAACTGTCCGGGCTTGAGGTGGGCAAGAGGTTGGGCATGGGTACTGTGAGTTACTGATACTGCCCCCGAAAGTAAGATATAAAACACGGTATCTTTGGTGTTCTCTTCAATAAGAACTTCGCCCGCTTCATATTGCAAAATGTTGGTAAAGCACGAGGCAATCTTCTTTTTCTCGAGGGGGGCAAAGAGTTCAAAAAATGGAAGCCGTTGAATGATTTCAAAAATTTTTCCATTGCCAACAGTGGTAATTTCTTTCATAAGTATTATTCAGTGAAATGTTCAATTGAGTATAGCACAGATTGAGTGCATTGTGAAGTTTTTATGTAAGAGCCTCCTATTTAATAGAGAGGGCCACCGGCAATGCGGTCTTTACATACAGGGCAGTGATCGGAACATTGTGTAATACCTTGCTGTGTTTTGAGGCCTTGAGTAAGGGAGGTGAGCGCTGGAGCAGCGTCTATAATTAGGGTTTGAGCACTCCCCAAAGTAACTTCGATAGTCTCTTTTTTCAGTATAGGAGAGAGTGCTTGAAATCCTTCTGAACACCCACCCACTGAGACGGGCACTGTTTTGTGATCAGATGACTCTACCCACCTTAAAAAGGGTTTCCCTCCTATGCACTCTTCTGCATAGTGGATGAGAGTAAGTTTAGTGAGGGGGACACCGATACAAAGTATTATTCCTGAGTGGGCGACGAGCTCTCTTAATGGTGCTGATACATCGAGGTTTGTTTGACTGCCACACACTTCTTGGGCAAGGGGGCCGACTGCAGTAAATGAACACAGTGCATTATTGCCGCGGACAGCATTGGGGTGATTGAGTACGGTTTTTGAGAAGGTTCCCATGTCTGAATCAATGACTTTTGTCTCTGGGGTAAAGGGAGGCATGCTCTTATAGTTCCATAGGCTATCGTAGTCCCATGCATTGCGTAGGGGGCGGTGCATTTTGTCCGGTGGAGTAAGAAAGTCCCAAGAGTGAGTTGGGACTAAAATAGTATTACCTCTATCAAGAAAGAGCTCTAACAGTTGGAGTGGGCTGATAGCGTTGCCCTGGTGGCCATTTGATAGGGCTGAAAATGCAGAATGGATAGCAATGACCCGATTGTTTAGGGTGTAAGTATCCAAAAAAGTGCTCATGTCTGTAGTTGTAATAGGCATTGTTGGCCCAAAAATGGTGTTTAAAGGAAAATAAGAAAAATGTGAACTAAAGTTGGAATAATTGCTCAAGATTAGGAAGTTGGGGCCGATATGTAATAGTGGAGCACTGTATGATAACTGATTTTGTTTTAAATCCTTCTGTTCGAGGTCTCAGAGCCAATAATTTTGGGTCTGCTGGAGAGGCTGTGCCTATTTCAGGTGCTGAATCAGTTGTCGATTTTAGTGAAACTCCAGAGAATGCTCAAAATACTCAATCTATAAGAGGAGCTACAGAAGGAATAGCCCAAAATGCCTATACCCTCGCTCTGTCACCCGAAGCGCAGGCACTCCTTTCACAACAGACTCCGGCTCCAGAAACAGTATCAGGGGTAGAATCACGCGCGGCAAAGAGTGCTCTACCCAACAAAGAGGCCTCGGTCTCGAAGTCAGTATCAGATACCCCGGTTGAGGATACAGAATTAAGTGAAGAGGAGAAGGCACAGGTAGCAGAGATGAAGGTGCGTGATCAAGAAGTGCGCAATCATGAACAGACTCATTTAGCTGCCGCCGGACCCAATGCTCGTGGTGGTGTAAATCTCGAATACGAGAGTGGCCCAGATGGCAAGCAATATGCAGTAAGTGGTCATGTGGATATCGATGTATCTAAAGGTGATACACCAGAAGAGACTATCACTAAAGCGGAGCAGATACAACAAGCAGCCCTTGCCCCCGCAGAGCCATCATCAAAAGATCGGCAGGTTGCAGCAGAAGCATCTCAACTCGAGAGTGAAGCGCGTGGGGAATTGCGAGAAGAGAATCAAGAGGGTGTTACCGAAGTCACCGGAGCTTCATCTTCAAATGATAGCAAGGCAGGAGAGCAAGGATCTCTGAATCAAAATCCTTCGAAAAACGAAGGAGCACCGACAGCGCCTACTCGCTCATTACAGTCTGGACTCAATCAACGGTTTAGCGGATATCAATCTCAGAGTGGTGGACAACTCAATATTGTAGCGTAATATTTTTCTGGTCACTTCTGTAAATCAACCACACTTTTTATTCCATAAGTATTGGTCGAACCAAGTTCTGGATGTATCGATCTATTATAAAACGGCCGCTGTTTAAAAAGGTTGATCACCATTCCAAGAGACCATGTGAAAGGTTGAGAAGAGAATCCCATTTGGAGGGTAAGGGCGGGGAACAGGTTCCAACTAAATCCATACTCTTTTCTCCAGTTACCATTTTCACCTTCACGAATTGCTGTTGAAAGCTTGATTTGGGAGGTGACTTCATAGGTGGCACCAATAGAGATTAGCACTGGTTGGCGAATAGGTGATGCAATACTCGCAATGTTGGTGAGGGAGATGCCAAGAGTCGCATAGGTAAAGGGGGTTGCTACCATACCCATTTTGAGGGTTCCGGTGACATACCGTGCACCAGGAAATTGTTCAGAGAAGAGAATGCTTTGCAGTCCAAAAGTGGCCCAACCTCCAAAGGTGTGGGCAAGGGTGAGTCCATAACGAGTCTGGGAATAAAGGTGAGCCGATTCAATTTTAGCCATATGCAGCGCGATAGATATTTCATAGAGTGAGAGGGCGATACCCCCTTGTGTATGGGTAAGTCCAGGTACTGAGTAGGGGGAGCACGTCGATATTTCTAGAGCTATTGTTTGAGAGGCCACTCTTATGGCGGGGTTATTACTCAGTGCATGAGAGAGTGAGTCGGTTAGGGTGCTGCTCCCGGCAAGGCCGGTGCTTACATCACAGTTAAAGTGATTACTTGTAGCAAAGGTAAATGACACAGTGAAAAGGAGTAAGAGAAACGTAGTGTGGATCATGGCTGTAGAACAATTGTGGTTTTAGTCAGAAGGTCATCATTAAACTGACTTGTGAGTAGATAGAGCCCTGGGTGGCATAATTGTCCATGTGAATGTTCGCCATTCCATTGGAGCTGGGTGGTGCCACTCTGGTCTGTATTGGCTTCCATGACGCGATACCCTGAAAGATCAAATACTTGCCAACGGAAGTGATCACCATATTTAAGAGTGAGTGTGCCTGTAATGCATTTTTCTGGAGAGTGTATTTTACAACTGCGGTTATGTAAGAAAAATGAATTACTCAGGGTGTCACTTGATATAAGGGCCCCAGGTGTGCCATTTTCAAAATGAGGCGTGCTGTTCCAATCATCACTCAAGGGAGAATGCCGGGTGAGAGCTGTTCCTGATGATACCTGAGAAGCATTCCAGGTTATAGAGTCAATAATTAATTCGGAGGGAGTACTTATCGAAAATGAACCTCCGCTATTTGAGAGGGTGTACCATTTGGGGGGTTGAATAATGCAGAGCCGCAGAGTGCCATACACCTCTTTGAAGGTGAGTGAATCCTGAGTAATAATACACTGCTCCATAGCGTTAATATTTTTTTTTGAGTTTGGCTCTACCAGAGAATAGGGAGCACGTCCTTTTTGAGGCGAGGGCAGAAGGGTGAGAGAGGCTAAGGGGATTGAGTGTTGACTTGTGTTGGTAAGCTCAAACCATTCAGGTTGATCGGCTAAAGGGGCGGGATATATCTCAGATATATAGAGGTTACTCTCCGCAAAGGTCTGTGCGCAGCTCAAATAAAGTATAAGGGTGATAATTTTTTTCATCATGCTTATTAAACGATGATGAAGAGAGTTCTGTAACCCTGTATCAACAATTTTCTATTTTCTTATGAATTAAAGCTCAAGAGAGAATAATGAAGGGCATATTATTGTGCGATAACATCCACAAGAATAAAGGCGTGGTCCGCAGCAGAGAGTGATATACCGTCAACATTTTCTGGTCCAAGTGGGTGTATGGAGTGGTTTACGCTCGTAAGATAATTCCGTCCAAGAACATAGTCGAGTTGCTCAGTAAGTGTCGAGGTAGGGTCTCTAAGGTCAATACCATAAGTTGCCTTGTTTGTAGTAATGGGTTCCCAAAGGTCAAAGAAGCCGTCGTCATTCGTTAATAATGCATAAGCAACATCACCAGGTTTTGAATTGAGGTCCCCCAATACCAATTGTGGTGAACTCAAGCTATAACTACTATCGAGAAAGAGAAGCAGCTCTTCTGCTTGGGGGGCGTTGTTAAAAACCTCAAAGTGTGTGTTGTTCAGTTGCCACGTAGGGCCACCCCCCTTTTGAAAGGTTGCTTGATGTACAGCTCTAATAGAGGTCAAGGTGGTATTTAAATAAGGGAATTCGAGGCGCGTAGGGAGTGAGAATGTGTCTTCTTGGATTTTACTCAGGCTCTGTTTATAGAGAAAGGCATTGCCCTCAGCAAACATGAATTTGAGAGGGATGGTATCAAAGGCTATGGTGTCGAAAGCAACAGGGTTCAGTTGATGTATCGTAGCGCTATATGGAGTATTGGGGTTTTTCGCATTGAGAGAATCTAAAAGTTGATTGAGAAAATCGGTAGTGTCTATTCCATGACGCTCAAAGTAGAGCACCTCCTGAAGGGCAACAACATCAGGGCTGTAGTGGAGTATTGAGTCTGCCATGATGCCAATACGGGCACTAGCCATACTTGAATCATACTCTGCATAGACTGTCTGAATTTTGGTATAGAGGTGTTCCATATTGGTTACACCAATAAGTGTGAGAAGATTAAAACCAATAGCCATATTGAGACTCGCAACGCGGAGGGTATCCTGAGGAAGTGCGGCATTGAGTGTTTGCAATTGTTTATTGGTTTTGGGTGGCGACGCGCTGTCATCAGAAAAAAGACATCCATTAAGTACTAAGAGTGCAGTGGATAGTGCCAGTATCAGTTTCATAAAATCTCCAGAGGTACCCTCAACAATATAGTAGATCTTGCATGAGGGAGAAGAGAATTCGATCTTTTTTAGAGAGATACTACAAGAGCGATATTGATAAACAGACCACTAAAATTGCCAGAAACAGTATTGAGGAGTGCACTCCCCTTCTGCTCATCAGTAAGTAAGGTGAATTCGTCAAAGGTACTGCTAAGGTTGCGGTACTCTTTGATATAGAGGGTCTGTTCATTGGTGAGGGGTTTGCCTAGTGCGAGGTCAAAAATTTGAGATGTCCCCGAAACGTGGGTTGTGGTAAAGTGATCTAATACTATCCATTGATACCCCATTGAGAGAGAAATACCAAATAAGGAAAAGGGATGTATCTCGAAATCTGTTTTGATTTTATAGATAGGATTAAGGCCTGGATCGAGTGAAAAAGAGAGGGTGTTTTTTTGCGCTGGGGCGTCAACTGCCGGAAGGGTATACTCTTCAATAGTGAGTTCACTGTTTCCAATAAGTATACCGATGTTCCCTGAGAGGGTCACTGAAACTATATCCATAAAAGAGTAGCGGTAACCTGTTGAAAACCAGAGCGGGACAAAGGTGTAGTGTTGGCTTGCATTAAAACAGCCGCTGACACCGTTCCCTCCCGATGTTATCGTGAGGGCATCATTACAGAGGGTGCTGGAAAATGTGTTGTTGTCAGTGTCACTAAAAAAGGTGTTTGCTTGACTGAATGATGCACTCCAGTAGTCGATACCTATTCCGGCTACTATATGAGCTGAGTGTGCAAAGGGAGAAAAATGGTAAAGTACCTCTGAGGTTCCATAAAACGAGTGGCTAAAGGCCCCCATTGAAAAGTCGGTGACTCCCATATCTAGGTTGTTAATTTTTTTTGAGAGAAGGGCGGTTGCACGATTGAGTTCTGTAGGCTCCTGACGTTGATATCCACCGCCAAGCTTTATTGAGACTGTAGGGTGCATCATGTCGGCAAAGAGAGTAGTATAGATACAAAAAAAGGCCATACATGACCTTTGAACTTTATTCGATAGTAACTGTGCTATCATGTGATTCACAACGATTAATCTACTGAATACTCTTTAGGATGAATATAGCGTTCAGGATTAAGAGGACGACCATTTTTATGAATTTCATAATGGAGGTGTGTTCCCGTAGTTCTACCGGTTTTACCCATGTAGCCGAGTACTTTACCTCGTGAAATAAACTGACCTTCTTTCACGTCACTTTTATTTAGGTGCCCATAGACACTTTCAATCCCATTACCGTGATCAATAACAATATAGTTGCCGAAGTATTTTCCAACCCGAGAACGTTTTATAACACCGTCTGCAGGTGAAATGATTGGAGTCCAAGGTTTGTTTGCAATATCCATTCCTTCATGAAGGCGGTACTCATTGGTAACCGGATGTATTCGCATTCCAAAGGATGAAGCATTTCTCCCATAGGTAGGACGTATTGAAGGGATATAACGCCATGAATCAATTTTACGTTCAAGATGTTTTTGGAGTTCCTGAAAATTTTCTACTTGAACTTCTGCTTGTCGTTCGAGGTAGCTCATCTTTGAATGAACAGAATTGTTGAGCTTAAGTGCAGGGAAGGTGAGGTTGATCATTGCTGAATCGTGATCGACGGGTCCACCAATACCGAGGAGTCTGATTTCTGGGTCGATCGTTTTAAAATTATATTTTTCGCGAAGGCTGTTGTCATCGTGTGAGAGTTGGGCTACTGTTTTTATGTAGCCATCAAGTTCAGCGTTGAGTAGTTTGGTTTTATCTATGTTGCTTATTTTAATTTTCACCAATTGATGGAGGTGAATTTGATGGTAGGCGAGGCTTCCCATCTGTGCAACAAAAAGTAAGAGCCCGACAATTGCGACTTTCTTGAGTAGTGAAAAGGACGAAACAATGATGCTAGGAATTGCAAAATGGTGAGTCTTATTACTATTTAATCTTAGATTTATCAAAAGTTTCCTGTCTAACATTCTGTAAAGATTCCCTTAGTCGTATTAAAATAGGTAAAACACTATAAATCTGATACTCAATTATACTCAATTGTAAATTGTTTGTAAAAAGAATTCGTAAAATGAGGGTGTAATTTCTCTATTTTATTAAATATACCCCTAATAGGGCAAAATACTAAAACTCTTGGAGCTTATCCAGGGTTTCATTGGCGTGGGTAATTTTTTTGATAGCATCACGCTCTTTGAGGTCAGAAACTGACTCAGAAATCTTTTTTCCCACTTCTGTTTCGGCAGGATACGCATAGAGATCTTCAGGGGTAAAGGGAAGATTAGTATATACGGCGTAGCCATCAGACTCATTGAGGGAATCAAAGAGAGAGCCATTGAGTGGCGCGAGATATTCGAGTACTCCAAAGAGAACTATAGCAAATATGTAAGTTTTAATAATCCCCAGTGCACCTCCTGAAAGTCGGTTTGCCATATTAAGAGGTGTTGCATTGATAAGGGTGTTGATGTACTTACCTGTATACTGAACAACGATAAGTGAGAGTATAAAAATTAAGACCGCTACGATAACGGGAGTAAACCCCGGAGTATCTGGGTAGATATTAGTAACGAGAGCGACACCTTGTTCGGTGAATGAGAAGGCAGATAGAGCTCCGGCAACAATTGATGCGAGGCCAAAGAGTGCCTTGATAAAGCCCTTCCAAATTCCAGTCACCAAAAAAAAGGTGAGTGCGCCAAGGCAGATAATGTCAATCCAGTTGTGATCCATAGTTCGCTGTGTTTCGGTACAAGTATGTTCAAAATGTAACTATTTACGGCCCATAAGACCCGAATTAATTATCTTTGTAACCCCTTGCAACTTAAGTTTATACAGGTTTAGAACTATGCTCGAGTCGATCCGTACAAAATGCGATACTGGTACCCCTATCACTAATGAAGAGGCACTCTATCTCTTTACCGAGGTCTCGGAAGACACCCTGTATCAATTAGCAGATTCGGTAAAACGTCAGAAACATCACGACTCAGTTTATTGGGTAAATAATCGTCAAATAAACTACACTAATATCTGTATTAAAAGCTGTTCATTTTGTGCATTCTCTAAAATC
The DNA here is from genome assembly GCA_051532035.1 of Fibrobacterales bacterium. Taxonomy (GTDB): domain Bacteria; phylum Fibrobacterota; class Fibrobacteria; order Fibrobacterales; family JAOPTW01; genus JAOPTW01. Next base: position 59,301 of record JAOPTW010000047.1, on the reverse strand, counting down.
CGTAAAGGAGATGAAGGAGCCTATGAGTGGACCCTTGATGAAATTTGCGAAAAAGCACGTGAAGCGGTCGAACGAGGGGCACAAGAGCTCCACATTGTTGGTGGATTACATCCTGATCACGATTATAGTTTCTATCCAACTATGATCGGAACGCTTAAGAAGTTATTTCCAGAGGTGATACTTAAGGCTTTTACGGCAATCGAGATTCTTCATTTCAGTACGATATCAGGTAAGGCAGTAGAGGCGGTCCTTACTGAACTTCAAGAGTGCGGTCTTCAATCATTGACTGGTGGTGGCGCCGAGATCTTAGAACCTGAAATGCGTAACAAAATTTGTAAGGGAAAAGAGTCGACTGATGAGTGGATTGCGGTTCATAAAGCAGCGCATAAACTGGGGCTCTTTTCAAATGCTACCATGCTCTTTGGTCATATAGAGTCATTCAGTGATCGTGTTGTACACATGGAATATATTCGTAATTTACAGTCCGAAACCGCTGGTTTCTTCGCTTTCATTCCTCTTGTATTTCATCCCGATAATACACGTCTTGGAAAAAAGGTGAGTCAGATGACTTCTGAAGAGGATATTCTAAAAACCATAGCTGTTGCACGAATTTATCTTCATAATGTTCCTCACATTAAAGCCTACTGGATGCAAGTAGGTATTGATACTGCACGAAAATCCCTGCACTGCGGTGCTTCGGATCTTGATGGAACCATTATGGAAGAAAAAATCACCAACGCTGCTGGCGCACGGTGTGGGACTGGTATGACGGTCTCTAAGCTTGAAAATATGATTAAGGATGAAGGGTTGAGCCCTGTAGAGCGTAATGGTATGTATGAGGTTCAAAACTAGCCCTCGTACGAGTTCTTTTTTTAGAACCACTCCGCTTTATCGCGATCCAGTCTATCTTTTAGATTTTCAACAACCTCATAGGGCATCTTGAGTGAGCCTATGTCACAACCTGATTCAAATGAATGAAAGTCAGATCCACCAGATTCTACGAGATCATATTTGGTGGCAATTTCTTTGTACTTTCTGTTAATGGGACCTTTTTGTAGGTGACTATACGTCTCTATTCCTACAAGACCAACCTCTTTGAGGTGTGGTATAATGTCATCACATTTTGATGCGTAGGGGTGTGCAAGTACGGGGACTCCACCTGCATTTTTAATGATAGTGATAATTTGTTCTGGATTGTGACCACGGCGTTCAACAAATGCTGCACCATTGTCTCCAAGGTATTTAGAAAAGGCTTCTGAGAAGTTCGAAACATACTCCTCTTGCACCATTGCTTGGGCAATGTGTGGGCGTCCAAGAACACCGCCATTAGCATTTTTAACAACCCGTTCATAGGATATATCGATTCCATGGGTCTGAAGTTTTTTTAATATCGCTCGTGTTCGGGATTGTCTGATTTTTAATTGTTCTTGAATTGCCATATTGAGCGGTAAGTTGGTATGATCAAAAAAATAGGCAAGTATATGTATGTCTTGTGCATCCATTACTGCTGTTAATTCTGTTCCAGAAATTAAGTCAACACCATTTTCTGCAGCGTAGGCAGCAACGACATTAATACTCTCAAAATTGTCATGATCTGTTATTGAAATAGCCTTGAGGTTTTTCTGTTTTGCAAAATCTATTAAAGCATGAGGGCTAAATGCACCATCAGAAAGGGTTGAGTGCATATGCAAATCTGCATAGTCTCGAGGGAGCTGATTTCGTCGTGCTCGTTTTTTTCTGTAGTTTGTTGCCATTAAATCTAAATCCCTACGTGCATTTTCAGCTGGGTAAAGAGCGTGTTAAACTCACTATCACTCTTTAAATTTAGACTAATGTTTAAGAAGGGAGTGAGCTTCTCACAATTAATACCAACCCTGTATTCAGCGCCACTCACACAACTGAGAAAGAGCTTAGGGTATGATTCACTATTTTCTAGATAGATTACTAAGTCGTGTGCGCTTTTACGGATATGAGCCGCAATTGCTTTGAATCGTTTGTCTCCATACTTGAAATGTTCAAGGGGGAGGGTGATGAGTTCCACCTTGAGTGATTGAACGATGTCTTTTTGCTCCTGAGCACATAGAATATGAACTTTGTTAGAGCCAACTTCTTGTATAAGTTGATTAACAAAAGGGGAGAGGCGACTCAGTCTACTTGGATCATGAGGTGCAATGACCAGTATTGAATTGTAGGTACCTTTACCACCAAATTGAACCGGTTGAGATTTTAGGCCTGTTCTTTTAAAGAGAATACTTTTTACGTACCGCTTTGGTAAAAAATTAAGCAGCATATAGGGAAACGATTTAGCAAAAGTACTATTTGTTGGTTTCATATTCTCTTTTTTGACTTAAAAAAGGCAATAAGGCCAATTTTACAAAATTTTGAGGTATCCTAAATATATTATTAATCAAATAAAGATGCCGTAGAAATTTAAGATATATACAAAAGCGACTCCCCTTGGTTAAGGAGAGTCGCTTTTAAGATTGAGAAAAATAGGTGGATTAAAGAACTTTCTTAAGAATCCAGAACTCTTCAAGTCCTTCCCGTTCAGGGATAGAGCTTTTCACTTTTATACGGTCTGCAATGTCAAAAATGCCATCGAGTCGTGCCATGAGCTCAACTTCTGATGTCGGGTGTGGTGGCCCTTGCATTGTGTTCCCTTGAGTAAAGGGGTAAAAGAGTGCAATGACAATACCGTCATCACGAAGCATTTTATACCAAACCTCGAAATACTCATCTCTACGACCAGGATGTATTGCAGAGAATGTGTTGTATTCAAAGATCATATCAAATTGGCCGAGGTCATCTGGATTCAGGTCAAAAATATCGGAATCAAGCGCTTTAAAGTTTTCGTGTATGCGAGATAAAGAATCAAGGGCATCAACAGCTGTTGGGCAAAAATCGACAGCGAGAGTCTCATATCCATGATTAGCCCATTCAATAGCATCACTACCGCGACCAGCTCCAGGAACAAGTACACGCCCCTCTTTTGGGCAAGCGTCTTCTTTCATAAACTCAATAAGTGCAGGAGTTGTAGCGCCAATGGTCCAAGAATCTTTTTTCTCTGAATATAATTTTTCCCAAAAATCAGGTAAGTTTTGAGTTAACATTATGCAACCTTTTGTTGTTGTGTAACTAATTGTCCGCACGCTGCAAAAATATCTTGTCCCCGAGGAGTCCGTTTAATAATATAGGTACCTCCACGATTGACAGTATTGATAAATTTCTGAACATCTTCTTCAGAGGGCGGTTGAAGTCCGTTATCGCTCCCTGCATTAATTGGTATGCAGTTTACTTTTACATTGCGCCCTTTGGTAATGCCCAAAAGCTCTTTTGCAGCCTGTTCGGTACAGGTAAGGCCTTTAATTAAGATATATTCAAACGTGATATAGTTATTCGTTTTCTCTATATAGTAATCAACAGCTTCGAGAAGTTTCTCGAGGGGGTAGCCTTTGTTAATTGGCATGATCGACTCGCGCATCGCATTGTTAGTGCCATTAAGACTAATAGCAAGCTTGCACGGGGTATCTTTGTCGGCAAACTCATAAATTTTTGAGATTACACCAGATGTTGAAACAGTAATGCGTTTCTGAGCAAGTGCAAAAAGCTTATCATCTTGTAGTATTTGAACCACAGCTTGCACATTATCAGCGTTTCTCATCGGTTCACCCATACCCATAAAAACGACGTTACTTATTGCCAATCCTTTATTAGCAAGATGTTCATTCACAAACATTACTTGCTCTATTATTTCACCTACACTTAAGTTCCTGATAAAGCCCATTTTGGCAGTACTACAAAACTTACACCCCATAGCGCAACCAACCTGGGTAGAAATACAGATGGATTGTCTTTTGGAGCTTGGAATGAGTACTGTTTCAATAAGTTTGTCATCGTGGGTGCGAAGAGTCCATTTTATGGTCCCATCACTTGATACCTGGCGATTGTTCTCTTTCAGTGTTCTGAGAGTATAGGATTCTGATAAAATTTTTCTAACGTTTTCTGGTACGTTGACCATGTCTTCAAATGTTGAAACAGACTGTTTAAAGATCCAAGAGTAAACTTGGTCTGAACGGTATGCTTTAACTGAGTGCGAAAGGAGAAATTCTTTCAGCGCATCTTTGGATAATGACTTGATGTCTTCTTTTATCATGGCAGGAAAAGATAGCAAAAAAGTACTCATTTTGCTATAGCTTGGGGGTAGTTTGACACTTTTAGAATTGATAAAACATCAAAAGGCAATCTGGCTATTTGATTATGATCTAACACTTTACGGCTTTGATGAGGTCCATGTTTTGGACTCTATGGATGTCTATATGTCCCAATATATTGCCGATTTTTTGAAAATTTCCCTAAAAGAAGCCAATGAACTCAGGAAGTCACACTGGCGAAAATATGGCACAACTCTCAATGGATTACGGGCCACTTACGAGGTCAATCCTCACGATTTTTTTGATTATATTCATTCAGGTGAAAATATCAAAAAGCCACAAAAAAGTATAAAAATTAGAGAGCACTTGAGTGGGATTGCCGGTCGACGGTGGGTTTTTACTAACGGACGACGTGATTGGGCGCAGTCGGGGCTCGATGCTATTGGTATTTCAGACCTCTTTATTGATATTTTCGACATCGAATTTTTTAATTGGTCGGGGAAGCCATATCCCAAGGTTTACCAGCAGGTACTCGATGCTGTGGTGCCGAATAGTGAGAATCCTATTGTATTTCTTGATGACAAACGAGAGAATATTGTGACGGCAAAGGAGTTTGGCTGGACGACGGTCTGGATGACGCTGAGTGATGATGTCGAGCCTGCTGCAGACTACCGCTATTCAGGATTACTCGCAATGTTTGATGCGCTCAATGACTAAAAAATTCTTTATCTCAGCTGGTGATCATTCTGGAGTACTTATAGGGGCGGCAGTAATGGGACAACTTCATAAACAGTATCCTGGATGTTCTTTTGCAGGTATTGGTGGTGATGCAATGGTTGAGCAGGGTCTGAGTCCACTGGTTCCCTTTGCAAAAGTGGCGGTGAGTGGGTTTGTCGAGGTGTTTACCCAGATTCCTTTTTTCAAAAAGCTTATTAAACAGGCAAAAGGTGAGATTGCTTCAGGGAGCTATTGCGGCGTGATTCTTATAGATTATGCCGGCTTGAATATGAAGCTCCTCGAACAGTGCAAACATAGTATGGTGCCTGTCTATTATATTGCCCCCCCTCAGGTGTGGGCTTGGAAAAGGGGGAGGGTGACCGCATTTAAAGATGTGTTGGTTCAGACAGTGCTCCCTTTTGAGGCCGAACTCTATCGCAAGGCTGGAGCTGAGGTTTATTATGCGGGGCATCCGGTGTATGATAGGATTCCTGTGGCTCATACCTCTCGAGATACGATTGTACTTGTCCCGGGGAGTAGAAAAGGTGTCGTTGTTTCTAATGCCCGCTCATTTAAAGCAGTAGCCGCACAGTTGCAACAATCTATTCCAGAGAGCCTGACTATTGAGGTGGTGATTCCTCAGTTTTTGGCAAAAGATCCTGAGGTACAAAACCTATTTCTGGAACATCATATGACAACCAATTTTTATGAAGCATTGGGGAAAGCTCGCTTTGCAGTGGCTGTGCCGGGAACCAATAATGTGGAGCTGGCTGCTTATGGAGTGCCTTCAGTGATTCTCTATAAAGCGGGGTTTATTAACTATGCAATCGCCAAGCTCTTTGTATCTATTCCCTATATGTCGGTCGTTAATATTCTTCTCAATCGTGCTCTTTTTCCTGAATTACTCTTTTGGAGAGAGTCATCACTGAAGAAATTTGTATCTTTTGCAATTACAAAGGTACTCTCCCGGGAAGAGCAGGTTATTAAGGATTTGATGACTATTTCACATCAATTAACGCCTCGGGATGGTGAAGGATTTGCTGCAATTGCAGCGCGCAATATTGGAGAGTTGATCGATGGATAGCTACAAGGTTTGGAAGAGTGGCCCACTTGATGGGGAAGTTGTTATATCAGGCGCAAAGAATGCGGTATTGCCAGTTCTGGCTGCAACCCTTCTTGCAGACGGTGTTTCTGAAATTACCAATGTGCCTCGTCTTAAAGATGTGAAAACAATGTGTAATGTGATGCGTGTTCTTGGTATGAAGATTGATTCTTCTCCTGGTTCGCTCAAACTCGATTCATCAAATGTGACGCACCTTGAAGCGCCTTATGAACTTGTTAAGACTATGAGAGCCTCCATTTATGTGTTGGGTCCATTGGTTGCCCGTTTTGGCAAAGCTCGCGTCTCACTGCCTGGTGGCTGTGCTTGGGGGCCTCGCCCTGTTGACCTACACATTAAAGGTATGGAAGCACTGGGTGCACATATTGAGGTAAAGCATGGGTATATCGAGGCGACTTGTGATCGACTCCAGGGGGCGGAAATAAACTTTCCTATCTCGTCAGTAGGTGCAACGGCAAATATCTTGATGGCAACCACCCTAGCAAAGGGAACTTCGGTATTGAATAATGCTGCAATGGAACCAGAAATAACAGCACTCTGTGATTACCTTATTGGAATGGGGGCAAATATTTCGGGGGTGGGTACCAAAACATTGGTTATTGAAGGTGTCGAAAAGTTGAATCCAGGTAAGGGCAAAACAATTCCTGACCGTATCGAAGCGGGAACCTTTTTGGTTGGTGGTGCTATAACTCGTGGACGAGTAAAAATTACTAACGCAGAGCCGAAAGATCTTAAAGCAGTGCTCGAAGTACTCGAACAGATGGGGTGTGCACTCGAAGTTGGCGATGATTATGTTATTGTCGATGCCCGAGATTGTGAACTAAAGCCAGTGAATGTTATTACCAATCCACATCCAGCCTTCCCAACTGATATGCAGGCACAATTTATGGCCCTTCTTTCGACGGTGCCTGGAACATGTATTGTCCAAGATAATATCTATCACGACCGTTTTTCTCATTTATCTGAACTACAGAGACTTGGTGCTGATATTGCTTTAAGCGAAAATATTGCAACGATCAATGGTGGTGCTCATATGAGTGGTGCACCAGTGATGGCATCTGATTTGCGTGCATCTGCTGCACTAGTGCTTGCTGGTCTTGTTGCTGAAGGAGAGACCGATATCTCTCGAATTTATCATATGGATCGTGGGTATGAGTATTTCGAGAAAAAAATTACTGGGCTTGGCGGTAAGATCGAACGGATCGTTGAAGGGTAAGAGAGTTCCTTAGGGCTGTCTTTAGTCAAATTTATGTTAGTAGGGAGGTCTAAAAGACCTCCTTTTTTATGGGTCAATTTGTATAAGAGGAAAGGATCCCTGGGAGTTTTCATCGTCTTCATATGAATCTGCTATAGGGGAATAAGTGTAGAAGTCCACCTTGTCTTCAAGCGGTTTAAATATATAATACCGAAGAAGCATCACTTCATTTGCATCACATTGATAGTCAGTCATATAGTTATAGGACACTGCGCCTCCGGGGCCAGTGGTAGTCCAATTGGCTTCTCTACCACATGAGTGGCCCGCATTGGTTAATACAATATTGTCATGTTGCTCAATAACATTTGTTACTACCCAGTCTCTTTCAGTAGTGTCATGAGTTGCTATGATTACTTTTCTATTAGGGTGTTGTGAGATAATATCATTTGCCCAGTGGAGTGGGCCTTTATCGGTAACATTTAGAAATTGATCATAGGATTGAATATTGATAAATAGGTATTTTTCTCCGTAAAAAGTGAAAAGCTGGTAGGTGTTGAGTGTGCCATTGTAGTCACCACCCCACCACTCTTCATGGCTAAAACTGGAAATTGGATAATATTCATTAAGCATTCCTGGGTCATCATGGTTACCTTGGTTTACAATAAAAGGAATCTCACCATAGAGTTTGTTCCAGGCTTCTGATGTTGCATTCCATTCACCTCGATTATTCCACGTTTCAGTAATGTCGCCAAGGCCTTGCACAAATTTAATATTGAGCTGGTCTTTCATGGCTATCAACCAGTCAAATGCTTCAATCATGTGACTTATTGGTGCTGAAGCTCTATTTTGAGAATAGTGTTGGGTGTCTGGTATCACAACAAGGGTCCATTCACCTTTCGATGCATCTGCACAGTGAGGGATGTTGAGGCAGCGGTTAGGTGGGGCTTCTCCAGTGGTGCTCATGGAAGATGCGGTGGCGTCGCTGTGAGTGAATGTTGTGTGGGCTTCGAGCCACAGAGTATAGTCAGTGCCACTGATAAGGTTGTTGATGGTAAAAATAGAAGTGGTGTCTGTAAAAGTGAAAAGAGGATCACTGGGCTTGGTGTCAGATGTTCCGGCATACAGGCGGTAGTGAGATGCAAGGGTGTCAAATGCGAGCCAAGAGAGTGTGATTGTTGAGTCGTCGGCCGAAATTGCAGTAAGTTCTGGGGCGATTGGTTGGTCGAGTGGGTAATTAGTGAATTGTATCCAGTCAATATCACCTGCTCCGGATGTATGATTAGCTATCATGTAGAGATCATGTATACCGGAAAGGGGTTTTATTGAAATGTGTTGTTGCTTAAAGTTTGTCCAGCTATCGGTTTGGTTCATAAGTATATCTGCAACTAGCGTTCCATTAGGGCTATCAATTCGAAACTCTACTCGAGCGTCATCATAGGCTTGGGCGGCATAGAGGACAAGGGATTGTGTTGCGGTGCCAAAATTAATCGAAGGGTATTTAATAACATCACCTGTCTTAAATACACGTATAAAGCTTCCTGTCGCCCCTACTCCAGCCATGTCAATAGTGGGGGAGAGTGCTTCACCAGATTCAGCTTCAATTCTTAATCCATCTATGGGGTTAAATGGTTTATGTGAGCTTGATTCAATTATTTGCTCATTGCTGCTGAGTTCACGTTCAGAATAGGTATTTGAGGTAGTTTCAAAAGATGAAGAGGATACTTCTTCTGAACTGAGGGCTTCAGTGGGTAATGATGAAGACTCAGTTGATACAGCGGATATTTCACTGTAGTGGTAGCTGAGGGAATTTTCTACTGTGTCTGACGATGAGTTTTCGTTGGATAGTATGTCCTGTGGGGTCTCTGTGCAGTGTATAAAGATGAGTGCAATGGATAGATGTAAGAACATTGATTTCATTAAAAGCCCTCAGTGTGTTTGTTCCAGTTTCAGTTTAAAGTAGATTAAAAGACTTTTAAATAATTGCTATTGGTTTATCAACAAGAGAGATATGGTTGACATTTGTTGACATGAATTCAGTAATATTGTTCTTATAATTCTTCTGTGTTAAATAGGCAGAAATTGGGTGGGTAGGTAAAAAGGCCCCTCTAGATTTGGGGGAACGGCCTTTTAGCCAGGTTAAAAGTTTTAGATTTTGGTGTTATCTGAATTGGGCAAGGATGTTTTTGTTTCTTGTGCAATAAAAAATGCGCCAAACTCCAGTAGATCATGGAGCTCCAGTATTTCAGATTGATCAAACCCAAGGGTAAGGTCTGCACCTTTAAATCGGTAATAGACGGCTTTTAACCCGCCGCTCTCTTTGGTAAGATTAAAGTCGGTGTTTTGAACCATGGTATAGAAATCTGCAATTTCTTGTGAGTTCATGCAGATAGACAAGTTTCCAAACTCAATACTGTATTTATCACAGTCATTACAGTCGCTTATTCGCCCTTGTTCTGTCTCATAAAAAATTTTCATTTCAGACGGCCTCAACGCGTTAATTTGTCTAGTAATAATATAGACAAACAAAAGCCGCTGTGGGGGTAGCGAATAAGTAATAACAAAGGTGTAAAATGAGTTGGGGGCCCTTGTTTTAAAGGGGGTTGGAGTTTATTGTGGTGGCATTTAACCAGCTGGTTAAATAAATGTAGTGAGATGGCTTGACACGTTCAAGAATGTTTTTTAATGTTAACCACATGGTTAAACCGTTTGATTAATCCATTTGGTTAATTTAATGGGTAAGGATAATCAGCTTTAGGTGCTTTAAAAGGCTCAATAACCCACAACAAGGGTTTTTATAGTGAGAGGGAAATTATGACTAGAAGTGAAAAATTGGATGCACAGGTTAAAATTCTAGAGGCGGCAGCTCTTGAGTTTTGTGACCATGGGATAGATGGTGCAAGGATGAAAAGTATTGCTGAACGTGCAGGGGTCAATAAGGCGTTACTTCACTACTATTTTCGATCAAAGGAACAGCTGTATATTCATATTTTGGAAGAGATGATGAATAATTACTGGACGGGTATGAAGGATCGACTTGAAACTGTTGAAAATAAAGGAGATGTCAGGGCAGTATTGAAAACTATCATAGACTATATAGTAGAGCTCTATTATAGGAGCCCCTGTCAGAGAAATATTCTTTTTAGAGAGCTTTCTTCTGGTGGGGAGTATTTAGAAATGATTTATCAGAAATCATCCGATACTTGTAATAATCAATGTGAGAATGCATTTAGTCTTTTCCAACAATGGAGTGATTCAGGGCTCATAAAAAACATAAACCCATTGAGTCTCTTTATAAACCTCAAAGGAATGTGTATGAATATTTTCTTTTCAGAACCTTTCTACCGTGATCATCTCGATCATTGTGGGCTAGAATTAAACGAAGCATTCTATGCAATGCATAAAGAATCAGTGTTAGAAATATTTTATAACGGAATAATAAAATCATAAGGAGAAAGAGTATGAAGAAAGTGTTATTAATGGTTTTACTTGTAGGGGCAGTATCGGGAGCCTTGGCCAATAAGGGATATGACATCGCAAAAAAAGCAGATGGTAATCAGAGAAATTTTGTTGATGAAAAATCCATTTCTACTCTGACTCTTATCAACGCGGCAGGAGACACCGTGATGCGTAAGATGACGAGTATTACCATGGAACGAGATAATTCAAAGGATTTATCAGTAATTCAATTTTTAAATCCGGCAGATGTTCGTGGGACCTCTCTGCTAACGTATCAAAATCCAACAGGGAATGATAAACAGTGGCTCTATCTACCTGAACTGAGACGGGTAAAGAAAATATCATCTAAGAATAAGTCGGGATCGTTTATGGGGTCCGAGTTTTCTTATGAAGATATTAGTGGGAATACGCTCGATAAATGGAGTTACACCTTCATTAAAGAAGACAGTTTTAATGGCGTGCCGTGTTATTTAGTGGAACGAGTCCCAACATACGATAATTCGGGATATTCAAAAGTTAAGGTATGGTTTTCTATAGATAACCACTTGATGATGCGTGCAGAATTTTTTGATCGTAAACAGACTCTCCTTAAAGTACAGCTCATGATGGGCTGGAAACAATATGGGAAAACGTGGCGTTTTGATCGCATTGAAATGGAGAATATGCAGAACAAGAAAAAAAGTATTTTAGACTATTCAAAGCGCACTTTTAAAAATGGTTTAAAAAAGAAAGATTTTTCAAAACGCTCAATGCAGCGCATGTTAAAAATCTAAGTATCACCATTACTCTTTAGGAAAAGTATATGCATAAAATAGCACACTATTGTATGATTGTCCTCTTTGTCTTGATTGCTGAAGGGGTGAGTCAAAGTATCGAGTTTGACTCTGGAAGTTCACTACAATACCGTGGTAACCTAGGGTACCTTCAATGGTATTACCCGAAGGAAAAAACAGGGCAAAATCAGCCTGATTTTGTGTCCACTATAAAAGGAAGTCTCTTTTTAACCTATCAATTTGGGGAGCTTCCCATCGAATTGGTGCTCAATCCTCGATTTGTATTCGACCCTACTGATGACTCTTTTGAGAGAAAAGGAGTACACTTCATGGGCAAAGGGAGAAACAGGCTCCTTATTGATGACCTCTATCTTGACCTAATACAAGAGACCGTTGAGTTACGAATGGGGTACCAAATTTTCTCATGGAAAACTGTAGAAAGTGTGAGCTGGGCTGATTTTTTAAATCAAGTTGATCGACAGTACGATTTACTTGATCCAGATAAAATTGGAGAGTTAGCAACACGCGCTCGGTTTATATCTCCCTTTGGAGATGAGAGTACATTGGAGTTTTATTACCTCCCTTGGTTTACACCAACAACTCATGTACAACAGGGGAGTAGAGGGTATGTTTTACCTCTTTCAAATGAGTATGAGTCAATTGAGTATGGGGCGACTCAGAAGCGGTGGCGCCCTCAAGGTGCTATTCGATTCTCTTCGACTGCATTTGAAGATGTTGATTTTTCACTTTTTTATTTTCAAGGGTATGATAGAGATGTATTGCCAACATTTGATGTACAAAAGGGATTACTTCAGAAATATGAGATCATTCATCGAATGGGTCTTACATTCCAGGGGGCGCTCGATGCGTGGCTTATAAAAGGTGAAATTATAAATACCATTTATGATTCTGAGAATTTTGATTCTTATAAGGCTGCAACGACTGGGGTTGAGTATACGATTAATGCATTGCTTTTTGATAACCAAGATGTAGGGCTGATAGCAGAACTAATTGCTACGAGTGATTGGGGGGAAGACCCTTCTACATTAGGGGCCTTCAGGCCCTTTAATAATCATCTTTTTACGGGGGTTCGCTATAGCTTCAATACTATTTCTGATAGGTCTCTATTATTGGGAGTATTTTCAAGTTTTGAAAATTATGAGTGGCTTATGTCTGCAGAATACCAAGAACGAATATTTGAGCTTCTTACAGTGAAGATAGGTGCTATGGCACTTATTGCAGAAGAGGTCAGTATGATGAAACAATTAGAACATTTGGCACGGCTTGAAGCCGATGTTCAATGGAACTTTTAATAGTAAACAATAATGGGAATAGCATTGAAAGGAGTTAAGAATGCATGATGGAGTAGTACAGTTTGTTAATCGTATTGCAGACTTTGTCATTAAAAATCGTTGGGCTATTATAGCTCTAAATATAGTACTGATAGGGGTGCTCTTTAGTTTCATGGGAGGCCGGGCGCAAAAGGCTCAGGAGCATGTTGCCTATATGACAGAACTGAGGAATAACCCTTTGGTGTTCGATAGTAGTCATGTAGCGCCGAGCCCAATTATGAATTCAGATTATCATGTTTGGTTTGACGACCATGATGAGAATCTCAACGCATTTGATCGTTTCCAAAAAGTATTTGCAAAAGAAGATCAATTGCTTATTGTTATTCGTTCAAAGTCTGGTGATTTGTTTACGAATGAAAACCTTGCATCACTAAAAAAATTAACGGATGATTCGTGGAGTGTTCCTTATATTAGTCGAGTTCAAAGTATTACCAATTTTAATTACACCTATGTCGGTCAAGAAATTGTTGATGAAGAACCTATAGATGCAGATTTGATCTTTGACGATGAAGAAGAAGAGTCTGCTGAAGATAATTTGGTTGTAGAAGATGTGATTGAGTCACTTCCTCTTTCGGCAAATGAATTGAAAGACAAAAAAGCTTTGGTTTTAAATGATAATATTCTTTCGAAATATATGATTTCAAAGTCCGGTGACCTTACCCAAATTTCTTTGACTGCTATTATTCCTGGGGCCTTTCCACAGGGGTTTGAAGAAGCGCGAGCGAGTGCAGAAAAGTTAGTCGCTCAGATTACCCAAGCCAATAATGACCTAGAGATAAAATTAAGTGGAACAGTAATGCTTAATTCAAGCTTTTTTGAGTTTGCGATGAAAGATATCAGTAGCCTTATACCGATAATGTTCATATTTATTTTTGTGGTACTTGCGCTCACGTTGAAATCGTTTTGGGGTACCTTTTTACCACTTGGGGTATTAGTTACTTCAGTTATGTTTCCGATACTACTTTTTGTTGGTGTTTTGGAGTACTCTCTTACGAATGTAACAATGAATACTATGCAGATTTTAACAGCAGTTGCAATTGCCGATTCAGTACATGTACTTTCTGTTTTTTATCGCAATTTAAGACTTGGTAAATCAAAGTACGAGGCCATACGAATTACGATTCAGAAAAATTTTATGGCGTGTTTGATTACCTCGGTTACAACGGCTATTGGGTTCTTTTCGCTTGTTGCTCAAGAGATCCCTCCCTTTCAAGACCTTGGACTTTTTGCAGGAACCGGTACACTCTATGCCTTTTTTGCTTCACTGTTCACCATGCCTGCGTTGCTTGCTGTGCTCCCCATTAAGGCTAAGGCAAAAACTGTTGAAAAAGCTCAGAAAAAAGATTCTGTGTATAGCCTTCTCAGTAAACTTGAACCCTTTACTTTTAAGTACCAGCGTGCAATTCGTCTTTCGTCACTGATTCTCACGGTGGTAAGTGTCTATTTTCTTACAACTATCATCATTGATAGTAATTCTATTAAATATTTTAAAGAAGGCACAGAGTTTAGGGCAGCTACTGAGTATATTGATGAGAACATCATTGGTACTAATCCTATAGAGTTTAGTTTTGACTCGGGAGAAGAGAATGGTGTTAATGGTCCAGAATTTTTGAAAAAAATTGAAAAATTTTCTGACTATATTGATTCGCATCCTGAATATAACATTACCTATGTAGCGAGTATTGTAGATGTGGTAAAACGACTGAATAAAACGTTGCATGGGAATCAGGATGACTTTTTCTCGATTCCTGATAAAGATTCGGTACTCGCTCCAGGGGATACTCTGTCGGCACGGAGGCTTATTGCTCAATACCTTATGCTCTACTCTCTCTCATTGCCTCAGGGGATGGACCTGAATAATCAAAGAAGTATTGATGAACGCTTCGCGAGAGTTACAGCCTTTCAAACCTCAATTCCTTCTTCAGAACAAATAGCCGTTGCAGACTCACTTAATGCATGGCTTGAAAGAGAAATGCCAGAAGTGCGAGCGTCAGCAATTGGTGTTCCGGTAATGTTTGGTAATTTAATGAATAAGGCTATTCCAGGAATGTTGAAGAGCCTAATGATTTCATTAATTCTTATTACTTTGACTCTTGCGTTAACGTTTCGATCATGGAAAATTGCACTTTTTAGTATGGTGCCAAACGTGTGGCCACTGGTTGTTTTGTTTGGTGTTGTGGGTATGTCGGGGTATGTTGTTGACCTCTCAGTTGCGATAGTTGGAATGATCACATTGGGAATTGCCGTTGATGATACGGTGCATTTTTTAGTTAAATATATCGATGCTAAATATGCAGGTAAAAATACTCATGAGGCAATATCATGGACATTCCAGAATGTGGGCCGCCCACTCTTTTTTACTTCAATTATTCTTATTGTTGGGTTTGGTGTATTGGTGATTTCCCAGTTCTCTATTAATTCTAACATGGGAATGCTTTGTTCTGCAGTGATCACCTTAGCGCTCTTCGCTGATTTTATACTGCTTCCTGCGATGCTCTTTAAGTATGATGTGCATCATACTGTAGCTGATGATGAAGGATAATAGAGGATATATGTTGATTTGCTAGGATATGACGATCATTTAAATGGGTTGGACATTCATATTGATACTAAAAAAGGCCTTAAAAGTTGTTTTAAGGCCTTTTTTATGTAAAGTTGGGTGTTGAAACTACATTGCCTCTTCTATCTGTTTACAGAGTGCTTCAGCTTGTTCTGCCGTAGGGGCTTCACTCATCAGCCTGAGAATAGGCTCTGTATTTGAGGCGCGTACATGCACCCATGCATTACCATGGTCAATCCAAACGCCATCTTGTGTATCAAGATTTTGATCTTTAAAAGTCTCTGCGAGTGAGTCATAGATCTCTTGAATTGAACCTTCGGGGCGTGCTATTTTATGTTTTGCCATTACATAGGCGGGAGTAGATGCAACAAAATCTTCAATTGTTTTGTCGTTCTCTGCCATCCACTGTAGAACAAGGGCGACAGAAACAATGGCATCACGTCCATAATGAAGGTCAGGTAAGATAACGCCACCATTGCCTTCACCACCAATAGCACTTCCATTGGCTTTCATTGCGGTGCTGACATTGATTTCACCCACTTTAGAGCGAATCAGTTCGCGACCATGCTTGGCTGCAATATCATTATTCATTCGGCTTGTAGAGAGGTTTACCGTTACAGGGCCCTTTTTGTGCGTACACACAAGGTCGGTGGCTATAGCAAGGGTGTACTCTTCACCCACGGCACGTCCTTTTTCGCTAACAAGCGCACAGCGGTCTGCATCTGGATCTGTGGCGAATCCAACTGCACAGCCATTGGCTTTAACCAGTACTTCAAGGTCAGTTAAGTTCTCGGGGGTAGGTTCTGGGCCACGAGGGAAGGTGCCGTCGGGTTCGGTATATATAGAGTAGGTTTCACAGCCAAGCTCTTTGAGGAGGGCAGGAATGATGTATGAACCGGCAGCATTTACCCCATCAAAGGCTACTTTAAATTTTTTGGACTTAATGAGCTCAAGGTCTATAAAAGGGAGCTCGAGTGTTTTTTGAATATGATAGGCATCAGTATCTGTTGAATGGGACGACGTACCAAGGCGTGTATAATCGGTCCAGACAGATTCACCATTGTCGACTATGTCAAAAAGTTGCTCAATTTCTTCTTGAACTAGAAAAGTACCATCATGTTTTAGAAGTTTTAGGGCGTTCCACTCAACGGGATTGTGGCTTGCAGTTATAACGATGCCTCCATCGGCGCCTTCTTTTACAACTGCCATCTCAACGGTAGGTGTCGACGAGATACCGAGCATGATCACATCAACACCCATTGCTTCACAGGCGGAGGCAACGATGCGTTCATAGTGTTCGCCAGTAGGGCGGCTATCACGACCAATAACAATTTTTTTTGCCTTGGTTACTTGAATAAAAGCATTGGTGTATTTGGTCATAACTTGAGGATTGAGGGTGTCGCCAACGACACCACGGATACCAGAAATAGAACGCATTAACATAGACATTGGAGAAATCCCTTTCATTTGGCCCACTTTGAGCCTGATTTTTTGTAATAATATAATTTTTAGTAAAAATAACAATTGTTTTACCTTTGAAACCATTGGCAAACCTTTGATTTGTTATTATCATTGTCCTGCAAAGTCAAGGAGATTATTATGAGCCGCAAATGCGACGTTACAGGCAAAACTGGATTAGTTGGGAACATGGTTTCTCACTCTCAGCGCAAACAGCTGATGAAGCAACAGCCTAATTTGCACAGAAAGAAGTTTTATATCCCAGAAGAAGACAGATGGGTGACTCTTAAAGTAAGTGCTGCAGGAATTAGAACTATCAATAAAAAAGGTATTGCTGCAGTAGCAAAAGAAATTGGTGTATAGTTAATACATTGTTGTTAATGAATTCTTAAAAGGTATGAGATAAACTTCTCATACCTTTTTCTCGTTTTAATGGTATCATATTCAAAACACTGTCTTTTGAGTCTTGTATGGTACTATCTTCTCTTCGTTTACACTTTTTCATCTTAGTTTTACTCATGACGAAACTTTCTGCACAAGAGAGCGTTGTTGATAATGGCGCATCACTCCTTTCTGCTGCAGAATTGTTTATGCTTGAGTCAGCGGGTTTCTCTCAGGAGCAAATTGCAGTCGATGGACAGAATTTACTCGTTGCAATGAATGAGGCCTCTTCGGAAGATGAAGAGAGTGATCAAACTGATTCAGGTGAAGATGATGAGGACGATGACGACGATGATGACGACGATGATGATGACGAGTTGATTATTCCTCCCCTCGAAGAAGATGGGACTTTTTCTGAGCAGAGTCGTGAGATGCTCACATTGCAAGGGGTGACCCCGGCACAAATTGCACAGTATGAAGAGATGTTGCAAGGGCAACAGGTTCAGCCCCAATATAGTGAGCCTCCTCAGTTGGGCCCAGATGGTACTCTTAAAGAGAGTGATAAAGAGTTACTGCGCTCTCAGGGGTATCAAGATTCTGATATTATGCAGTATGAAAAGCAGTTACAGATGCTCAAAGTACAGCCTTCCTTAGGAGAGAATGACTCTATTCCTGCTTCGGTCCGTGAGGCATTACTTTTTCAAGGGTATTCCGAAACGGATATTGTCAAAATAGAGGAGACCCTTCAAAAGGCTCAGGGGTTTAAACCGGTCGGTAGTATGCCTCTTGATTCTGCAAGAACCTTTACATTTGATTATGAACTCAACCCATACTTTACTTTTCTGGGTTTTGGAAAACTCTTTACTGCACCAACAGTGTTAGAAGCTGGTGAAGAAGAGGGTGTCTATGGCTATCTGGGCAAGAACTTTATTTTTCCCAAATTTGTGACCCTACAATTAAGTGTGAATCCATTTCCGAATATAGGTGTCTATGTCAAGAAGAAGCATACTGACAAAGATGGATATGATAATTCTTGGTATGGACCACTGATCACATCGGTTACAGCTGGGTTTCCGGATGCAGGTGCCCTCTCGCTCTTCTTGGGGAACCGGGTGTTTAGTGGTGTGAGAAAAACTGGTGCTATCACTGGTCAGGGTTTTGGTGGAGGACTGATAAATTATGGACCACTGCATATTGTCAATAGTAAATATGTGAGAGATGATTGGCTTGAGCTCGAAGCAAAAATGAAGGGTGCTGATTTGAGTGAGATGAAACAAATTTCATTTAGTTTTAGAGTAGGTGGTAAGGTTCACTCTCACGATGAAATAAACAATACTTTGTTTGTCTCATTAAAACGTGATAGAACTGATAAAGATAATAGTGATTTTTTCTCACTCAAAAATTCAGATCAAGAGGTGCGCCTTGATGTTCTGATGGATGATTTTTTGAGAGCAACACAGTTTACCCTTGTTTTTGGTAAAAAGATCCCCATCTTTGATGGGGATTATGTTCTCTCTCTTTCACTAGGGGCGTTACAAATTCGAACAGCCGGTTATGAAGGGAGTCTGAAACAAGAGGTCGAAGGGACTGGTTGGACCTTTGTGTTTCGACCCAATGTACTCTTTTAGTATGGGGTGATATCTATCATTTAAGGTAGTTAACGGATACTCCAATTTTTTCCATTGATTGAAAAAAGGTGTCCATCTGAAGGTCGGTCTGTTTAAAACGTTTTCTGAGAATTGCTACAAAAACTTCCCTAAGAATTTCACAGTCATAAAGAGCTCGGTGTAGATTTTCAGAGTCGAGGGTGATATTCATCTGTCTTCTGAGGCGTTTTGCAAGATTACCCAGTTTGTGCGAAGGGGACTCTGGCATTATCTTTTTAGAAATTGCCAAGCTGTCGACGATAGGGTTTTTTATGAGGGGCAGGTTGTTCTCTGCTAATTCTGATTGGAGAAATCGAGCATCAAATGAAGCATTGTGTGCGACAAGTATAGTGCTGATACCACAAAATTTAGTAAAGTCTGCGAGTACTCCTGTTATGCCCGGTGCATCTTCTACGTCTTCATTACTGATGCCATTGATCTGGGTCGCCTCTTCAGGAATGTGCATGGTTGGTTTAACGAGTGATTCGTAGGTGCCGATAGTTTTTGCAATGATGGTGTCTTTTTTAACTTCGAGAGTAAACTTTACCCCTGCTACTTCAATGATTTTATTGCGTGCGGCATCAAGTCCAGTAGTTTCAAGGTCAAAGGCGACAAAGGTTGCAAAAGGTATCATGAGGGCTCCTGGGATAAGTGAATGGATAAAGGTAGAAAAAAGTGTAAAAGGATGGAGTAAGAACTGCTCTTAAGGGGAGTTATTATAGATGTATAATAGTGCTCAAAAAGAGGTGATTACCCTTTAAATTGTTTTTGAATTATTGAGTGGGTTACGGGAGAAACCGAATTGAGAGTAACGACCACTTTACTGAAAGGGAGGGGGAAATGCATTCTGTCCCAACTACGAATACGGAGTGATTTTTGATACGAAATGGTTACGAGATAGAGAGGGGTACCACTCTGTGTATGCAGCCAGGGGGCGCCGCTATTACAGATGCCGGCTGGGCCACGGGGACCATCGAGGGCGATGCCGATAGAACCACCGTCATGTAATTTTTTAAGGAGAGAGCGGATACTCCCTTGAAGAGATGAGCTTGAACCTTTATATGTTGTATATCCTAATGATTGGCAGAGTCGATGTGCGATACTCCCATCAGGTGAGGCTGATATTTGTACGGAGATCGATTGGTGCTTAAAAGCAGCGATCGATGCGGGAAGATCTTGATGCCAGAGTGCGATAATGGCAGGAGATATTCGTGGTACTGATACCCGGAGGGTTAGGAGGTACCCTTTTAATAGTGTAGTACAGAGTACTTCTGCGATCTTGTGCATAGGGACATCTACTTGGCTGGGTATCTCGTTTTAAAATACTCAACAGCTTTATTGATGACGGTGTCGATCGCAGCCGGAGTGGTGTGGTATTTCTGTGCCAGAGAGTCAACCGAAGCATGGGTAAGAATGTCGTGCAAGATGCTAAACGTATCGTGTGATAGAGAAGCCGGCGAGACTATGGCTTTCTCAGGGGTGCTTGCATGGGTAAGTGCTTGAGTTAAAAAGCTTATAAGGTCATGAGATTCATCATATCCTGACTGAGAAAAGAGAATGGTTCCCGTTTGTGAGATTCCAAAAAGGGCAGGAACATTACAGGCGCCCCCTATGCATACCGTATAGTTTTTGCCTGTGGTCTGATAAATATCCAAAAATACAGGGGAGGTAATTTGATATTGCGTCACAAATTTTTGTACCTCTGCAGAACGACTTTTGGTGTCGACATTTACAAAAAGTACGGTTACCTGATCGGGGTGTTTTTGTTGAAAATCTTCGAGAAGCGGCATCTCTTTACGACAAGGAATGCAAGAGAGTGACCAAAAGCTGATAAGGGTCAGGGGCTTTGGGGTACTGTTTTTAGGCTGAATGTAGTGTTTTAGGCCTGAACGAGCACCTGTGAGGGTTTGAATGTAGAATGGTGGAGCGTTGGTCCCCGGAGCGAGAAGTTCATTGGCTCCGGCCACTGAAAGGGTAAACAGAATGAGTAACCCGACTAATTTCATTGATAGTTTTTCCATAAACTTGTACATTCTTTCAGAAAAGATACAATATATCCTTATGAGATATGGGGTTATACAAAGCAAAGGATCAGAATAATGGAGTTTTTTCAGCAGTTTTCACCGGTACTATGGGCTTTACCAGTTATATCGGCAAGCATCGGCTGGTTTACCAATTATTTGGCAGTTAAAATGCTCACGCGGCCGGTACATCCTATTAAACTACTTGGAATGCGGATTCAAGGGGTTATACCTCGGCGACATCATGATCTGGCCGAGAAGATCTCTCAGGCAGTCGCAAAAGATTTTCTTACGAGTGACGATTTAAAGGCGACTATTGCGAAAATTGATATCAAGCCTGTTATACGGCACATGATTGAGAAGAAGTGGGAAGAGAAAATCGGTGAAATACTCGATGTGGTACCTATGATTAAAATGTTTGTACCCGAAGACAAGCTCGATATGATTCGTGATAAAATTATTGATGCGTTCTCTAATGATCACGACTCACTGAATGAGGACTTTGCTGATATCATTTCGGGCAAAGTTGACCTTGCAGGAATAATCAAAAAGAATATTGAGGATTTCCCTTTAGAAAAGTTAGAATCAATCATTAATGAGATTGCTCAAAAAGAATTTGTCTTCATTGAGAGGTTGGGGGGAATTATTGGGTTTTTCATTGGGGTCATTCAAGTGCTCCTCGTAGTAGCATTCGATGCTCAATAGTTGAAAACTAGGGTGTTTGAGAAAAAAATAGTGCTTCGAAAGAGGTTCAACTCATTTAATATATGAAATCAGTTGATAAACTTTTTTGAAAATGTATCTTTTCACCCGAAATGGCGATATAGCCAAGTTGGTAAGGCAAGGCTCTGCAAAAGCCTTATCCCCCAGTTCGAGTCTGGGTGTCGCCTCTCGAATAAAAAAAGCGGAAGTTCATTGAACTCCCGCTTTTTTTGTATCTATACTTTTATTGTAATAATCTTATATCTTACTTTTTATAAACATTCATAGTCACTTTAATGGTCTCTTCACCAGTAACTTCTATGAGTTCTTCTTTCGATTTACTGCCACATTTAATGCGTACAAGGTGAGTGCCGGCGTCGAGGTTATGCATGGTAAGGGTACCGCCCTGTGTTGAGCCTGCGCGCTCTCCATCAAGCCATACTTTACATTTTCCTGGCTTAGTTTTGAGCTCAATTTTGCCTATTGGTATTTTGGTTGTTGCATTGTAGGTATTTATTGAGTCGGGCCATACGCTAAATCGGGTATTAACCAGTTCGATTTCTTGATCCATAATGACTAGATCAAATCTACCTGATCGAAAAGGCATCTCAACAGGTGTTTTACCAAGTTCTTCGGCGTCTAAGTAGACAACAGACCCTCTGGGGTCCGAAGTAATAATGATAGTACCTTCGCTGCCTCGTTCGGGGAAAGTCATCTCTTCAGCAAAGAGGGTTCCCAAGGTTAGAAGAAGGGTAGTGAGTATTGTAAACAGTTTCATGTAAGACCTCATGTAGTGACTAAAATTAAAGATAGATTGAATAATGAGATCGTAAAGGGGTTATAGGAGTGTGATGAAATTACTCAAGAAAATGGGTATTAGCGGTCGTTTTTGAGAAACATTTTGAGCGCTTCTGCGATTTTGCGAGCAGCTTCAGGGTCGATTTTACGCGGGGGGTCTTGAGTCATTTTTTGTGCAAGTGCTCTGGCTTTGCTGTCATAGCGTTTAGGGAGCCCAGGGCGCTTTCGAGTAAATGACCCATCCGGGTTCAAATATTGTGGTCGTGAACGATCTTCCATGCTCTAGGGTCCTCTATTCAATATAAAGAGTATACATACTATTGAACCAAAAGGCTCTAAAAATAACGGCTGAGGTTGAGGTGTACAAAGGTTTCTCCGAGAGGAAGGCGCGGGTGTGAGCCAAATGCAAGACCTAGGGTAGCTACTTTGGTTGTTTGAGATAAGCCAAACCCATATCCTATGGCTGTATGCCATTTCTTGGAATCGATAGTGTTATAGAGTAATGGGTCGGTAAAGAGATAGAGCGCATTTGATCGACTTAATTGCAACTGGATTTCAAGTGGGGTTCCTAAATAGCTTTGGGCATAAAATGCTCTATTTCGATAGCCACGTGAACCAGGGTGACCTCCTAATTGATAGCTCTCAATGGGGAGGATTGGGGCGGCACTTAAGAGAACACCACTGTAAAGTGAGGATTGAATCACTATTTTTTGAGTAAGGGCATAGTAGACTTTGACTGTGGTTGCCAGTGTAAATTGGTCTCCAGAGAGAGAGTCTTGGTGGGGCCCTTTTGAAAAAGTACTGTGGGTTGACCAGTACAATCCTGAGCGAGGCAGCTGATAACGATCGCGAGAATCATGGGTGAGGGAGAGTGACGTAAGGTATCGGTTTGTTGTTGTGAGAGAATCAGTGATAGTCTGTGCGCCAAAGGAGAGGCCAATAGTATTTTTTCTAGAGAGGGGGAGTGATACTCCTATTGAAAATTGTGCTCGTTGATGGAGTGCATCTTCTTCTCTAAGTAAGCCACTGAGGGTTAATGCAAGAGGGGTATCAAAGAGCCAAGGTTCCGTATACTCTACCGAAATATCTGTTGCCCCCCCTGTGGCGGCATAATAAAGTTGTAAAGAGCGGAGGGTGCCGAGTATGTTGAAAAAATCACCATATATTGAGCCAGCTATGGGAGAATTATTGTTGCTATATCCAAAAAGAAGTTCCAATCGATTTACGGGGGCATCACGAACTGCTGGAGTTGGGTATAGAATATTGCGATTGGAATGTTGTGCAATCTCTTCGGATGGTTGTTGGGGTTGTAAAGTAAAGAAGGGACTTCTTTCTATTGCCTGCGTAATTTCGGTGAGCTCTTTTTCTGAATAAGGGGTGCCCACTGGTACGTCGGCGAACCGGTTGATAAGCGAATCACTACTTCTACTGCTGTCTCGGTTTATCAGAGCTCCCCAAAAATAGAGTGCATTGAGTTGGATTGCAAAAAAGCTTGTATCGTTTTTGTGGTAGCTCTGTACTGTGGCGAAAGGGTATCCGGTGTTACTTAGATGGGTGATGTATTCGTGAGCGAGTAAGGTGTCTCGTGCTGGTGAGTAGGGGGTAGTATATGAGTTTTTAATGGAGTCGAGAGCGGGGGTACGGGGAGTAATCGTAATGGTGCCTCCAAAAAGAAGGGGGCAGAGGCACAGTATGAGAGAGAGAGAATAGTGCATTAGAAATAAGCTCGTGCTTGTGCGTTGAGTGATTGGAAATCTTTACCAGGTTCAATGCGATAGAGGTAGTTGAAACTCAGGGTGAGGAACTCTTCGAGATTGATTGAGACTTGGGCATTAAGTCGGTGGGTCCAGCCTGGGGCAAAATTATCACTCCAATGGGCGATTTGTTTTGTTTGTGTGGTGCTCACTGTATTTATTGATGAGCCACCAGCTTCGATGGTGATATCTTTTTGCGGTTGAATGGTTAAGTTGTATATAAGGGTGTACATGTCGGTAATTGTCTCAAAGGATTGATAGGTCCCGATGGTCTGTGCGTAGTGAAACCCTATGAGTGGTGTGATGGATTGAGAGTATCGGTATTGAAATTCGCCTTTATAATCTTCGCGATCGAATGAATAGAGTGGTGTTGGGGTGAGGGTGCTATGGTCAAGACGACTTCGATTACTGAATTGCATAAAAGGATAGAGCCAGAGTTTGCTGATAATAGCACCCCAGCCTTTGAGAGTATGAGAGGTTAGGGTTGCAGAGAGTGAGTTGGGAAGTGACGAGGGGGTTGGGCTGAGGGTGTTGGTCTCAGTGGTGTGGTGGTTGGTGTAGGTATAAGCCCAGTGTGCTGTGTGCTGAGGATGCGTCCATTGTAGGGTGCTTTCAAAAAGCTGTTCACCATCAAGACCTGATTGAATCAGTGGCTCAGGGTTAAAATGTGGGTAGAAATTTTGAGTGCTACTATCCTGCTGACTCCAGCGATACAAGCCTGAGAGAGTAATGTCGTGTAAGAGTCCATGGCTGATAAGGACACCTGGATTAAGGATTACTGAGAGAGATGTGGATAGGGAGTAGCGGGTCGATCCAGAGGAGAGGGTATCCCGAATGTCTCCTCTATATATGTAGTCACCTCCATCCACTCCTTCAACATACTCTTTTGTGGTGGAGTCGTATTGTATGGTCCCAGTACCCTCAGGCACTTTTTCATAATAGGGGATCCAGCTCTGATTAGTACCATTTTCTAGAGAATAGGAGAGTTGTGAGGTCAGTAGATTATGAGGTGTTGAGAGGGAGTGTTCACTTAAAGTACTCCAGAATATACCATTGCCAAGAGTTCGAGTGGCGTATTTTCTCATGCTGAGGGAGCCGCTACTGTTCCACCATGCTGTGGGGGTTATGGTAAGGGATTGAGAAAACTCAAGGGCTTGAGTCGAGTCCGTAAGATGGCTTGTTGGAGGAAGTGTGGTGCGGATTTGGTGGTGGGTTACTTTGGTGGTTAACTCAAGAGATGGTTTGTTGTAGTGTACCCCAGTAGAGACAGTAGATGTAAACAGTCGATTGGATGATGGGGTGGTGTAGTATGCCATACGGGACTCAACAAAGGGGGCGACTTGCCAGGGGAGGAGTTGTGCCGAAAAAGTGTGCGATGTTCGTGAGAGTTGTTGTACTTTTTTAAAGAGGGAGTATTCAGGAGTGAGGGCCGTTCCATGAATCATGGTATGGATAATTTCTGATGTCAGTGTAGCACTTCGTGACTGATGATTCAGGGAGGCACTGTATCTCTCACTATTGATGGATGTACTTTTTTGTTGTGGAGTGCTTGCGTTAGCATATGCCCATGAAGTGCTGACATGAGTGTGGGTAGATGGGTGCCACTCTAAGGATAGGTGGTCACTTTTAAATGCGCTCCTGGGTGTTGAAAACCCCCACATGTTTTTGAACTGCTGCTCTTCGAAGAGCTCGACAAATGTTTGGTAGGTATGGTCTTTATAAAAGCCTGTATAGGTAGCTCGAATAGGGAGCTTTGGTTTGTGACTATTGCTGTCAGAGGTATAGAGGAGCGAGTAGAGCCACCCTCTTTTTTTAGAATGAGGAGTAATGCTATTGCTGTCTTGTTCAGAAAATGAAACTTCATTGTGGAAATACCATCTGTTTTTTAGTGTTGCATCGGCAGTAACTCCGGTGACAAGGTGACTCTGAGGTGCGGTGATGGAGTCAGAAAAAGTATCAGTTGAAAGAAGTTCTTTTTGAGAAGTGGTGAGTGGGGTGCCATTGGGTTGGTCTTTGTCATTGCCAGAGTAGATAACGCCAGCTGTAAGTGATATACTTGAAAAGGTAGCTGAATTACTCAGTGCGAAGGTTTGGGATTGGAGTTCTGGGAGAGTGTATTCATAGGATATGGTTATAAAGTCTTTAGAAGAGATTAGGTGTTTCGATGAAAAAAGGATGACCCCTGTACCATACTCAATGGTGTAGTCTGTTGGGGAGCTCATTGCGTTGCCATTTATCCAAACACTTTCTGAGCCAAGAACAAGAGATACAAAACCTCCCTCTTTAGAATAGAGCTGAAATTGTGACTGTAGATCATCGGTTCCCTGGAGGAGTGTGGTATGGTGGGTAGTAGATTTGTTGCCATAGCTTATGTGTCCATTATAGAGAGAAGAATAAAATTGGAGGTCAGCTCCTCGACTGAGTTGAGACAATGCTGTGTATTCTTGCATTGTATGGCTGATTTGAATATCTCCAAGTATTGCAGAGAAGTGCTCTCCATTCAGTTTGAGGTACAGTCTATCTATGTCATTGAGACTTTGAGTGTTGCCTTGGGCGCCCGTAGGCATATTACGGTCATGTAATTTCGACTCAAGATAGACTCCAGAAGTCAATTCTCCGTGAATAAGTAAGTCCATTTCTTGTTCAAAGAGGAGTGCAGAACTTGTGCCATTGGTAATAGAGAGTGTCTTGTAACCCGATACGGTAAGGGGGGACTCAGAGAGTGCTGGTTGGTGATAGAAAGAGGATGTTTGCGTGGTATCAATGATGTGGTTTTCAATGACACGCGGTGTGGCCGCGATGGTGCGTGAAAAGAGTTGTAGGGTGTCTGTGTGGGCAATGGGTGTTTGAGCAACAGCGGCTATACTTGTTAACAAGCAGAAAAAGAATGCCGCGAGGGTTTGCATCTATAATAGTGGTTTTTTAGAAACAGTAAATTGACGCGAATGGAGTAGAGTACGTTGTGTAAAGAAATCAACACTCCAATTACCTTTCAAGAGTTCGTTTCTCCCAATGGAAGAAATACAGAGTGTCGCTGTGTGGGGGCAGGTGTGAGTTTTAACAATAGTATTGCCATTGTACCATGTGTGGTTTGATACTGGAATTGTGGTATCGCTTTTTGTATAAAAAAAGATGCGACGCTCAAACTCGAAAAAAGATTTACGTATATCTACCGGTTGCTGTTGTACAATATTTGTGCATATGTATGCATTGATGTAGGTGTGTTTTTCGGTGGGAGATTCTGGAGGTGTTATGGGGGAGTTAAAAACTTCAACAATGCGAAATAGTATTGAAATGAAAATCAAAACTGATAATACCAGTGTGGATTTTCTGAGTTTTATAACGGTTTTATTAAGTGGCATAGTTCTCCCTACGCAAAATATAAAATTTATTTAGTGGAGTGTGCTATTTGCCTGAGGGGAAATTGGTTTATTGGATATGAGTGGGGCCATTTGCTTTTTGGATCATATAAATATACCTTTTCTCTATTATAACAGATTAGGGATGCCATGAATTACGGGATACAGATAGGACTTCTTCTTACGGTATGTGTGAGCTTAGGGTGGTCAAAAACAGATGCTCAGCCAAGTAGGGCTGCAATTCGTTATGCTGCGAACAGTTCCAAGATTATCTACCCTGCAACAAATAGTGATACCTATACCCCCGGCCCGAAGTGGAAGCTCGCCTGGAGTGATGAGTTCAATGGTACGGCTCTGAATGAGAAAAATTGGACTCGACAAAAGTTGCCAGACCCTTATAACGATGAATGGCAGGCCTATGTAGATAGTCCTAAAAATTCATATGTAGAAAATGGCTACCTGGTATTGAAGGCGATCCATACTGGAACAGTTCATGCTGATAAGCAGTATACTTCGGCTCGGCTTCATACTGGCGGTAAACAGTCGTGGAAGTATGGGAAAATAGCTGCACGTATTCAGCTCCCACACGGCATGGGCATTTGGCCGGCATTTTGGATGCTCGGAGCTAATATTGACGAAATTGGTGGTGATACTCCCTGGCCAAAATCCGGGGAGATTGACATTTTTGAGCTCTATGGTTTTCGTGATGATGGTGTAGTAGAGGCTAACATTCATTATGACTCAGAGGGGCATACAATGATGGGCGCGAAATCGTACAAATTAAAATCAGGGATTTTTGCTCAACAGTTTCATCTTTTTGAGCTTGTGTGGACTGAAAAAGAGATGCACTGGCTGATTGATGGGAAAGAGTATTGCAAAGTAGACATAGAAAAAAAAGGAATGGAAGAGTTTCATAAGGAATTTTATATACTCTTAAATATTGCTGTAGGTGGAACGTGGGCTGGTCGCCCTGATGCGACTACACCATTTCCTTCATTAATGTATGTTGATTGGGTGCGTGTCTATCAAGAGTTAAAGAAATAGGGTGGTTTGTATGAGTGGAATGATTGGTGCACGCATAGCCATTGCAGTATGTATTCTATTGATGTTTGGGTGTAGTGAAAATGCAACATCGTTAAAAGATTCGAGTTCATCAATTGAGGGCGTGAGTAGTGAAGAGGTTGGGGGGCACTCCTCTGAAAGGGGAGATGAACAGGTAAGTTCTTCTCATGAGCTAAGCTCTGAAGCCACAAGTAGTTCTGTTTCGGACGTTGAATCAAGTAGTATGCCGAGTAGTGAGAGCGATGAAGGGAGTGCTCCTCTTGAATCATCTAATATACTATCTGAAACGTCATCACTTGAGCTATCCAGTGATGATAAAGTGAGCTCTTCGATTGCTGTTGTGTTGACCTCTTGGAATGCTTCTGGATCGAAGTATACTACCGAAAGTGGTGGTATGGGTATAGAGATTGATGTATCCAATGGAGGAAGAGTTACCTCTTTTACGAGAAATGACACTGATATTTTAGTGTTTGATGAGCCTTCGCAAGGGGCTATTTTTTGGTTGAGCCCACAAAAAGACTGGCCTAATACATGGCCACCTTCTCCCGAAATTGATAATAAACCATATCAGGTTGAGTTGTTGGGTGATGATTCTGAATTAGTATTGACAAGTGAGGTCGATAATTTGACAGGTATGACTGTCGAAAAAAAGTATGTTGTGAATGAGACGAAGCAAAGGGTCGAGATCACGTATTCAATACTTAATACGAGTGCGATTACACAAAAAGTGGCACCATGGGCTAATAGTCGGTGTGAAGAAGGGGGGATAACTTTTTTTCCTACAGGAGAAGCGAGCGATGTATCTGCCCCATATTTCTCAGATTTACCACTCGATACCATTAAGGATATTAGTTGGATGCATCATACAGTGCAGTTTGAACTGAAGGCATTTGAAGATGGAAAAGAGGGGTGGTTGGCTCATACGAATAAAGGGTTTCTCTATATCCAAACATTCCCGGATATACCCGTAGACTCATTTGCTCCGGGTGAAACAGAAGTAGAGCTCTTTGTCAGTGACTCTTTTATTGAAGTAGAGTATCAAGGGGCATATGTGTCACTGGAGCCAGGTGATCGGCTCGATTGGATAACGCATTGGTATCTCATTGAGCTCGAAGCGACGATTGATGTAGCGGTCGGTTCGGATGCTCTTGTTGCATTGGTGAGAGAAATTTTAGGAATTAAGTAACCATAAGGGCCTTATGGTTACTTAATTCGAGTGCCTTTTACTTACACCTATCCAAAGCTTGATTAAATTGAAATATGTTTCCACTTTTTTTAATCATTGATCCACAGATCATCTCTTTGACACTATTTACTTTACTTTGAATTGATGGATCAAAGTAGAGCCATTTATTCTGAAACTTTACTTTGTTGTTGGATTGGAGCTCACTGTCAATCCAGATTGCTTTGAGAGTATCTGTGTCAAAAAAATATTGAATTGTGGGTTTTGGTGTAGGTAGAGAGCGGTCATAGGTTGAGACTGACTGAAAGTCTTCGAAAAACTCATCTTTAAATTCGGTTTTTATTTTCTTCATTTTACCAGATATCGTGTAGTAGGTTTGATTAAACAAGCTGTCAGCGGCAACGGATTCTATTACACTGTTCCAAGGTTTGAGATCATACACCTTACTCGAATTAATCACACCTTTAATATTCACTTGAAGGCCGAGACCATCATCTCTTAAATCCATGATTGAAGGGAAGTGGCGTTTGGCGCCAAAGGGATTCCATATTTTTCCGATGGTATCACCTTCTATACTCATTAAGGCAATGGTATCAAGAAGTTGATAATGGCATGTCGTGACATCACCTTCATTGCAGAACAAAAAGTCTTGGTCAATATTGTTTTCTAATAGGTTTGCTTTTGTCTCAATGTATGGTTGTTTTTTACGAACACTAATCCCTTGGGTAATGTAGGTGCTGTCATAGAGTTCTGCAAAAACCTTTCCTGATGAGACATCTTTAATGTGTGCAGTACTTTTTATGAATAGTGCATGTGAATAAGAAGTTAAAATGAGAATGAGAATAATTGATTGTGTAAAAATAAAAGAAGGAGTCATAGTCTCGCCCCCACGAGTTGAAGTCTTCAAAAGTAAACGTAGCAAGTGAAACCTGTTTGGGTTTGGATAGTAAACAAGTTTTTACCGAATATTAACGGCTTTTACACTATTTCTGTTATATGAATGGATTTTTTGCGTATTGACTTAGTGTTCAATCGTCGATAAGTTTAGCTTTTTTAGTAAGCGTAGTGTGGTGGGTTGCTCTTTAGTGGCGTTTGAGAACGCAAAATGGTAAACTATGAGGAGCTTTTAATTTCATAGGCATTTTGAAGCCTCTTTTTACGAAGGAGTAAATATGGTTGTTTCGTTATATAGCTTAAAAAGTGTTCGATCTATTCTTGTCTATGCTTTAATTCTTTTAGGTACTTTTATCATTTACCGGTGGAAAATGGAGTTTATCATATCTTCTATTGGCATTAGTATTTTGATTGTTGCTTTGGGGACGCCACTGTTGTGGTCGTTTTTGTCATCTCTACATACAGTGATATTTAAAGACCAAAAAATAGTGATTCAAACTGAAATTCCATTCCTGAGACCTATTAAGTTAGAGCCTCAAAATGTGAAAGAAGTGAGTGTGATTGCGGGGAGAAGACATCATAATACCTTACGTATTGTAATGTATGATCATACTGTGAAGCTTTTTACTATAGATCCCCTGAATTTGAAACAGAGAGAACGGCTCAATGAGTTTTTTCAGCTCAGTAAAGTGGCGTTTAAAACTCATATTCATTAAAAATACCTCATTCTTTGTGTCGAGATCAATCAGTGGCAATTTTTATTAACAAGGGTTTCAAGTAAATGTAAAATTTACATACTTATTGGGGGTGTTGAGTATAGTTTAGAGTTGACTACATATTAATAAATCTGGGCAGACAAATAACTGACACTACTGATGTAGTGAAAAAACTGGGACAATAATGAAAAAATATAGCGTAATGAGAGCGAGAATTACAAAAGGTGTCGCAATAGAGGGATTGTCTTTCCTTCTGGTTGTATCGGCAATAATGGGGTGCTCTAGTGACCCAACAGGATTAGAAGATGAATTGGGTAACGGCCAGAGTAGTAACCTGTCGAGCTATCAAATGGATAGTTACGAGAGTGATACCTTATTAGGCCCTCCTCTTGGTGGTGAAAGTTCTGAGAGATATTCTTCAACGAATCAAAGTAATAACTCTTTTGAAAGCGGACTTTCTTCTTCTGAATCAGAGCAGAATGGGAGCTCTACTACAGGTATTGAATCTTCTAATATATCAACGGTTGAGAGTTCTGTAGAAGAGGTTTCATCTTCTGTAGCAATTTCATCATCAGAAAAAGTAGAGTCTATTGCTTATCCTATCGCTCAGACTATACCAGATGTCCGTGTAGAAAAGGATTGGACTCCTATTCTTAATAAAACGTGGGAAGGGATGAAAAAAAGAAATGTTGATCCATACCCTTTTGGGCTTCTTCACAGGCCCAAGTCAGAAACACCTGGAGATGCGGTATCTGAGGGTCAGGGATACGGGATGATCATGGCGTTGTATAGCAACGACCAAGAGTATTTTAACAAAATATATGAAGCCGCACGTATTAAAATGTGGAATGGCGTAGCGTTTAATTGGCGCTTGTGGCAAGATGGAAATGTTGCCGGTTCAAATGGAGCAACTGATGCAGATCAAGATATCGCTCTTATGCTTGTATTTGCAGATCATTTGGTAAAGAAAGGTGTCTGGCAAGAGACACCAGGAAAAGCATATCTTCAGGATGCTCATGAAATTATTGGGTCACTGCGTCATAACTTTCTCGATGGCGATGTCCTTAAACCTGGTAATGAGTTTGGTGGGCCCTCGGCCCTGAATCCTGGGTATTGTACCCCTGCATTTTATCGTATTTTTGCTCAGACTACAGGTGATAATCACTGGTATGCAGTGGCAAATAGATGTTATGATATTATTGAATCTAATCCAGGGTACGCCAAAGGGTTACTTCCTGATTGGACAGACGCCTGGGGTAATACTCTGCCAAGTGGTCCGGGGTATAATGCATATTTAAATGGCCAGGCAATGTTTAAGGATGCTATTAGGATTTATTGGCGTGTGGCAAATGACGCCATATGGTTTGGAGAAGAACGGGCAATTAACTTTCTTAATAATGCTATGGCATTTATTAAAACAAAAGGCGATCAAGGGGATGTAAATTATCCTGCAGATGCCTCTGATTTTTTCCAAATGGATGGTTCATTGGTACCGGAAGGGGACAGATGGG
The DNA here is from genome assembly GCA_051532035.1 of Fibrobacterales bacterium. Classification (GTDB taxonomy): domain Bacteria; phylum Fibrobacterota; class Fibrobacteria; order Fibrobacterales; family JAOPTW01; genus JAOPTW01. The sequence goes on along the minus strand of JAOPTW010000047.1, from coordinate 26,492 downwards.
AACACCAAGGTTTCTCACGGTGGAGAAGAGAGCATAGTCACTTGACAATAGGGATGTGGGCAACTGCAGCGTATGGTACAGGCGATATGGTGGCTACAGAAGCATTTAGTCGCGAGCTCACTGAGTTTTATGAAGACGGGTCTGATACATGGGGTAAAACTGTTGATGACTCTGGGCGCGATGAAGATCAGGCCCATAATGAACTTTATTTTGATCAATTCCTCGCATGGTATGGTGCGGCAACGATTAATGGGAACTTCTGCAATATTCTTGAGTGTGTACAGTAATGTACTCTTGGTAGTGGGTATATAAAGCCCACGGAATTAATTGTAAGTACAAAAAAGGCATCACCTATAGATATTAGGTGATGCCTTTTTTGTGATTTTTTTACTATGACTCTTAGGTTTTCTTTTCAAAAGCCCAACAGCGAATGTCATTTCGTTTGAGCATACGTTGTATAAGGCGTTGGTACCATTTCTCAGTTTCTTCAAAGAGTGCACGTGATCTTCCCGTATAGCAGCTGCTGTTGAGCTTACGCTTGAGAAACATAATAATGGTTTTACTGTGGTGACCAAGCATAGCTGCAATAAGTGGGGATTCACCACCGCGTTTTTTGAAATTGGTATTGAGCCCTTTTTCAATCAGAAATTCAACTAAAGAAACATCACCCAGTACTGTTGTGTCGTTGAGTGCGTTTTGAGGGAGAGAGTTTAATAAATCCAAGTAGCCTGGTTGTTCTAGAAGGAGGTTGAGCATTGCGGTGTCTTTTTTAGAGACTGCATGAGCAAAAGGTCCGTACCCCTGAATGTTACATCCTTTTTTCAAAACCTTTATAACACGATCAACATTGCCGCTTTCGAGGGCGGGCTCTAAGTACTGTTTAGAATATGATTCAAGATGACCCGGCTGAATAGGATAGGTGTCGTTGAGGGGGAAGGATAAATCCATTCCCAGGTTGACCGAGTCGAAGCTCCAAACAACAGAGTCTGTAATGGAAATGAGCCCTATGGGCCTTCTTTCATTACTGTTTGTAGAGTTGTCCTTAAAAATAAGGTATCCTGGCCCATCATTGATATTACCAAAAAAAGCACCAACAACTGGGTATTGGTAGATCTCAATGGTGTAGTTGCCGTCAGGACTCATATGCGATGAGTGCTGGACTGCAAAGTAACTTATGCCAAAGTAAAATATACCAAAGCCGATAAGTACAATGAAAAGGAGTGCGATAGGAGAGGTAAGCAATTTTCTCATAGGGCCACTTCTGGTTGATTGGGTTAAATAAGTAGACAAAATATAGTTCAATATGGCTTTCCAAACAGTGGGAAAAGTAGATATCAAAATCTTGAAGGGTTATTTATTCAAAAATGATGCATTATGTCTCTTTTAGGAAGGTGATATGGAGGAAGTCTATCCAATAAATGATGTAAATAGGTATATTCCATAGTACACAGCAATCAATATTACCAATTGTAAGCTTGGGGACAGAGGTGTCCATGAGGAAGAGTGTGTAAAGTTGACTTTACATTGTTATTCATGTGACTAATTATACATTATATGGGCTACACAGCATCAGTGTGGGGGGAATGAGTGGTTTGGGGACTACATCAGAGAAAAACTCCTTACTGAACACGGTCATCTGCTATAGAGAGTCACACCCTCAGGCAGGCTTACAATAACGAGGAGATTACAATGAAACGTTTAAACGTACGGCATATTCTGCCACTTTTAATAATAATGCTTTTTTTGGGGGCTTGCTCCAAAGAGAACCCTACAAATACTGAGGAGAGTAGTGCGACTGAATCTTCTGAAGAGGGGACTTCAAGTGAATCCAATATTTCTGCTGGAGAGTCGAGCTCAGGCGCGGTAGATGGTTCTAGTGAAAGTGCTAATTCTAGTGATACCGGTGATTCTTCTAATGAATCATCGAATGAGAGTGGATCAAGTGATGATGATAATTTATCAGTTGATGAAAGCTCAGCTGAGATTATGTCGAGTTCTGATGATACAACTCCTTTCAGCGAAGTAGCAGCTCTTGAAGAGTACTCTGTGCTCAATAAAGCGGGAGTTCCTATTTCAAAAACAAGTGATGCAATTAAAGGGGCATCAGAAACTGTTACCGATGCATTGCCTACAGAAGAAATTACCGAGGGAGTCTCGGTTGATGGTGGCAAGACCCTTGAGTTTAAACTTAATGATGAAGGCAACCGCCCTATATGTCGATTGAGTGGTATCCGCCTCTGGATAAAAGGTGGCGCTTCAGAAAATGTAGAAATCACAATTCATGCAGGTTCAAAGAGTGCAACGACTGCTCTTGATGTAACAGTAGAGTGGCAGCGTCTGTTTGTTAAATTTCCGTTTGAAGAAGGTGAAGTCAATGGAAGTGAAACGGATAATCTCTCTATTACTGCTGGTGATGAAGCGTTAACTGTTGCTGATATTAGTCTTGTTGTACTTGATGGTGAGCCGCTATTAAGTTGCCCGTCTGTATTGAAAGAAATTAAAATAGAGTCTGAAGAAGATATCCGTACCCTTATTGGAAAACTGACTGATGAACAGAAGGCTGCTCAAATCTGTATGGCAGGTTGGAAAGCTGAGACTGCAAGTGATTGGGTAGGAAAAGGTTTAGGAAGTTATCTTGATAATGACCGTAATGTTTCAACATTCATAACTAATTACAATAATTATCAACAGGGTGTTATTGATAATGGTGGTATCCCGCCAATGCACTCTGCAGACGCGGTTCATGGCCATAATTATATGCCCAATGCGGTAATTTTTCCTCACAATATTGGCATGGGTGCAACGCGTAATGCTGCACTGGTAGAGCGTGTTGCTGAAGTAATCTCAACTGAGCTTGCAGCGACCGGTATTCGTTGGAACCTCTCGCCAACCGTTGCGGTTTCACGTGATGAGCGTTGGGGACGTATGTATGAATCTTTTGGTGAAACTCCTGAAATTGTCGCTCCTCTCGCGGCAGCTTATGTAAGAGGTATGCAAAAATCAGGTAAAATTGCAGCGACGTGTAAACATTTTGTTGCAGATGGTGGAACTACTGGGTGGGCTAAAGGGGTTGCTCCTGATGATACTCAATACCCAATTGACCGTGGTGATGTTGCTCTCGATCCTGACGTGGTTAAAGCGATTCACCTTCCCCCTTATAAAGCGTCAATTGATGCGGGTGCTCTTTCGATTATGGCTGCTTACAACACTATCCAGGGTGAGAAACTTCATGGAAGTAAATATTGGCTGACTGATGTGCTTAAAGATGAACTTGGATTTAAAGGTGTCCTTGTCTCGGATTGGAATGGTATGTGGCTTATTGAAGCAGACCGTTACAATGCTGTTGTAAAAGGACTTAATGCTGGTCTTGATGTGTTAATGGCTCCTTTTGACGTGTTCTCTTCAAATGGTGGGTCTGCACTCTATGATGATGTGCTTAAGGCAATTCAAGAGGGGGCGGTGTCGGAAGAGCGGATCGATGATGCCTTATTCCGACAACTTTGGGTAAAATGGAAGGTAGGTCTTTTTAATGACCCTCGTGCAGAAGAGAATGCGTCTTCAGTTATTGGTTCTGTGACGCACCGTGAAATAGCACGCCAGGCAGTGAGGGAATCAATGGTGCTTCTTAAAAATGAAGATGTACTTCCTTTATCAAAATCTGGTCAAAAAATAGTTGTGGGTGGTTCTCATGCAAATAATGCAGCTCTCCAATCTGGTGGCTGGACATTAGAGTGGCAAGGGCCTAAAGCAGACAATGTAAACTATGCTGGTGCAACAACTATTCTTGATGGGATGAAAGAGCATTCAAGTGAGGTAGTATTTGATGAAACAGGGGATAACTTTCAAACTGATGCTGATATTGCTGTAATATTTGTTGGCGAACAACCCTATGCTGAGGGAGTGGGTGATAGAGCTGCTGCCGATTTAGTATTAAATAAATTTGATTTCGACCATGATAATAGTAGTCAGATTGATCCAGGTGATCAGCTTATGCTTATGAAAAGATATGCTGAAGCAGGGGTCCCTGTTGTTATGGTTCTCGTTACTGGCAGACCATTGGTTGTAACTGAACAAATAGAGCAAGCTTCGGCCTTCATGGTGGCATGGTTACCAGGCTCGGAAGGCGGTGGCGTAGCTGATGTACTTTTTGGTGAATATAACCCAACCGGTACACTTCCACAAACGTGGCCAAAAACTGTAGATCAAATACCTATTAATAAAGGTGATAATCAAGTTCCATTATATGAGTTAGATGATGGACTCTCTTATTAATAGTTAATTCAGGGATTAAATTTATAAGAGGAGCTTATGCTCCTCTTTTTTTATCAAGCCATATAGTGTATATAGTACACGTGTTGAGTGACTGAGGTTTACTTTTTTTGGTATTTTATTGTAAACTCCTGTAAATAAAGGGCTATATCCTTTATGTAAACTGTAGTTTACGTGACCTTAGTGTCTTGAGTACGTATATTGAGTGTGTCGGTGTATGGGGTTTAGGGATCCAGTAGATCGAAACGACTATTTTGCGCTGGGGGGCGATATGAACGAGTCAATTCAACAAAGTCATCTAAGTATTGGGGTACTTGTTGGGGGTATATTAGTGGCATGTACTGCGTTTTTCACAATTAATATATTTGCAACACAGAGTATGCCTTATTTGGGTCAACTCTTCTCGGATGGAGCAACTGACCGTGAACAGGGAGCTCAATCACTTCTCATTGTTGGTACTATTGCAGAGACTGAGGCTGGAAAAGTTGAGATCGATTTTTTACAGCAACATTCAGGAGCTGTAGAACTGATAATCTATACTATGGCTGGTAAACAGATCTACGCACAATACTTCCCCAATAAAATGAAAGGGGTTGTGGTGCGACATTCGGTATCTGGATTAGAGCCTGGAATATATGCCGCTTATATTCGAAACCCTCAGAGTGAACTTCTTAAACGCGCATTTTTTGGAATAACTCAATAAGGGTATATACCTTTTTCACCATCATATAATCAGTGTATGGTAGCTCTTTTTAAGGGCGCCATAATCATTGTTTTCTAGTGCATTTCTGGTGTTGAGAGATGCTGTATCTTTGTAGGAGTATTGGAATAATTAATGGTGTTTCCAATGACCTGCCCCTTTTGGTGTTACGCATAATCTGAGAGCAACAATTACAAAGGCTTTTATACATGAGTATGGAGTGCTCACAAGTTGTGAGCACAAATAGGTGAGTTTGAAATAAGAGTATGGAAGATCGTGGTATAACGACTTAGATTATATATATCACTTCAGGGAAGCGTATCTCTAATCTATATTTGATATTTTTCCTGCTTCTTACTTGGATGCGCTTTCCTGAATGATATTTGCCTAATCAGGCTGTACAAGAGTTATTACTCACACACCATTCACTATCATATACTTTGAGCAGATAATGATCTTGAGATTTACATGGTGATTGTGCTATTCTGAATCGACGTTTTTCTTTTGCAATATGAGCCTTGTGTAGTCTCCCTTCCCACTGTTTGGGAACTCTGAGTCTATGGCCATTGTAATAGTAATAATAAGACTGCTTAGCATCGATAATACAGGTGTGTTCAATAGTGCCTTCAGTATCGAGAAGGTTAAATGCGGTAATTTTTGTGTGAAACAGGCTTTTACCTGTATAATAGGTAAGGGCAAGTAGGGTGATTAAAAACCCGATACCTGCGAAACCCAGAAGGGAGAATGTTTTGTCACTGTAGTCATGGGCGATGAAAAAAGTAAGGGCAATAGTGAGCATACTAAACAGAGAAAGAGTAAAAAGTATTTTCACTTTCTTTTTAAGAAGTTCTCGGAGTAAGTAGTGCTTCTCGTAGGATAAAAGTTTTTTTTGAACCATATATTCCCCAATATAGAGCAGAGTGTGCTGGGTATAATATATACTCGAATCAGAGTGGTTGCGTAAAAAGAGCTCAATGTAAATAGAAGTTTACGTATGGCGTCTGTATGGTTGTATAAAAGAGGGGATACAAAAAAGGCTCCCTTTATGATAGGGAGCCTTAAAAATATTTTGGATAACGCTATCTAGTAAGTGAGGCCGTATCCGTAAATAAACTTAGGAGTTTGTCCATCGCCAAGATTAATAGGTATCTGGCTATAGCTTTCTGGCCAGCTATGAGGAAGAGTACCAGAAAAGTTGTAGTCTCCAAAGAGCACCTCGGCAACGCCAAGTCCTTCTGATCCAGGAAGCCAGGCGGCTACAAAAGCATCGGATGCATTATATTCAGGATTGATGATCATAGGGCGGCCTGAGAGGAGAACCGTAACAACTTTTTTACCTGAGTTTGCAACTTTACCAACGAGATCAGCGTGGGGGTTTTGTGAGAGATACACTGATGAGCTTCCATCAGTGTGATCACCTTGGCTCTCTGCATACGGAGACTCTCCAACAACAACAACAACAACGTCTGCATCGGCAAGGTTGTTACCATATTCATCGTACCATACATTGTTACCCAGTTGATTGATTCCGTCATAGATCGAAGTACCGATTATGTTGTGATCAATATCACCTTGCCAATCTATTGTCCATCCACCACTTTGAGCACCAATTCTACTTGCCCATGGGCCTACAACCACAACTTTTTCGTTTTTACTGATAGGGAGAGCATTGTTTTCATTCTTAAGGAGTACCAGAGACTCACGTACTGCTTGACGAGCGAGATCTCTATGTGCTGAGTTGCCTACTTGAGAGTGAAGTTCACGTTTAACCCATGGATTTTCAAAAAGGCCTAAGCGATATTTCATCATGAGTATGCGTTTTACAGCATCATTAATTCTGCTCATAGAGACCCAGCCATTGCTGTGGGCTTGTATGAGTGCACTTCTGAATGTTTTCCAGGCAGAAGGCACCATTACCATGTCGATACCAGCATTAATGCCATCAGCAACTGTCCAAGCGGTATAGCCATCACCTGCACGAGAAATACCATCCCAGTCAGAGAGTACCACTCCTTTAAAGCCAAGCTCACCTTTTAATATATCATTAATAAGATAACCATCAAGGTGTGTTGGGCGTTCAACACCAGTTTCGGTGTTGTGCCAGCTCGAATAACTGATCATTACTGATGCAACGTCGAGGTCTACTGCAGACTCATAGGGAGGGAGGTGAATAGAGCGGATTTCCGCATCATTGAGATAAGCAACACCCGGGTTGATACGGCCGCTTTCAGAGCTTCCCCATGCTGTTCCACCATCTCCAAGATAATGCTTAATAGATGGTGCCATATCTATTTCCCAGCTTCCGTCATCACCTTGCATACCAAGAATCTGCATGTCACCCATTCGTGAATTAATATCGGGTGTTTCTCCAAAGCCTTCATTGGTGCGTCCCCAGCGTTCATCGCGTACAACGGCAACACAAGGGGCAAAGTTCCAAGGTACTCCAGCTGCGAGGCCCTCGACTTTAGTGATTCGGCCCATCTCATAGACAAGTTCGGGGTTGTTCGTTGCGCCAAGGCCAATATTGTGAGGGAGAACGGTTGCACCGTATAATTTAGCATGGCCATGGACCATATCGGCAGCAAAAACCATAGGAATACCAAGTCGTGAATTTATAGCAGCGTCTTGTGCGCCGTCAATAGTATTTGACCAGTCTGTTACAGTGTTGTTTCCTGGAACCCAGCTTCCGCCACCAAGAATTGACCCAATACCGTAATCTCTTATTTCTGAATGTGAGACAGAAGGGTATTCAACTTGAATCATCTGTCCAATTTTTTCTTCAAGAGACATTTGAGAGATGAGTGCATCTGCTTGAGCTTCATAAGGGTTAACATCAGAAATTTCGATAAGGTCATTTTTCGTAACAACAACCGTTTCACCGTGAACATTTGTTATGGTGAGTGAAACTGAAAACACTCCATTTGCACTATAAGTGTGTTGTGGGTTTTGAACTATTGAAGTCGTGCCATCACCAAAATCCCAAGCCCAACTTATGGTCTTATCAGATGATTGGTCAGTAAATTGCACGGCAAGTGGTGCTGATCCAAACTCAGTATCTACAGAAAATCCGCCATAAAAAATATCAGCAGTTTTGTAAACTCGAAAGGCACTGATTTTTGGTTGGTCAACCGATGCGTTGTGAAACTCTATAGAGAGCGTTCCATCAGTAACAACAATGTCTTCAACAGTGATGTCATAGCGAGTAAGGGTGCCTACTTCATTAACAATATCGAGGTTGTTGATTACCGTGTTACCTTCGGCGCTAATATCAAAAACTCGTTTGTTTGATGCGGTCCAGTACGTTTCGGCAAAGAGAAACTCAATACGATATTCACCAGGAGTAGCTGGAATGGCATAGGTTGATGCTCCCCAACGCTCTGTTTGGTAAAGGTTGTCATTTTGAGTTCCAGAGATCGCCTTTGTTGTTGATGCCGTTTTACCACCACTGTAGTTGTTGTCGGCTTCATACACAATACCATTGTCATCAGTAAAGAGAGAACCACCGGCATTTACTGCAAATATGAGCTCTTCAGTAACTTCTTCTTCAATGGTAATAACCACTTGATCAGCAGGTGATGGGAGGTCTCCATCAGAAACTATAAGGGCAAAGGTGTATGTTGCAATGTCCGTTGGAGTAAAGGTTGGGTTTACTGCCGAGATGTCGCTGAGCTCAATTGTGGGACCACTTATCTGACTCCAAGTATAAGATAGGGGGTTCGGACGAAAATCCGGATCAGAGGAGTTGCTGCCATCTAATGTGATGAGGTTTTGAGGGTATGCAAATTGATCACTGCCAGCATCAGCTATAGGAGCTTGATTGGGGATCTCGCTGAAAGCAGCACTTACTACAAGGTCACTTGTTATGGTGATGGTGTGTGTGAGGTCAGACCCAGAAAGTGCACCTCCCCAACTGTCGAGTTGCCAAAAATGAGTTGGTTCAGCAGTAAGGGTTATGATGTCACCTTCATTATAGATGCCACCGACAGGTGAAAGGGCGATAGTTCCCGAGCCGGTAGTGCTCGTTGTGATGGTATATGTAGGAATTGGCTCAAAGATTGCCGTGACCTCTTTGTCGCTGCTCATAGTCAATTGCGCATCTACTTGTGTAGATGTGAGAGCACCTTGCCACTCTACAAATCGTGATCCAATAGCTGCTGAGGCGTGAAGGGATACAAGAGCGCCTTCAATGTAGTCACTTTGTACAGGAGAGATCTCAACAGATCCGGTACCTAAACCACTGGTATTGGTGGTAAGGGTGTACCTTGGGATTGCCATAAACTCTGCAGTCAGTGTAAGAGGTGCGGAGATTGTAATAGTTTTTATGGGGTCTGTAACGCCGTCACTCCACTGTATAAAGCGTGAGTCACTTGTTGCTGAAGCAGTAAAGGTAACAATAGCACCTTCTTCAAACAGTGGGCCAGAGATTGAAGAGGTAATTGAACCACTTCCTGTTCCAATAGATGAGTATTCAACTAAGTATGTTGGAATTTCTTCAAATAAGGCTGTAATGTTTTTGTGGTCATCCATAATGATGGTTGTATTAATATTAGTGCCCACAAGGTCTCCAGTCCATTCAACAAAGCGTGACCCACTTGCTGGAGTTGCTGTAAGCCCAACAGTTTCGCCCTCAACAAAAGAACCTTGGTTTGGCGTGACCGTTCCGTTACCAACGGTAGTAACGGTAAGATCATAGGTGACTCCTGGAAGTCCATAAACATCAAAGGCAAAGAGTGAGTGTCCCCATTCTGTTGTACGAGAGGTCCCGGTAAGACGAATATAGCGGCCGAGACCATTAACAGACAAATTATCGGTACCACCATTACCATTCAATGTTGAGTAGATACTTGTCCAGGTAGTATTATCATCTGAGACCTCTATTTCATAGGCTTTTGATGCTGCAGTTTCCCAGTCAAGAGTGATGCTTTTGATCTGGTATTGGGCTTCAAGATCAATAGTAATCCATTGGGGGTCACTAAAGTCACTCGACCAGCGAGTAGTGGCGTCGCCATCGACTGTTTTAGAAGCGGTGTAGTTGCTCCCTTCATTTGTTGAAGATGTGGCTGGTTTATTGAGTGATATAAGAAGTGGAGTAGTAATTTTTGAAAAATGGGCAACAATAGCAGTCGCATTATTAATAGTGATAGTAGTAGGATTACTTGTTTCAATTGCACCATCAATGAGAAAGTGGGTGAACTCGTAGTTTCCAATAGGGCTTGCAGTAATAGTAATAGAGCTATTCTCTTCAACTACAGGTGGGACAGCGGGTGAAAATTCACCACTGCCGACTATTGATGTGGTAACGGGATGTGTTGGTACTTGTTCAAAAGTGGCTACGAGGTCGATATCCTGATCTATGGTGAGATCAAGTTGTGACGCTGTTGATTCGTGCGTGCCAGTGTATCCGACAAAACGTGATCCTGGTAATGGGGTTGCAGTAAGGCTTACTGCTTCACCTTCAAAGTAGGAATCTTGAAAGGATGAGAGTGATCCATCGCCTACAACGACAGCAGAAAAGCTGTGCGAAGTAAGTGGTGCGAACTCTGCAGTTACAAGGCGGTCCATATCCATGACTACTGTTGTCGGGTTCACTGTAATTTCATCAGTACCGATGAGCCATTTACTAAAAATATATCCATAGTCGGCAACGGCGGTCATCTCAACTGAAGTGTTTTCAGGATAGAGGCCTCCGGCAGGTAAAATAGTACCATCAGTTGCTGAAGTGGTGAGAGTGTATTCCACCAATGAGCCTTCGACAATTGAAATATTATCAAGAAAAAGGTCTCGTGCATTGAGTCCAATATTAAAGCTGATACGAGCAGAAGGATTAGTCTCTGCAGTTACTGTATAGGTAAAAGAGAAGTTTTGCTGAGTAGTAGAAATTGATTGTCCACCAGTACTACTGTAGTTTGTCCATGGTGTTCCATCTTTTTCAATTTGGGCATCAATTTCTTTGGTTCCTGTTGCGTAGGCATCAAAGCTAAAAGTATAGGTGCTGCCTTGTATTTGAGGGATGTTGGCTTGAAGAAGTTGAACTCTCCAAATGTCGCTGCCCCCATCGATTATTGAAACTCTGAGTTCGCCAGCAGTAACGCTCATAGATGCGTTGGAGCCGTAGGTGCCTAGTTTCCAGTTTGTAGTGTTGTTTGTAAAATCCCCATTTTTAATGAGGTTTTGCCCAGAGGCAAGAGTGGTGATTATGAGTATCATAAGAAATGATACTCTCACCAAAGGTGATAGTATGGTTTTCATTGAAATGTGCCCTCTCAATTGTTTCGTGAATGTATGGTACTTTTTTGTAAAGTAAGCTACAAATGTTGAAAAATTTACTGAAAATAGGTGTAAACTTATTGTTACGATTATGAGAATTTGCTGAGCGTGATAAGAAGTGAGTTGTTTTTTGATGAGGGGTATATAAAAAAAGGCCCTCACCTTTAATGGTGGGGGCCTATAACTGCGATTATTTGGGGAAATTAGCGCTTTTTAAAGCCACCCTTCCTTTTCTTCGATTTCTTCTTTAACTCAAGTGAAGTAACACGATCGTTTAATTGATTCATTTGTTCTTTTAAAATATCAATCTGCGATTGCATGTTTTTTTTCTTACTCTTTTTATTCGCAGGGGTAAAACCCATTAGTCCCATTATTAGAAAACCAGAAAGCGCTCCGATTAAGTACTTCTTCATTACTCTTCCTCAAGTTCTAAGAAAATAGTTGCAGTTTCACCTGCTACTATATTTTGGTCAATATTCCATGTCCCAGCAGTCCATTCAGAGTCGACAGAGCTCTTAATTTCTCCACTAATAACAAGAGTACCTGTATGTACAGAAACTTCTTTAGTTTCGCTGGTACTGCCAAAGCTGATGGTTTCTTGCCAACTTTGATTAAGTGTAGAGATGTTTCTTATGCTATATTTTATAGTGTTTACACCGACAAGTTCTTGTTCTACCTTATTGACAAATTTGATAGACCCAACAGTTGGGGCAGGTTCTGTCACAGTAATTTCACATCCAATAAATCCTGAAATTAAAAAAGTAGTTAATACAAATAGTTGTATGATTCTCATTGTTTCTCCTAAATAGGGTTAATTTACATGTGTTTGAGCTCTATAAAATAGCATTTCATAGAGATTATTCACGACCATCTGGGTAATTACCGGCATAAAGATCCTAAAAATTCTAAAAGCTAATCTTTGAGAGTAATAATTGATTCTAAATTGCTTTAGTGATATAATAGAATCATAGCTGCTTAATTATTACACGGAATTTTGTGACATTACTTAATAAACGTACAGTTAGATTTTCTTATATCAACTCTGTAATAACAGTGGTGCTTTTTTTTGTTGGTTTGGCTCAAGGGCATCTTTTGATTGGGGATACAGCATCTAATGAACATGCCGTGGTATTTAACCGAGATACCATAGTAACGATAGATACAAATACAGATCAATATCTAACTATCTCTATTCCCTATGTGACCAGTATAATACCCTTTATTGTGTTTTTTGGAGTGCTGTTGCTTGTTTTTGGGGTTGCTCTGTATCGCTATCGACTTTACCGGTTTAAAAAACGTACCATATTGCTCAAGGAGCAAGTGGCTTTGAGAACTAAAGAACTTGAGATGCTCTCTGTTGTTGCACGTGAAATTGATAATGGTGTTGCCATTTGTGATGAGAGAGGTGTCTTTCAATGGATAAATGAAGGGTATAAAAGACTCTATGGTTGGGGGCTTAATGAATTGCATGCTATGGATAGAGATACCATGAGCAGTTTTTATGGAGAGCATACTCATGAGATACTCGAGGAGTGTGTTACTGAAAAAAAACCTATTCATTTTAAAATATCCCTTACTTCAGCTAATGGTATTGAACTCTGGAGCCATAGTACTCTCACACCGATTTTGTCAGAGAGTGGAGAAGTAAAACAGGTTATTCTTGTAGATTCTGATATTTCTGAGCTCGAAGTAATTAGAAAAAAAGCGGAAGAGGCAAATGTTGCAAAAGGTGAATTTCTCGCCAACATGAGTCATGAAATTCGTACTCCCATGAATGGTGTTATTGGGATGACAGGACTACTCCTTGATACTGATTTAGGTAGTGAGCAGCGGCGGTTTGCAGAGACTGTCAGGTCAAGTGCTGAGTCTCTCTTAGGGCTCATCAATGATATTTTAGATTTCTCAAAAATAGAGGCAGGCAAGCTCGACTTAGAATTGATCAATTTCGATTTGCAGGGATTACTCGATGACTTTTCTTCGATGATGGTCTACCGTGCTTCAGAGAAAGAACTCCGCTATGAATGTTTCGTTGATGCTGGTGTGCCAACCTTGTTACAAGGTGATCCTGGTCGCGTAAGACAAGTGTTGAATAATCTTGTGGGTAATGCCTTTAAGTTTACTGAACAAGGATCGGTGACTATTCATGTTTCTTTGGTGTCGAGGGAAGGTGACAAGGCGATTCTTAAATTTTCTGTGGTAGATACAGGGCTTGGTATTGCTCAAGATAAATTGGGTACTTTGTTTGAAAAGTTTACTCAGGCAGATAGTTCTACAACCCGAAAATATGGAGGTACTGGTCTTGGGCTCGCAATCTCTAAGCAACTCTCAATATTGATGGGGGGTGAGGTGGGAATAGAGAGTACTCTGGGCAAAGGTTCTGCATTTTGGTTTACCGTCGCTTTCGAAGTGCAAGAAGAGCCTCAAAAGCCTAAAGTGCTCACTGAAATTGCCTTTGAAAAATTGCGAACTTTAGTGGTGTCTCCCGAAAATGATGGACGACGAATCTTAGGAGATCAGCTCGCTTCAGCGGGTGTTTTGTTGGATTATGCCGACTCTTTTAGTGATGCTATTGCAAAACTTCATTCCGCACATATTAAAAGGGAATCTTACTCGATTGCATTGATTGATATGCATTTGCCTGAAAAAAATGGTGAGATGCTTGGCGCCTTTTTAAGAAAGGACCGTCAATATGATGGGGTAAAATTGATTTTGTTAACCGCACTCGGTGATAGAGGTGATGCGCGAGTGTGTCAGGAAATAGGATTTGATGGGTATCTGACGCTTCCTGTACATAAAGAAGAACTTCAGGGAGTCTTAAGTGAATGCTTGACAAAAGAGAGTGGTGCACCACTCTCAACGCGGCATACAGTGCGAGAGTCCCGTGATGTAATACTCAACAAGCAGGGAAGAATTTTAGTTGCGGATGACAATATGATTAATCAGCAAGTAGCGACAAATGTGTTGAAAAAATTTGGGCTGAGAGCTGATGCTGTTGCCGATGGCAAAGAGGCTATCGATGCGCTTCAGTCTATATGTTATGATCTTGTGTTGATGGATGTACAGATGCCTGTTATGGATGGGTTAGAGGCGACAAGAGAAATACGTCAGGGTATTGAAGGGATTGATAGTGCCATTCCTATTATCGCTCTGACTGCTGGAGCTATGCAAAAAGATAAGGACCTCTGTTTTGATTCAGGAATGAATGACTATTTGACAAAGCCTATTGACCCATACGAATTGAAAGAAAAATTAAATAATTGGCTCCCGGATGTTTCAGAGTCGACTCAGGCAAAGAAGCCTGTGAAAGATATTGCGACTTATGAAAAGAATGAGGCGGCTAAACTTAGTGGCCTTGTTTTGATTGTAGAAGATAATAAACTGAATCAACGAGTCGCTTCTAAGGTTATGGATAAGCTTGGTCTTTCAGTGATGATTGCAGAAAATGGAAAAAAAGCTATTGAATTATTGCAGAAGAACCCGATTGATATAATTTTTATGGATGTGCAAATGCCAGAGATGGATGGTATCGAGACCACAAGAATTATTCGTTCTGGAAAGGCGGGGGAAGAGTGTAAGGAGGTGCCAATTATTGCTCTTACTGCCCATGCAGGTTCAAAGGAGTGTTTTGCCGTGGGGATGAACGACTTTCTCTCAAAACCTATTGTACGAGATTTAGTACGAGAAAAAGTAATTAAATGGGTAAAGAGAGCCGTAGAGGAACAGTATGAAGTTTTTAATGATGAACTGTTACTTCGAAGAACTATGAATGATATGGGGCTTGCAAAAAATATTATTGGTCTCTATCTTAAATCTATTCATGAAGAGAGTGAACTACTCTGTAGTGCAATTGAAGATGAAGAGCATGCTCAGGTTATGGCATTGGCTCACTCTTTAAAAGGGGCTACTATTAACATAGGTGGCCAACGGTTAGCAGAAACGTTGACTAAACTTGAAGTTGAGAGCAAGGGTTCCCAGGGGTATTCTATAGGAAGAGATCGCTTAACGGTAGATGTTCAGGAGCTCGTCGGTGCCTTGACTCTTTTTATTCAAAATGAGAACGGCTAGAAAGTATTGACGGGGTTTCTATGGAGTACTTTCAGTATCCAGAGAGTCGGGAAGTAATGGGGTGAGTGCAGTAGAAAGGGAGTCCATTACAACCACAAGAGAATCAATTTTAGTACTATCTTGCAGTGATGAAGCAGTGGATTGGGTGACTAATATTTGATCTTTTAATCCATACATATTATTTAAGAATGTTGATAATATACCTTGAAAGTTTGTTTCTTGGCTGGGAAGTAAATTGTTTGAAAGTAGCTTACCACCAATATAATCAAAAGAGGTTTCAAGGCTTGATAGAGAGTCTGCGACATCAATTAAAAAATGAGGAATAGTATCAAAGCTGGAAGATGATGATGCTGGAATAGAAATTGAGCTTGAAGAGAGTATGAGGGGTTCGCTGCTACTTGATGTGCTATTAGTTGTTGTGTCATTTTGAGCGAAAGAAGACCCGAAAAAATCAGCCCAGTCCATTTCAGATGTGTCGGAGGCGTTTGAGGATGAAGAGAGGATAATTTGAGATGAAGAGGGAGGGACGGCAGATATTGTTGGTAGATTCTGTTCTTCTACAACACACTGTGATAAGGTTATTATAAAGGTGAGTATGGATATAGTGTATACACTTATTGGCATAACGTTTCCTGTGGTATGTGTGTCCGGTTTGCTCTCTCTCTTTTGTCGGGTATATATCTAGTATGAATCATAATGATTCGAGACAATAAGAGGTGTTTAAAATGTAGGATTGCATAGAGGGAGAATCAAGTGTCAATGTGAGATTGGCGTCCATTTTGATCAATCATTTTTATAAAGAGGTCCTAAAAAATGATGTCTGTAAGTGGAGGAAGCCGATAATAGATAGTGAGAGTGTGGGTAAGATGAAAAAAAATAAAAAGTAAGCTAGAAATTAAAAAAAGCATGGTTCGGATAGACCGGACCCCTAGGGTGGCAATACTGATGCATCCAAGTCCGCTCAGCCAGAGTATCGGGGTGTAAGCAGGGGCTGAAAAACCAAAGGTATGGCTACTCCAAAAACTATCAGGGAAGTGTATGAGGGCGACCCAGGAAAATCCATAGAGTATTGTTCCTAAGATAAAGAGCATAAAACCTGCTCGTGCCAATGATGCTTTTAGAGAAAAGGGAATAAAGAGGAGCATACTCAAAAGTACGATTCTTGTACTGTGCTCACCAAGAGATACTACCCAAGGAATATCTTTCCAGAAATAGTTTTCCTGAAAGGGGGCAGGGAGAAGATCACTCCATAGAATATTTCCAATGAGAATGGGAATGACTAAATAAAAACAGTTTTTTAGTGGTGGAAAAAGCATATACTCTGTTTTGTCATTTTAGTGTAAGGTTTAATATACCCAATTCGATAGTTTAAAACCTGTTATAATCATAAAAAATGAACAGGATGTGTGAAATGGGTGCTAAGTAGTGGGGTCATTTTTAGTTTTTAGGGAAGCTTATGGGCCGTTTTCTACAAGACATCTGGGGAGGTGATGAGAGGGGGCGTAAGCCCTCTTTTGTTTTTTAATAACAGGTGATATTTTATGGTACAATAAAGAGACTTGGGTTGGAGCTTGTGCCAACAGAATTGATACGTTCCTTGAGCTGTACGCCATAAATTCCAGGAGAGAGGTATGGGACTTGAATTGAGGTGCCATGTGTGTATTCACTTCTGTAGAGTACGGATCCTGTAATAGTGAAGAGAGTGAGTTGGAGTGCATTCCCTTGAGTTGCATATTTTTGTGGATATGAAATTACTATAGAGAATTGCCTATTGGGGGTTGATACCGTTACTTTTTCACTAATTTTTTCAAAAAGAGGGGCGATTACTGCTGATGATAGCGTGATTTTAGATGAATAGGGTGGTGAGTAAGAGCCACTCGATTCGGTGATAGTATCGGTAGATATGTGTGTATCACTTGTATGAGTGACACTGCTATTAGATAAAAAACCATTCATGGCTGAGCTGATTTGCTCAAGAGTATAGTGCTCAATCATGGAGTCGAGTTTGGCTGGTGGTGAAACGAAAGTTATAGGAAGCGGCTCATCCTCTTTAGATATAGCAGGAGTGAGAGTAAAAACCTGGGAGTCGCGTCCTTGGTTTTGGGCGAGGGCAAGTTCTCCGGAGGTCTCTTCAATTACGGGCCATTCACCGGTCTCAACCCCTTTTTTGGGATGTATTTGATAATATTCAGTATTTTCAAACCAAATCACTCTAAAGAGTTGATTGTCATCAACGTCATCCCATTGCTCTATCACGGTGCCATGGTTCGTAGAGCCGTCACGAATGTGGAGGGCCATTTTTGAGGCACTATTGGTAATACTGTGAAACCCGTTGTTACGATAATCAAAAAGCCATTGTTGTAATTTTGATTGGTCACAGGGGAGGAGTTTTACGGGTGATCCTTTAAAATATTCAGGAGGGATCGTGAGGCAACTGTCGGTGTTCAGTGACTTAATATGATAGGGAATAGTGGGGATTAGTTTATTGGGGGCGTAGTTGGGGGCTCCAGTAGCGCTGTCATGGGTGAGAGAGAGAACGGCAAAGTCGTCATCAAGTATACTTGCATTGCTCGCATCAAAATCGACTCGATTACCATCCCAGGTGTGCGTAGAGCGTTCCCAATTGTCTAAGGATGTAAAATCATCAAAAAATGTGGGTTTTACGGTAAATCCATTCCCGTCTGGGTTGATGGGGTGATAGGCAACCCAATCAATATAGTGATATGCTGGGAGACTTTGAGTTTCGAAGGGACCAACCCAATCAATGCTTTCGTGTGCCCAGAGGTTAAACATTATTTTCATTGGGCCGCTTAGGTGGGGGAGGGCGTTAGCTCCATACCATCTGACAAAGGTACCATCAACAAACCAAAGAATCCCATTTGGAGTCCACTCAATGGTAAAAGTGTGCCACCCTTCTGCAAAGCTAAAGGGTGCGGTGTGTACCTCTTCAGCAAAATTAAGTGCACCCACCGGGCCATATTGCCATATTACATTCGATTGCCAGTTGAGTGCGTAGTTTTGTCCGAGAACCTCAAGGCCGATTTCATTCCATTTAGAGAGATCGGTTACGCCATCATTATTAAAGAGGAAAAATGTAGAGAGGACACCACTATTCATGGTGCAGTATATACGAGCACTAAATTGACCGTAGGTAAATTCTTGGTTGGATTGAAGTTCTCCTCCTTTCCACTCTTTTGCTTCAATTGGTATAGTTAGAAGTATAAAAGAAACAAAAAGAGTACGAACAAAAACTTCCCAATTGTTGTTCATGCAGTGCCTTATGCTGTGTCAGAATTTTAATATACACTTAAAGTAACAATAAAGCTCAAATATTTTGACAAGGGTACGGCTTAAATAGGCTAAAAAGCTTCATAACAGCTTACATCAACATTCTCGTTAATGGATTTTTAACCACTCTTCTATGTCGCTTGCAACCCTTTCCCAGTCCGGTTCATCCATGATTAATAGTTGGTTGTTTCATAGAGAATAATGGCTTTAAGGTGCTCTTGTTAAGATAGTATTCTGTGCACTGTTGGAGGTTTATAATCCGGCTCACTGTTCAAGCGTCAAAGGATTGGACTTCATCGTTGGAAAGAATACGGCATTGGGATCGCTCAGAGTATGATGGTGGGTTACTCTTGAGAAGTATGGTATAATAAAGGTGCGTCTTGGGTGAAACACAAGGAGAGGATGGTGATATGAAGATAGCGGTCTCAATCGATATTTCAAAAAGTTCAGAAGAGATCTGGAAGCTTATTACCAATATAGATGCATCGCCTCAAGTAATGACAAGTATTGATTCTGTTGAGCTGCTCGAAGGAGTTTCGGGAACGATGGCGGGGCTTAAATGGAGGGAGACTCGTACTCTTTTTGGCAAAAAAACTACCGAGATGATGTGGGTCACAGCGGTTGAGAACGAGAACTTTTATACCGTTGAAGCAAAAAGCAATGGTAGTAAGTATTGTACTGAAGTTCGATTAACACCAAATGGATCGCAAACTATTTTAACGATGGAGTTCGAAGGTGTTCCTCAAACATTAGGTGCAAAGTGTATGTGGTTTACGATGGGCTTTATGTTTAAGGGTGCAACAAAAAAGGCGCTTCGCCAGGATCTCGAAGATATAAAACGGTTTGCTGAAAATAGTCTTGAGTAAAAGGTGCCTCGAAAGAACAAGACCCTTTGATGGGGGTTCACTATACATTGTTAAAAAAATTGAACCATTTGCTTATCTCAAGACACTTATAGGGTGCAGAACAGATAAAATAGAGTTAATCTTATGATGAACTATTCGCGTTGTACACTATGAAATCACTTATTGAATTTTTTGCTAAACGGCACATACTCAGCAATTTTTTGCTCTTTGCAGTACTTATTACGGGGTATGCCTTGTGGCACTATACCAATAAAGAGGAGATGCCTGATTTTACTTTTAATCGAGTATCTATCTCAATACCGTATCCGGGAGCAACAGCAGAGGAGACGGAGTATTTTATTGTGCATCCTGTTGAAGAGGGGTTGCGAGGGCTCGACGGTATTGAAGAGATTGTGAGTACGGCATCTACAGGTAGAGCATTAGTAAATGTCTATCTTCAGAAAGATATTGATGATATGAATGAGATTGTTGCTGATATTCGTACCGCAGTTCTCGATGTGAAATTACCCGATGAGGTTCTAGAAAATCCTAGGATACGGCAGTTTAAATCGAGTTCAAAAGCGATAATCGATATTGCTTTTTATGATGAAGGGGTACATCTTATGACCTCAGGTGATCGTAAGCGGGTACAGTCGCTTATGCGTGCTCTTGAGAATCAGCTACTCTCACTGCCCGAAATTGCACGGGTTAATCGTGATACCTATCTTGAACAAGAGTTACAGGTCAAAGTTGACCCTGAGAGGCTCAGAAAATATCGCATACCCCTTAACTCATTGAATAGACAAATTAAGGCGTATAATCAACGAAGACCGGCGGGAAGTATGGCTGATGATGATGAATCAAAAGTGACGCTCTCTGCTGCGCTCACCGACGCTGACGCAATTAAGCCACTCATTATTCAAGGGGGCTTTCAGGGGTCGGTCGTTACGGTTGAGGATGTTGCGACCGTTGAGCAAAATTATGAAGAACATATTGGGTTGCTTAAGGTGAATGGCCATGAAGCGGTAATTCTCAATGCGGTCAAGAATAGTAGCACCGGTATAATCAAGGCTGTTGATGCAGTAAAAAAGGTAGTTGCCGAGTTTAATGCAAACCTTACAGACGGCTCAGTAACAGTAATTCTCTTGGATGATGAGTCAATTAATGTGCGTAATCGTCTCGACCTTATATCATCCAACGGCATTATTGGATTGATAATTATTGTTGGCCTTCTTTTTATCTTTCTTAATCCTCAGTCGGGATTTTGGGTTGCGTTTGGGATTCCTTTCTGCTTTGCCTTTACCATGATTGGAGTCCATTTGATGGGGTATACTATCAATAATATGACCTTGGCTGCAGTTATTATTGTTATGGGTATGGTTGTTGATGATGCAATAGTGATTGCAGAAAATATTGCGCGGATGAAGTATGAAGGTCGTTCTAATGAAGAGTCGGCAGTGAGGGGGGCGACTTATGTGGCGCTTCCTGTTATCGCGGCAGTTATCACTACTTGTGCAGCATTTCTTCCGCTCTATTTTATCGATGATCGATTTGGTGCCCTGATAAAAGTGATTCCGCCAATAATCATTTTTATGTTATTAGCGAGTCTTATTGAATCACTGTTAATTCTTCCTGGGCATTTGAGCTACAAGCCGCCTCGCCCGCTGCTGTGGGTATTGAGTTTAGGTACTCTTAAATTTTGGGAGCGAGCTGAGGCTCCTAAAAAACAACACTGGTTTCATCGAGTCGAAGAGTGGTATGGGGCACTGTTGTATTACTTCCTTCAGGGTAAAGTACTTGTTTTAGTGTTGGCATGTGTGTTGTTGATTTCAGCATTTCAACTTTTTAAAAGTGAATTCAAGTTTGTACTCTTCCCCAGTGAAGAGACTACGATGATTCGATGTTCCGTTGAAGCGCCTAAAGACTTTAAGAGAAGTCAAACAGCGGCACTGACACAAAAAATAGACTCCATATTAACACCCTATGTTGGGAAAGAGGTTGTTGGATTTCGCTCTCAAATTGCCCAGAGTAGATGGGGGCGCATTGTAAAAGAGAATAAAGGCAACTTTTATATCGAGATTACCCCAGCAGAAAGGCGAGAGAAATCTGCCAATCAACTGATGACAGAATGGAAAAAACAACTCGGAGATGACAGTGGATTTAAAAAAGTACGCTTTTCAACTTCGCGATTTGGTCAATCTTCTGGAAGTGCGCTTGAAATAATTGTGGCTGAAAATAGTAATGAAATTCGAGATTTTATTGCTGACTCTATAGCTGTTGCGTTGAATGCTCACCCTCTGTTACAAGATGCTGAAGTTGATCGGCCCATAGAAAATCCGGAGTATGTTATTGGACTTAAAAGAAATACTCTTTTTAGATTGGGTATAGATCCTAATGAAGTGGGGCAGACCTTGAGATCTATTCTAGAGGGGAGTGAGCTCTTTGATTTTATTGATGATAATGAAGAGGTTCGGGTAATTCTTAAAGCTGATGACCGGTATAAGAAAGACCTTCCTTCGGTGTTGCGGATACCTGTTGAAAATCGTGGAAATTATTTAGTCCCTCTTTCCGAAGTAGTGACGGTGCAAAAAGGGACGACACAATCTACTATTCAACGGGAAAATTTTAAAAGGATTACTCGAGTGGTAGCGGATATTCAGGGGGACTCAGTAACTCCCCTTGAAATTGCACAGGAGCTAGAGTCGACGGTCTTCTCTGCTCTTAAAAAGAAATTCCCCACCGCAACACTTATGTTTGATGGTGAAGTGAAAGATTCCCGTGAGTCTCGTGGGACCTTTACTGTTGCACTGTGGGCGGTTCTTGGCCTCATTTATGCTATTCTTGCACTTCTCTTTAACTCGATGATTAAACCACTCCTTATTATGTTCTCTATTCCTTTTGCTGTCGTAGGAGTGGTCTATGCGTTTCATTGGCATGGTATGACTCAGTATGGGTTCTTTGCAATGGTCGGTGTGCTTGGGCTTATGGGGGTTGTTATTAATGACTCTATTGTGATGCTCACAAAATTGACTACAGAGACTAAACGGGGGGTTGCTGGACGGATAGATAGGCATGTTTCAAAAGTGGCGCAAACAAGGTTAAGGGCTGTGTTACTCACAACGTTTACAACAGTAGCTGGGCTCTTCCCTACTGCATACGGTGTGGCAGGGTATGACGCGATGCTTGCTGAGATGATGCTTGCTATGGGCTGGGGCCTTCTCTTTGGGTCATTAATAACACTTGTTCTTGTGCCGATTCTTTATGCTCTGGGGCTACAGGTTGGTGCCCTCTACGGACGATTTATTCCGGCGTCCACTTTAAATGGTGGAGGTCGTCATGATTAAAGCTATTGTGACTTTTACTTTTGCGGTGACGACTCTTTTTGGTGCAGAACAGGCAAAGGAAGAGCAGCATGCATTGTCACTCAATGATTTCGTGATTGAGGCGTGTCGTAATGACCTTGAATTTCAGAATATTATAATGGATACACTGCAATTTAAATATCATCAGCAATTGGCCAGAACTCCTGCTGAACTCTTACTTGAAGTGACGGGTGAATATGGCATTTCTCTAAGCGGGGAGCAACGCCCTGAAGGGGTGGTGTTACTCCAGCAACTCTTTCCGCGTCACGGAAGTGCTCTATCGGGGGCGGTAAGAACGTCACGCTCTCCTTCAACTACTATTCAAAATTCTCAACTCGAAGTACGGTATAGTGTTGATCTCTGGCGTAATGCTTTTGGAAAAACGGAACTTAAAAAAGAGGCTCTTGCGGGAGTTGAAAATGATATTATTCGAAACCAGGTGATTGAGGCTTATGAACAGTATCTTGCGGAGCTTTATGCGCTCTATTATTCATGGCTTCAAGCCTATAATGAGCTGCAGTTTGCACAGACCCAAAAGAGTGAAGCAAAATCTTTACTGAATGACATTAGGAAGAGAAAGAAACGTTTTATTGCACGACAAGTAGATGTTGATAAGGCTACTTTACAAGTGTTCAATGCAGATAAAGAGATTGGTGAGCGTCAGGCGGCCTATCTCGATGCAAGTATTCGCATTGCATATGTTGTGGGAGAGAAAAATTCCCATCGATATATCCCCGATGAATCAGAGTTGAGCCTCCCTTTTAATATTGATGATCTTAAGGATGGGTCTCGCTTTGGCGAGAGTCGTACAGGGCTGCTGTATCAAAAAATGCTCTCTAAAGATTCTTTATCACAAAAACTATTAGATGACGCGCTTCTCCCATCCCTCTCACTCTATGGAGGAGTTGACCTAACTGATATTCGAACTAAGGACAATTCCAAGGTGGTTGCGGGGGTGACCTTGAATTTTCCTGTGTATAAAAAAAGTATTCATTTAGAGAAAGAACTGATTGCCATTGACCAGCAAAAAACAGTACTCAGGTCACGATCATCAAAACTAATGGTTGAGACAAGGATGCATCAAATGAGTGAACAGATTGTTCTGAAAAAAAGAATGATTGCAGATGCTGAGAAGCGCCTTGCCCTCTCTGAAAAAATTCTAAAGGCCGAAGCGGTAGAATATCAGTACGGCCGAACCACACTTAATAATATTCTTCAAGCTCAAAATAGTGTGCACAGTAGTAGGCGGAGTATTGTACAAAAGCAAATTGAGGTTGCAAAGCTCTGGGTTTCGTTAATGGAGTTAGCTGACCGACTTGTGACTAAATAATAAAAAAAATGAGCGGCCGCATATAAATCCCTTGGATATATAATCCATGGAATATATATTTGGTATATGAAAAAACTTGAAGATATCATACATCATAACTTTACGGATAAAAAGAGACGTGCGTTAGTTAATCTTTTTTTTACTTCAAATTTCATCCAAGGTAAAGTTGCAGAAGCGCTTCGCCCTCTTGATATGACTTTTGAGCAGTTTAATGTTCTGTCAATTGTAAATGGGCAGGAAAAAGGGCGCTGTACAGTAGGTACTATAAAAGAACGTATGTTTGATAGAATGTCGAATGTGTCTCGTCTTCTTAATAAACTTGTCGCTAAAGGCTGGATAGAAAAAAAGCGGTGTACCAATGATCAGAGAGTGGTCTATGTTCAGATTACAGAATCTGGAGTGAATATGCGAAATGAAGGGCGTACGATCATTGATGCGGTAAATAAAAAGTGTGAGACGTTAACTGTAGAAGAGTCAAATCAACTCAATGATCTTATAGAAAAATTGAGGAAAAACTATTTTTAGTTTTTTTTAAATAAATATATTCCTTGGATACTAAATCCAGGGGGTATGATGTTTTGGACACTTAAAAGGTGTCTATGAAGATTAAATAAACATAAAACAATAAATATAAAGGAGTCAGTATGACTACAATAAATGTACAAGATAAAATAGCGCTCGTAACAGGGGCAAATAGAGGAATAGGGCGAGCGATTGTAACAGAGCTTGTTAAGCAGGGGGCGCTTAAAGTGTATGCCGCTGCTCGGGATATTACCAAGCTTGCAGGTCTTATAGGAGAGCTTGGGGAGAGAGTGGTTCCATTACAGCTTGATGTGACTGATGACGGAGCGATAAGCCATGCTGTTGAAGAGGCTGGGGATATCGATATTCTTATCAATAATGCGGGAGTATTTGCGCCAGGAAATTTTACTCAGGGTGGTGTTGTAAAAGGGTTACATGATAATTTTGCAGTAAATGTATTTGGTGTAGCAAAACTGATTGAAGCGTATCTTCCTGAGCTAAAAAAGAGAGAGGCTGCAGCTGTGGTGACAGTTTCTTCGATGGTTGGACTCGCAAGTATGCCTATGGGGCTCTCCTATTCGGCCTCAAAGGCAGCGGTACATAGTATTATTCAAGGGTTAAGAGGCGAGGTGAAGGGCTCTAATATATTAATTGCCGGTGTCTATCCTGGACCAATTGATACCGATATGATTCGTGAATTTCCTATGGAAAAAGATACTCCTGAAAATGTTGCAGCAATGGTTGTAAAAGGTATTAATAGTGGTACGGAAGATATTTTCCCTGATGCTATGGCGATTCAGGCTGGGGCTGCTTATTTGGCATCGCCAAAAGCCGCCGAAGAAATGTTTGCTACATTTGTATAAGGTGTAAAAGCCGCACTATTACTTTTTATTAAAGCCTATTCAAAAGAGTAGGCTTTAATTGTATAGTTCTTTTCTGATCTATTAGAATGTGTTTCAAAATCCTACATTAACTCTTATGGCAGAAAAAGAAATTATAAGTGGCTTTTCGATACTCCTCACATTTATAGGGTACGCCCCCTATATTAAGTGGGTAATTACACGGCAGGTACGGGCCCATCTCTTTTCTTGGGTAATTTGGTCAATTACCACCTGTATTGTTTTTGTGGCGCAGATTGAAGGTGACGGTGGGGCCGGTGCATGGCCTACTGGTGTTGGGGGTGTTATTACCATTCTCATAGCAGTACTCGCGTATGTTAAAGGGAGGGACCACTCTGTCACAACTCTCGATAAGGTGTTCTTCATAGGGGCGCTTTCTTCATTGCCTCTTTGGTATGTGACAAATGACCCGTTATGGGCTGTAGTAATTCTGACGAGTGTTGACCTTCTTGGCTTTGGACCCACAATCAGACAGGCTTATGATAACCCTCTTGAAGAGTCGGCAACTTTTTTTGGAATATTTGTTCTGCGTAATCTTTTGTCTCTCTTTGCATTAGAGTGCTATTCAGTTACAACTATGCTCTTTCCGGTAGCGACAGGAGTGGCTTGTTTATTACTTATAGCGGTATTACTCGTAAGACGGAAATAAGATTATATCAGTGTACTCAATAAAAAAGCCCCATTCAGATGAATGAGGCTTTGATACTTTTTGAATTATTTCAAGCTACTTAATTAACTCGTTATGAATTATGCTATTTCAAGCTCGAGCATGTCCTCAAGATCTGCTTTTGCAGAGTTTCCAATGAGTTTAAGATCAAAGTTAGCGACTAAGAAATCAAGAACATTTGGTGAGATAAATGCTGGAAGTGTTGTTCCAATTCTCATTCCTTTGATACCGAGGTGGAGAAGTGAAAGAAGTACTACTACTGCTTTCTGTTCGTACCA
>JAOPTW010000046.1:0-19800 GCA_051532035.1 Fibrobacterales bacterium | reverse complement strand
CCAACGCCATGTTAGACGGGAGCGTCCATGGAGTAGTAGTCCACACTATGATATGTTCATCACTGTCCACTAGAGCGAACTCGACGGTAAGTGATGGATCTTGACGATCTCGATAACCTTGATTCGTTTCAAAATTTGAGAGAGGAGTCGCAAGAGATGGTGAATACGGCTGAATGCGGTACCCTTGATAGATTAACCCTTTATCAAAGCACTCTTTAAATACCCACCACACCGACTCCATAAAGTCTTTATCCATGGTTTTGTAGCCGTTATCAAAGTCAACCCAGCGGCCCATTTTTCCAACAGTCTTACGCCACTCTTCGGTATAGGTCATTACACTTTTACGACATTCTTCATTAAAGTTGCCTTCGCCAAACTCTTTAATAGCAGCAACGCCATCAAGTTTCAATTCATTTTGAACAAGGCTCTCAACGGGAAGTCCATGACAATCCCAACCAAAACGACGGGGCACATATTTCCCTTTCATACTCCAGTAACGTGGAATAATATCTTTGAGTGTCCCTGCAAGAAGGTGACCATAATGTGGAAGGCCTGTTGCAAATGGAGGACCATCATAAAAGACAAAGCTATTGCTCGCATCTTTCTGATCAAGAGACTTTTTAAATGCCTCATCCTTATCCCATAAGTTGAGTATTTTGCTCTCAATTTGTGGGAAACTCTCTGACTTGTCGATATTTCTAAACATAGTTACTTCACTTATTCTGAATTACAGGTAGGGTTAAAAACCCGGAAATTTTCATTCTAGTGCAAAAATAGCAAATTTTCGCAGAAAGGCCGATGTATGTGGACTGAAGGGCACAAGAATCCCCTCTTTTTATCCTATTGTATCAAAAGAAAAGAGGGGTACTCAAGTACACCGAATTTTAATCCCTAAAATCTGACCATTTGATCTGGATATAATTTTGGAAATCGAGACATGAAGGGTGAAGACGTACGAAAAGCACGTTGAATCCTTCGTAATGAAACATTACACTAATTTTTCAATTTCAATATTTCGTTTGAGCAGGATATAGTTATGGAAGACGAGGCATGAAGGATGAAGGCGTACGAAAAGTACGTCGAATCCTTCATAACGAAGTATTACATGATTAGAGCCTGCTCAAAACGCCTTTGATGATTCCCACTAACTTGGGTTCCGCCCCCATAGCCGTTGCAATAATCTTATCCAAATTGACTGGCTTCAGAGCATCGGGAAGGCACTCGTCAGTGATTACTGAAATTCCCAGTGTCTTAAGACCAGCATGTACTGCGACAGTAGCTTCAGGAACAGTAGACATCCCAATAACATCGGCGCCAATAATACCGAGCATTCGATACTCAGCACGAGTTTCGAGGTTTGGCCCCGACATTACTGCATAAACTCCTTCTTGCACAGGAATTTTATCTTCGAGACAGGCACGTTTTGCAAGCGCTCTTAACTCATTATTATAGGGTTCAATCATATCAGGAAATCGGTCCCCTAATTCAGTATGATTTTTACCAACCAGTGGACTGGTACCAAGCAAATTGATATGATCTTCAATAAGCATCACATCACCTGCTTTAAATTTAGGATTGATTCCGCCACAGGCATTAGATACAAACATGTACTCACAGCCAATTGCTTTCATCACCCGTACCGGAAATGTTATTTCTTCGAGGCTGTATCCTTCATAAAAATGAAAGCGCCCCTGCATCACCATCACAGCTTTACCTTCTATGGTGCCAAATATCAATTTCCCTTCGTGCTCCATTACTGTTGGCGCTACGAAATGGGGAATATCAGAGTAGTCAATGGTAGTTTCGATCTCGATATGATTGACTAACCCACCAAGACCTGTACCTAGAATTATTCCCACTTGTGGTTTCACTGAAGTTTTTTCAGATATAAAAGCAGTACACTCAGCAATTTTTTGAAGTAGATCCATTATGCGATTCCTAGAAGATGTTTTGAATAAAAATAATAAACATTACAAATCATCTTATATAATTATCAAAAACAGTAGTCACCCTGCGTGCTATTCCAAGTAGAAATACTCATGATTTACTCTACAAACACCAAGACTATATTTATTCATATTTTAAACAAATACTGCTTTTTGTGGGTAAAAAGAGCCATTTATTATACCTTTTCATATAATAATAATCATTTATCCATAGGAAAAATATGAGCGAATCAAAATCAAAAGGGCCCAATGACAAGATAGCATGGCTGCTCCTTCTTGTGATTGCTGCAGGCCTCGTACTCTACTATTTTCAAAAATCATTTTTTGTTATCGTAGAAAGTTATGAAAAAGCAGTAGTATTTAACTTAGGTGTCGTGGATCCTGAACCACTTGGAGAAGGGCCACACATGAGACTCCCCTACCCTATTCAAGATATTATTTTGATTGATGTGGAAAAAGACCGCAAAATTACACTAGGATTTGAAGAATCTGATTCTGAGGATGCGCAATCCAGTCGTCACAAGCCTAAAGAGGCACTCGTATTAACAGCCGATGCAAACATTGTTGATGTTGAAGCAGTGATAAACTATAAAATAAATGATCCGGTCACCTATGTTACCAAAATTGAAGAACCCGAAGAAACCATCAGAGATGCTTCTGAAGCAGCTCTTAAAGCAGTTATAGGGCTCTATAAAACTGATGATATCTTGACAGAGAAAAAAGCAGAAATTGCAGACGAAGTATTTAAAGAGCTCCAAAAGGTACTCGATAAATACGACATGGGTGTTGCAATTCAACGGGTACAACTTGTTAAAGTACTGAACCCCAAAGAGGTCCGTGAAGCATTTGAAAGTGTAGAGAGTGCCAAACAAGACTCCGCTATCTCTGTAGAAAAAGCACTTGGGTATCAAAACAAGCAAGTCCCAAAGGCTCGTGGTTATGCTACTAAAACAATTAAAGGGGCTGAAGCACATGCCATTACTCGTATCGCAGAAGCAGAAGGTAATGTTGCTGAATTCAAAGAGATCTATGCAAAATATAAAGGGGCAAAAGCCGTAACTAAAAAACGTCTGTACCTTGAAGCGATGGAAGAGGTGTTACCTAACTTGAAAAAATTTATTGTTGATGGTAATGGTTCTCAGTTAAATCTCTTAAACCTTGGAGGTACAAAATGAAGAAACTAATCATTGCAGCTATCGTCATTATTACCATCCCTGTTCTTCTCTTTTTATCTGGTTTTATCTTCATTGTAAACCAGACAGAATATGCCGTTGTTACTCGCCTTGGTGAGATTAGCGATGTTTATACAGAGCCTGGACTTAAGTTTAAAATCCCTTTTATCGAAAAACGCACCATTTACAATGCTAAGATTCTGACGGTAGATTCTCGTCCCGAAAACATTGTAACGGGTGATAAGAAAAAACTGATCCTCGACAACTATGTGAAATGGAAAATTGAAGACCCAAAAACCTTTCGCAATAGTCTTTCAAATATCCCTCGAGCACAACGCCGTGTTTCTGTCATTGCGCATAATGCTCTCAAAGATATTCTTGGTACTAAAGACCTGAGATCTATTATCACTACTGATAGAGAAATCGTTACTCAAGAAGCTTTTGCTATTGCAAAAATGAACGCCAAAACTCTTGGGATCGAGATCGTTGATTTACGAATAAAAAAGGTTGAGCTCCCTGATGTCAACGTACAAAAAGCCTATGACCGAATGAAAGCTGAGCGCTATAAAGAAGCCCATCAATTTAGATCTCGTGGTGAAGAAGAGTATCTACGTATTAAAGCTGAGACTGACAAAGAAACGGCGATCATTAAAGCGAATGCAACGCGTGAGAGTAAATTCATCAAAGCGAAAGCCGAAGGTACCATTGCAAAAATCTATTCTGACGCCTATAACGTTGACCCAGATTTCTATGCTTTTTATCGATCACTTAAAACTCTTACTTTGACAACAGACAGTTCAACTACTCTGGTCATTTCTCCAAGGTCTGAGCTTTATAAATATCTTATCGGTAATTAAACAAGTATCGCAATTTACTATTGTTGGTAATATACCATAAAAAAGACCCCTCTCATATTCTGAGAGGGGTCTTTTTTATTTCTAATCCTAACTGATACAACTGTCGTTGATCTCTTCTACGCTTAAAGGCAACTACCCTTATTCAATAATACGTCGATAGCCAAACTTAAATCTTTCTTGAACCACAACCTTTTGAGACAGCAACCACGTATCTGTATTAATAGGAATCGACTCACCAACAAACCTACCAGTCAAAATATAGATGCCTGCTCCAAGCTTTCTACCGCTTTGAGATTTAAGTGCGACATCCCCATCCTCACCTTCCATAAATAGTATATACCGAAGAATAACATTACCCTTTTCATCGTAAAAAACTGGGTCATCAGCAGGTAGTCTAAAAGTATGTCTTTTTAAAAACTGACCGACCATATCATAAAGCATCACCTCACCAGAAATATAATTTTCCCAGATAGGCGCTTCATTTCTCATTGGTTCCCCTTCTGCATTTAAGGGATACCGAGAAGGCAGTGTCATTTTAACAACTATTTCTGCCCCCCTCATCTCTCCATATTCTATTTCATTTAATGATGATTGAACAGCATCTTTTTTACCATTCAATTTCTCAGTAAACACTGGAATATTTCTTCCTTTAGATGGTGAGTATTTACCTTGATTTACAAAATAAGCTCCCGTTGCATATTCGGTATTTTCTGGCAATCCCTCATCAACAACAATCATCTTTTCTGGCATATCAAGTTCTGCAATAACATCCTGAATAGCGACAAAAACTGCCACCGTATCTGCCCCAATATTTCCCGCTTTATCAGCATAGCTTCGTACCACCGGCGTGGTACCAAGGGATACAGTTTCTAGATCTCTAAAAGGCATGGGCGATCCTTCATCGACAACAAGCCACCCTACATCAATAGAAGAGAGCTGTGTAGTATATCCCGATGCAGGGTCTACAATATTAACTGATGGAGCCGTCGTATCGTACCACACCTGCAGAGTATAATAGGTTGTATTACCAAAAAGGTCGGTTACTGAGTCGGTAATCGCATTAAAACTATCTTCA
Source organism: Fibrobacterales bacterium (assembly GCA_051532035.1). Taxonomy (GTDB): domain Bacteria; phylum Fibrobacterota; class Fibrobacteria; order Fibrobacterales; family JAOPTW01; genus JAOPTW01. The sequence goes on along the minus strand of JAOPTW010000046.1, from coordinate 14,750 downwards.
ACGAGAGTATAATTCTCAAGTGAGAAAATACTTTGAGTCGTCTCGACAGAGAGATCTTTGCCAATCAGTGCGACAAACTTATCAACGACAAGCTTTTTATTATTCGTGTAAATCGTATCTATGCGATTACCATCATAGGTCACACTTCCCTGTATCTCTTTAGTAAATGGGTTGATTAATCGAACCACCTCTTCCCCATTTATCACTCCTATAGTAGTATCGCTTTCTGTAATGACAATACTCGGTTCTTGATTATTATGACTAATAGTAACGACTAGGGTGTCAGCACTATTTGTTACAGGGTTTAAAGCCAAAATGATATGGTCTGTTTTATTATTATGTTCTGATGACTCGAGCACAATTATTTCTTGCTGTTGTTCTTCTACCCCATCAATTGAATAGTACACTACAACACTATCAGTTTTAGTCAATACATGCACACTATCACTCTCTGGGGTACGATAGAGCTCATCAGCAACATTAGTGACTGAGTCTATCACTCCTGTTGAATACTCTAGTTCATCTATGACATCAAAAGGGATGTCGACCTGAATGGTATCAACACCATCGGTTACTTTAATGCGAACTTCACCACTTTGCATTGCTTCGTAATCAATTGTCCCTGGTTTTGAACAAAGCTGTGTACCATTTTCAATTGTGAAATAATCACTCCCCTCTATGAAAAAAGTTAAGGAGTCGCCATCATCATCTTTTGCGGTAAGTTCATGACACACCGTTACGTTCTCGTTAAAAGAACTGTCCGAGAGGGCAACATCGTAGGGAAGATCATTCACATTGTCTACCGGCACTTTAATAACCTTATATGTAGGGAGGCCATTTAATACTGCATACACTTCAATATCAAGCCAACCATTAAAATCGGGCTCTGGTATCACCTGATTCCCTGTAAGGGTGTAGTGGTTATTAATCGCGTTTACACTGTCTTTGAGGGTGATAGCAACATCAGTTTTTGCAGCCGATCCCAAATTAAAATATTCGAGATCACTGTTAATAATATCAAATGATGTATCTTCTTTTTGACTTGGCCCATCATACTTTACTATTCTAAATTCATCGGTAATTTCAACAGTGATAATAATTGAAGTACTATCTTCGCCATCAGTAACCGTAACTTCTACCTCAAACAAACGTTTCTCTGCATCTGCAAAGGCCATATCTATTGATCGCTGCTCCTCTTTTCCGGTTACAGAAGCAATGACTACGCTATCAAAAGGGAGTGTTACAACATTACCAATCTTTGTTATGATGACCGTCAAATCTTTGGCTGCTGTTTCTACATCGCCCACTGTAACAAACTGAGTTTCAACAATTTCTATAGTATTGGGGCTTACTGTTACACTCCCTGCATCTGAACCATCCGCCATAGTTATCGTTGGCTTATCATTGACAGGCGTCACCGCCACCTGAAAGGTATCAGTAACTGAGAGGCCCTTAGCCGATGTTGCTGTGACCATCACCAGTTCAACCCCATTCTGATTTTTTCTTGTAGCTATCTGTAATTCTTCACTTCCCGACAAGCCCGATATTGTTGCAATGATTGGTGCATCAGTACCATTTTGTAGTACATAGCTATAGCTTAGTTCTTCACTACTACTAAATACTGGAGAGAGGGGGATCGTTATAGATCCACTATCTTCAAGTATCGTTGTGTCTTTCAGGGCATTTGATATAACTGGCATAACATCATCATTGAGGATTGTGTGAACCAACTTGTTTGATGAACCTAGGACTGCTTGTGAAACCGGTGTAAGAGTAAATACTATATGTTCATTATTTTCGACAAGACTATCTACAACTACACTAAGCTTTATGATTGCTCTATCTTTTCCTGGTGTTATCGTAACTTCTTGATCAATTACAGTATAGTCTGTTCCTGCCGTCGCTGTACTATCCCTTGAGCTTATTCGAAATACAACATCTTCAGTGACACTCGTGTCCAACTCAACTATGATCTGTACAATACCATTATTTGCATCCTCCTGTTGAGATAAAGTATTATTAACAAATGAAATTTCAGGATAAACAGTGAAAGGCACATATCCAAAATCAGACCGTCCAGCCCCTTTAGTTCTATGTACTAAGTAATAAGAGCCAGGTGTTAGGATTACTCCTCCATCAACCAAGTTTTGAGAAAGCGTCGCTTCATTTATTTTAAATTGGTCCCCTGTAGCATTTATAGTAAAACCTCCGCCAAAATAGCTTCCTCCTGCAACAATTACATCCGGCTTCATAATTGCCTTTGTAGTATCAGGACTATCTCGCACAATATAAAATTCTGATTCTGCAATAATAATTGATTCCGAAGCTCCACAACCTTGAGTTATCTCATTTCCCTCAACAACATTCCAGGTTGAGTCATTGATAGACTCATTCCAATAGACAGTATTGGGTTTAAAGTCAATATTTGTTTGAATTTGTAAATTCGATCCGTTTTCTTGTCGCTCACAATAGAAGAGATCAAAGTCTTGTTGTTTACCAATGTCTGAAGAAGTCAATACTGTTATGGTATCTAACTTTAGTGTCCGTGAATCTTGACCATGGACACCTCCCAAATCAATTTGTAATTCATTATTAATAAAAACCCATACATCATCATCCCCTGTAAAAGTAAATTCTTGACCTGCCTTATAAGTAAACGTTGTATTTGTCATCATACAAAAGTGATAATTATGAGTATAGGTATTACTTGAACCCAACTGGTTTTTTGTAATGACATCTAGATAGGAGTTTTTAGGGGAGCTTGGCTTAACAGTATCTATTGGGAAAAAGCCATTAGCTCCTAACCATGAAACGGTAAAGGTACCAGAGCCACTATTGTCCTTCATCGTAAGTTCATAACATGATTCATTTGGAATCACAGGGTCAGGCTGAAACCAATTCGTCACCTCACCAGCTCTACACTTCTCTTGCGCTGAAGAAGTTGGAGTAGGAAGCCCATTTGCATTAAGTTGATTATTGACAAGCCCGTATCTGTTGGCATCATCATAATCTTTACACCCTCCGCCCCCCTGAAAGGCATCACTAAATTCACCTTCTTTCCAGTCAAATATTTGAGCACTTAAAATACCCAAACAATGACTTTCCTTACCACTTGGCTTAGTACTTTGTGATGTTAGAGCACCACTATTTTCCCAGACCCATGCAACATTCCCTAAGGTCTTGAGGCTATACCAAGCTGAGCCTACAGTATCATTTCTAACATTGGTCAATTTAATTTCTAAAGATTCATCATAATACTCAAAGGTATACCACCCACAATTGCTCTGATCTATATTTGCAAGCCGAGTATCACCATAACGAGTAGTTATCCGTACATGAGTATCATCCCAAGGATTATATATATGAAGGGTTTTTGAAAAACTTAATCCAGACACAACAATAAGAAACAGAGAAACATTTCTCAAGCACAGCGATAATGACATAGTCACCTCATAACGTAACGGTTTACCCCAAACCAGGCTATCTGTTCACCCCCGTTACAGACTATACACACCCCAGTTTGTATACAAATAATTTACATTATGAATCAACATTCCGCAACAGTGGTCCAAAAATCAGTGTTTAAAAGTAAAATTTTTAAAGACATGTATACAAACTTGATTGGTGAAATCAAAATTCTAAACAAGCAACGTCATCACTTCTCTTAATCTTTAACATAGCCCTGCTTTAGTCTAATAGGCATTTTAGTACTTTGGGCTTTTATGTTTTTAAACATGTCCTTATTGGGCTCAGATACTGTTTCTACATACCCATTCATTATATAGACCCCACTACCCAACTCACGACCTGTTTGATTTTCCATGTATCCTTTTTGAGGGAAGATTTGGCTTTTGATAATCACCTTATCCTCTTCATTAATATACTCTGGTTTATCGATAACAATCCGCTGAGCAATTTTTGCTACAAACTGACCAATAGGATCATAGACATAATAAAACACTGTTACGTAATGAGACCAATTCAAGACACCATTAACCGCAACAAGTGGAGGAAGTGTTACGGTGAGTGAAACCACAAAACCTGTTGCATCATACTCAACCCGATCACTATTTGGCTCGGGGAGAATACCATATTGATCTCTATTAGCCATATCACCGCCACGATCATCAAAACTCTGTTCATTGGTGTTATAGATATAGATACGATTAAAATGCTCTTCTGGGTTTGCAAGAGGCCATGCTTCAGGATCAACAACTTGAATATTTTTTTCAAGTGATATATTAATTGCTGGGTCTGGTATTACTACTGTAACAGCTGTGGTTGCCGTAGTAGTATTGCCATAGGCATCAGTATATGAGACCGATATTTGGTGGTTGCCCGATCCATCAAATACTCTCACATCAGGTTCTTCTATTCGAAACGTATCAAGCTTATCATCATTATATAGGTCAAAAATTCCATTATAGGTAACCAATAGTGAACTACTACTCTTTTTCACTGTTTCAGAAGGGGTAATAAATTCAATTTCTGGGTCTTCAGTATCAAACCGAACCGTAAAACAGAACTGAGTAGTGTTTCTATAGAGGTCCGTCTCTTGTACACACCGCTCCTGTTCACCTCTATTTAGTGATCCTTCACTATCTAATGAATATTGTGAATGGGTAACCACTTCTTCTCCATCCAGATCTATTTTAGTAACAACCATATGGAGTTCAAGAGTTTCATCATGAGTCCATACAGTCTCAACCGACCCTTTTTTCTCCACATAAGTGCCCTTAATCTCTTTACCGTCACTCACCCAATAAGACCCCTGACCAAATGGCGCCTGCGCTTCTGAACGCCCCTCAGGCAGCAATGAGATGATTGGTGGAGTAGCATTGTATTTTACCAGAACTGATGCGGTATCTGGAAATTGATCATGAGGGTGATGTGCTATAATCGTCACCAACGTATCGTTTTCAATATTTTCAACCACCACTGCACTATCTTTATCACCATAACTAATATGTATGATAGCGGTTTCTCCATTGGTAAAAACTGTTTTAAACGGCCCCTCAGTCATTACTGTATCAACAAGATCTATAGAGTCAATTTCAATTTCTGTTTGGTTTGCATTATTAACGGTAAAATACTGAATAAAATTTTCTGACGCATTCACACCATTATTCTGCACACCACCATCATCAACGAGTTTAAACTGAAATGCTCCAGTACTTGACAATGTTCCTTCAGGAATCACTCCAGTGAGAACACCATCAGCAATTGTCACCTCACCTTCAAACACTCCACCAACAATCTTTTGGATCTCTATATCTTGGAGTCGTTGGTCCGACTCATTTTCAGGACCTAATGTATAAGCTATATAGTCTTCGAGGTTTATTGAAAAAGATTTCCCTGTCCAAAACGACAACTCACTCTTTCTTAAAATTTTTGGCTGATCATTTACCGACAAATATTCTACTGCAATCTGAGCCGTATCACTTAACCCTGAATCATCTGTGAGGACCAGCGTAACACTATCTTTGCCGTACACGTCCTCTTTTGGAGTTATCGACATCCCCCAAATACCATCTTTATTTTCAAAAACTTGAATTGCCTTAATAACGTTATGAGTACTTGATACCGAAAGGGTAAGTACGCCACCATCATGATCAGATCCCTGTATCTCATCAATAACCAATACAGCATCTTCGTAACCTATAACTGAAGAGTCGGGGACTGACAATACCGGCCCTCTTTTAGTATACTGAATCGTGTATACAAGTATAAACTCAGTAGAGTCTGTACCAGTATAGTCTGTACCACCATTATCATAGAGCATCAGCCTTATAGAGTCTGTTATCGTTTGAGACACAGTACTCGTTTGTATAATCAGCGTCGAATCATTTTCAATACTGATACTTTCCAAACGACTTGTATCATATGAGAGTATCGCAAACTGTTTAACTTTCTGAATCGACTCATTACTTGGGCCTAGGGTATATTGTTTGAGATAATCCATAATGTTTAATGTATCACCTTGACCTTCTACAATGTTGATTGTGTTAGTCAACACAACTGCTGGTTTATCATTTACCGCAAGAAATTCAACGGGGATTGAAGCAGTCTCTTTACGCCCTAATGTATCAGTCATAATGAGATCTATAGAGGTTTTTCCAAAATAGTCTTTTGTTGGTACCACTCCTAAAGACCAGTTTCCATAAGATACTTCTGTGATTATAACAGAGCTAATACCCGCACCACCTGTTACAGTTAACACAAGATCACTCAAATCATCTATCGTTCCTGTGATTCCAGTTATTACAAGAGAAGAGCTATCCTCATACCCAACCTGTAGCGCTTTAGGTACCGTTAAACCTATTATCGGATCAGGAACTAAAGGATTTGGAACTGGCATAAAAACTAGAGAGTCTGTAACATCATCCTCAATGGCTGGAAGAAGAATATTACTTAAGGTTTTTCCACCTATTAATATCGCTTTATCATTTTTATTACCATATCCTACCCCAACATCAGGGCATGGTATCATTATTTTGACCCATTCCCCTTTATTAAAGTGCTCTGTGTGAGAATCAATAACTGTAGTGGGGTGAGCGGTGACCGCTTTAACAATGTAACCCTCAGGCGTACTACCATCTTTCAGTAAAACAAACCTATAGTTCGGTAATGATTGTGAAACCGGATTGAGGGTAAGCTCCTGGGTATATACATTTATTTTATCGACGTTATTACCACATGTTGTAGCATTTCTAAACCCAAAATAGTATCCCGCAACGGTACTATCATGACGAATAGCAAATTCATTTTCTCCAATTCTTACAATATCTAGTGAGTCCCATCTCGATCCATTCCAATTCTGACTGGTTCCATAGATACTCCAGAGAGAGTCAAGCTCTTCATCACTCTGTGCTACTCCATTTACTGTAAGCAAAAGAACCGTTAGTAGTAATAATCTTTTGAACATATCCCCCCCAGGATTGAACTCTATCTATCTCAATTAATATTGGTGTGTCATATATAGATATTCATAATATATAATAATCAATGAGACTCTTCTTTTATCACCCTATATATCCGTTTACGAACTGTTCCAGTTTCCCCACCAAAACAACGCATAATGGCTATTGCTGACTCTAAAGGCTAAAAAGTGATTATTTCTATAATCGTAAATTTTTAATTACAGTTCTCCTTCTCACTAGATGGTTGATTGCCAATCCACATGACAGAGAATAGAATATTCTAGGAAACCCATCTATGAAAACAAAAAGCCCACATCCTATTGGATGCGGGCCTTTAAAATCACTATTGTTGGTGTACTACACCTCAATAATTAACTTATTCTTCAACAGCTTTTTTAGAGAGGTTGATTCTTCCACGCGGATCAATTTCGAGACATTTAACACGAACTTCATCACCAACGTTAAGAACATCTTCTACTTTATCAACACGCTCTGCAGCGAGTTCAGAAATATGGAGAAGTCCTTCTTTACCAGGAATGATCTCAACGAAAGCACCAAAAGAAGTTACTCTTTTTACTTTACCGTCATAGATTTTACCTGGTTCAGCTTCAGCGATGATCTCTTCGACCATTTCGCGAGCTTTTTGACCTTTCTCTTTACCAACAGCAGAGATACTCACTTGACCATCATCATTTATTGAGATTGTCGCGCCAGTTGCCTCTTGAATTCCACGAATTACTTGTCCACCAGGACCGATAACATCACGGATTTTCTTCTGATCGATAATAAAGCTCATGATTACTGGAGCTTTTTCTGAAAGCTCTTTTCTTGGCTCAGCAAGGTTTTTCTCCATCTCACTGATAATATGAAGACGGCCAGCTTTTGCTTGTGTCATCGACTTAGCCATAAGTTCTGGAGTGATACCTTTGATTTTGATATCCATTTGGAAAGCAGTGATACCATCTTTAGTACCCGTTACTTTAAAATCCATATCACCAAGGTGATCCTCTGTTCCAGTAATATCAGAAAGAATTTTAACGTCTTCACCTTCAGAGATAAGACCCATTGCAATACCTGCAACGTGACATTTAGTTGGAACACCAGCATCCATAAGAGCCATTGAACCACCACATACCGAAGCCATTGAACTTGAGCCATTTGATTCCATTATCTCAGAAACAATTCTGATTGTATAAGGGAAATCTTCTGGATGAGGAAGTATTGGGTAAAGTGATCTTTCAGCAAGATGACCATGACCGATCTCACGACGAGATACAGAACCAACACGTTTCGTTTCACCTACAGAGTATGGAGGGAAGTTATAGTGAAGCATGTAGTTTTTGTATATGATACCGTGAAGTGTCTCAACCATCTGTTCATCAGATTTTGTACCAAGAGTACAAGTAACAAGACCTTGAGTCTCACCACGTTGGAATACCGCAGAACCATGTGTGCTCGGAAGTACTGATGACTCAGTATCAATTGCACGAATGTCAGCAGTACCACGACCATCAATACGACGACCTTCTTCAAGGATCATACGACGCATTTCGTTTTTCTTAAGATCACCAAAAGCTGCTTTCACTTGTGGAATCTTGCTTTCATCAAAATCTTCACCAAGAGACTCAAGAAGTTCATCCTGAATTTTTTTCATTTCTGGGTAATGATTTGTTTTAGTCATATCTTGATGAAAGGCATCAATCAATTTCTGTTTTGTTTTTTCTTCTACCATTGTAACAATATCAGCATCAAGCACTGGAGTTACAAATTCAAATTTTTCTTTGCCCGCTTTCGCAACAAGAGCAGTTTGAGCTACACAAAGCTTTTTAATTGCTTCGTGTCCAGCAGTAATAGCAGCAATGATAACCTCTTCAGGTTGTTCCCATGCGCCACCTTCAACCATACATACTGAAGATTCTGTACCAGCTACTACGAGCTCAAGATCAGCATCTTCCATTTCGGTATGTGAAGGGTTAATAACATGTTCACCGTTGATAAGTGCTACACGTACGCCTGCTACCTGTTCTTCAAAAGGAATGTCAGATAAGCCTGTTGCTAAAGATGCAGCAGATACACCAAGAATGTCCGATTGTAATTTTGGGTCAGCAGAGAGTACAGTCGCAATGATTTGTACTTCAAACATGAAGCCTTCAGGAAACATTGGACGTATAGGTCTATCAATTGTACGACACGTGAGAATTTCAGCTTCGCTTGGACGCGCTTCACGTTTGAAAAAACCACCAGGTAATTTACCTGCTGCGTATGCTTTTTCTTTATACTCTACTGTAAGAGGAAAGAAGTCACCTTTAGACAACCCGCCGCAGCATGTTGTACATAATAGTTGTGCTTCACCTGCTTTAACGAGTGCTGCACCACCTGCTTGTTTAGCAAGTCTTCCTGTTTCAAATGTGATACTTTTACCGGGTGCGTATTCTACCGTTTCTTCTATTTTCTGTAACAAAGCTTTACCTCTTTATTAAAAAAAGCCCTTAATCATTAAGGGCTTTTATGTTCTTTTTTATTTTCTTAGTCCGAGTTCTTTGATGAGTGATCTGTACTCATCCAGATTTTTGTTAGCGATAAATTTTAAGTGTTTTTTTCTTTCAGCTACGAGAGTGATCAAGCCGCGTGTTGACGATTTGTCTTTCTTGTTTTGCTTAACATGTTCAGTAAGATTAACAATTCTCTCAGTGATCATAGCTACTTGTACTTTAGCATTACCGCTGTCGTTTTCATTTTTACCGAATTTTAAAATGAGTTCGGCTTTTTTTTCTTTTGTTATTGATGGCATATCTACAGTCCTTTCTTTAAATATTAATTTCTAAAATATTCACGGATACAATCTATATCCTGCGAAATTCGTAACTTTAATCCTTCGGTAGATACAAAAGACAATTCATCACGAACGTGTAAATGTAGCTGTAATTTGGCTTTTTGGCTATAAATATCTCCCGAAAAGTCCAGCAAATGTGCTTCTATTCTTAGATCTTCTCCATCAAAAGTGGGCCGAAATCCAATATTCACCGCCGCAACATGCGACTCGCCTGCACACTCAAAAACCCCACCATATACACCCGGTGGAGGGAGTAATTTGTGAGGGTCAGAAACCTGTATATTTGCCGTTTTAAAGCCAAGTGTCCCCCCTATTTTATCACCATGGACCACTGGGCCAGAGAGCGTATACGGGTGACCAAGGAGGCTGTTTGCTTCTCTTATTTTCGAATCTGCTATCAAGTTTCGAATTGTAGATGAGCTAATGGATTGCCCTTTTAGCTCAAATTCCTCAACTACTACCCTCTCGAGTCCAATAATATTAAGAAATTCATTAAAATGAAGTTCCTCACTACGTGAAGCTTTACTGCCAAACTGATGGTTAAACCCAGTAACCCATGCCTGAGCTCCATATGCCCCCACCAATACTTGCTTCACATATTCAGTAGCACTCAATTGGCTAAACTTTTGATCAAATGCTACAACTTCAACAGCGACACCGTACTCTTTTAAGGCCTCTACCTTTTCTTTCAAAGTCATAAGAAGCTTTAAGGAATTGCTATGGCCAAAAAAATGTACTGGATGCGGGTCAAAGGTGAGTATTAGTGGCTTAAGGCCTCTTTTCTGAGCCTCACCCTTGAGAACACGAACCATCTCTTGATGTCCAAGATGGCATCCGTCCATATTTCCTGTGAGAATAATAGTATTACTCTCACTCATGAGTCAACTGAACCTTTGGTCTAAGAAGCTCTTGATCGGTCTCTGCATACATTTGCAATTGACCATCTTCATCTAAGATAAAATACTTCTCACGCTTCCCTAATACAATGCCTTCTGATTCAAACCGGAGCAGTTCGGGCTTAATTCCATTCTTAAGGAGGCGAATCCATTTCTCATTCAGAGTGATAGTAGGGATATGAGAGATCATTTTTTCGGGTGATATAAGTGACTGGTCAAGTGTTTCAGATTCTGGATCTACTGCATTATCAAGTTGACTATCACCAATAGCCAGTCGTTTTATATCTGATACATGCGCACCACTTCCAAGAGCTTTTCCTAGATCTACACCAAGTGAACGTATGTAGGTACCTTTAGAGCAGTGACACCGAAATAGAAATTCCGTTTGTAAGGAATCTTTATCGTCATCAAGAAGTTGCAAATCTAAGATTGTTACTTCCCTAGACTTTATCGTTACCTCTTCACCTTTTCTCACTCTATCACACGCTCGCTTACCATCAATTTTAATTGCGGAATATACTGGTGGCGTTTGGGTTATTTCACCAATAAACTGAGAAAGAATTGCTTCTATAGCTTTACCCGAAACAGCAGAATCATCATAAGTTTGAGTAATTTCCCCTGTTGCATCAGCCGAGTCAGTCTCAACACCTAAATGGAGTCTAAACTCATACACCTTATGTGCTGCTTCGATAAAAGAGAGCAACCGTGTAGCTTTACCAACTGCAGCTATTACCAACCCATGAGCATCGGGGTCAAGTGTACCTGCATGGCCAACTTTACACCCTTTTTTAAAAAAGCGTTTAACCGGGTATAGCAATTTAAAGGTTGTAATACCTTTGGGCTTATTCAATAATAAAAAACCGCTGCTATTCATTCTCTTCTGTAGGAGTATTATCGGTTGAAGGAGGGTCTTTCAATTCTTCGAGGCCACTCAATAGCTCTTGTATACGATAACTGTGGTCAAGATTAAGATCAAGAACAAAGTTTAATTTTGGTACAGTTCGTGTTTTAAGGCTCCGTGAGAGTAATGTACGAATATGTGAAGAGGCCTGCTTCAGGCCAATCATTGCACTTTTTCTTTGAGATTCGTTCCCCATAACAGAAACAAATACCTTAGCATGTGCCAAATCCGTAGTAACCTCAACTCGAGAAATTGTCGCAAATCCAATTCGAGAGTCAGATACTTCAGTTTGAAGTATCTGACCAATCTCTTTTTGGATCTGATTATTTAGTTTATCAGTTCGACGGCTCATGACTCTCTTTCAAGATCTTTGAGGGTTCGTTTGATCTCAATCATTTTAAAGAATGCCATTGTATCACCTTCTCGGAGATCATTGAAATCTTTAAAACCGATACCACATTCGTACCCAGCTTTAACTGAATTCACATCATCTTGATGGCGTTTAAGTGAATTAACCTCTGCAGTACCAAGTTCAATACCATTACGATATATTCTTAGGCTAGCATCACGTTCAACAACACCCTCATGAACCATTGAGCCCGCAATATTACCAATTTTGGTAACCTTGAAGACTTGTTTCACTTCGGCCTGACCAATCAATTTTTCTTCTACTTTCGGTCTAAGTTTGCCTTCTACGATACCTTCGAATTCTTCAACGATCTGATAAATAATGCTGTAATTTTTAATCTGAACGCCTTCACGCTCAGCTTCTTCACGTACAGCACGAGATGGCAACAAGTGAAAGGAGATAATGATTGCATCTGATGCTGCCGCAAGCATAACATCCGATTCATTAATATTACCAACTGCTTTGCGAATAATATTAATCTTAACTTCTTTATTTGTAAGTTTGTCGAGAGACGCTGCAATCGCTTCAACAGAGCCATCTACGTCTGCTTTAACAATAACATTTAACTCTGTAAACTCACCATCTTTAACTCTGTCATATAACTGTTCAAGTGAGATATGCTTACGTGAACGAAGCTCTCTCTCTTTAGCAGCCTGACGACGTTTCGTTGATATTTCACGAGATATCTTCTCATTTTCAACAACCATAAAAGTATCACCAGACATTGGTGCACCTTCGAAACCCAACACCTGACATGGTGTAGATGGATCAGCCTGTTCAAGTTCCTTGCCATTATAATCAAGAATTGCACGAACTTTACCAGAATAGATACCAGCAACAAAACAGTCGCCTCTACGTAGAATACCTGATTGCACCAATATTGTTGCAACCGCACCTCTACCTTTATCAAGCGAAGATTCTACAACAGCACCCTTTGCAGGTGTTGAGTAGTTTGCTTTTAATTCCATTATTTCAGTTTCGAGTGCAAGTACTTCAAGAAGTTCGTCAATACCCTTACCAGTTACCGCAGAAACTTCACGACATGCTGTTTTACCACCCCACTCTTCTACTTCAATACCACGCTCAGCGAGCTGTGCTCTAATTTTATCTGGATTTGCCGTTGGCAAATCACATTTATTAATGGCAACAACAATGGGCACTTTAGCTGCACGGGCATGCTCAATAGACTCTACAGTCTGTGGCATCACTCTACTATCTGCAGCAACAATAAGAACAATGACATCTGTTACCAGCGAACCACGGGCACGCATAGCAGAAAATGCTTCGTGACCAGGAGTATCCAGAAAGGTAACTTTACCTCGTTCTGTTTCAACTGTGTATGCACCAATATGCTGAGTAATACCACCAGCTTCACCAGATGCAACTTTTTGAGAACGAATATAATCAAGAAATGATGTTTTACCGTGATCCACGTGACCCATCACTGTTACTACAGGTGGTCGAGGTTCAAGAGCAGACTCATCAACTTCTTCTTCAATTTCAATCTCTTCTTCGTATTCTTCAAGAAGTTTTGCTTCGAAACCAAATTCATCTGCGAGGAGTTGAATAGTCTCAAAATCAATACGATAGTTAATAGTAACCATCATACCCATTTCCATACACTTACCGATAACCTTAGCAGGCATCTGTTCCATAAGCCCAGCAAGTTCACCAATTGTTACAAAGTCCGAAACTTCGAGCATGCGTTTCTCTTCTGCATCCCCATCGATTTCACTCTCTTCTTTCTTATATGTTTTCTTAGTTGGTGTTTTAGATAGTGAAGCCATGACAGACTTAACATTACCCTTTACTGCTTCGATACGCTCTTCTTTTTGAGCTTTGGTAAGTTTCTTATCTTTACCTTTTTTCTTTTTGCCTTTTTTACCTTGTGCGGTAGCAGCTGCTTTATCTGGCGCAGCGGTAGCAGCAGAAATATCAGCGAATTTATTTAAACGCTCTGCATAGGAGTCTTGTTTAACAGCGGTAGGAGTTCCATCTTTTCCACTTCTTGGTTTTTGCTCTTTTTTAACAGGAGCAGCACCAAGTTTACCAGTATAACCTTTATCATCACCGTTTCTTTTGCGAGGGCCTTTTGGCTTAGGTTTATACTTTGCAATTCGCGCAAGCATTTCATCAGTTGGTTTTTCAATAGTAACCTTAAGCTCTTTCTCTTTAAGCCCAACTTGATTAGTCTGTACAGACGCTGCAACACCTACACGCTCTTTTGGTTTTTCAGGAGCCGCAACAGGTGCAACCACTTCTTCTTTAGTTTTTTCAACTACTGGTTCTACAACTGGAGTTTCTTCTTTTTCTACAACAGTTTCAGACTCTGGAGTAGCTGCTGCACTCTCCTCAACAGGCTCTGCAACTGGAGCTACTGGAGCTACTGGAGTTTCAACAGGTTGTTCTACAATAGGCGTTTCTATATTCTCAACTACTGGTGTTTCTACAATAGATGGGGCAGGTTGAACCTCAACTGGTTTTTCAATAGTTTTTTCAACTACTACTACAGGTGGGATTTCTGCTTTTTTGAGCTTTGCAGCAAGAGCGGCCGTATCTACAGGGGGTGCTTTTTTAAGCGTTGCTTTTTTAAGCGTTACTTTGAGCCCTGCTGGGGATTTTTTATTATCCGATTCCGAATCACTTTTTTTATTTGAATTAGATACAATACCAGCTTTAGATTTTACCGATATCTTTTTCTTTACTTTTGGCTTTGCTGAAGCTTTCTGTTTCTCAACTTCTTCGAGAAGGGCATCTTTAATAAGCCCAAACTGATCCGAATCGATCATAG
>JAOPTW010000045.1:0-79812 GCA_051532035.1 Fibrobacterales bacterium | reverse complement strand
ATCATCAAATAAGACGCCCCTTAGAACGCCCTATTATAATTGTTACTTCAATTTACTTTAAAAGTTTAGTAACCGATTCTAAGGTATGGTCGTATATTCCACTCCCAATGACAACCACCTTTCCCTTTAACATTGCCTTTTTAACATAAGAGACTTTATCGGAACGTTTTTTCTCACCTGGTTTTGGCCATGTATAGTGAACCCAACCCTCTCCGTTAGCTTTTATTTTACTGTTCATTTCAACAAAAAATCGTTTTCCATTTCCATCTTTTAAACCAATTATGTTTTTACCTTCGAGCTTTGTTTTAATGGGATGCATAAGCATTATCCCACTTAAATCATGAATCCAGATATAAGTACCGATAAAACGGAACTCGCCTTTCTCTTTTTTAAATTCTTTGAAGGCAGCAGTCCCTTTTTTCTCGACAAGGGCCACAGCCTGATCTACCTTCTTCATAATTAGTTGGAGATCTTCTTTGTCTCCAGCACTCAGCATACTGACAGATACCAATGCCAATAATGCAATTTTTTTAATAAACTTCATATATTACTCCTATAGTTCGGTTATTGGACTGATTCTACCATATAATATTTGAAAAACCAATAAATTGTTCTCAAAATTCTATATGAATTCATATTTTTAACAAAAAATCACTGCTGGTTACCCATGATCAAAGAAGCAATTAAATTGTTAATTCAAGGCACAAACCTTTCTAAAGAAACAACTATCGCTGTTTTTAACCAGATAATGTCGGGGGAGGCTACGGATGCTCAGATTGGCGCCTATCTTATTGCCCAAAGAATGACTGGCGAAAGCAAAGATGAAATTGCAGGCGCTGCCCATGTAATGCGAGAAAAGGTTACCCCTATCCCCATGAAAACCACAGGATGTGTTGATACCTGTGGAACCGGTGGTGATGCCAGTGGCAGTTTTAATATTTCTACCACTGCCGCATTTGTTGTTGCCGGTGCTGGTGTACCTGTTGCAAAACATGGAAATCGTAGTATTTCATCAAAGAGTGGGAGTTCTGACGTACTCGCCTCACTAGGCCTCAATTTAGATATAACTCCTAGCCAAGCTGGAGAATGCATAGACAGCATAGGTATATCATTTCTTTATGCTCCCTTACTCCATCCAGCAATGAAAAATGTTGTGGGCCCTCGCAGAGAGATCGCCCAACGGAGTATATTCAATGTACTAGGCCCCCTCACGAATCCAGCTGGCGCAAAACGCCAAGTAATGGGTGTATTCGACCAGAGCCTCACCCCTACCCTTGCGGCAGTTCTTGGTGACTTAGATTCAGAGCATGTATGGGTCGTTGCTGGTGATGATGGCATTGATGAAATCTCAATTTGCGACGCAACTCAAGTGAGCGAATACAAAGACGGACAACTCTCAACCTTCAAAATCAACCCCACTGATTATGGTTTCGCTATAAGCACCCCAGACACTCTATTAGGAGAAGGCCCTGATGACAATGCCCGAATCCTCAAAGAAGTCCTCTCAGGCAAGCTCGGCCCTTGTAGGGATATCGTAGTCCTTAACGCCGGCGCAGCCATCTATGTTGGTGGTAAAACCGAATCATTCAAAGAAGGCATCGAAAAAGCCAAAGAATCAATTGACTCAGGCGCCGCCCTCAAAACCCTAGAAGCCCTCATAGAAAAAACCAACAGCTTCAAATAATCAAAAAATAAAAACAAACGAATGCAATGACGTACAATGTGCGTCAAGCATTCGACCTCAAAAAGCAAAGGAAAGCCACCGGCCTTCCAAGCAATAATAATTTCTAAATAGTAATGGCGCACCTCCGGTGTGCCGAACGATACAATTTCATTGATTGCAAGAAAGCAACGACACACCTACGGCGTGTCAAGCGCCCCCTATTTCGTTGATTTTAAGTATTCAAATACAAGGCATTTTCAGTAAAGGCGTACTAACAGTACGTCGAACTGAAAATAACGCCGTAGATGAATGCTTAAAATCAACGAAAAACGACTGTTTTGTTTTTGTAGGAGAGTACCTTGCGGTTGGCATGATTCCAAACGGCCCGACCAAGCACATTTTTCTCAACATCTCGTCCCTTACGAACCATATCCTCAATACTATCCTGATGTGAAACATGGGCAACATCTTGCTCAATAATAGGCCCAGCATCAAGCTCAGCCGTCACATAGTGACTGGTGGCACCAATGATCTTAACACCACGTTTATAAGCCTGATGATAGGGTTTTGCACCAACAAAGGCCGGTAAAAAGGAGTGGTGAATATTAATAACATCATTCTTGAAGTGCGTAATAAAATCGTCACTGAGTACTTGCATATAGCGGGCAAGAACAACAAAATCGATATCGAATTCTTCTAAGATACGAAGTTCCTCTGCCTCTTGTACAGCCTTCGTGTCTTTGGTTATAGGGACATATCGATATTCAATGCCAAAACCTTCAGTTGCTTCACGCAGGTCATCATGGTTACTGATAATAACCGGAACATCTACAGCTAAGTCACCCGACTGAACCTTTGAAAGAAGGTCGTAAAAGCAGTGAGAATATTTAGAGACAAACAGGGCCATGCGTGGTTTTTGGTCACTAAAATAGAGCTTAAAAGTGATATCAAACTTATCTGCAGTAAGAGTTTTGAAAAACTCCCCTATTTTGTCTTTAGGAATTGAAAAGTCTTTAAGGTCCCACTCAATACGCATAAAAAAGACATTTTCAATAGGGTCTACATGCTCCTCAAGATCAATGATATTTCCATTGTTCTTAGCCACAAATTCGGTGACTGAATAGACTAATCCCCGCTGGTCTTTACAATGTATTAATAGAATTGCAGTACTACTCATAGTATATCTCTTTTATTGTTCATGTCAAAAATATCAATTTTAACGCTATACTGTACCATTTATACAGGGTTTATCACAAATTTTAGATTAAAAATATTTATATATGTGAGGCACTTAAAGGAATTGATACGATGGCAAATATACTCGAAGAGATTGTAGCATATAAACGTGGCGTCATAGCCCAAGACAAATCAGTAATGAGTTATGACTCGCTCTATTCATATGTTGCAAATCTTCCAAAGCCAAAAGCCTCATTTAAACAAGCTATAACCAACCAAGATTACACCTCTATAAAAGTTATTGCCGAGGTTAAAAAAGCATCTCCTTCAAAAGGGATCATTTCCCCGGATTTTGATCATCTAAAGACCGCAACAAATTATGAGCAGTTTGGTGCAGATGCAGTATCAGTACTCACTGATGAAAAATATTTTATGGGAGCCAATCGGTACCTTAAAGAGATCACCGATACCATTGCCCTCCCCTGCATTCGAAAAGATTTCATCGTAGATCCCTACCAAATTTTACAAGCAAAAGAACTCGGCGCAGCAGCGTACCTTCTTATTGTGGATTGTTTAAGCCCTAAAGAGCTCACTGAACTCATCAAATTTGGTAAAAATTTAGGACTTGACGCACTTGTTGAAACCCATAGAGCTGATGAAGTTACCATAGCTCTTGATTCTGGTGCTGAGATTATTGGCGTCAATAATCGAAATCTTCGTACCTTTGAAACCGACCTTCAGGTATCGCTTGACTTAAGACCCATGGTTCCTGAAAATATTCCCTTTATTTCGGAAAGCGGAATTAGCTCAAAAGAGGACATTTCCCTGCTTTTAGAGCATAAAACATCAGCGGTATTGATTGGTGAGTCACTCATGAGACAGGGCCCAGAACTCCTTAGCTCCCTCAAGTAACTAAACAAGTGTAACTATTTTTTTACGTTTATTTACCAATTGTGTAAAAACTTATTTACAGTAGCTAACAAATAGTGCAAATTTCAAATATGGATCACTTAGAACGGAGTATCACAATGAATATTTCTATCACAATCATTCTTCTTGCATCAGCTTTTGTTATTCGCATGGTAAGTAGTAAAATTGCAAATCAAAAAGGCTTTAAAGCCTAATACCCATTGTTATTTTTGGCACTCAAATACTTGATACCGCTTATTCTGCGTTTTCAATGTAACAGTGCTAAAATGTTTTTTCAAATAGGGTGTGTAATTAAGCCCTTTATTAAAGACAAGGGTGAAACATCCCCCTTCTTTAAGTAACCGCTGTGCATCTTTAATTATCCCTAATGCGAGTGATATATCAAAGGTTGTCCCTGTGTGAAATGGTGGATTACTATAGATATGATCAAAATAGCCCGATTGTAGGGAATCACCACCTACCTCATGAATCGTAATTGAGGGGATGTTTTTGGCTGTTGTAGAAAGGGCTGAATAAGAAATATCTATCCCATGTACTTCGACATTAGGCGAAGAGGCAAGCACTGACCCTGCGATAACACCATCACCACACCCGTAATCTAATACAGTTCCTTTATCTAAACCCTCAATGGATTCCAATAGAAGAGCGGTCCCTGCATCAACCCTTTTAGAGGCAAATACCCCAGGGAGAGAGCACCACGTACCCAATGTTGAGTGTTGGTACTCGTTATAAAAGTGAGTACTGTCTGGTAAATGAGTTCCATCAATTTTTGCTACTGTTACTTCAAAAAGAATTGACTTTTTGAATACCTTATGGGCATGGGTTGGGCCGATACTTTTTTCTAACAACTCTTTACACCCATCTGAAATATGCTTTACCATCCCAACAGCGTAGAGCTTTGATCCGGGTTTTAAAAGACTTTTACACTTTAACAGCTCAGCCTTAAAAAGCTCAAGTGACTTGGGTATCCGAATAAGAGCACAATCAAAACTCCCATCCATCTCATAAAACTGAGGAATTGTTTGTACCGACAGGCCTTCCCTCTCTAATTCTTTAAATGAATCAGACGTATCAACAACGGTAACACTCTTTTTAGCAGATAAAGCGCGAGTAATGAGGGCGCTTTCATCGTTGAGTATTAGAATAGAAGACGAGGATTCTGTAAGTAAGGGGGATACGAACTCAACACCATACTCATCTGCAGCACTCCAGGAGTTTGATACCCTTTGAAAGTGCTTATTTCGGTCTATAGAGTGTGTTTTGAGGTACTGCGCGAGATAGGTCATCTGACAAATATAGTATGCTCATTTTACAATGGCTACAATTGGGTAATTTCCTCCTTAATTTTTACCTAAATCACATCTGACCATTGTAAATTTGGGTAATTTTTATACTATGTGCGATCATATGAATAAAATTTATTGAAAATATTATTTTTTTTATTTTCTTTACGTTAAAATGAATATATGTTCTAAGAACAACAATAGTTTTAACATAGAAACAAAAACAACTGGTGGATAAAAAATGGCACGTAGAGGTAGAAGGCCTAAAGGATTAGATGATGATTTTGAAGATTTCAAAATCAACGTTGATGAAGATGGTGAAGACGGCACATTATCAAATGCGCTCGATGACGAGGACGAAGAAATAGATCTCGAGTCTCGTAAACCATTTGCTGATGATATGTTTGAACACTTCGATGAAGACGACTATTAGGCTTTATATATAATTGAGATATCTTATGGCTTCTCTTTTAAGCAGGAGAAGTCTTTTTTCTTGCCCAAAAATAAGTATTCTACTCATCACCTGTAGAGCGCATTAAATCAGCAGTAATTTCATCGAGGTAGATCCAGCCCTCTCCCTTTAATACTGCTCGACCGCTTTCTTCTAAAAGATATCCCTTGGTTACCCATTTTTGTAACAGACCCTTCTGATCAGCATGAGCGATGAGCGAAACATCTACGCCACTTCTCTGTCGAAGTCCTAGCCAGAGAGACTCATTATATAATGTATTCCCTTTTATTTCTTCGCTCTCCATCTCAGATAGCGTTGTCCCCTTTTCTATCCACCTCTCCCAATCACGAAATTTTCTTGGTCCATAACTCCGTATTCCTCCAAGGAATGAATGAGCACCAGGCCCGACACCAAGATACTCCTGATGATTCCAATAGAGCCTATTATGCAGTGCTTCAGAGCCCGATTTTGAAAAGTTTGAAACCTCATAACGCTCAATCCCCGCACTTTCTAAAAGCGATACTCCTCTTTGATACATTTCATTGTAATCATCTTCTGGAATATGGAGTGCTCCCTTTTTAAACTCCTGATCAAATCGCGTGTGGGGTTCAACGGTTAACCCATAAAATGAGATATGATCTGGATTGAAAGTAAGGGCACTAGCCAGGCTCTCCATAAAGTCTGCAACAGTCTGATCTGGTAGCCCAAACATCAGGTCGAGGCTAAAGCTTAGGCCACTTCTCTCTATAATTCGGAGGGCTTCTACTGCTCGAGCAACAGAGTGAGGCCGCCCTAACCGTTTTAATAGCGCATCATTAAATGATTGAATACCAATGGAAACCCGCGTAATACCAAGGAGTTTTAACGCCTCTATATAGGATTCCGTTACGTTTTCTGGGTTCACCTCAATGGTACACTCTTTAAGAGCATCGATATCAAGAAGAGTATGGAGGGTATCTAAAAGAGCAGTGAGCATTTCGATTGAAAGTACTGACGGAGTCCCACCCCCTAAATAGAGCGTATCAAAATGGGTATTCTCTCGTGACCTCTCTGTAACTTCATTGATAATAGAGTCAAACCAGCGCTTGTGAAGTCGTTTTGGAGCTTTCATTACTGCAAAATCACAGTATGAGCACACTACAGGACAAAAAGGGACATGAAGATAGAGACCGCGCACAAATAACCAGAAAAGATGTGTAGAATGTTAATTATAGAATTTGATTGATGATTGACCAATCAATGAATGCCTTATAAATAATAGAGAAACCGATTCGTTACTTATTACCGGATTGCATCCTCTTCAATCCCATCACTTTCTACCTCATATTTACGATACATCTTGTTTACTGCTGAGGCCGGATTATCATCTACATCTTTTTCGATACTTTTTTTGATTAATCGGTTAAAAAAGAAGACCCCTACTAGGACTGCAATTAGCTCGAATATACGTAACATCATACCGACTCCTTTATGATCAGAGCGCAGATATCAGTTATTGATAGCGGTACTCTTCACCAATTTTGGGGTGAGTGTATTTCTTTTTTATTTTCACACTATAATCACGCTCCAAAAAACTTCTTACTTGGGCTTCCTCTTTTGTGAGAACAGTGACTTCTACCACTTCTCTATCGGCACGAAAGCTCTTTAATAAAAAATAGTTTGCAACAAGCACAACCGCAACTGTTACGGCAAATTGTAGAATAGTATCAGTCATTATTACCTCTGACTTGGTTATACTACTCAATCCTTTGAAATTAACTCAATCCGTTATTTTATCTATCGGTATTCTGTTTAAATATCTTAAATTTTAACCCACATATTTTTCATTTTAGGCAAATCTTATGTTCGAATCAATTATTCTCGGTGTAATTCAAGGATTAACAGAGTTTTTACCCGTGAGTAGTAGTGGACATTTGGTTATCCTCAGTTCATTACTCGGCAAAATTGAAGACGGCATGTTTTTTGACCTAATGCTTCATTTTGGTACACTCCTTGCCACAATCATTGTATTCAGAGAGCAAATCATATCATTAATCAAGGGGCTCTTTACTGGTGATCCAGAATCGGTAAAAAAGTGTGTTCTTATTATTGTTGCCTGTATTCCTACAGGGCTTATTGGGATTCTCTTTAAAGATCCACTTGAAGGTCTCTTTGACAAGCCACTCTTAGTTTCAGGAACGCTCCTTCTTACTGGTACTCTTCTCTTTATCACGAAGTTTCGCTCTGATGGCGAAAAAGAGTTTACTATTAAAACAGCACTCCTTATTGGGCTCGTACAGGGCTTTGCTATTATACCTGGTATTTCGCGCTCTGGATCAACCATAGCCATCTCGATGCTCTTGGGTATAAAACGAAAAGAAGCAGGGGAATTCTCATTCCTTATCTCAATTCCTGCTATTTTAGGCGCAGTACTATTAAAAGGTAAGGATGTCATGTCTGACCCTACTCTCAGCGCACACATTGGCCTTGGTGAGGTTCTTGGAGTTGTGGCAGCCTTTGTTACTGGTGTCATAGCCCTTAAATGGCTCTTGAGCTTTGTCCGTACCGGAAAGTTCTTCTATTTTGCACCCTATGTGTGGATTGTAGGCCTTGCTGGACTCTACATTTTTTCTTAATACTGACCCAAAAGTCATTTTTTAGTCCAAAAAACTTACTCATAGCGCAAACGTTACATTATAACGTGTTTAAGAGCTAAAAACGCCAAAACTATGCCGTAATAATAGTTGCATTCACCTGTATTTTTACTAACTTTTGGCCCATAAAAAATCACGATTACAAAGGATTAAATATGGCAGTAGTAGATTATAACGGGTATGTAAAAATGCTCGAAAATGCATACGACAAAAACTTTGCATACCCTGCAGTTAATGTTGTAAGTTCTGAAGGTGTTAACTCAGCACTTCTTGCTTTCAAAAATGCAAACTGTGATGGAATCATTCAGGTTTCTTCTGGTGGAGCTGCTTTTGGTGGTGGACAAGGTACTGGCAACGATATGGTTTTAGGTGCAATCGCACTTGCTGACTATGCACGCTTTCTTGCTGCTGAGTACGATGTAAACATTGCTCTTCACACTGACCACTGTCATGATGACAAACTTCAATCTTGGATGATTCCACTTATTGAAGAGTCTGAAAAACGTGTTGCTGCTGGCCAACCTCCTCTTTTCAACTCACACATGTATGATGGTTCTACTGTTTCTCTTGAAGAAAACCTCGTAACATCTGCAAAACTTCTTGAGCGTTGTGCTAAAATCGGCATCATCCTCGAAGTAGAAATCGGTGTTGTAGGTGGTGAAGAAGATGGACACGATACATCTGATGTTGCTGCAGACAAACTTTACACAAGCCCAGAAGATATGGTTCAAACACATAAAGCACTTGCTCCTCTTGGAACATACATGCTTGCTGCTACTTTTGGTAACGTACACGGTGTATACAAACCAGGTAACGTGAAATTACGTCCAGAAATTCTTGCTGAAGGCCAAAAAGCTCTTAAAGCTGAATTTGGCGCTGACACAAAATGTTTCCTCGTTTTCCACGGTGGTTCTGGATCAGAGCTTTCTGACATCAGAGCAACGCTCCAGTCTGGTACTATTAAAATGAACATCGATACTGATACTCAGTACGCTTTTACTCGCCCTATCGTTGATCAGTTTTTCAAAAACTACGATCAAGTTATTAAAGTTGAAGGTGAAGTTGGAAACAAAAAAGTATACGATCCACGTTCATACCTTAAAAAAGCAGAAATCTCTATGGCTAAACGTCTTGAAGATGCTGCTGCAGACCTTAATGCCGTTGGAACATCTCTCGGTAGAATGTAAAAACTGAATTATTGAATTATTTCTAAGCCAGGGCAAATGCCCTGGCTTTTTTTGTTTGTTATTTTTAGCGGCTTTGAACATTTTATTTCAAGCTGTTAAAAAAACCAATTTAAACCATTATATTACACAAACAAGCCACTTTTGAGTAAATTCATATATAATATGAATGAGAAAAACACAAATAAGCCAGCCAAACTCGATAAGTCACTCGGACTTTTTAGTGTCTATGCTATTGGAACGGGCACGACTTTAAGTGCCGGCTTTTTTCTCTTACCTGGTATGGCTGCTCAAGGCGCTGGACCAGCGATGGTTCTTGCCTATATTCTTGCAACAATACCACTCATTCCAGCCATGTTCAGTATTGTAGAGCTTTGTACCGCAATGCCCAAAGCAGGTGGTGTCTATTATTTTCTCGATAGGAGTTTAGGTCCTTTATTTGGGACAATTGGAGGCCTTGGTACCTGGCTTGCTCTTATTTTAAAGGTATCTTTTGCCTTGGTCGGTATGGGCTATTATATAGCAATGTTTAATCCTGATCTTGTTGAGCACATTAAACTCATTGGAGTTGGATTAGCAGTAGTACTTGGAATTTTGAACTACTTTGGTTCTAAAAAAAGTGGAAGCTTTCAGACGTACCTTGTATTGGGGCTCGTGGCAATACTCAGTGTATTTATATTTGGTGGAGCACCGCAAATAAATCTTGACCATTTTAATGATTTTTTCCAAGAAGGTGCCGAGTCGATAATTGCAACGGCTGGATTGGTGTACATTAGTTATGTTGGAGTAACCAGTGTCGCAAGTTTATCCGAAGAAGTTAAAGACCCTGAAAAGAACCTCCCTCGTGGTATCTTTTTATCACTGGGTACCGCGCTGGTTGTGTATGTCATCGGAACCTCTGTAATGATTGGAACATTAGAACTCGATGCGCTTAAATCAACGATGACCCCTGTAGCTGATTCAGCAAAAATTATATTTGGAGAAACAGGTGGATTGATTCTTGCAGTTGCTGCATTAATAGCCTTTGTTTCTGTGGCAAATGCAGGAACGATGAGTGCCTCACGATATCCTCTTGCCATGAGTCGTGATAAAATATTTCCCGCTATATTTAGTAAAATCACATCAAAAGGAACTCCTGCAATTTCACTGCTTTTGACGGTCGCTATTATTGTTGGAATAGTTCTCTTTCTCGACCCTCTCAAAATCGCAAAACTTGCAAGTGCATTTCAACTCCTTATGTTTGCTCTCATTTGTTTTACTGTTATTGTTATGCGTGAAAGTGGCCTCGATTCATATGATCCCGGGTATAAATCTCCATTCTATCCATGGATACAAATCGTCGGAATTATTGCTCCTATTTGGCTCATTACCGAAATGGGATGGCTTCCTACTACATTCTCAATTGGTCTCGTATTTGTTGGTATCATGTGGTATTTCTACTATGCTAAAGAACATGTAGACAGGGCAGGTGCAATCTTTCATGTATTTGAAAAACTGGGCCACAATCGCCATGAAGCCCTCGACCAAGAGCTTCGCGGTATCATGAAAGAGAAAGGCTTACGTGCTCAAGACCCTTTTGATGAAATTATAGCCCGCAGTACCATCATTGATATAGATGGTCATGAAGAGTTCGAAACAGTGGTTGCACAAGTTTCCCCAATATTATCAGCATTTGTCCCTGAAACTGATGAAGAAATAGCAGCACATCTTCTGGATGGTACTCGTATTGGCGCCACTCCCGTGACTCATGGTGTTGCCCTTCCCCATTTTAGATCTGAAGGTATTGCACATGCTGAGATGGTATTAGTAAGGGCCAAACAAGGGGTCAATATTACCTTAGATACCACTTCTTCACAAAACAAATCAGTCTTTGCTCTAATCTTCTTGGTCAGTCCACTGGACCAGCCCACGCAACATCTGAGAATTCTTGCACAGATAGCAGGCCATGTTGATGATGACTATTTTCAGAAAAAGTGGATGCGTGCCAAAACAGAGCAACAGCTTAAAGAAGTCCTTCTGAGAGATGAACGCTCAATTTCACTTACGGTGCGGTCACACTCTAAAACCAGTATTCTCATCAATGAAAAACTGTTGAAGGTTAACTTCCCAGAAAACAGTCTTGTTGCACTTCTCAACCGTAAAGGTAAAGTTATAGTGCCTCGGGGGAATATCACCTTTAAAGAGAAAGATCGCTTAACTATCATTGGTGACCCTGAAGCTATCGAAAAGATACGCGCTATATATGGATAGGGATTATCTACCAATCAAAAATAAAATCAATGCTCAAAACACTACTCAACTCACTTAAAGAATTATACCAGTATTGCGCTCGCCATACTCAGTATCACTATGGAATATTACTCGCGATTGCATTTCTTACGGTTGGGTTTTCATTTCACTCAGTAGTGTTAAGCGCTGGCCTTTTTTGCGCCTTTATTCTGCCACTCTTGTTCGCAATACCCAAAAAGTCAAAGCTCTTTCTTGCAGTGGGTATTACTATTGCTTCCCTCCAATGGAGTGTCATTAACCTACAAAAAGATACTCCCCTCCCGTCAACAACAGCCCTTGCGGGCTCTATTAAAAACATTGTATCAACCCCACGCCAGCTCACCCTTGACCTCTCTACACCACTCGGTCTGATAAAACTGAACATACCAATCCATGATTCCACTCAAGGTTTATCACGAGCACATGCCCTCATAGTGGGAGACTCGCTGTTTGCTCAGGGAACGCTACAAACACCCTCTCCCGTACTCAATCCCGGCCAATTTGATTATGCCTCGTTCCTTAATACAAAAGGATTTAAAGGTATTTATACCGCCGATGCTGAGAGCCTCGTTCATTCTTCGAATCATAGTGTGCGAGGATATTTTTATAGAATTCGCGTCGCTCTCTCTCAGCATATAACCACACTCTTTGATAGCCACACCGCACCGCTCATAAAAGCACTGGTGCTGGGAAATAAAAAAGAGCTCCCTCAAGAGAGCGCTACACAATTTAGAGAGACCGGCCTCTACCACCTTCTTGCAATATCAGGACTCCATATCGCTCTTATTGCCCTGATCATTCAAGCACTCTTTACTCTGATACGAATTCCTAAGAAAGGGGTTATTGTGTTAACCATCCTTTTGCTTTGGACTTTTGCACTAATTGTTAACCTTCCGCCTTCTGTAGTGCGCGCAACAACAATGTACACGTTCATCGCTCTTGCCTGGCTCTTTGAGCGCCGTGCATACAGCATGAATGCACTTGGTCTTGCTATTGCTCTTATCCTCTGTGTCGAACCTATGCAAATTGCCGATATTGGTTTTCAACTCTCTGCTGGCGCCACCTTTGCCATACTCTATTTTTCTCATCGTGTAACCCCGCTGTTACCAAAGTCAAGACTCACACCATATCTCTACTCCCCTTTGGCAATTACTCTTTTTGCAACAGCGGGAACTGCGCCCATTCTCATTCACACCTTTAACACTTTTGCCCCAGCTTCATTTATCGGCAACCTCTTTGCCGTTCCGCTTATCTCCCTCACTCTGCTCTCATCACTCATAGCGCTGTTACTCTCACCTCTCTCTCAATCACTTTCACCGATTATTGCAGACTCGACCAACCTTTTTGCATTGGCTTCAACAGAGTCCATTGCACTCTTCCACAGTGTTGTAGGAGCCCCAATGGCCATTGCCCCTTTTCAAGGGATAGCTTATGGCATATATACCATCCTCATTCTCTCGCTCCCGCACTTTTTTAAAAACCAAAGAGTACAGTCTTTCTCTCTCCTGGTTTTCTCTTTTGGGATTATTCTCTGGGGCGGTAGAGAGCTGTACACAACAATTACCCAGCAAACACGCATCACTGTTATCGCTGTTGGTAATGGTGAATCTATGTTTATTGAAAGTAGTAACGGTAAAACGATGCTTATCGATGCCGGGTATGATTCCAAAAGTATTGGTCAGTATCGCCTTATTCCCTTTTTAAAACACCACGGAGTAGACCATCTGGATGCTATTGTCATAACGCACAAGCACAGAGATCACTACGGCAACCTATCCCTACTGGTAGAAACCATCACGATTGGTGCAGTCTTTACAACACCGCCCTCTGACAATCACGATGACAATTGGGAAAAGACGGTGAGCCATTTAACAGAGAAAGAAGTTCCGATACTCTCTCTAAGTGGAGGCGATAACATAGCCGGCTTTGGCATGCTCACGTTTGATATACTGGCTCCCCTTACTACTGTCTATAAGAATGAGAATAATAACTCTCTTGTGATGCTTATGAGGCAGGGTCAGCAGTCCATCCTATTTACGGGGGATATTGAAGCTCCCGTAGAAAGACAACTTTTAGAGCACTATGATCTTCCTGATATTGATATTCTTAAAGCGGCGCATCATGGGTCGAATACAAGTTCTACTCTTGGGTTTTTACGGAAAGTAAAACCGGAGCTAACGGTTATATCGGCTGGGACCAATAAGCGCTTTAAACATCCGAGTAGAGATATTCGAGAACAGTTTGATAGATTGGGGATTCCTTGGTATGCAACGCGGTATCAGGGGGCGTTGGAGATTTGTTTGACGGGGTCTGGGTATGGGATAGAGGCTTTTATTGGTACGCCACTATCCCGCTAATAAGAGCTGTTATCTACATCCGATTCTTACTCTCTTTCTCTTCATGAATCAACTCACGAGCTCTGAGCAACCACATCTTACACTCGTCATCATGCTGATAATGCTCCTCAAAATCTCGAAGATACCCTTCTGCATTCTTCATGCGCCCCATCCCCAACTCAACACTGATACAGTAAACATAGGTTTTAACAATGCGCAGCGTTGAATAGCGATTTTTATGTTCCAGAATACTCAACAGCCAAGCCATTGCAGTATTAAGATGCATTGGTATATCTTCTGGCTTATCACCAAACTTACACATCATAAAATTACACACTGCTATTTCAAAGCCATCAAGATCCCCCTTCTCTTTGCCTTCAGTACGGAGTGTGATTTCATTAAGTTTCCATGCGGCATAGGCCGCTTGCCGTTCACGCGGCATGGCAAAAAACATAGGATCACGAATTGCCTGTATTTCAAGCCCAATGTCTTTACGTTGATTATTATGGTTTGCAATCCGATCTTTTTGGTCCTGAGTTAAGACACTTTCAACTTTACCTTCAAGCACACTCATATTAAACCAGTCAGCACGATGACTCGCAAAGAAACAGTTTGAACAGACTGCCACTGTATAAAGGTCGTAGTCTATCTCATTTTCACTATTACCAGAAAAACGCCACTCAGGGGTAATCGCCCCGTCAACCCACGTCAATTCATGGACCGACTCATCGAGCATGAACCCTTTAATTTTTTCAAACCCACACAGCGGACACTCAAGATTAAGAGATCGAACCTGACCATCGCCACCAGATAACTCAAGATAATGATCAATACTTTTTACAGACATTTCATGAAACCCCCGCTCAAAATCGGCCTGAGATGTATAGATAGTTATTTTTGAAATTGCAGCCTTCTCTTCAACGTCAGGGTTTGCCCCATAGAGAACCAGCTCATGCGATTGTTTATTTAGTGCTTCACGTAGATTTTCTAGAAAACGCATTCCTGTGACATCAACGGTACTCACACCACGAACATCGAGGGCAATATCTTTTTTGCCGTCAAGTATGTCGTCGTTTAACGCGTTTTTAAGCTTTACAATTTGACCTGCAGTAAAATCACCATCAAGTTTAAAACAAGCGTAAGGACCTTTTAGTGATCGTTCAAAGCTCATAAGACCTCAAATATTTTACATACTCTCTCCCTATTGAACCCACAAAAGCTAAGAGTATGTTATGTCTACTTTGGGTCTATTCTATCAAAAATATCTTAAAATTTCCTCATGATTCAGCATATTAGTTGCTAAACTATCAAATTGATCACTTTTGAAGCTTAATTTACCAGTATCATCGAACAAGTTCAGGACATTTCCATCAGAAAATGAAAAGGCACCGCCACCTTCTTTCATTAATACTTCCATGGGGGCGATATCCCACACCGAAACCACAGGGTCATACATGAGCTGAGCCCGACCGAGTGCAACCAGAAAATACCCGTAACAGTCTCCCCAGCCTCGATAAAGCCAGGCGGCATCACGTAATTTTTTAAACGCAGGGCCTTTTCCCATCTCTTCGATAGTGTTAATGGTACCAGAGAGCACAATTGATTTTTCTAATGGAAGTTGTTCAACAGAAGGCTTAATTAATGAACCATTCAGAAAAAGCCCACTTCCACTTTGAGCAGAGAGGCATTGCCCTAGTGCTGGAAGGTTGATAATACCAAGAACAGGATCATTGCCTTTGTACAGCCCCAAAAGGGTTCCATACAGTGGGACTCCAGCAATAAAAGACTTAGTACCATCTATAGGATCAATGATCCAGTTATATTCAGAATCGGAATCGGCAGTAGCAAATTCTTCACCGATTATACCAAAGTCAGGGGTTTCTTTTTGAAAAAATTCGCGCATTGCCTCTTCAGCATTTTGGTCAGCAATAGTGACCGGAGTCGCATCCTCTTTCCATTCAATAGAAAGGTCGTTGTTTTGAACTTTTAGTATTTCTGATTGTCCCCGTTTACACGCTTCTAATGCAATATTCATCAAATCTTTCATACGAGATACTCCTCAAGTAGGCTAATCAAAACGTCATTCTGTTCTTTAAGTCCTATAGTTATACGAACCCATTCAGACATATCAAAGCTTTTGAGAGATCGAATTATCATCCCTCGAGACTCTAAGGTTTTGACTAAATCAATAGCGCCAAAACCAATATGTACTGCTATAAAATTACCCTGTGTTTCTAGATACTCCAATTTTTTAGAATCTAAATAGGCGTACAGCTGTTCCATTCCTTCAATATTAGTCGTCATGGAACTCTGAATATAGTCAGAATCAGTCAAAATGGCTTCAGCTGCTGCCTGTGCAATTATATTTACATTAAATGGCTGTTTGACCTTAACCATTGTTTCAATGGTGGCGCTCTGCGCTAGGGCATATCCTATACGTAGCCCAGCAAGGCCATACACTTTTGAGAAGGTGCGCAGGAGAATCACATTTTCAAATTCATTGATTTCGTCAATTAAATCAGGGTATTCAGGGTCACTTGCATACTCATTATAGGCTTGATCGACCACAACCATCACATCTTTAGGGACTTCAGACAAAAACTGAGTAAGCTCATTTTTGGGTATCCATGTCCCTGTCGGATTATTAGGATTACAAATAAATATTATTTTCGTCTTTTTAGTAATCGCTTTTCGTATACCAGCAAGATCGTGATTCCAGTTCTTCATAGGAACCGAACGATAGACTCCATCGAATAAAAGTGTTCCAAATTTATATTCAGAAAAGGTGTGTTCACTTGAGAGCACCTCTTCACCTGGATTCAAATAGGTCGCAGTGATCATCTGAATCATTTCATCAGAACCATTACTAAAGAGGATATTTGATGGTAAAACGCCTAATTTCGTTGCGATAGCATTCGTCAACTGTGGAGAATGCCCAAGAGGATAGCGATTGATCCCTTTAGATGCAATAGCAATAGCTTGCTGTGCTTTTCTCGAAACTCCAAGAGGATTTTCATTTGACGCTAATTTGATGATGGATGAAAGATTAAATTCTTCTTGAACTTCCTGGACAGATTTACCAGGAACATATGCTTTTATGCCGCTTAATGCAGCCCGAACGATGGACATATTTATTTTCTTATCAATGTTAAACAAATGTAAAAATTAGAAATATTTATATTTCTTAGTAAGTAATTACGGACAATTATATAAAAGTATGATATATTGTTTTTAGAGCCGGCATCTACCTCTCTCATCTAAATGCCGGCTCTTTGTTAAGCATATTGTCTGCTAGTTGCTTAACTACAAAAGCCGATGCAAATCGGCTTTTGTTTTTTTTACAATCAATAAGTAAGCTCAAACATTTCAACCTTTCATCCCCTATTCTATAGCACCCTCAGGACCATAACCCCAAGACCTGTTTACATTCTAATACGACCGAGCCATTAAATTTCACTCGCACTTCCTTGCTATTTTTTATTTTTGAATGAAAACAAAGAAATTGGCTCCATGAAATTATTTCGCATACTCACAATCATCTGTTGTTTCAGTTCTATCCTCTTTAGTTATAATGCTGTTCACAATGCCCGTTATCAGCTGTACCCCGAGACCTTTAAGGCTAACCGCGCCAAAGCATATACCGCCCTTTCTACCCATTTTGATGGGGATATGTTGATGCCATTGGGTATTAAGCTCGGGCTCAACGAGGCACTCGAGCTTGGAGGGAGCCTTAACTATCGTGCTCAAAAAGACTACTTCAGTACTATTAGACTTCAACTTGATCTTGGTGTCAGCGTACGAGTCCGAAAAAACGACAAAGTACAGATGGACGTGTTAATTGGGCTCGGTGATGATAAAAGTGGTGGAGCTGCATTCACCTACCTCTCACGTTCATGGGTCACTCAAAAATTTTCCCATCTCTATCTCGTTAAAGTAGGTTTTTTTGATGGTATCACTCAAGGAGACCTCTGTCATAGTGAGCTCGGTTATTACCCGAACATATACCTCAATAGCAGTGTCGAACTTCGCGCAGCATTTACCTTGTCCAGCGCGCTTAACGAAGATTTTGGCGATAAGATTGCCTTCGATATGGCTCCCGGTGTACGTCTCCACTTATCCAACAATACCCAGCTCGATTTTGATATCACCTTTGGTGTTGCCGGTAAACGCCAAGAGAACGACGCCCTCTTTACTCTCGGAGTAACCAATGACTTCTAAGGCTCTCGTTGTTTTTAGTGGTGGCCAAGACTCTACTACCTGCCTCTACTGGGCCAAAAAACAATTTGACCAGGTAGAAGCAATCTGTTTTGATTATGGGCAGCGTCACACCATCGAACTCGATTCAGCAAGAACCATTGCAAAAAAGAGCGGTACCCCTCTTAAGATGCTGAAGATTGATACATTCAAGCAGCTCGGTGCAAATGCATTACTCGACCATGAGACCAAAATTATTCATACTGATGGTGAACTCCCCAACACATTCGTACCAGGACGCAACCTTATTTTTATGACCTATGCTGCGGCGTGGGCCTACCAAAAAAAGATCCCAAACCTTATTACCGGAGTTTGTGAGGCCGATTATAGTGGATACCCTGACTGTCGCAAAAACACAATGGAGTCACTCCAACAATCAATATCTCTCGGTATGGAATTTTCATTTACCATTCACACTCCATTGATGGATTTGTCAAAAGCCGAAACCGTAACCCTCGCCCAAGAAGTTGGTGGATTAGAGGCGCTTGCCTGGTCTCACACTTGTTACGAAGGGCAGTTCCCACCCTGCGGCGTATGCCCATCATGTCTCCTTCGCCAAAAAGGGTTTGATACAGCAGGTGTTATTGACCCTCTCATAACTCGCGCATCTCAAAACAATGAAGGCGCGCAGTAGTGCTCCACCTTCTGACTCCTCTTTTTACCAACAAGACCATCCGCCAATCTGCACTCCTTATATTTTTTGCATTTGGCGCCATCGCCTCATTTCAATACCATGGCGTCGTGATGGAACAAAACATGGGCCTTTCGCCTAAAACCATCGGCACTGTTTTTATGATTGGGGCACTTGCCTCGGTACTTGCCCCGCTCCTTGTTTCGGTTATCTCGGCCCTCATCCCCAATCCTAATACCTTATTAAGCCTTGTGCTCCTAACTATCGCACTCCTCTACCTCTTCTTCCCATCGCTCACAAACCTATACGCTATTTATGCGACCTTTTTTACTCTCTCATTTAGCGTTTCTCTAGTATTCACCATTGGCCAAACTAATATTCAAATAGCCACGCGCTCACAAGGGAGTGGCTACTTTTTGTTTTTGCGCTCAATTGCTACTCTTGGTTTTGCCATCTCATGCCTCATCTCTTCATTTTTGGCAGAGAGTTTTACCCTTCAACAAGTCTACTATCTCTTTGCACTCTTTGCAATAATAGCACTCCTTTTTTCGCTGGGTAACCGGTCAGTGATCCCCACAGAGTCACGCACCACAAGAACCAATGTTTTTACCTCTTTTGCAACAACAGTGAAACAGCTCTCACAAAAGAATACCTTCCTTATGGTTAGTGCCATATTTTTGGCAAATACTGGAGCCAATATGGGCTCGACACTGGTGGGTAATTTTATGCAAAACGAACTCAATGGTACCAACGCGATGGTTGGCACTGCCTGGTATATTGCAACCTTTGCAGAAGTCCCACTCATACTCCTTTCTATTACTATCCTCAAACGCTTTGAACTCAAAACGCTCATTGCGGTAGGCATTTCTGTAATGCTCCTCAGGATGGCATTAATATCTATAACCACTACCGTACCACTGTTCTATTTAGTACAGACACTGCACGGCCTCTTCTATGGAGCAACTCTTGCAGGGACCAGCATATTCTTTAAACGAGTCTATGGAGAAAAACACCTCCACCTCATTCAAGTCTATTCTGCAATGGTCATCGCTGGGCTGGGTGGTGGTTTAGCAGGTAAACTCGCTGGCTTGATTTGGGAATGGTACGACCTACGAATGGTTTACCTTGTTGCGTCACTGTTTGGTGTCGCTTCACTTATACTCTTCACTTTTTTTGTAAAGGTTCCGCGCGAAGAAGTTCTAATCAAATAGATCGGTAAATGCAGAACCAATATTTTTAAACTGGTTCACAATAGCAGCCCCATAGACACTCCCATCAAGTATAAGGGATTGATCCTTAATAGTTCCTTCTACTCTCCCTTTAAAGGCACCATCGGTGTTGCCCCCAAGAGCCAAGCGCCCAGAGTAACTCAACTGTTTAACTACTGCAGGAGCAACAACCCCTTTTAGGTTGAGAGAAAGAGCCCCAGACTGGCTCACCGAACCCCGTGCTATGATAGAAAGTTTATTACCCACAGCATGGAGAGAGCCCCATGTTATACGACGACTACTGAGAGCAATATCTTTCATAGATACTTTTGAAAACTGTAACCGCGATAGCGCCTTTTGGCCAGCCAAAGGAAACTTCTTCTGAAAAGGCCATGACTGCAATTCAAGATTTTTAATGGTAAGATAATTCCCTGCAATAACCTCTGCGCGATTTGAAAGTACCACCTTCCCTGAAACAGCACCAGAAATATGCGCACGATTATGTAAGACCATTGGAGCAATCCATCCAAGCTCAAAACCATGAAGCTCCACATTAACTTGAGTAAGGAGTTTCTTCTTTAAATCCACAGTCATCGCTCCAGAGAGCTCTCCCCCTTCGGGAGTTTTGACGGTACAGTGAGAGACCCGCCATTTGGAGCCCGCTATGGTAATTGTTGCAGTAAAAAAAGGCACATCTGGGAATAGAGTCGACCTCAGATTTGTGGTCGTAATAGCATATTCTTTTTCGCCATTATCAATACCAAGAAGAAGGGACCCAACCGTCTGCTTTTTACTTCCATACAATGCAGTAAAATCGTAAATTTCTATCTTCTTTGGGACAACAGCATCAAATTTATTGAGTAACGTAATAGCACTAAATGGGATAGTCCCTACATCAAAGGGAATAGAGAGAGACTCGGGTATATCCACTCGTCCTCTAACTGCTCTAAATTTCCCAAGCTTAAGTTCTCCCATTATGAGCGAAAGATAACTCAAGTCAAGTGAGGCCTCCCGCAAAGATACGGACACAGCCTTACCCTTAATAGGTACCGACATCTTCAATTTATCAAAAGTAACCCCAAAGAGCACTGATACACGCGCCCCTTCTATAGATACTGAATTATAGTGACTGGGATAAAAGAACTTCACCGCCCCACGAAGTAATGTCGTCGCTGGCCACGAGGCAAAAAGCCCATAACAGAGCAAGCCCAATACCAATAGCATTTTAGGTCGAAGCAAAAATCCATACCACTTTCCACCCTTCTTGCCCGTACTCTTTTTACGAGCCCTACCCTTCTTCGGAGCCCTCTTCCCCCCAAGTCCCTTAACTTTCGCCATCAAAACATCCCCATAAAACCAACAAAAAAGATAGGAATAAATAACCCATATAGAGCAAGCAAGAATAAGGAAAAGCAAGGATCACCAAAGGTGATCAAGCAAAAGAAAAAGTAACGGTCAACTTAAGTGACCAAGCAACCAAGCAAGGCTCCCAAGGGAGCAAGCAAACAAAAGAGCAAGAGCAACGATCACCAAAGGTGATCAAGCAACAGGCAAGCAACGTTCCCAAAGGGAACGAGCAAGCGGCAAGCAAGCAACGGTCACCTTCGGTGACCCAGCGATAACATAGTTTAGGATTTAAGAAGATGGATATGAGGCGCTGGATGCGTAGGCGTACAAACGGTACGTCAAGTATTCAGCAACGAAGTAGACACTTCTTAAATACTAAACTATCCCGTAAGCGAGCATTGAGTCGGCAACCTTCACAAAGCCAGCAATGTTGGCACCGGATACATAGTCCACCCAACCATTAGGCGTCTCACCATACCTTACGCACTGATCATGTATCTCACGCATAATCTCTTGCAACTTCTCATCAACCTCACGACGGGACCAATTGATCCGCATACTATTTTGAGTCATCTCGAGACCACTCACCGCCACACCACCAGCATTAGCGGCTTTACTCGGACCGTAAATAATTTTGGCCGCTTGAAACACATCGATAGCCTCTATAGATGAAGGCATATTTGCCCCTTCACCAATAGCGATCAATCCATTATCTACGAGGGTTTTAGCTTCTTCTGCATTAACTTCATTTTGTGTCGCCGATGGAAAGGCGATATCACAAGGGATAATCCATGGCCGTTTACCTTCATGGTATTCACAGTCAAACTCATCGGCATACTCTTTAATGCGTCCTCTACGTTTTGTTTTAAGATCTATAATCCAATTGAGTTTTTCTTGGGTGATACCATCTGCGTCATAGATGAAGCCTCCGGAGTCAGACAAGGTGTGAACCGTGCCCCCAAGATGAATCACTTTCTCGGCAGTGTAGAGTGCTACATTACCTGAGCCAGAAACAGAGCACCTTTTTCCTTCGATGGAATTACCTATGTACTGTAACATATTTTGAACAAAATAGACACACCCATACCCGGTCGCTTCGGTACGAACTAAACTCCCACCAAAATGAACTCCTTTGCCTGTTAGCACCCCTTGAAACTCGTTTTTCATGCGCTTGTACTGACCATACATATACCCAATTTCACGAGCACTGACCCCAATATCCCCTGCCGGAATATCAACATGGGTACCAATATATTGCTCCAGTTCAGTCATGAACGATTGGCAAAAACGCATTACCTCGTTATCTGATTTTCCTTTAGGGTTAAAATCAGCCCCACCTTTTGCACCACCAAGAGGTAATGTGGTTAGACTATTTTTGAATACTTGCTCAAAACCGAGAAATTTAAGTACACTCAAACTTACGGTAGGGTGAAATCGAAGGCCCCCTTTATAAGGGCCAATAGCATTATTAAACTGAACACGATACCCTCTGTTAATACGAACATGGCCTTGGTCATCTTCCCAACACACTCTAAAACTTACAATGCGGTCTGGTTCAGTGAGGCGCTCAAGAATACGGGCTTTTAAATATTCCTGATTTTGATTAATATATGGAATAACAGTACGTGCAACTTCTTCAACTGCTTGATGAAACTCTATCTCACCAGGGTTTCTCTTACGGAGCCCTTCCATGAATATATCTAAATCCAAAGCACCTGAATATCCACCAGTCATTTTAGCCTCTCAAAGTATGTATGTATCTATAGTTCTAATATACCACAATAACAGGGCAAACACAACCATAAGGAGGGTTACTCTATTAAATCTTGAGGGTTAACAGGGTAAAAGATGAGGGAGGCTTTACACCACCTCCATAATATCTTTTTTAGAACCAAGATATTGAGTCAATATATCTTGCGGGAGAAAGAGCCCTTGTGCAAGGCTTTGTTTTTGTTGAGCGATCTCGCGGATACCTTTTTGAATAACCATAAATGATTGATCACGACGCCCGGACTGGAGCTCTTTTAAAAAGACAAGCTCTAACTGGAGGAGATGCGCAACATAATCTTTAAAAATCATATTTTTATGTTCATCTTTATTTGATGAAAGATCTACTGGTTCTTCAAGAGTCTCAAAAAGTGGCTTAAGTGCTGAGGGGATTTTATCATAGAGTGTTTTGAGATTTATCTCACCCTCTTCTTCGAAAAGGCAAAAACAGAAATCTAAAAGCTCTGCAATAGCCTCTGTCTGCACCAACTGAATATCAAAGGTATTCAGTGCGATTTCGACGAGATATTCGTTGTGGAGTAAAATAGTGAGTAGGCGCAACTCTACCGGGTCAAAAGTACGAGCAACTGTTGTTCGTTCTGGAGAAGTTGGCATTTCATTTGCCTGAACGCGCATTGTCTGAGTAAGGAATGTCTCTTTAATATCGAGTCGTTCTGCAATTTTTTTTATGTACTCCTGTCGCGCTACAACATCATGGACTTGCTTGAGCATTCCCTTCATATGCGTAACATATTGCGCTTTACTCTCTGGCGATAGTGTCCGAGGATTAATACCATTAAAGGTAAAATCAACAAAATCATACGCTCGCTTCAGGAGCCCTTTAAAATGGTCTGCTCCATGACTCTTCACTATACTATCAGGGTCTTCACCCTCTGGGAGGAGTAACACTTTGACTTCTATACCAATATGGAGCAATGTTTCAATACTTTTACGGGCCGCATTCTGCCCCGCTTCATCGCCATCAAACACAAGATATGCACGATTGGTATAGCGCTTAATTAACTTTGCATGATCTGCAGTGAGAGCCGTTCCCGATACAGAAACCACATTGGTCACCCCTGCCTGAAAAAGCTGGAGCATATCCATATAGCCTTCAACAAAAATAGCGCTATTTTCTTTCATGATGTCTGCTTTGGTATGACTTAAGCCATAGAGCACTTCACTTTTATGATAGAGCCTTGTTTCGGGGCTATTCAGATATTTTGGTTTTTGCTCAGGATCGAGGACTCGCCCGCCAAAAGCAATGACTTTTTTAGATAGATTAAAGATGGGAAACATGAGTCGTGAACGAAACTTATCGTACACCTTCCCCTTCTCATTTTGAACGACAACTCCCGCCTCTATGAGCGCATCCTCTGTATAGCCTTTTTCTTTGCAACTCTTCATGAGCATATCCCAAGAATCAGGCGCCCAACCAAGCTTGAAAGTGGCACAGGTTTCGGCTGATAATCCACGTTTTTTAAGGTATTCTACTGCCTGAGGGGCTGCTTTGAGCTGATTATAGAAGAAATAGGCGGTGAACTCATTGATTTGAGTGAGGTCTCGTGAAGCCCCCTCTTTCATAGTCTCTTTCTCTGGAAGCTGATACCCCGTGAGCTCTGCAACTCGTTCAACTGCTGCCGGAAATTCTATACGATCGTGCTCTTGAACAAATTTAATGACATCACCGCCAGCTCCGCAAGCAAAGCACTTATAGATCCCCATAGAGGGAGTTATGTGCATACTAGGACTATGGTCATTATGAAAGGGGCAAACACACTTATAACTGTTTCCCGTGCGTTTAACAGGGAGGTAAGCCTGGATTACTGAAGCAATATCAGCTTGGCCTTTTAATTCTTCGAGGATCACGGCATCAAAATATTTCATGGCCTAAATTTAGAAAATGATAGTCTCTTGTGGACCGTGAAGTAGTCATTCTACCACTTAAAACAGAGAGAGAACAGATTGAGTCGTTGTATAAAAAAGGCTGCCTCAGATATTGAGGCAGCCTAAAAGTATTTACTTCTCTAAATCCAGTAGATCGACACCCGTAATACGTATTTCATCAATAGTAATAGTCGTCGTCGTATAGGAAATAAAATGAATATGCGTTATTGCACTCTTTATATCGTCCCATGTTGTTCCTTGTGAACCAGAAAACTGGGTAACATCAAGAGAATGTAATGTCCAGTCCGCCCCAAGAGGAACATCCAAGGCGACAGGTATTATCCCTGAGCCACCTTCACTTTTGAACTCTACTGTAATTACACCAGAACCCTTAGCCCAAAAATTTATAGTATTTACTGCACTCAGATCAAACTCTTGTGAATTTTTACCCATCTGAAGACTAAAGGCAACACCATTATGTTCCTCACCAGGCAGATAGATAGAGAAACTATATCCTGAATCACCTCTTATTTCTGATGAATCAAAATATATGTCAAACTGCGCTTCTCCAGCGTCTGGCAGTATATATGAAGTATTTGAATAGGTAGCCCACGATCCTGATGAATCATCAAGACCAAAGAGACTTTTTTGACTCTTTTTATCGAAATTATCAATATAAAGTATCTTTTGCGGAACATCTACAACAGTATCAACAGGCACAACAATAGTATCATCGGGCACAACCACAACCGGTGTATCAACTTCATTCGTATCAACTACAATTGGTGTATCTATAATTGTAGTATGCTTATATTCAGGGAAAGTAAGTCGAACAATACCTGGCACTTCTGCAGTAGTATTCATTGAGTGTTCAGGATCATCATACGGGTATGCCTTCACGAGATAGCGTCCATGAGGAATTGAATCTATAGTAAACACCCCTCCCTCTTTGACCGATGCCGTGTATTGTGTTCCAACCAATGAGACTACAACTGAATCATAAGG
Organism: Fibrobacterales bacterium; assembly: GCA_051532035.1. Taxonomy (GTDB): domain Bacteria; phylum Fibrobacterota; class Fibrobacteria; order Fibrobacterales; family JAOPTW01; genus JAOPTW01. The sequence continues at coordinate 53,789 of JAOPTW010000045.1, read as the reverse complement.
CGAAAGTATCACCCCTTCAACCGACCCCAGAGATTTAAGTGTTGCATTACCCATATCATACGATGCATTACCGCCAACTTCTACGGAAAAAACGACTCCCTTTTTGAGTCCTGCTTCACTATAGTTCGCCTCAACAAGGTATGTCTCCCCTGTATCAACTACAACAGAAAATGACCCTTGAGTATCCGTGGTTAACTGAGCAATTGCAGTGTCTCTTCCTGAGAGGGCTGCTTGCTTATGAATAATGACTTGAGCACCAACTGCCGGCTCACCTTGCGGAGTTACTATTTTTGCAACGATAGTCGCTTCAGTTTCGGTTGCGGTTCCACCACTGTTTGCGGTAATTGGGTCACCCAGACTACAGGCAGCAATTACAGTGAGGAGTGCAAGCAGTAAAAAACGGTTTACATATCTCATTTTTTACCCCCCTTTTTGGGTCCCGGACGAACCGGTTTTGGATAAGGCATCGAGAGCGGAAAAAGTTGCATGTTAAACTGAAATACCCGATTTGCTTTGGACGTTCGCGTAATCATCTGCATGAGGTCTTTTCTGAAAGATCTAAATTTTTCAATGAGCTCAGGAAGCTCTTCTTCGGTATAATTAAAAGTAATAGAAGATAAATTCCGCTCATGGGGCTTAAAAAGATCAAGAGCATCTTGAGCCATGGAAATCCCTGAAAGCACATAATTATTAATTGCTGTTGAATGAGTCTCATAGCCACTCGTGACAAGAGAGTCGGTCAATACATAGCGGCCTTCGTCATTCTTATTGATCATATCGAGACTCATAAGGAGTTCAATCGCTTTTTTAGCTTCTCGTACCTTAATTTTAGGGATAAGAGTATCTGCAAGATCCTCAAAATCACCATCAAATGGGTAGTAATGTAATAGCTCTCTCACTGCGGAATAGTACCATTTATCATAGTACTCATACTGATTCTCTACCAGTTTTTTCACCTTACATTTACTAAACGAGAGGAGTCTTTCGAGGTGGTACTTTTTCTCAGAGTGAGTATTTGCCTGATTGAATAGCACGAGAACCTCAAAGTAGTCCTCTTCCTTTTCACTCATACTGAATGCATCAATAAACTTACCCACCATTTTCATGGATATGTCTCGCTGCCCTGTTACTACTTTTGAGAAAAGACCGGGGTCAAAACCACCGCGTTTTCCTAGAATCCGGTGAGAAACACCTTCAGCGTCTTTTAGCTCTTCATATCGGTCATTAAGATACTTCCGATAGTCGAGGTAATTATAAATATCTGCCATACTGATCAACCGTTGAACCCCCTGTAATATAATATAAAATAGTCTACAGTGCACGCTATATATCTCAATTTGAGGCTTTTTAGTGACCCACAGTAAGCCCCACTCTTAATTCAATGTAAATTACCACTTTACACTTCATATGGACTCAATAACCTATAATTAGCCACGAAACAACCAATACCAACAACACCTCATCATTACAACCAACCTAGATTAAGCCCTGATTTAATGGGCTTTTGAGATGTATCACATGATGATTTAGTGTCTACTAACAACCCATACCAAACCAAGAATAAATGGAGAACACCATCAATGGTACAAGAAAAAAGGGGCAGATTAAATCTGTCCCAACAACTGATAATATCTTGAAAAAAGTAGAACTATACCCTTATTTTAGTGAGTAAAACAACCCAGACTTACTGTTATTCCAACAGAAAGTGCACCACATCAACAGGATCGGTATTGCCACACTCAGTAATACGCACTAACCGTTTCCATTACCAATAAGAGGTGCCAAATACGGCTTGAGATAATCAACTTTCCACTGAACCACCGTCTCCCAGTCATACTCAAGAATTCCACCAGTATCACCCGAATTTGGGTTCCACGCCCAAAATGTCCATGAATACGATTCTTTTGACTCCTCCATATACTTTAAGAAAGCATCAAACCAAATCTCATCGTCACCACCCTTTCCCTTGATACCAAGTTCACCAATAAACAAATGCCCTTCGCCTTCTTTTGCGATAAAACCAAACTGAGTGTCCCAAATTCCTGGCATATTACTCGGAAAATCATCAGTCTTAAACCACTCTTGCTCAAAAACTGTGGGCCCATACTCATGAGGTGAATACACTAATTTTTCAGGATTTGTGAGCACAATAGGACGATCTTTTACACCGACCAAACTTCCACCCCACCAGTAACCCTCACCCTCCGGAGTATCCATCCCATCCCATCCTTCTACACCTTCAACCATTATCAACACATTGGGATTGACTTCCAAAATCGCATTGCCACATTTCTCTGCTGCCATTGCCCAATCAAGCTTAGGATCACCACTCCCCCATGTTGCACGGTCATGAGGCTCATTATTGAGGTCCATTGCTATCACCGCATCATTATCCTTAAAAACATCTGCGATATATTTCCAATCATCTATCCACTGCTGTTCAGAAAATGACTCCGTATACCAGAGGTCTTCTGTCATGTATGCATCATTGACCCGTGAATGGTTATCCAATATAATTTTAAGCCCAAGTCTCTGGGCCTCGTTTGCAATGACAACCAGTGCCTCAATGGGGTTTTTACCAACTAATTCAGCATTCATTTCATATGAATTCACTTGAACCGCTTCATCATCACCAATGATTACGTTAGCCCACGGTATTCTAATTGAATTAAACCCTAGGTCAACCATAAGCTGCAACATAACCTTATAATCAGCCCCCCACAAACCATGCATCACTTTGGATGAGGTTTCAAAACCAAACCAATTCACCCCAGTTAAACGAACCTTATTCCCTTTCGAATCATAAAGAGAGGTACCCTTTCTAGAGAGCCAGTTTGGTGTGCCTGTTTGTATAATTTCTATATCGGGGTCAATGTATCGCGGCTTATCTGTCGCATCATCACTTGATGAACCCCACGCCAAATCGTCTCGTTCACTTGACGATGAGCCATCGTTGCCTGCAGGAGGGTGAGCCTCATAAGACTCAGGGTCATCAATTTCCTCACCGCTACTTTCAACATTCCCTCTTCGCAAAGAAGAGGAAACCTCATCTGAAACCTCATCTTTTTTTATAGCAGAGCTCTCTTGACCCACATTATTCTTTTCATTATTGTCTACACTATCTTTCTGTACACCTTCACGACATGCGTCATATACTTCTCCGACCATCTCTTGGCATGACTCGATAGAATCACCTATAACTAAAGTATTTTCCTCAGAGCACCCAAGTACAACCACCATAACTAGTAACAACAAATATTTCATATTTCGTACGCCCCTCGTGTTTCACTACTACTTAAGCTAAGATTATTTGTCTACTAAAGCAAACCATTTATACACCCGAGCCATAGTGTAAACTTTAATTTACACATACTTAGTGTTATTTTGTCACATAGAGGACTATTTAAAGGATTGCGCGATAATTCCGCCTAATACTTGTGCGTTTTTTTTAATTTTAGCCGAAACAGAGGAACTAATGAGACAAAAACTACTGCAAGAAGGCACAAAAGAGCTCTCGTACGAAATTAGAGAGATTGTTAAAAAGGCATATCAAGTGAGAGATTGCGGTCAAGAGATATTTTGGGAAAATATTGGCGATCCAATTCAAAAGAACGCCACTCTCCCCGCCTGGATGAAAGAAATTGTCTCAGAACTTGTTCAAGATGATCAAAGCTATGGATATTGTCATTCTAAAGGGGTTTTAGAGACCCGTGAATTTTTAGCAGAACTGACCAACTCTCTTGGTGGCGCACAAATCACCGCTGAGGATATTCTCTTTTTTAACGGTCTCGGTGATGCAATAGCTAAAATCTACCAATACCTTATTCCTTCATCGAGAGTAATTGGTCCTTCTCCAGCATACAGCACCCATTCTTCTGCTGAAGCTGCAAAATCTCAAAGCCACCCACTTACCTATAAGCTTGACCCTACTAACAGTTGGTATCCCGATTTTGAAAATTTAGAGAATCAGGTTAAGTACAATCCCAATATTGTAGGAATTCTGATAATCAACCCAGATAACCCTACCGGAATGGTCTACCCTCGCGAGATACTCAAGAAATTTGTGCGCCTTGCACAAAAGTACAATCTCTTTCTCTTATCAGATGAGGTCTATTCAAACATCTACTACAACGGTGAAAAAGCAATTCGTCTTGCTGAAATTATCGAAGATGTCCCAGGAATGTCTCTGAGAGGTATTTCCAAAGAATTTCCATGGCCTGGCTCACGCTGTGGCTGGCTGGAGTTTTATAATCGCGAAAATGATAGTCAATTCAACAAAATGTGTCGAGTACTCGATGATGCAAAAATGATCGAAGTCTGCTCAACAACACTTCCCCAATTGGCGATTCCTAAAATAATGAGTGATCCGAGATACCTTCCCTATCGTCAACAAAAAAACAAAGAGATTGGGAAAAGGTCAAAGATCATTAACGGATACCTTGAGGGTATCCCCGGCCTGTTAGTCAACGAGACCAAAGGTGCCTTTTATAACACAATCGTATTTGAGAAAGGGCTCTTAAGCGCAACTCAAACGCTGCCTATTGAAAACAATACGATCAAAGAGCTCGTTGAAAAGTGGGTCACCAAACCTAATATTGAACTCGACAAACGCTTTGTATACTACCTTCTTGGAGCCACAGGAATTGTTGTAGTACCTATTTCATCATTCTGTTCAGAATTACTCGGCTTTCGGGTCACTATTTTGGAAGAAGACGAAGAACGCCTTAAGCATATATTCTCGACAATGAAACAGGCCATTTTAGAATATACTGGCCAACAATAACTATCTCCCCATTATGTGGGGAGTATCTTTTTTATTAATCGTCTAAACTCATCACGAGAGCGTTGGATACTATCTTCAATTGACGAACCAATGAAATAGTTACCAATCAAAAAGAGCTTGCTTGGCATAAGTTCAGTGAGCTTATCGACGGTATCCAAATGATTGGAAGCAAAAGTAGGCAACCTATTCTCTTTTATTATCAAAGACCCAAGCTCTTTCTGCTCAACCCCAAGAACCTGCGCTATTTCTCCTTTCTTTTCACTCTCAGTCAAACAATTTGGTTTAAAGTGAAAGACAAAAGATCGCCTCTTTGAATCGGATTCAGATATCGCGTCAGAGCTTACCATTGAGTAAAAAGGCGCCCCGAGCCCTACCACTCCAGAAACGAGGGGAATAGCAAGAGACTCTCTTGGCAATGAAACCCCTACAGACTCAACAAGAGCTGTGGGTATAGAAGAGAGGATTGTTGCCAGTTGTGGTGTCCACTCAGTTAAAAAGCGCCCCGCCTCTTCTGGTGGCGTTGCTACTACAACATAATCAGCCCGAAATTCACCACGATTTTCAGTGGTAATACATACTCCAGACTCTGTAGCCTTGACCATTGAAGTTGTCACACCACATTCTATGGCGACACTCTCTTGGTGAGACACCTTGTCAACAACTTGCTGTAAGCCCCCTTTGAAGAAGTAACTTTTGGGGTACTTTTTATTTCGTGGTTTTTTACGAAATACCAATTGGGCAGGAAAATTATCTGCATTCTGACAAACGACTGCCTGCATAAAGTAGTGAAAAAGGTTTTGATAATTTTTTTTACCAAGGAGTTTTGAAAAGTAATCAGAGACGGTACGATTATCGCGCTTTACCGTGAGAATGTTCTTAACGGAAAACAGAAGTTCAATAATATTAAACTGAGATAGGATAGATTTTAATGCTCCACTCTTCCACACCTTATAGGGGTGCTTTGATCGCTGAGAGATTGACTGCATTAACCCAATACTTTCACCGATGTGAATAAAATTACCATATGAGTTATAGCAAGTATGCGCCCCCATCTCAAGGATAGAGTCCTGTTCCATTTTAGTCTCTATCGCACCACCAACTCGCTCAGTTTTTTCAAGAAGTGTCACATACATACCAGCTTCAGCACAGTAATGAGCAAAACTTAAACCACTAATACCACCACCAATGATGACGATTTTTTTCATGAGGCACTCAGCAAAAAAAGGGATTGTGTAATAGATAGTAATTATTACTCTTGCTGCATATATGCTTTTATAATCTCTTCTGCTTCTGAGATTGATTGCACATGATCAGCATTATACCCAACTTCTTTAGACTTTCGTTCAAACTGTAGTTTGCTCATAAGAGATTCACCCACAACCCGAACTACTTTTCCTAGGCCATTATTATATAAACGGAGTTGCAGTTGTTTTATCTCTTCAACCCCTTCCTCAGTAGTGGGTTTAAATCGAGAAACATCATTTATAAAGCCATAGCCCGGTTTCAACAAAGACAATTCCCTAACAATCACATCAGAAATTTCTTGAATTACAGATTGCTCAAAGAATCCATCCAAACTCAGATAGAGGATGTTTTTTGAAGTGTCTGCTTTAACCGTATATTGAGCCATGGTGACCTTTATAATTTGCATTATTATACAGTCTCTCTACCCACAATACAAGGTATTTAAACTTTTTTTAACCACTACCCAAAGTATTCACCAAAGAACTCAAACAAAAATACCTATCATTCTCTGTGACCCATTTGTAATAGTTGAAATGAGATGATATACCATAAAACACCGTTAGATACTCTAGATCCAAACTATTCAGCAATAACCCAAACACCCCCTCACACACTCTCTTGTATCCAAGGGGGGATTGCTCCAACACTCGTCCAATTTCAAATAGCTATTATCGACCACACACTCTCAATTTTATTTACCGTCCGAGAAGACGAGACCCGTATAACGTATGTAAACGATAATGAGCCAGTGTATGAAGACTCATGTGTTGAGCTTTTTTTACAAGATCTTGCCGACCCAAGCATATACCACAACTTTGAGTCTACTGCAGCAGGCACCCTACTCTCTCAGACAGGCCCAAATCGCTTTCAGCGACTCTACAAGGCATCATCTCTCCTGAAGACCATAGTAAGAAGTGGGACGCTCATTCCACCTGAGGGCAACCTCATGAGCGTTAGTAACGAACCTATGAGTGAGTGGGAACTTTTACTACAAATCCCTGGAGTACTCTTCGGGCTCCCTCCCGATAGATCTCTTAAAGAGTACCCGTTACATGGCAATGTCTATAAGTGCGGAGACAAGCTTACGCACCCCCATTGGATAAGTTTCTTCCCTATAGAGTGCTCTAAGCCCGACTTCCACAGACCTGAATTTTTTCAAAGCCTCAATCCTGAAACACACTTTTAAAAAAGCTGATCAATTGTTTGGAAGTCGCCATCCTGCAAAACGACTGGAGAGCAATTAGTGAGAAGTTGTTCTATATGACGTACCCCAACGAGAACTTTTGCAGAAGGAAGCCTCTGACGTAACCAACCGATAAAGAGCTGACTATAACTGCAATCATATTTCTCTAAAAGCCCATCTATCCTGTGCAACTTCTGTTGCACCAAAGAGAGCTCTCGATCTTTGAACCATTTAAGTCTGATTCTGTGATCGCCACTCCCTAACTGGTCTTTAGTATAATATTTACCACTGAGAAGTCCTCGAGCTAAGGGTGAATAGAGCCACTGCTCCATATCACTGTTTGAAAAAAGAGGCGCATATTTAGTCAAAGCCCACTTTTTGTAGGCACTACATTCAAACTGAATGGCATCTACAGTACAATTGGACTGCATACTCTGAACATCTTCAATAGTGCAATTTGACAATCCAAATGCTGCTATTTTCCCACTCTCTTTAAGATGCCCTATAGCACTTGTGATACCCTCAATATGCTTGGGTAACAAACCGCCAAAAGGGGCATAATGCAGAAAATAATGCGACAACTGCTCACGATTGAGCCGCCGTAAACTCTCTTCACATTCAGAGATAATTGAATCAGCTGTGAACCCTATCTTAATAGTGTTGTGAGAATAGGGTGTCTCCCACGATAAACCAAATTTAGACCCTATCTGGTATTTTTGAGAGACCTGGAGTGCCCCAATATCCTGCTCAACTTGATTAAGTCCATAAATTGGAGCAGTATCTATTTGGGCTATCCCACATTCAAGTCCTTTTTCGAGGACTTCTTCTAAAGTATCACCAGCGTGCCCAGACTGAACACCCCAATCTACTTCTGAAAAAGCCCATGTACCCAAAATGAAAGAGATAGTTTCTACCTGTTTATATATATTTATCATCAAATGTAACAAATAATAATTCTATGCAAACGTTCTCACTTATTTTCATTACCCTATTGGCCCTCTTAACTCTTCACTGTAGCGCGCCTAAGCAGCATCTATCTAAACAACAGATCGAGATGTGCAAAGAAATCGATCTCAATTTTGAGCCTTCATTTAGGGAACTCTGTGGTGTTCGAAAAATGCGATTTCAAAGCTATAAAAACCTACCAAATCAACGATTTTTACTCAAACCAAAAAATAGCTACCTCGTAGAAACCGACGGAGAAGTTGAGTTACGCCTCCCAAAAACAGCGCCAGTAACCCTTGACTCATCACTTGCAACAACTATTGATTTCTCCCCATCTGCACGTACATCACTCCTTAAAAACAAGTATGACTATCTTGAAAAATTCCAGCCAAATGGTCGAGTAAAAATGTTCAAACTGGGCATTCCACTCGATAGTGGTACCATACAAACATTCTGTTTTACTATTCCTATAAAAGAGACGCATCGGGTTAAAAGGTCGGTACTTCCCAATCGAGTAATCCCGACCCCCTGTAGCACCTTTAACACTCTTTCAGCACAGAGCCAACTCTAGGACATGTTTTTCACAATTTATCGGTGACGCTACTGATAGATTGTGAAGAATAGTTTTTCTATATATACAAACATCTCCCCTTAATGTATGTTATATAAGGACACAATAATTACAGCCAAGCATGTTAGTATCATTGAGCAAATATCTCCTTTTATGTATCATCCCTCTCAGTGCTCAAGCCACTGTACATGATACCATAGTATTTAATACTCAAGAGTTCCCCCCTTTTCATTATTCTAATAACAACGTCATCGCTGGCCCCGTTACAGACATTATATATATGGTCTGTAAAGAAATGGCTATACCGTGTAAAATTAAGAGCCTCCCCTGGCCTCGTGCTCAAGAAGAGGTTTACACCGAGGTAGCTGACGCTCTTTTTGTGATTGGTAAAAATAAGAAGCGGGAAAAATGGCTCCACTTCACACAACCTCTTTTAAAAACTGAATATGGATTTTTTACAAACAAAAAGAGAGACTTTAAAATCACCTCCATGCAGAGTGTTAATGGTAAAACCGTAGGGGTCTATGGCCCCTCTAATACCCATTCAACTCTTCTCATTATTAAAGAGAATGCTCCAAGTATGAAAATAGATCTCAGGTATGATAGTGTCTCGGGATTTAAAAAACTTAATCGCGGACGCGTCGATGCTGTTTTCTCAAATAAAAGTGTCGGTGAATACCTTGCTCATGAGCTACAACTCCACAATGTGAACTTCAATAGTTCATATAAAGACATATACTACTATGTCGGTTTTAATAAGAAGCTCATAAGTGTCGAATTTGTAAATGCTTTTAATACAATACTTGGGTCACCTACTTTTACAAGTAAACTCCTATCGATTTTAAAACAATATAATTTAGAAAATGCTTTTGTCGGCAATACTAGAACAACATTGAGTCAGTCTTCAACTAACCACTAAAATATGTTCTATTGTATCATTCGCTTTGAACGAAAGTATTAATTATCACTTGTCTCGACTCTGATGCATCAGCCTCAGCTGTGCTAAAGAGTAAATATGAGACCGCACCTGCAATAATTATACTGATAATAACATTTTTAAACATGACTTATTTCCTAAAAGAAACGATATACGTTTACTTTTTTTCATCTTATTTAATTTAAACACTTTTTAAACTAAATGTAAACCATTTATTAACATTAGTTAAAGTATTTTATATCAATGCCTTACAAGATTTACATTAATACCTAAGTTAACAATACTGTTTACCTGACTAAAATACACTATACTGTATAATTGCAAACACATGACACTATATGTAGATTTTATTAAATAGAAATGATCAAATTTGAATAATAACCGTGTTGAGCTTTTTTAGCTACACGGTTAAGAGAGGAAAAGAAACTGTTACCTTGCTTCCCTCGCCTAGTCTACTCTCTATATCGATTGACCCATCAACCATATCAAGAAACATTTTTACATTTGTAAGGCCAATGCCAATGCCACCATACTTTTTAGTAAACGAGTCATCGCCTTGTTTAAATGCTTTAAACAAAAATTCTTTCTCTTTCTCAGATATTCCACAACCGGTATCGATAACTTCGATAGTGCATTGAATTTGCATGTTTTTGTGGCGTTCATATGTAATAGTAAGGCTAACTGAGCCTTTGCTCGTAAACTTAATTGCATTACCAAGTATGTTAAGCATGAGCTGCCTTATTCTGGCTCGGTCTCCCAAAACTTGCGTTGGAAATGATGGATCTATTGAAATGAGGAGTTCAATTCCTTTTTCTCTTGCCTCTATTTCAAATACACCTTTTATGATTTCTACAATATCTGGAAAGTTAAAAACTTGGCTGCGAATTGTTACATTCCCCGATTCTAATTCAGTGAAATGTAAGATGTCATTGATTATTGCTGTCAGCGATACCGTTGATTTACGAGAGAGCTCGAGCATCTTTTTTATTTCTGGCCCCAAGTCTTCGGTCAGTAATATTTCATGAGTCCCCAATATTCCATTTAAAGGAGTACGTAATTCATGACACATATTAGCAGTAAAAGCCCCCTTTGCTGCTTCGGCAACTTCTACTTTTTTTATTGCCTGATCTAACTCAAAAGTTCGCTCTTTTATTGCCCCTTCAAGAGTATCATGATCAAGCTTTAAGCCAAGGTGTGCCTTCACCCGAGAGAGTAACACATAATTATTAATTGGCTTTGCGACATAGTCTACTGCACCACACTGAAAACCAGTAATAATATCATCATTACTCGCACGAGCAGTTAAAAAGATTATGGGAACATTTTCACTTCCCATTACTTTCTTTAATTCCTTACAAGTATCAAAGCCATTTATACCTGGCATCATAACATCAAGAAGAATCAGGTCGATATCGAGTTCTGCTACTATCTCAATAGCTTGTAAGCCATTTTCCGCTGTGGTAATGTAGTAATCGCAATCTTCGAGGGTATCACGAAGTACATCACGATTTATTGAGTCATCATCAACGACCAATATATGGGGTTTTGTCTGAGTCATCACAATCTTTAGATGAAAACTTGAATCAAGTATACCATACTCAATGGCCAATTACAAAATAAAAAAATAATAAGAGACTCTGTTACATGGACTCAGTAGCGAAATAGGTTGAGAGTCTATTCTTTAGACTATTCCCCTTCCAATAAAAAATACTGACGCCTCCAATGGCACCAAGAACATCCGCAAGAATATCGAAGAGATCGAACTGTCTTCCCATATTAGAGAGAAGTTGGTAGCACTCATCAGACACCCCAAATATTGAGGCGAATATCACCGCATAGAGTGCATAACGCACCTTGCTCCGAGACCATTTATGAGAACTAATCGCTGCAGCGAATGAGAAGCCAACCAGAGTATAGAGCGACATATGTATCACTTTATCAATAGGAATAAACCCACTTGCTTGTTCTTTGCCTGGGCCAAAAATTGACTGCATTACCATTTCAACAACATCAGGAGGAAGTGTAGAGAGGCCAAGAGCTATTGCCATGGCAAGATATGCGGGGATTCGGCGGCGGTGTATAAAAAATTTCACTGAGTCTTCTCGATAGTTATTGAGCGTTCACCATCGAAATTACAAAAAAAGAGCACAACAAAGTCTGTTCCAATATATTTAAAGAGCTCTACTGGTCGAGTACTCTCGCCAGCAGAAAGCCAAGCATGCAGCGCATCATCACTGGGGGCACCAGAATCAAAATGGTCGAGCCACTCCCACAATTGCCAATTAAAAAGAGTGGTTGCACTCCCAATAGCTGCTTTGATCATAAGATTATACTCATAATTTAAATAGCCCCGTACAATAGTTCTAAACTCTTTTTGCTCTTTCAATGATAGTAACTTGTATTGTTGCACTCCAGACAAGGGTTTTTCAACGACCTCAGAATAGGTGAAAGTGATATTTCCATTTGAAAAGAGTGATGCCCGTAGAGTAGGAAGTTCAGTACTCACTAATGAACAGGTCGTCCCTTTTTTAAGAACGCACAAATCATCTCCCTGGTTCTTAAACTGTGTGAATTGATTAAGCCCCCCATTGTAGGTAAACAGTAGAGGCTTTAAGGGAGATACATAGGGTGTAACTCTATGGACTGCTAAATAATATCCTGAACCTTGTTTTGAAAGTACGATCCAGGCAACAATTCCTGAATGGGTCCGGAGAGCCCACTCTTTGAGTGAACGATTTTTTGATATTTTCTGAATACTTGAAGGAATATCTAACGAAGGCTCAACGAGAAAAATATCGCTTCCCGGTACTAATGCATCGAATATTTTCCACAGCTCTCTCTCACTAAACAAGGTGCGCTTTGCCCACTCAAAAGTAGTAGCACTATCCCCATCATAAAAGCCTTTGAGTAAAATTTTAGGCTCTGCTTGATACTCCCATACCGATGTTCCTTTTTGAGTATAAAGAATCGAAAGGGCTTTAGGTGGGCTATTCATTAATGAACCCATACTCAATGTGTAAGCGAGTAGGGTAAAAGTTATGGAACGCAGAAGCATGCCTTAATCCAGATACTTTTTGATGACGGACTCAAGAACACCCTTTGATGGTGCCCCCGTAAAAACTTTTACAATATAGCCATCGGCATCAATAAACGCTAATGTTGGAAGTGCTTTCACGCCATAAAATGCACTCACCTGGCCGCTCGCATCATTGAGTAGTGGATAAGGAGCGCTATGCTTGGATTGAAAGGCCTGCAAGGTTTTTAATGATTCGGTACTAATACCAATAGTCTCATATCCCTTAGATTGATACTTGTTGTACAGTTCAGAAACAATTGGGAGGGTCTGCCGACAAGGTCCACACCACGTTGCCCAGAAATCAAGAAGAGTCAGCTTTGGCTGTTTCTGTTTCTTATTTTTATGAGTATAGAAGTTCCCTGATATTTTTTTTGATTTCGAACCAATAGGTGAGCCAACCCACTGCGATACATTATCGGGCCGTGGAGTAAGGGCTAATTTTTTGGTCAACTCTTTGTTATCTCGTATGAGGGTAAAAACAAGAACAGTGCCCTCTTTTTTACCTTTGATCTCTTTTGCAACGGAACGAACGCCATTAATAACCGTACCATTTACTTTAATAAGAAGGTCACCTGGTTCTATACCTGAATTTATAGCATCAGACTGTGGAAGTAACTTATCAACTTTGAGAGCATCAACTCTCTTGCCTTCAATAAGATGACGCGAGGTTTTAAAAGTCACGCCAACCCATAGAGATTTTGAAAAACTAAATGATACAAGAAATGCGATGAGTAGTATAGTCTTACACATAGTGATAGTCACCAACGTTAATATTCTGGGTTATTCTTCTTATCGTAATACTCTTCAAGAGAGCAATAGCCTTTCTCTTTGAGTGCAACAGAAAGCTCATAATTCATTTTATTTACCGGATCCATGCGATAGGCCAATGCTGAATAACACTGAACCGCATCAACCCCTAATTCTAATAGATCGAAAACTTTCCTTCCATGATCGATACCACCTGAAGCGATAACCGACATCTCTGGATATTCTTTTTTAATATACTCTACTGCACGATAAGTATTTATGTAAAGTGGTCTGCCCGAAAGCCCACCAAATCCACCCGCCGATGTGACCGGAGTAAATTTTTCTTGTGGTGTATTCAGGTTAAGAAATTTTGATTTTGCACCAGGGAAGGTATTAAAAAGGATAAGTCCATTTATCCCATTATCCCGAATAACTTTGAGTGTTTGTATAAACTGCTGTTCATTCATATCGGGTGAGAGCTTACAATACACTGCCTTACGAATAGGGAGGTTTTTACGAATCTCCATAATCTCACTAAGTACTTTTGAAAGAAACTGAGTGTTTTCATCAGTTCTACGAACCCCTGTATTAGGACAAGAGACATTTATCTCAATATAGTCTGCAACATTATAGGCTTTTCTGAAGGTGTACAGCATCTGTTCAAGCTGCTCTTCCTCATCGGTAACTTCTGGAGACTCAGCCATAGAGACTCCAATAGCGAGACCACGCTTGTGGGCCTTGATAAGGTCACGATCAACAATTTTTGATATAACATCCACGCCTGGATTGTTGAGGCCCATACTATTATTTATGGCTCTATCAGCAGGAATCATGGCAACACGTGGGCGAAACAAATTCCCATCACGTTCACTTCTGGTAACGGTTCCTACTGCGACTCCACCAAATCCAAGATTTGAGAAATCAGGTAAGTTTTCACCATATTTATTAGAACCAGCAGCCAAAATGATCGGACTGTTCATATAAAGAGGGATACTTTTATCAGGAAAGTTAACCACCGTTTTAATGGGTACAACGGGTTTATATTTAGAAGAGCTCATAAATTTTGAGTACTTAGCGTAACGAGGGAGCCAGTCATGGCGAATCTCAGGATCTGAGACAACTTTTTTAATCACATCAAGAAAGAAATCACCCATAGTTCTTTCGTAATCGTGATTCATCACCTCTTCAGTATGAATTTTTATGGTGCTCATAGTATCAATGTAAAAGTTTTAATAAATGTACTTATTAATTTACTTTTGAACCGACATTGTCGGGGTTTTTGTTAAAAATAGGGCAAAATGCGTCATTTTTTGCCTTTTTTCGCCACGACAATCATCGAGTCCACTTACAAATTTACGTCTAAATTTTTACGTTTAATATGCATAAATTTGATAGAGAGTATAATGACGGTCCTAGCCCCTTACAAACAAGAGTTTATTGAGTTCCTTTTACAGTGTAACGTTCTTAAATTTGGTGATTTTACCACGAAAAGTGGACGTAAAACACCTTTTTTCATCAATACTGGCGAGTATAAAACAGGCTCACAAATGAATACTCTCGCACGCTATTACGCCAAAGCTGCAACAGAATCCTTTGGTACCTCATTCAACAACCTCTTTGGCCCTGCCTATAAGGGAATCCCACTGAGTGTTGCCACAGCCATGGCACTCAGCAGTGAATATGATACCGATGTCACTTACACCTTTAACCGCAAAGAAGCGAAAGATCACGGTGAAGGCGGGAGTTTAGTTGGGTATAAATATACTGAGCCTGCCCAGTCTCTTATTGTTGAAGATGTAACTACTGCCGGAACCTCAATTCGCGAGACATTCGAAATTGTGAAAGAAGTTGAAAATTTTTCTGTGGTTGGCCTTTTGATTTCAGTCGACCGTATGGAAAAAGTAGAGGGTGGTGTATCTGCTCTCAATAAAATTGAATCTGACTTTGGCATAAAAACTGCTTCAATTGTAACTATTTTAGACATCATTACCTTTATTTCAGACACAAGTAACCGCGAAAAGTTTACTATTAAAGAGGAGAGTCTCGAGAATATTCTCGAATATCGTAAACAATATGGAGCGTAGATGTTTCTAACTCGTGATGAGATAAAAAAAGCACAAGAGAAAGGCGATGTCACTATTCGCCCTTTTATAGAAAAACATATTTCACCTAATTCTATTGATGTAACCCTCAATGAAACCTTGTTACTCTATGACCTCTCTGAATGCGACTGTCTCGACATGAAAAAAGAGAATCCAACCAACACAATCATAATCCCCGAAGAGGGATTCATATTACAACCAAACACACTCTATATTGGCATGACCAATGAAACAGCCACCTCTCATAGCTACATCCCTATGTTTGAAGGACGGAGCTCTATCGGCCGACTGGGTATTAATACCCATATAACTGCTGGTTTTGGCGATATAGGCTGGGGTTTTGAAAAGACGGGGAATGAGCTTACCTGCCACTACCCTACTTGGACTCTTGAGATCTGTGTTGTACATCCTGTCAAAATATACCCCAATGTCCGTATTGGTCAGGTCTACTTTGTTGAACCCAAGGGAGAGGTGGAATTCTATTCAGGTAAGTACTCTGGACAGCAAACTCCACAGCCATCACGTTCTTTCATTGATTTTGAGGAGTAATTTCGTATACTTAAAGCATGCGTACTCTATTAATCACATTCAGTCTCTATTTGACCACATTATTTTTGGTTTCGTCGTGTGCATCTCGGTCATCCGTATCTCATCCTGGATATTCAACCATACCGAAAGATGCCACCGTTGGTATCGTACCGCTCAAATACAATTTAATTATTCAAGATTATAAAATTATTGCACGGGAACTCTCAATTCCCGAGAAGTCTCTCCACGACTCTTTAGCCCCGATCATCAATAGCACTATCGACAAAAGTACTCAAGCTGCCTTGAGTCATACGATCATCACGCTGCCCGACTCAACGGTGCAACGATTAGGTCGCCCCGAATCAATGAAGATACACGACAATACCTATGTAAAAGTGGCATGGCCTGCTCAGGGTACTGCTCTTACAATTGACGCTACTCAATCACCTGACCTCATATTTTTTATCTACGAATGCACCCTCGGCTATGACCTCAGTGGTGAAGAGCTCTTTGACTATACGCGATCAAACAGAGAAGGGAGCTCAAATGCAGACCATCTCTCCATCGTTATGAGTTGGTCTCTCTGGGATAATCAACGACAGCAATACATTAGTTATGGCTATGCTGACGCGCAAGCACCTTCACAAAACCCTGTCACAAAACGTGCTATTAATCAACTCATATATACCGCATTAACGAGCGCCTTTTCTCAAACCCCTCTTACAACAGGGGTAGGTAATGAATAAATTAGCGCTTATCATTTTTGTCCTTATA
The DNA here is from genome assembly GCA_051532035.1 of Fibrobacterales bacterium. GTDB lineage: Bacteria > Fibrobacterota > Fibrobacteria > Fibrobacterales > JAOPTW01 > JAOPTW01. The sequence continues at coordinate 36,898 of JAOPTW010000045.1, read as the reverse complement.
ACAACCGCTCAATCTGCAACCGTTATATTTAAAGACCCCTACCCATTTTATAAGGGTGCCGACATTTTTACCGTCGAAACGAAGGTGACTGGGTTAAAAGCAAAAGAACTCTGTAGAGAGATGGCACGCCAAAATACCTTTATATCCCGTATTGAGTGTCGACGGGCCGGTAACTTTGAACGATCAATCCCTTTCATGACTTATATGAAATGGATATCTAAAAACATCTACCCGTCTATCGCCCCTAAACACCTCGCTGCACGAGATGATAGTGTTCGTGCAGTCCTCAGAGAAAACGAAGATAACTACATCATCTATCTCTATCAAAAAGAGAATACAACATGGGCGACACTCTTTCATGGTGGATATCATGAGCCTAAAGCACTGATTTCTATTGCGAGTATCGACCCCCGAGATATCTATACCGAAATAGCCCAAACTCTTTTTATGGCACAACAGGAAACACAACTTACTGATGAGCAGAAGCGCATTGCAAAAGATACTCCTAATAGCTTTTACAACGAACGCATTGCCTATGATCTCTATGTCCTCTATGGCTTTGGCTATACTGCCGGCCTCTTTAGCCCACCCGAAGGTGGTGCAATCACAACAGCAGATAATGCGGGAGACCCTTGGTACGTTTGGAACTGGCTTGATAGAGGCGAACCTCTTGCTGATGTTCCTGTTCTTAAAAACATCGTTGGTCGCCCCCTCCACAATATTCAATTTGGTGTTCAGTATGCTGAATTTATTGGCGGATCACTCTCTCTCAATTATAGTGACTACTCTATTCGCTATGGCAATGATACTGCAGCATGGCATCACGATATAACCGATTGGACCTTTCGTCGCTATGAATTGGGTATTAACATTACCCTCTCAAAATACTTTCGTCCTTTGGGTATTATGGAGATCGCGCCAAAGCTCGTTTTTGGACTGCGCTATACATTTTGGAGTTCTGATTTTACTCGAACTGCACCACAAAAATCTCCACCTTTTGAGCTCTCTACTATGAAAGGAGCGCATATTGGCTTTGCGACTCATTTTCTTTTTAAAGAGAAAATAGGTATTCAATTTGATACGGGTATCTCTTATCGGGGCCACAAAAGCGAAGATCTCAAATCCAATGCTACGGATAGACTGACTAATGAGACCTTCATTGCCGCCTATGATTACTACATTCAAGTAGGTATTTTTTACCTTATGCGAACCTTTGTCGATTAGTATTGCTTAACCAATTTTAAGAGGTATGGTCGGGTAATTTTCTACATTTGCCCCCATGAACATATTCCGTCTTTTTACCTCGTATCCCAAGCAGTTTACCTTTTCAATGAGTCATGCCTTTTTATCAGGGTATGGACAATCTTTCTTTCTGGGTCTTTTTACTCCCTTCTTTATTACTGCCTTTAATATAAGCTCAACTGAAATGACCTTCTACTACTTTTTGGCCACAGTATGTAGTGCATTTGCTATGGCACAAGCTGGTGTTTATATTGATCGAATTAATCTAAAACTCTTTAGTGCGCTCTCTCTTGTTGGCCTTGGAGTGATGACCTATACCCTCTCACAGGGAAACCATATTGTGACCCTTTTTGTTGGCCTTATGGGACTCAGGCTTTTTGGGCAGTCACTCATGACTCATATTGGTGCGACTGCAACTTCTCGCTTTTTTACAAAAGATACGGGTAAAGCGCTCAGTATCTCCACCCTTGGTCACCCTCTCGGGGAGTTCTTCTTTAGTGCTGTTGGCGTTTACCTTATCGCTACTATTGGTTGGCGTGATACACTCTCGTGGTTTGCCTACGCACTTATACTCATTACCCCTGCCCTGCTCATGCTCTTTAAGAAGAGTGATAGCTTTAACCTCCCTCTTTCTCTTCAAAAAAACAATGCAACCGAAGAGCGCAGTTGGACTCGTAAAGATGTGCTCAAAAACTCTTTTTTCTATTGCGCTGTTCCCGTAACACTTGCCGCCCCCTTCTTACTGACTGGCTTTTTTATTCATCAACAAACCTTGATGGATGCCAAAGGGTGGAGTGATGGATGGCGACTTGCGGCCTTCTCTCTCTTTCCTATTCTCAGAATTACATCGGGATTTATCATTGGCTTTATCATTGACCGCTTTGGAGCAAAGAACTCATTTCTCATTCAGCTCATCCCCACAATTATTGCACTGAGCGCACTTATCTTTATAGACCATCAAGTATCTGCAGCAATCTACTATGGAATGTCGGGCATAGCCCTTGGCTTTGGCAGTAACCTCAAATCAACCCTTTGGGTAGAGGAGTATGGCCGTGCCAATATTGGAGCGATACGGAGTGTAGTTGCGATGCTCACTGCATTTTCAACAGCAATTAGCCCGGTTATCTTTAGCCTGTTTTTTGATAATGGTTTTAGTGTGATTCAGGTTTGTAGCTACACTCTTGTTGCAGTGAGTGTTGTTGGCTTAGTATATTTGGCGAAGGTTCGATTGATTAAAGCTTAATATACGTCCTTGTTATGTATTAGCCATAAAATAAAAAAAGTGAGCAGATATCTCTATCTGCTCAAACACTTTCTATGTAACGAAACCTTTTAAGATATTAATACAGAACTGATGTATTACCCATCGTTGCCCACTCTTGTGGTGCACCTGTTTGTACCCATGAAGCATAAAAGGGATACGCATTAACAAAACCTTGAAATTCTACAGGATACAGAGTGTTTTGATTAAGTTCAATTGCCCATGGAATGCCATTGTCATCTTCGTATGCATGACCTTCAGCAGGAGTGCCAACAAGGTTTTGTGCAACACCACGTGCTGTAAGAGTCCCATTTTTTAAATGTATTTCTTTGGTAACATCATCAGCAAAGTATATAAATGGTGTAAATACAGAAGTCATATTCTCAGGAATCGCAGTTCCTTGAGCAAAGCTAATACCAGCAGTAAACGTTGCAGCGGTATATGCGGGAGCAACACTGCTCCCTTCTGCAGGGTCTGTGTTTACTAAAATTGTCGATGGAGTACGGTCAAACTGAGCTCTCATAAAATCAAAGAACTCTATGATCACTTCATCTGCTACTTCTACAACATCCGATGCACTGTTATCAACTACTACAGTAGCTCCAGGAAAAGAGTTCCCCAGTGACACTGCAAACCCAAGAGAATATAACGCACCATTAGCAACGGGTGTTACCGCTACTGATCCACTGATAAGTTGCGGTGCATATTCAGCCCCGTATGTATTGTCTTTTATAGCGACACCCATCACATTACATTTACGTGAGATAAGAGAATAATCAACATCAACTACGACATCGTTATAGTCGAAATCGCCATAATGAGGGTATTGATCTTCAAATGCAAATCGCGATTTTTTATTGTACGGTAAATCACTACAAGTAATACAGCTTGGGTCGTTTTGAATATCGCATGGTTCCGAAGGAGCAACATCATCGATGATCAGTATTAAATCATTGTAGTCTTCATCTGATTTTGAGGCACGAAGGTCTTCGATAGCAAAAACAAATTCTGTTTTATCTGAACGCGATGGAAAACTTACATGATGAAACTCTTCTGCTGCACCATGCAGCTCAACATTATAGGCTGTATTAGAATACCAGATTGGATTGTTTGGTTTGTTTCCTTGTTCATAATCCGCATGTAACCAAAACCCAATTACTATTTCATCATTTGCATCGGTAAGTCGTGATTTAAATTCTGTAACAGTACCAACGAGAGCCTTTGGTGCTCTTTTACGAATGCTGTAAAAACCATCAACCAAGCTAAAGAGTGTTACACGATTGATACCACTGAGTGCCCCTGTCGGGTTCTCAGATTTTTTATACCAATAGTAGCCAAAAGCATTTTGATAGCCAGCACCAGTATGCATAAAATGTGCCCAGATTTTATCTTTATCATCGGGATTGGTAAGAGCATTAATACGAATCTCTTTAGTCCCCTGCCATGCAGTAGGTATTGGATCTAATTTTGAGCGCTCAGAAAAAAGTGCTCCAGAAACTAATCGAAAATCTTTTCGTGGATGTTTCTCTTTACCATATACAATCCCATCAGCTTCTTCAATTCGTGAAATAGTAGAGGTCTTTGCAGCAATAGTACCTTGTTCTTCATTTGTATCATAAGATGTTGGGTTAACAATCACAATTCTATCAAGCGAAGCCAATTGCTCTTTGCTATACCATAACGTGTCTTCTGGAATACCTGCCGCGTATACCGAGATACCCACTTGTGCTACTCCTGATGATAGATTCCCACCATCATACAATACTTCACCATTTTCATCAGTAATAAATGACGCGAGTAAATCATTCGTGCCCCCCTCGACAACTCTAATAGTTGCACCTTCATAAGGGAGTATACCTTCTTCGCTATCAACACTGAGTCGTATTGTAAGGCCCTTTTCGTTATACACAGAAAAAGCAAAACCATTCGGTGCTTTGATATCTGAAAAGGTTAATGGCGATTCTTCTGTATTATTTTCAGTTGCAGCTATTGGGGTACTGGTATCACAAGCATTAAAAATGGCAAGAATTGCTATTGAAAATGGTACAGTTACTCTTTTAATAAAAGTATTCATTGGCTCTCTCTTTCATTGATGTCTGGTCAATTTGAGAACAAAGATAGCTTATATGTAATAGATAGCAACACGCAACTCTGTAAACTTTAGCACCCATTACACCCTCCAGCGCATACGATATATAAAATTACTCAAAAAAATAAAGAGATTTTAATTCTGTACCAGTACCAATGAGAGTCTTTAGTACCCTGTAAGTTAAGTAGTAAAGCAATCACCAATGCTAAAGAGTGTACAGGATTGATACCCTGTGCAGAGTCTTGTATTTTACTCTACTTTCTAAGAGTAAGTGGTTGAGTTGCTTTTTTCTTCTGAAGGGTTGAGGGCCTACTGGTTGTTGTTATGTTTGTTCTATTGGTACAGTCTAGAAGTGCACCATACTTAATTAACACATTTTTTACAATGAATATGATGATCGAATAGAATTGTCGTATTACTAAAAAGACTATGAACACTATTTTTGAATAAGGATTAAAAAGAGCAATATGAAATATTTATGGAATACTATAATTATAATGTTTTTATGTATGACCCACATAAGTGCAGAAGTAATAGAGCCTCCACCCACAGGAGCCTCGAGAGAAGAAGTACGTGAATACAGAAGAAAAGTAAATACACAAAAATTGATAAAAAGAGATGAAGGGCGCAGGCGTAATAATGTATTTATTGGTCAGTTTTTTTCTATAAATACGGTGTTATCCAAACTAGAAAATGATTATAGTGATGAGACCGCAACTCTTGAAATTTCAAGTGCCTCAGTTGGACTTTTAATTGGCTATAGAACACATATAGCTAAGAAATTTGGTTTTAAAAGTAGTATACAAATGGCTATTAGCCCAACCATGGTGAGCTTAGTTATAGATAAATCGTATACTGCAAGAAATAATACCTATATCGATTTTTATACTTCAAATGGCTCTGAAGGAATGACCTATACAACAGAAATTAAAACAAATCTTATTATAGGACCATTTTGGCGATTTGCAATTGAGCCTGGTATTGGATATTCATATGTTTCCTATTCGGATAAAACTATTTATCTTGAAGGCGATGCAGGAGACGGATATATGGATTTAGAGCCTAACCTTCAGTTTATCTCTGCATTAATTGATTGTTCATTAATGCTTGGGCAGGCTGACCAATGGAATATTAATTTTGGTATAAACTTAGGCGCTGAAATGGATGATTCATCATATACTCAGCTTGGCGTAAATATGGGAATTACGTATTCCTTGGGCTGGGAAGAGTAAGGCTCGGTACATCACAGGATTGGAATGGAATGTGACAAAGCATACTATATAGGTGGAATAGTGAAACATTCCACCCATTGATAACTGTAATAGCGCATTCAAATGAAGAGCTATGGGAATTTAAAAAGTTAAGAGCGCAATTCCCCAAGAAGTTTTGCAACTCCTTCAGCACCATCAGCCTGATACGCAGAAAGCATAGCAGTGCCAATAACAGCACACTCAGCTTTACCTCTCAAATAATCAATGTCAGACTTAGACTTAACACCAAAACCAACGGCAAGGGGCTCTTTGAGCGTACCCTTAATGGTAGATAAATAGCCTTCGAGCCCCGTATCAAGTTCAGTCTTTTTACCAGTTACTCCTTTACGGGCGACAGCATAGACGATACTGTTGAGTTCATTTGCGAGAGTACAAATATCAGCAATACGCTCCTCAGTATTTGTTGGTGCTACAAGTTGAACCAACGAAAGATTTGACTCTTTCGCATACTTACGAAGATCAGCAGCTTCTTCTAATGGAACATCAGGAACGATCATTCCAACACCACCAGCAGCAACAAGATCTTTACAGAATTTTTCTTCACCACGTTTGAAGACCGTGTTATAATAGCCCATCATTAAAATTTGAAATGAGTACTTTTTGCTACACTCTTTTACAAAGGCAAAGCATTGATCAATGGTTGTGCCATTCTCTATAGAAACCTGATTTGCTTGGGCAAAAACCGGCCCATCAGCGATAGGTTCAGAAAAAGGAAACTGCATCTCTACAACTTCAACACCTGCTTTTTCCATCTCATCAAGTATGATTCGATTGTCGTCAAATGATGGATACCCACAAATTATGTGGGTCATGAGAGCGATACCTTTATCGGCCGCTGCTTCTTGAATTACTTTAGATAAACTCATATATTACTTAAGGTTAGAGACTTTGAATCTGAGAAACTCATCCCACTTGGGATCGTGAATTGCATCGGCAACAGTAAAGATATCTTTATCACCGCGACCCGATTGATTGATCAATATCACCTGATCTTTATCCATTGTTGGTGCCTCTTTAAGAGCTTGCGCAAATGCATGAGAACTCTCAAGAGCAGGAATAATTCCTTCATTTCTCATAACTGTTTTAAGTGCTTCAATCACTTCGGTATCGAGTGCAGCCTCAAACCGTACACGCCCCTCTTTATGAAGATGTGCGAGTATTGGAGAAACGCCAACATAGTCAAGACCAGCAGCACAGGATTTAGTGTGCTGCATCTGCCCATCATCATCTTGGAGAAACATAGTTTTATAACCAGCAACACCAATAGTAGCATTTGAACCTTTTGCTAAACGTGCAGCATGGTTACCCGGGGTCATCCCCTCGCCACCAGCTTCAACGGCAATAAGTTCTACATTTTCATCATTGAGAAAGCCCTGAAAGATGCCCATTGCATTAGAACCACCACCGACACAAGCAAATACTTTATCAGGCATTTTGCCTGCGCATTTCTGTATCTGATTATACGCTTCTGCACCAATAATTGATTGAAAGTAAGATACCATTTCAGGAAATGGATGAAATCCACACGCCGTTCCAAGAACGTAGTGTGTATTATCCATTGACGATACCCAATCTCTGAGAGATTCATTAATAGCATCTTTTAATGTTTTCTGGCCCGACTCTACCGCAATAACTTCGGCACCCATCTGTTCCATCCAGAACACATTAGGCCGTTGCCTTGCGACATCAACCGCCCCCATATAAATGGTACAATCAAAACCAAATTTTGCAGCCATAGTCGCTGTTGCAACACCGTGCTGTCCTGCGCCTGTTTCTGCAATAACACGAGTTTTGCCCATGCGCTTCACAAGAAGCCCTTGGCCCATTACATTATTCGCTTTATGGGCACCAGTATGGTTAAGATCTTCGCGCTTCACATAAATTTGAGCGCCACCGAGTTTCTCAGAGAGGTTTTTAAGGTGAGTAATAGGAGTTGGTCTTCCACAATACTCTTCCATTAAGCTCACATACTCAGGCCAAAAAGAAGGGTCATCAATAGCATTATGATAGGCTATATTCAATTCATCTACGGTAGTTTTCAATATTTCTGGAAGGAAAGTCCCTCCAAATTCACCGTAATACCCTTCTTTTTCAAACTCAAACAGGTTCATAGCATTAAATCTTTATTTTAGCGTTTTTTGCATTGTCGAAAATCTTACGGAGCGGCTCCAATTTAAATCTATTTTGGAAGTCCACCATATCGACATTATCAACTTTAAATGAAACTAAAAGAATATCAGCATCATTATTGACCATTTTCACAAATTCATGAGAGCTAAACTCTTCATATTGAAGGTCAATAACTACAGTATCGAAATTATTATCATCAGAGATTTCCATCGCTTCTTCACAATCATCAACGAGTGTGACTGCTGCGCCAGGAAGTATTTCTCCAAGAACTGTTTCGAGTTTTGCAATTTTTTGAGCATCAGGTTCGATTGCAAGTAATTTCCGTTGACTATAGTCGCGTTCAGCAGGTTCGGCTGCAACAACTTCTTCGACTTCTTCACTTTCAGCAACAGCATCCAGTTCGTCTATTCCGTCAATTTCCTCTATTTCGTCTATTTCGTCTTTATCACTCATTATTTCACACCTTTTTCATTAGTGATTCAATCTCATCTACCGTTTTTGGGATAGATTTTGATAAATTATCACACCCATTTTTTGTTACATAGATGTCATCTTCAATTCGTATGCCAATATACTCTTTATAAAGGCGTCCGTCAATTTTCATCTCAAAATAGCCATACAAACCCGGCTCATTTGAGAGCAACATTCCTTCTCGTAGTGGCTCAACCTGATAGAGTCGAAAAGGATCACCTTCGTGACACTGTTCACCAATCAGATGGCTCACTCCATGCGGTTTCGTTGTATACTCTCTTTTGGCGATGCCACCCTTGGCATAAAACCGACTATTGAGCTCTTTTTCTATGAAACTCCACACTTTCCAGTCATTGTCTTGAATAATTGCACCGGGCTTGATAAGTGCTTCATTTACCAATTGAGCCTCAAGAACTATCTCATAGAGTAACTTTTGTAGAGGATTAAATTTTCCATTTGCCGGAATGGTTCGTGAAATATCAGAATGGAGAGTACCAAACCGAACACCGAAATCCAGCAACAAGAGCCCTTTTTTGTCGAGAGGCGCGTCACATTTTTGGTAATGGAGTACACAGGCATTTTGTCCACTTGCAACAATTGTTGGAAACGATAGGCCATAAATAGACTTTTCTTGCAATAATCCTTCGAGACTCAAACGAACTTCATGTTCACTTTTAAGGAAGGGTAACTGAGGTAAAAAAGCGAGATACGCATCTCGAGTCAGTTTTTGTGCTCGCTTTGTCTCTTTGACTTGCCACTGATCATGTACATTACGCACTGCAAAATGCTCTGCAGCACATGGCTCAATCACTGCACTCTTATTAACACTTCTTATGGCTTTTTTTAAGGTCTTCACTTGATCACTATTTTGATCATCTCTTCGTGTAATACGCTTTTTATTGTGATAAGTATGGTGAAATGCATAAAAAACATCTGTTGTAAGTGCTTTTTCTTTAACCCAACTATCCAGCTCCGACAGGGGCTTTACTTTTGTGACGCCAACCAAATCAACAATATCTTGAATTGCCTTTTTAGGCGACACCTTTTCAATGATACCGATTCTCACACCATCCCAAAACTCTTTCGTTGGGTCTTTTGGGGCTACAAAGAGTATCTCACTCTCCGATCGACCGTGTGGGTCAAGCATCAGCACCACACCGGGTTGGTTTATACCGGTCAGATACAGCATTGAAGGTTCTTGAAAAAGGCGAGTGCCATTCATTAAATGAACCGTATCGTGATGTGGTTCATGTGAAGCGCTAAAGAAAAACGAGATTCCCTTGAGTTCCTTTAATTGCCTTTTTCGGCGATCGCAAAATGCCTCAGCAGCATTGTCGCCCTTGAGCCCCGCTACAAAAACTTGTGAATACTTTTGCTGTAATTGTTTAATTGTCACGCCACATCCTTCGTTAGGTCAAATGTAGAAAATAGCTCATATAATGCGAGGAGGGGGATAAAAAGGGGGTAACTTATATCAATTTTAGTGATATAACAAGGTTACAAAATAACAACATTAGGGTTGAAGCTAAGTTTCGTAGGCCTCGAAGGTATTGCCCTCAGTTGTTTTGGCAACATACATCGCATCATCCGCCCGTTTAAAAAGCTCTTCAGCCGTCATCTCCATTTCAAAGGTGGAGCCACCAATAGAGAGTGAAGAGGTATTCATTTTATTAATATGATGCTGGTAATTTTTACAAATTCGTCGAGCAGTCATAGCGACGTGCTCAGGCTGTGCACCTGATAGTAATACGATAAACTCATCGCCACCAAACCGATAACACTTATCATTAGAGCGTATTGAGTTCTGAACGGTATTCCCCACCATAGTGAGTATTTTATCGCCATATTTATGACCATGAGTATCATTGAGTTGTTTGAAATTATCGACGTCTAAGATTAAGAGCGAGAAGCCAAAACCGTCATTCCCCTTTTCAATAAACATTTTTATGTCATAATTATATTGTCTGACGTTGAGAAGACCGGTTAATTCATCAACCGTTGCCTCTTCGGTCAATCGCCTATTTTGAGTTGCAATTTGGAGCTCTCTGAAATCATAAGCAAGAGTAATCTGGACATCGCCTATTTTAGAGTGGAGAGCCTGAGAATAGTTACTTATTGCAGGCAGAGAATAATCTTCTGGTGATTGCACACGCCAGTAAGTCGGCAACCCTAAAGTGAGGGTACCATATTCTTTTTCAAGAGACCCCTGCGTTGAACCAATAACGACATTCCCCATTTCTGTAATCATGCCGATAACCCGTTTTTTATCATTGATTGATATGCTTTCGAAAGAGTCGCCAGAGAGTCCAAGCAATCCAAGAGCCGTACGTTCTTCGAATGAGATAAAAAAGGAGAGTACCATACTCCCCACAGAGTCAACAGTACAGATCATGGGGAACTGAATCTCTATGGTCTCTTTTTGCTCTACAGCGCCCTTCTTTCGAAAGTTCACTCCAAACATACCCTCAAAAGCCTCAATCGCCATTTTGGCAAAAAAGTCAATATGCTTCTTCTTTAAGTTGGTATCTTTTGGCTTCATTGTGAGTAGGGGTCAGTTTTATTTTAAATTATAATATATTTACCTTATAAGATAGAACTTTTTGGCATATGGACGATTTATCCCCTCTCAGTAAGGTCGCTATTGTAGGCGGTACACACGGTAATGAACTTACTGGCGTCAATCTTATCAAGAAATGGGACCGAGATCCAACACTCATCGAACGAAACAGCTTCTCTACCACAACAATCCTCGCAAATCATGACGCTATAACAGCTTGCAGAAGGTACATAGAAAAAGACCTCAATCGCTGTTTTACGCAATCAGATCTTAATGACTGCTCACTCACTACAATCGAAGAGCGAAGAGCAAAAGAGATCAACACAGAACTTGGCCCTAAAGGCTCGCCTCATGCGGCTGATATTATTCTTGACTTACATAACACTACGGCCAATATGGGAATCTCTCTAATTGTTGGTCAAAAAGACCCTGCACTCTTACAAATCATCTCTAAGCTTTCTTCAAATCCACTGGTTCACATCTATTATATATCCGAAGATAGTGCAAGCAGCCCCTACCTTCCCAGTATTGCAACCCGTGATATTTGCGTTGAATCGGGCCCTCAAGCCCATGGTTCATTGATTGCAGATCTATTCTTTGAAACGGAACAGGTTGTTTATGCTGCTCTTGATGCTATTGAAGCATTCAATGCAAATGAGCCACATGCTCCTCAGAATGTCGATATCTATACTCAGCAATATAATGTTGACTTCCCAAGAGATGAACAGAACCAACCGAACGCAATGATTCATCCCAATTTACAAGGAATGGATTATCAACCACTTAATCCAGGTGACCCTATTTTCCTCACTTTTGAGGGAGAGGAACTTCTCTATGAAGGGGCCGAAACGGTCTATCCTGTATTTATTAATGAATTAGCATACTACGAAAAAGGCATCGCCTTCAGCGTTACACAAAAATCCCAAGAGACCTTTTAATGACCCAAGAAAATAAAGAAGAAAACACCCTCAAGCACTCGTCTGAAGAGGTGCTCGAAAACCTTATCCATACCATTAATCAAGCAAAAGAGGAGTCAAAACAATACACCTCCCTCTTACCCAAAATTTTAGAAAACATGGGTACCTTCTTAAAAGAGCAACCAGCACCACCTAAAGAATGGCTTGATCGTGTTGGTTCAAATGCCCACAAATTTGAGTACCATCAAATTGTCCTCCCTTACGATCTCCGAAACCCAATCGTAGAAGACCTTGAAAATATTGAACTTATAGAAACCATGCATGAAGACAAATTCTGTATGGCTCTCGAATATTTCCTTCTTGATAGGAACCGCTTTATTTGGGTAGATGGTCATTATCCACCAATCTATTCACCCAAACCCCTCTTACTTCTCGACAACTTAATTCCTTCGGAAGAAGTTACTTGGGACTGTTATCTCTATATTTTCCCTGATGGCAGTTACCTGAGTTACAATATGGAGAATGAACAAGATGCCGAAGAGATGGTGGGTGCCGAAGTATTTCAAGAGCTCCAACAGTTCTACGAAACGGTTGCTAAACTTCAGATGAAGTTCCCTGGCGAAAATGTTGACTATGGCTATATCGGAAAAGAACAACTATAACAACCACTCTTATTTGAGAATTGTGATTAATCAATACTAGACTCATTATTCTCATTCAAATTTTCTACTTTTTTTCACAAACGTACAAACACCTCAGCCGGAGATATAATGGCAGATAGAGCGGAAAGACTCGAAAAACTTGGACTACAAGTTCCTCAAATTTTACTTCCTAAATCAGATGTTGATATGCAGAAATGGGCTGTTATTGCCTGTGATCAATATACATCACAACGTGAGTATTGGACTGATGTTGAGAAAGTCGTCGATGACGCACCTTCAACTCTTAATATCACCTTTCCTGAAGCATACCTCGAAGATGGCCGTACTCAAGAGATTATTGATTCTATCAATAAAAACATGAAACAGTATGTTGCTGACGATATTCTTGAAGAAAAACAGCCTGGTGCTATTCTTATTGACCGCAAAACTGAGTTTGTTGAAAGTAAAAAGGGTCTCCTCTTTAATGTTGACCTTGAGCATTATGACTTTTCAGTTGGTTCTACCAGCCTGATTCGCGCGTCTGAAGGTACCATTCTCGACAGAATTCCTCCGCGTAAAATGGTGCGTCAAGACGCGTCAATAGAACTTCCTCATATTCTTTTCCTTATTGATGACCCTAAGAGATCAATTGTTGAACCACTTTTTGAAAAACGCGACTCATTTGATAAAATCTATGACTTCGAGCTTATGCAAGGTGCTGGTCATATCTCTGGATGGATGGTGTCTGACGAAGATTCACTCAACCAAATTACTGATGCTATTGAAGCAATTGCGAATCCCGCTCAGTATAAATTGAAATATGGGAGTGACAATCCACTTCTTTTTGCTGTAGGTGATGGAAACCACTCCCTTGCTACTGCAAAAACTATCTGGGAAGAGCTTAAAGCTGAAAACCCAGATGATGCAGAACTGATGAATCACCCTGCTCGTCATGCACTTGTTGAAATTAACAATGTCTATGATGAAGGTCTTACTTGTGAAGCAATTCACCGTACGCTCTTTAATGTTGATCCAGAAATGTTTGTTGCTGATCTTAAAAAATTCTACAACGTAGAGATTGTTGAAGTGAACGATACCGAAACAATGGTTTCTGCTATTAATGCAAAAAATGGATATCATAAATTTGCTTTTAATACTGCGGGTAAAAAATCATATGTGAGTATTCTTAACCCTAAGCACACACTTGATGTGGGTTCAGTACAACTCTTTATGGATGAATTTCTTGCCCAACACCCTACTACTACTGTTGATTATATTCACGGTATCGACACAACTGTTGAGCTTGGTAACAAAGAGGGTAATATGGGGATTCTTCTTCCTGAAGTTGAGAAGTCTTCACTCTTCCCTACCGTAATTAAAGAGGGTGTTTTTCCTCGGAAATCATTTTCTCTTGGTGAGGCTTCTGAGAAGAGGTTTTATGTTGAGTCGAGGAAGATTGTGAGATAGTTTTCTCTCTTTTCTTTTGTTTTTGAAGCCGGTGTCTGTTGACGCTGGCTTTTTTTGTTTTGTTTCCCTTTCTTCTTTTCTTCTTTTCTTCTTTTCTTTTTCTCTTTTTCTTTTTCTCTTTTTCTTTAGATAGAGTTCTCGGGGGGCCTCCCCCGAACGAGGCCAGACCTTTTGGGTGCCCAAAAGACTGGACAAAAAGCATTCTTGCAGAAAGCTTCAACATAAATGCTACTAGGCTATTGGTCCAGACAACACTGCAGTTGCTATTTTGCTCACTATCGAGGTATATACGCTTGGGTTTACACTTAAGGAATACTGTACAAATGGTGTCGTTTTTGTCTTACGGTATCTTTAGGTAAGCTGCATTGCCTTTAACGAGTGTATTTGCTAGGCGGGGGCGCGGTTATGTTGTAGAGTGTGCTTCGCACGTATGGTTCGGGTGGTGGATTCTTCAAATGTATCTCTTCTTTTCCTTTTTATCTAATGAAGGAGATACACAACATAACCTCAAATTTGGTAGGGATTAGTATATTCTATAGATATTCCATTGCCGGCTAGAGAATAATGAAACTTTTTATTATAACACTGCTTCTTACCATTATATCCGTTTGGAGCAGTACTAATGCCCCGCTTCTCTGGAAGGCTACCAAGGGCCCTCAGCAAGTCTACCTGTTTGGGTCTATTCATGTTGCGGATGATAGTTTTTATCCTATGGTTGATTATGTAACCGAAGCTTGGAACAAGGCGGAGGTTCTTGTGGTTGAGGTTGATATGGAATCTATCAAGCCAATGGATGCCCAGGCGCTTATGTTACGGTACGCCCAATATCCTGCGGGCAACACTTTAAAGAATTCGCTCTCTCCTGATAATTACACTATTCTGAAGAAGTATGTGGTGGACTCTATTGGGTTACAAATGCAGATGTTTGAACCGTTTAAACCCTGGTATGTTTGTCAGGTGGTTATGATGGCTATGATGCAAAAGATGGGTTTTGCTTCAGATATGGGGATTGATATGCATTTTTTATCAAACCGAGGGAACCGAAAAGTACTGCCTCTGGAATCTATGGAATTTCAGATAGAGCTCTTTGATAACATTGGGAGCGATAGTTCATTTATCGATTATACGCTCAAAAGTA
Organism: Fibrobacterales bacterium; assembly: GCA_051532035.1. GTDB lineage: Bacteria > Fibrobacterota > Fibrobacteria > Fibrobacterales > JAOPTW01 > JAOPTW01. The sequence continues at coordinate 21,714 of JAOPTW010000045.1, read as the reverse complement.
GTGGCAATGCCCTCTCTTTGGTTAACCAGCTTATGACCTCTTGGAAAAGTGGTGATTCACTTGAACTCTCTAACTTTTTGTTTATGGATGCCAATGTTCCTGCATATAAAAAAATGTATGACCTTCTCTTTTACGGTCGCAATGACTCGATGACCCAAAACATCATCAAAGTCGCTGAGACAAAAAAGGTGGGTTTTGTGGTAGTTGGTGCGGGTCACCTCTTGGGCGATAGAGGTATTGTTGAGCAGCTTAAAAAGGCCGGATATAGTATATCAAGAGTGAGAGCTTCTCAAAGTAAAAAACGCATACCGTAATATATACTGGTAGCAGTACTTAATAGTTACTCAAAATGTAATGGGGATGTTCAGAAGAAAAAAGTGTTCTAGGCTGGCTACGGCACATAAAAACAAGCGTGCCCGTTGCTGCTTTCGCCCTGGCGGAGTCCACCCTAATAGTCATTGCGTAGGGCCTAGAACGGGTTAAAGGTAACTAATTAGATTAAAACTGGCAATGATTAATGATATAAACCTGCATCTAAGAAGGATGATAGTGCCCCTATCCTATTGAAAATCGGGAAAAATTGTGTGAGAAGTCTTTTGTAGAAGGATACTAACATAAACACACGACCTTTTGATGTCATAAACCTTACTCTATCAATACCATTATTTACTCACAAACATCGTAATGTACGACCTTGATACTTTCTGGATCAATAGTATGTATCGTGAGGATGTCGCCCGAAACCATTTTAGATAAGATCAGTATAAAAATAATTAAAGGAATTAATGATGAATGAAAATAGTACCCTAATGTATCTAAAAGCTCATGATGATGAGTATTGTGATCATGATGAAAATGTGGTGCTCGCATCGTTACCTCTCTTCAGGGATACTCGACTGTGTCAGCTTTACTCCCCTACTATTAGTATACCCAAAGTAGTAGGCTTCTTGTGCTGTAATTATATTGATTGCGAATTTTGTTATTTTTGTGTTTAGAATGCCAATAATAAAAAGGATCTGTTCCCCGAACAGATCCTTTTTATATGTCTTAATTTATAAAAGAACATTTGATATAACTGGGCCGGCTGTTACATACCACTATCCATTGGTATCATAATAGTTGAAAGCCCTTTTGTCATCGAAGAGCCTTGTAAGCTGGCAATCACAGAATAGGTCATTCCAGGAAACGCATCATCAGGAATGGTCACCTTGCCGGTCGCATCGACCGTTGGCCACCCGCCAAGCATATCGCTGCTTATATCATCCATAATCTCCCACACTATCACGCCAGTAGTTCCTGAGATGTTACCATTATCTTTATACACGACTACAGCAGAAAATTGAACTGTAGTTCCTGGACTCGCTTCGATGTTACTTGGAGAGATATCGACAACTTCAACCAAAACAACTGTTGAACTGATATTTTCAGATGAAGGGTTGCGAGAACTACTCGAAAGGTGTGATGCTGATTTGTGCGATGATGAACCATCAGCTGGATCCTTAAGTGAACGAGAAGATGATGATGGCCTCTCTGTGTTTGACGACGCGCTGATATCACTATCAGGAATTTCAAAACCAGCATCCATACCGACGTATGCAATGGCACCACCATGGACATCGGTACTCCCGTCTAATTCGGCAGTAACAATCATCATAGAAGCAAGAATTGATGATGAAGGTATTTTTACCAGCCCACTAGTACTGATAGACGCTTTTTCACCCTGCATATCAGGCATGTCGCCCATCCCCCCTATATCAATTCCCTGATCTTCTCCAAAGGATGTACCAAAATTCAGCATCTCTGCTACCGGGTCAAACAGAGCCCATTTTATAGTGTGTACACCAGAGACAGCGACATCGTTTTTTAAATCAAACACCTCGGCCTTAAACTGCTCAGTTTGACCAGCAGATACTTGGGTCATCATTGGGGTTACAATAATAATAGTATCAGGGAGTACTTCTAATAAATAGTTACCCTCAACGCCCATTGCAGTAGCACGGATCATGGTACTTCCCATTGTAACCGCCGAAACAACCCCTCGGTTGTTTACTGTAGCGATAGAGTCGGCATCGCTATACCAACTATAGGCAGCCTCCATCTCTTTACCATCAAGTGAGTAGCCCTGAGCCTGGAGTGATACTTGGTCACCCTCAAATATCATTGAATGCGCATTCCTCTTCCGCGTTAGTTTGATCTGAGCTAACACTGGTGGAGGCACTATTTCAGGAAGAACCGTCACACCAATAAATGCTGTTTCGGTAGCACCCTTGAATGCACCCACCACAGTGATCTGTGCTACGCCTGCATTTTTCAATGTCACATTCCCCAGTGCATCAACTGATGCAACATTTTCATCTGACGTTGTATACTCAAGAGAATAATACCCTACTACAGTCATGAGAGCTATGATTTCAAAGCTATCACCTGCCATGCCCATAAATGCCGGAGGAGCAATAATAATTTTGCGTGCTGGATTCAGCCCCACAACTGGTATGTTTAGGCTAACAGTCTTTCCATCCACCGTTGTAGATGCTATAACAGTGGTAGCACCAATACCCACAACTTCGAGTTTACCGGACTGAGAGACCGTTGCGACGGAACTGTTTTTGGTGCTATATGCAATAGGCGATGTTACTATTTCTCCTGCGTTATCATAGGTCACAAGTTTAAGCTGATCACTTTCTCCTGGTTCTAGAGTAGGTAATCCAGAAGTAACCACAAGGGCCGCTTCTACTGATGCAATAGAACCATCAGAACTCTCGGGGGTTGTAGATCCTGCTGAAGAGTCTGTGCTCGACATAGATGATGTACCAGAAGAGTTAGTGCTTGATAGAGAAGATGTATTTGAAGAGTCTGCCTCTTCACTGGTAGTGTCTGTACTTGTCGATAGACACCCTGTTGATATAAGTACCATTGAAATAAAAACAGCTACTATATTTCGCTTTAATAGGTTTAGACGCATTGCGTATCTCCTAAATAGTTAAAAATTAATGTGCAAATTAATGTATTAATAATTGCTGTAGATTTGATAATTGTAACATTAATATAACAGAGGGAATACTTTTACTGATGATAAGTTGTTTATAGGTCGTAGCGTAAGGGATCTGTATGTGGCACCCATATTGAGTTAAACGAGCGTTGCCTATGAAGGCCCTCTTACCATTGAGTCTATCCAGTGTTCACAATTGGTGTACACTATCTTATAATAATAACACCCACTGTCGGTGTTTTCCATTGCATTTGACTTACCTTTTTATATGGGACAGATTTTAACATACTATACTATTAAGGAATGGACTATGAAGTATCAATTACTCCTATTGCTTTTCAGCAGCTTATTATTTATCAACTGCATAAGTGATTCAGATTCGCAATCAGAAACAACCAGTGAACTATCAGTGGAAAATACCTATCAGTTATGTACTGACTCATTGGATAATAATCAAAATGGTTTTATTGATTGTGAAGATCAATCCTGCTTTACCTTTGCCATTTGCCAGCAAGAACCACTCGACCCTATCAATAATGACGACACGATTCCTCCTATTGTTTCGGATAATTTGAGTAGTAGCTCTCACAATACACCGAGTTCGTTGGTTCAAACACAGAGCAGCAGCAGCATTGCTCTCCCTACTACAAGTTCATCGAGTCAAATCGTAGGGAGTAGTTCACACATCACATTGAGTTCATCGGGCCAAGCGTTAAGTAGTAGTAGTAGTAGTAGCGCTCTCAGTCCAATCAGTAGTTCATCCACCACCACAGTTCCCATAAGCAGTGATATCACTCTAGGAACATCACTTGTGGAGCTTGACTGTTATGAGTACATCACGTGTCATACAAATATCAACACCGACCAAACCTTTGACAGCATAGTGGTAGGGTATCAATATATGATAGATTTTAAGATGTATAATGAATCCTTTAAACTGGAGGACTTAGAGACTGGACAATGGACAGGCGCACACCTTTATAAAGGGAAGGGTACTTTTACCATAACTATTTCATGTTATAATGATGGGAGCGTTTCAAAAGAGTTATCGGAAGAAATAGAGTTACAGGAGATACTCCCCTCAATAAATGGAGATGTATTCGAAAGCTATGGTGAAGAGCCCTATTATCTACAACTGAATAATCCGGCAAATGTTACCACACCCGTCCCTATTGACTCTGTGATGTTGGTTGTTAATGACAGCTATGACACACTGAGACTTACTACACAAGATGGGTTACATTGGAATGGTAACGTACTCCTTACCAATGATTATTGGCAGAAAATAGAGATGTATGGGTACGATAACGACATTGAAGTTTTCAAAGTTCTTAATGGAATGGCAAGTCCAAAAGACATTCATATTACCCCTACAGAAGTTCCTGAGCTGCAAAATATTGAGTATGCACTTACTTATTCATTTACAACAAGCGCACCCATCGATTCAGCGGTGCTTGTATATAAATCATGTCCCGAGTTATCGGAAAACTGTGATAACCGGATGAGCCTGTACAACACTAATGGTACCTGGGGTACCGATGTCACTTTTGATGTTGTAGGCGAATATTCTATGTTGGTGCTTTTATATGGAAAGAATACCCTATTATCTTATGCGGTGCTGGGCGACCATGATGAGCCATATATAGAATTCGATGCAGACTATTTAGAGTTCTGTGATCACGAATGTTATCACCTGAATCTTACCGTTCATGAGTAATGCCTGGCTGATGGTCGTATAAAGCGACTATGTAGCTCTTACTCATCCACAAAAAAAGCCCTAGTGCTCTGCTTATTAAACAGCGCAATAGGGCTTACAATATACTATTCGGTGAAACGTTCAATCAATAAAGAACTATCTCCGCGTTCTTAACGCACCTGACAGATCCCATCCAAGCTTTTTCGCTATAATCGATTGATAGTTCGTTATCACTATACCTAAGATCTCTTCTCAAAACCTTCGTACCAGACAAACTAGTAGACCAGTGTATACCATAATTTGTAAGGCTATTATAATACCCACCTCTACTATTAGTACCACCAAACCCTGCCGGTAATGCAGAAAAACCAAAGAGATCAGTACCGACACCACCTCTTGAATTGGAAGACCAAAGGGTGGTTGCTTTTAAACTTTGACCGATACCTTCTGAGCCATTGTTTGCATCAACATACTCCATGAGCTGATCCCATTCACTATCGCTCGGCAAATGCCAGTCCGCAGGACAAATCCCCTGAACCATACTAGGATTCGCACCACTCTCTTGAGAGCCTGCCATCGCAACATTCCAATCATACAACCTTCCATAAGTGTCGCACGTAAGGGCATTTTCAGTTGTTGTCTCACCACTACAATACCCCATAGTATTGTTTGCAGAATAATTAAGATTTTCTGCCATCCATGTTTGTGTACCAATGACAGTGGTGCGATATGATTGTGCATCACGCTCATCTATAATAGTGTTGTTCAGTGGTTTTTCATCTACTGAAGAAGATACTCTTGAATGATCTGATGAGTAACGTTCACCAGAATTGCTGCCGGCCGCATCCTCTAAAATAAAATTACAGCTCATTGTAAAAAAGATTGAAGCAAGGTACAGACAAAGAATGCTCTGTTTCATAAATAATCCTCCGATTAAGGTTTGTAAGAAATACAATCTATACTATATGATAATTAAAAAGAGTAGAAACTGTTCTTTTAATGAGTGCCTAATAACGCAGGGGTCGGTATCTCTGTTCACAACCTGATACAGAGCTTAAGATATTTGGTAAAATTTAGCGTTATTCTAAGTCGCTTATAGCTTTTAACCCTAGGGGTGACATTATTATTGTTACACCACAAAGGCCTTCACTTTTCACATAAATGGTGATACAATAATAGTGGGATTTTGACGAGGTACGCCAACCATGAAAGCCCTTCTGATTATCATCTGTCTCTATCATTTTGTAGTATTTGCCCAAAAACCCAATGTCGCAATTCTACCTCTAGAATCTCAGGTTATATCTCCTCAAGAGGCTCTGACCCTAACCGAAAAGCTCCGGACCGAGATCATTAAACGCGGCAACATGCGCGTTCTTGAACGTGGTCAAATGGAAGCTATTCTACAGGAACAAGGATTCCAGCAGACCGGCTGTACGACCAATGATTGCGCAGTGGAAATGGGTCAACTGATTGGCGTTGATGTCATGGTGGCAGGTACTATTGGTAAAGTCGGCAAAGTCTTTCTCATCAGTGTTCGGTTGATTGACGTTGAAAAAGGAGATATTTTAAAGATGGCCGATGAAGAGATTGCGGGTGAAATCGAGGACCTGTTGATTTTAGGTATTCCCACAGTAGCAGCCCGGCTCTCAGACACTCTGCCTCAACCGCCACTCCTTGAGTCTACAGAACCTCTTAAAAGTACGATTGCACCACCTGACGAAAACCTGAAAAACATTGTTGCCCTGAGCCCTTCTGGATTATTGATTCAACTATTCTCACCAGCTACAGTTCACTTTGGATATTACGAAAGAATGCTTTCAAATAATGTCGCTATCTCTCTGCAGGGATTTATCCTGGATGTTGAATGGCTAGGCGCCGGCAATGGCTACGACTGGGAAGTAAGTGGCGAAGGAAGCGGAGCTGGAATCGGCTTACTGTACTATTTTAATGGAGCGGGCCAAATGTCAGGATTCTTTTCGGGGCTCTACGTACAAAGAGTTTTCATAGATTGGACTTACGAAGAGTGGGATGCCAATGACCCTACCAGAAATACAGATTATTACACAGAAGACGGAAGTGGGGGTCTTTTTCTTTTCTCCACAGTATCTTACAAATGGATCTTTGCCCGGCACTATATACTCGATACCGGAATTTTATTTGGCGCCACCTTCTTGAGAGCTCCAGGATTTATTATTGTCCCTTTAATTTCATTAGGGTATGCATTCTAAGAGCCAGATTATAAATCTGCCACACTCGTGATAGGTTACCGTGTCATGGTAAATCCGGCCTCGCCTACTTTAGTAGTAATTGTTCCCGAACAATATGAATAAGTGGGGCATGTTCCCAAAATATCACCAGTCTCCCATTTATTACAGGGGGCATATGCCCCGTAGGTAATGGTGCCGCGCACTTCATCGGTTGGCGTAACAAAAAAATCAATACTAGCTCCGCCGCCACCACACTGTCCGGCATATTGAGCCAGACCGATGTACTCTTCAAAGGTATAATTTGACAACACACAACACTGTGATTCAGATATAAAGTTCGCCCAGGCTCCCACATAAGGGCTGTCTGCAGGAGGAGGAGTATGACCGGCACTATTCATATCCAAAGTACACGCATTACCTACCACTACCCACAATACAATGAGTACAACAGTAAGGCAGAGTCGCTTGATTTGAAATCGCATATCATCCCCTTTTCTATTTACTTCTCCCCTTTAGAATATCAATATTGAGAGTACTATTCCAAAGAATAAATGATATAATTAAAAGAAAAGGAGGGCGCTGAATAGAGGCAAATGCAGAGTAAAAGCCAGCATACATATGATGATAAATCGCCATGCAGATTGAGTTTGTTAGATGGTTATAACGGAAAGCATATAGAATGAGACACCAAACAAATCCATTTGCTATGTTTAATTAAAACAGTAACTCCAATGTACACCCAATGATACCAGAACAAGACAGAGCAATAATACGGAATCTTGTTGGCGCAATGCCCGACAGCATACTCGAGAAGATCGGTAATAATGTTGAGATGTACCTCAGTAATGATCTTGCGATTTTTATCCCCTATCTCGATTACTGTGATTATGCTATCACTCCACAACACACTCATCCCGGCTATTCATTTATATATAACTTTGGGAGTTCAGGAGATGTGCGGGTTTTCGAAACCCTTAAGCAATCTCCGTTTGGTAGCAAAGCGAATATATGTGCATTCTCACCCGACATCCCTCACGAAGAGATTATTGAGGACCAGTTTCATAGCTACATGGCGGTCTGTATATCAAAAGAGTTTTACGAAAAACAGTTGGCCCTCTATAGCGAAATTGAGCCGCAACAATTTGAAGGTGATTTTTTTCCCGATAATGAACTGGTACTCAATGGATTAAAAAGATTTATTGTTGAGCATGAAGAGAACCTCCCGGGCAAAGAACAGCTTCTGCAATCCATCGCTCTCGAAGTTACCCACCTCCTTATTCGACACTGCCACACTATCACTCGTTCAGATGAGAAAATAAGTGGGAAAATCGAGATAAATCGCCTGATCAACCACCTCAATGAACATTTTGCAGACAAAATAAGTGTCAATGAAATGGCTCGATTCATTAACCTCTCGCCCTCCCATTTTTCAAGAACCTTTAAAGATGAAACTGGCGTGACCCCTGCAGATTTTTTGATCAACCTCAGGGTGCAGAAGGCAAAAAAATATCTTCTCCACCACGATTGCACTATCACTGAAGTAGCATACAACTGCGGTTTTTCATCATCAGCCTATTTCACTACCTGCTTTACCGAACGAGCGGGCGTTACCCCGTCTCATTTCCGTAAAAAGTACGAATCAGCGTAGATAATCCTTTCTAGCGAAATCAACGCCCACTGATGCCTTGAGTGTTGACTCAGAGCAGGTATCAATACAGTTCATACACATAATACACTCGGTTGAGGTAACTCGATCTCCGGCAGTAATATATTTTGGTATATCAATACTCATAGGGCATGTAGAAATGCAGCTCTCACATGAGGTGCACGCCCCCTCATCGCCCTTTATTCTCAAAAGCGTTATACGGTTAGTCGTTTTCAAAAATACTGTTAACGGGCAAAGGTACTTACAAAATGCTCGATTATCTTTCATGACTACAGCCATAGAAATACCAATGATAAAATAGAGTGCATTCCCTACAACAAACCAGAGCAACTCGGTTGATGTCCCCATCCCCTGTTTAAGAACCTCAGGGTCGGTATGCAGTATGGTCGTCTTTAATCCAAAATAAAGTATTGCCACCAACATCAAAGATGCTATAAAGTGTAGGTAACGCATTTTGGGAGCAGCCCCCTTTTTCCAACTCGTATCATTCTGATACGGAAACAGGTCAAGGATCATTGCGGTCCAACACCCCCAACTACACCAGTTTCGACTAAAAAATATTGGTCCGATTACTTTAGCCATGAGTGTATGAACTACCGCACCTCCCATAGTTCCCGAAAAGAGGTAAAACATAAACCCTTCTAATTGAAAGTTATTTTTACCCATTACCCCCGCCAGTACCATAATAAAGAGACCAATCAAAAACATAGAGATTAAACGAGCAACCTTTTTCCCTCTGCCGGGGAGTACTCCAAAAAGTGTCATGAATAGAATTTGAATAACAGCAAAAATAACGAAGACCGGAACCGGCTCAGGTTTATCAAGTACAAATACAAATATCAGTGATGCTAGTGTAAACCCCAGTGCCGTCATAAGCGGTGCAGCAAGATAGGCCTTTAGACTGGTACTCTTTTTATTACTCATGGAGCTCTTCCCTCAATTATGTTACGTATGAGGATCAACATATGTAATGTATGGGGATCGGTCTTTCACATCTCTGCTGAATTTTTTCATTATTCTGCTATGATGAGTGTTTCACTAAAAAGCAATCATCTAATACGGTCAAAGACTTATGAGATGGCACATCTATCTAACTAAATTACGGTTGTGAGTTGTCTCATATGGAAATCCACTATACAACTCCAGTTACTCATATAAATCAATGATCAAGACACAGATTATTCTTTTCAAATCAGGTATTATTTATCACCGATTATATTTTCTTATTTTCGAAGGAGTTTATATATTATGGTTTCCAGTTAGGACCTGCATCGGGAATAGGCTGAGTCAACCAGTTTGAATAATCTACAGTACCCAGTGTAGAAACATCGTACTTGTCTTGGATGGTAGAAATATCAGCACTACCACCTTTAGCTATCATTTCACTTGTGGTTATCGCCCCCCAATAATTACCACTCAAATCGGTATCTGCCCCATCCCACAATTCTACCTGATATGGGCCAGAAGCATCTTCAAATACATTATTTGAAATTTTACCTTCACCATATGATGACCTGAATTTACCAATAATATTTTTTTCAATTGTACCTGTGTAATAGTCATAGCTACTAGTACGCAATGAAGCAATTTTGTTATTAATAATGGTTGGTGAGTTATAGTCCATATATAATAGATAGACATAATCAAAATAGGAGTGTTCATATCTACTTCTATCTGTTTTAACGGGTACCGAATCTACTTGAGAAAACCCTATATACATGCCTGATGCAAAGTTCATAGTTGCCCCTTGTATAGAATTAACCGATGAATGCTTTAGATAGACCCCCCGTCCACCACCATTATTATCATATCCTATGGTTATCGGACCATCAATAGCCACGTATTCTAAGCGTGGACCAGCTCTATATCTTCCATCAGTATTATGATAGGTCATCACACTATCATTATGGACCGTAAAACCCCAATCAAATTGTATGATACTATCAGGTTTGCCCACAGCAGTGACGTTACCCATAAACGTCAAAGAAGCAAACTCCCAATTACTCCCAGATTGTATCGCCTCATACTCAACATGGGTCCCCGGTAAAATTGTAACTTCTACTCCCTCAGCATAGAGTACTTGACCCCGTACAACATAGACCGTATCAGCATGCCATGTCTCATTTTCAGTATAGGTACCATTTAAGTATTTCTTCATTCCTGCTGGGGATATATTGAGAGAACTCTTTGTAGACCACACAGACAGTTTTGTGATGTCATTTTTGCATCGAGCCTGACTTAATAGAATAAACTGCTTAGAGGAATACCAAGTATACTTAACTATCGTATCACTACTCCAATCACTGACCATTCCATCCCCAAAGTCTACCCTATATTCAACTGGTGTTCCAGAAATACAGGTAGATCCATAGGTTTTAACCCAATACTCTTTGCCTGACTGTCCATTAGACGTTTCAAGCTCAATAGTTGCTTGAGAAACATACAGGGGAGTTCCGGTGTTTATTAATATAGTATCAACTGAAAATACGGTATCAATCATTTGCATAGTATCTTGTACAAATATGGTGTCTAATAGAGTTGTTGTATCATACTGTATTTCAGTATTTGAAACCCATACTGTATCGACAGTATGGACCGTATCACTCTCTACAAAAATTTTGGATGGAAGACTATCAGATTTTGGCGCACTGAGATCATTAGCGGAACCAATACTATCACTCGGTCTCGCCTGGTAGAGAGTGTCGACAACATACACCGTATCTGAAGTTGTTGCCATATTGTCTAGATTAGAGGAGTTTCCTGCACCATCATTATCTTTGGGGTTACTATTAGAGTCAAATGGGTTACATCCCATCACCATAGATAAAAAGAGAATAATTAAAAAAATATTGGTACTCATATGCGCCCTCGTTTAAGATAGTGTAATACAGAAGTCTAAACCCTGAAGCTAACTATAATGATAACAAATTAGTAAATATAGAGACGACCGTTAATGGTTACTATTAGTAAGCAATTTAGGCATCGTGTGACATATCTATACCTGCAACCACAGCATGAATAGGACACACCCCTCGAATACCACTTGGATTTGTATTTGATGCCTCTTCTCCTCCATTGGCAGTATGCCAGGTATAGTGGCGACCAATTGTTGAACAATTAATATACTCATCCCTATAACAGAAATCATCTCCGGTACTTTTATAGCGCAAGTTTTCTGCCATCCATGTTTGATCTCCAATCTTTATAAAAGGATAAATCTCCTGGTCCCTTCTATCACAAAAATTATTTAGCCATACCAGCAACGTTATCCAACCACTGTTCTCGTTTTGACTGTGTGGAATCTTTAATAGGGCTGAAATAGGTGATTCGCTTATTTTTAATACCGCAATACCCTAATGTACCCCGGGCAAATGAGTACTTCACCGGTTCTTTAGTAAACAGTTTGTAATACCAGACCGGGCTGTCCATTGTTACAAACAATTCAGATGTTTTGCCCATTAACAACTTTTCCGGGAAACTTTTTCCGGAATTAAAGGCTCATCCTGGTAAAAACACTCGATCAATAAAGCCTTTCATTTGTGCGGGAATGGTCGCCCACCATACAGGGAACACCCATACTAAGTGGTCTGCTTGTTTGATTTTTTCCTGTACCGTCAGTAGATCTAGTTCAAGTTCAGTTCTTGCCCTAAAGCCAGAAGAGAGATTGGGGTCGTACTCTAACTCAGATAGTTTTATAATATCGATATCTTTACCTGACTCTTTTGCATGGCGATAGTAGGTGTCTGAAATTGCATTGCAAAATGACTCGGAATCGGGGTGTCCTAAAATAATTAGCTCTTTACTCATGAGATGCTCTGTTAAATTCTGTGTTAAATGTACAGAATATAGAGCGCTCTAAGAAGAGAAATTATCAATTGTTACTCATTGTTACTCATTGTTACACTTGGGCATTCGCTGGTATAGTGAGGGGGAGGACAACATTTAAACATGGGTCAAATAATTGCTCACAACCCAGTTGGCACACCAAAATACGGTAGCATTTCTATTAAAGCTTGTGTTGGTGCATGGTATGAAAACCCAAATCAACCAGCAAAATATGGTTGGATAACTGTAGCTTCACCTGATCAACTTCCATAGTATAAAAACAACACTTTTTATATAAAACAGAGGCTGCTTTTTAAGCAGCCTCTGTTTACTCCAATTAAGGTGAAACGTCAGCACCTGCCTCAATAAGCATATCAATGACCTCGTCAAACATGTTTACTTCGTAGGCAATATCCAAAACTGTTTTCCCTTCGTTATTCACTACAGAAACATCAGCTCCGCTATCAATCATCCCTTGAGTAAAATCAAATGTAAAAGGGCAGCGTTTAGAAACAGCATAAGAGAATGGAGTATATCCTGTCGCAGTATCAACAGCATTGAGGTCCATACCTTCTTCTACCAATTGTTCAAACCATATATCTCTATTATCTATAAATGGATACTTCCAGTTTTTTGGATTTTCAAGATTCAAGCCACGAGACACCAAGTAAGAAAGATTAACTCCTCCTCCTATGGTCATATAACTTATGAAAACTGTAGTACCTCCAGGAGTTTCACTATTTATGTCTCCCCCCGACTGCAGAAGCCCATCTACAGTAACTGAATCGGTAACAATAGCCTTAATGATTAAAGGTAACTCAAGATGTTCCAATACATAGTCTCCGGGAAGATTGAGATGCTCTATAGTATGCCGTAAAAATCCATCATCAATACGCTTCTTCTTATATTTAGTCAGTATCGCTTCCATAGAGGCAATACTGTCATCCGGAGTTTGAGAAAATGCTACTCCACTATCAAGAAGCAGTGAAAAGATATGTGAGGAGTCGCGCTCAATTGCCAGAGTGAACAGTGTGGTATCACCCCAAGAGACATTCTTATCAATTCCCGCCTCAAGCAGGTCCGATACAATATCTAATTGCTCACGTTTTTCAGAGGGATACAATCCGATACCATTCTTAACTGCGACATACATGGGGGCATGCTGAGCCACGGACGTTGCATACCCGGGAGTTCCTCCATTACGTATCAACAGGTTAACCATTGCCCTATCACGCTCTTTAATTGCCAGAGTTAACGGGGGGCGCTGCATCATTGAAGAATCCGGATGCACTCCCCTCTGGATAAACTCGTTTACTATAAAGGTATCCCCCGACATTACTGCCAGATCAAATGGTGTACTCAAATCCTCAGTAGAGCGTACAAACATTATTGAATCATGCATATTTTTCAGTAATGTCCGGGCTACTCCAGTATGTCCATTTGCAAGTGCCGCAAAGATCGGGTGCCCTCCTAAACGGCTAGGATCATCAAATGCAATACCACCATTGATCATATTTAATACACTCATGCTGGCTCCACTGGATATACGGGAATAGATATCATGTTTAAAATGGAGAGGAGCACCTTTTTGTATCAGGTATTTAACCGTCTCTCCTGATGAATCTACTTCGGTAGCTGCATACTCAAGATACTGGTTTGCTGTATCTGTAACATCAAGTCCATTATTTATCAGAATTTCCATATAGAGAGTATCCCCCTCATCAATTGCCCAATGCATCGGGTTTTTATTCCACATTCTCTGCTTGTTCAAGTCGGTTGAATTCTTAACTGCACGATCAAATACCGCAGAATCAGCGCGAAGCTCAATTAAGTGACTCAATATATTTAAAATATTCATACAGGAATCTACATTGACTCCCGCCTCAAGAAAGGGCACGATAACATTGTACTGTAGGGAGTCACTCAGAGAGTCCTTAGCCCAAAAAAGACCAATAACATGTGAGGCATCAGTAGAATCAATCACATTCTCAATGGAATCTTGAACCCGCATCTCCTCAACCCATTCTGCATCGAGTACTTCAAGAGTTCCCCCTTCACACACTGGATCATACACATAGTAAAGTCCAACATAGCTCTCATCACGACACGCATACTTGGCACCAACAGGGCACCCTTGGCTTGAAGTTCTTGAGCTGCCTAAACAGATAAACGATCTGGTGTTCTTTAGATCATACTCACATTTGCTCTCATTTTTACAGACATTTCTCTTAATATACAAGTCATTGGTATCAGGTGCCGTGAGACTGCTGCTCACTCCTGTACCTAATCCACCAGACACACCCGATGACGATATACTGTCCCCCGGCCCTTTTGGCCCCATTCCTAACTCATCAGAAGTATTTTCTGAACATCCCAAAAAGATCAATAGCCCAACGAAAAGCTTACTTAATATACGCATTATATGTGTCCTGGGGTAAATACTCAAAATAGATACTTCCGCAACGCTTGTCATGCCTAAAAAAAAACTACAATAGCCACTATAGGTCTGTATAGCAACACTAAGACCACAGTTGATAGATGCAATGATATTTCAAATCCAACTATTACTGCGAGTCATTTTACTCCTGAACGAGTACTTGTTGTACGAAACGAATTAAATAGCCATCGGGATCTTTGTATATCATTTCCTTCAGAGTTGCTTGACCATCTGCAACGTCATATTTTGTTTCAAACAAATCAAGATACATTGAATCTTTTAACTCGTCTTTTATGAGCGAACTAATGTCAGAAACCTTAAATGTTAAATGCATTCCCTGTCCAAAAGGGTGAGAAATTTTGCCATTTACCCAAGAGTCTTCTTTAAGTTCGTTGATCATTAGCTGGCTTCCTTCTTTGTTTAAGAAATAGAAGCCTTCATGTTTTCTATCAAACAAAATTTCGAATTCTAAAAGGCTTGTGTAAAAGGCAAGGCTTTTATTGATATCAGATACCAGTAGTTCAGGTATTAAACTGTTAAATTGCATGATTCCTCAGGTGTTTGACGAAAAAATAATTAATGTTTGAGCGAAGGCGAGTAATTACTTTTTTGGCAAATACTTGCTTGCTGTTTCAATGCTTTCTTTTTGTAAGCACAACAGGTGAGACTCCTATAAACATTCTACAATATGATTTCTACAAGGCTTATCCTATTGAGCACCCAGTATCTTTATGTATATTTCCCCCACCCCCTTACCAATGAGTACTATAATGTATCCAATGCACTTAATTTTCTGTATCCTCTTGCTCATACTTACGAGCTGTAGCATGGGACGATTTTATACAAACCCTGAATACTCCCCTAAACCTCAACAAGAAATATGGATTTACCCTGTTCAAGCAAAAGATTTCTCAATGTTTGCAAAACTTGACTTTGAAAAATGTTTTAATCTATCTCAAGAAGAGGGTGACCTCATGCAACTTGCTGCCGATACAGTAAATAAGTATCTCTTAAAGCACGCAAAATCCATCTACCCTAATAGAAAGGTTTCATTACCAACAAAAGAACAGTTGGAGGATGTTAAATTTACCACAATACGCCAGCCAAACACTTTTAATACTATTCCCTTTGCAATGAATATTATAAAAGACGGCTCATCAAATATCACTGAATCGGCATTAGCACTCTATATATCTGACATCAAGTTTGGATACGCTCATGAAATTAAAAATTATGAATATCGCAGAGCGAAGGAAAATGGAAATGAGCATAGAAAGAGCAGCACATTTCACTCCTTTTTACCCGGTCAAGACTTCTCATTGTCCTTTAAGTTTTTACTGTACGATTACTCAAGTAAAAAGTATGTCTCCTATGGTAAGGTACAGCGTCATGAGAGCGCCAATTTTTTCATTAATAAGAGTGACTGGGAAGACCTCCTTTTGAACAGTACCAAAAGAGTACTGAGCTCGATAAACTTTTAAGGAACCAACTATGTTCAAAACTATATTTAAATTTATTTTATTTGCTTTAGTTCTCGCACTCTATACGAATTGTACTTTTAGAGCTGCACCCAAAAATGTAAACTATACATACGCACCCCAGCCCAATCAACCGCTCTATATTTTCCCCGCAGATTCTATGAGTATCAAACAATATGCCTACAGCGAGTGGCTCAAAACGTATGATCTACAACCACATGATTCTGCATGGAAACCTGCATTTAGAGATACCCTTAATACCTTTATTATTAAGCATCTCCCAAAGGTTGAGTATGAAGGCCCTCGGGGCAACCTTACTACAGATGAGATTCCCGCTGAATTCGAATCAATTAAAGTTAGAGGCGACAAGCGAAACAAGAGACACCCCTATGCTTTTACCATACCAAAGAAAGGTGCAATAGTTACTTTAAACAATAGCTTTGTTCTCTTTATTAATAAGGTAGTCATATTGACTGAGGAAGAATTTGAAATTACAACTCCTACTCATAGCGTGGATAATAACGGCCATACGACTACGTATGGGGGTGGTCAAGAAGTAATAACAACAATATTTAATATCTATTTTGATTATATGGTCTATGACTATGTAAAAGACGACATTGTAACATATGGTTCATCAAATGGCTTTACTAAGCTGAGTGATGATCTTACTAAAAAAGACTGGGAAATAGCAATAGACAATGCATTCTATATTGCCATTTCTGAAACCCCTCTCTGGAAAGGTCTTTTTTAATAGATTATTCAAAATGCTTTATGAACAGATTAAGGCGACTCAATGTATGCTATTGGACTTGGGGTGACAGGTAAATGGCGTATTCTTATTGAAATAAAACCATATAAACGTGATCAGCTCATTATACCTTACTAAACACTGACCATCTTTAAAAGTAAACTCTTTTTTAATACGTTTTCAATCATACAATTATTTATAGAGAGATTGGGATGTACAATTTAAAGTTATCTAGTTTATTATTTATTCTTTCAGTGATTTTTTTGATGGGATGTATTGGTGATGATAAAGAAGCACCTGATAATTATCAATGCGAACTGAGCTGTTCAGAAACATTTGCTTCAGATATTCCCAAATCTATAAGTAAGGCCGAGGAATGCTTAGAAGATTGTGATAATCCAGATGATAGGAGTTGTATTCAAGACTGCGAAGAAATCGAATATGGCCCTAGTGAAGATTTTGTGATGTGTACTGGGGGGTGTCCTTGTGCAGTAGTACTCCTAAATTGCGCAACGAAATGTGATGATGAAAAAAGTTGCTTGATGGATTGTGCGGCGGAATTAAATCGCTGTCAGGGTGATGAAACAACATATATGTGTAGCTTGGGATGCGATAGTGATAAATTTGACTGCAATTGGAATTGTGAAGATGAGTGGGAAAACGCAGATGATATGACAGGATATATAGAATGTTGGCAAGAGTGTAATGAAGAAATTGTTGAATGTGCAGAAGAGTGTATATAGATACAGTAAAAAGCTCTATGACAAAATGTATACCATGCATGCATTACATTCACCTACCCCTTAAACCACACCGCTCACCTACCTTAAAAAATAATAGACGAGCAATGTATACTTCACTCTAGTGTACATTGTGTATCATTTATTTTGCAACGGTTGGTTAGCTGAGCTAATAGCCCACGCATAACTATACTTTGGAGATGATTATTTTCTCTTTGAAGTAAATACCTCTAAAATAAATATTTTAATTATTAGTGCATATAATGAGTTGGAGTGGTAATGAATCGGGCATCTTGCTCATACTCGAAAGCGATAAAACAAGTCCAATCAAAAATCCAATAAAACCTATATTCATGATGTTTTTTGATGCATTAATTAAAAACTGGTAGCTAAGAACAACGTGAAATAATTATGCCTGAGTGGTAGGGAGTAAATTATTTTGGTTTTTTATTTTCTTCTCTGCGTAAACTCCGACCTCTGGGTTCGTTGCCCTCAAAGAGCACGACATCGGAATGTAAGAATTCTGCAGCCTCTGCTGATCGCTTCACCTTGATAGCACTGCGTTCCAACATTCCCAATTCAAATTCAGTTAACACACTTTTCCTCACTCCTGTATCCCTCCACTCAGATAAGGGCATACATCCTTTTGTAATGCCCCGCGCCAACGATAGTGCATCCAGCAAAGCTTGATTAGCTCCCTGACCTTTAAAGGGACTCATCGGGTGTGCTGCATCTCCAATCAGAGTAATTTGATCGGCTTGGGCCAACGATTCTGGCTGGAGTAGGGCCCGATCATACACAGGATACCCCGATACCAGGGATTCCGGAGTCCCGGCTAAAATTTGAGGAACGGGGTCATGCCACTCACATCGTCGAAGCGCTTCTTGCTTGAGTGCATGAGCCCCTTGAGCACTCAAAGCCACAGCCTCTTTTTCTGATAGAGGGTAGCTCAACTGCCACATCACCGTGTCGGACGAATAAGGCATTATATAAATCCGTTCATTGCCATTGGCAGTTTGGAATACCGTGGCTGAGTCTAACAAAGAACGTTTTGACTCTTCCATTCCTTCAGAGCCAAGAATGTTTTCTATAGGGCAAATCCCTAATATCGCAATACACCCTAAGTAGCGTAACGGGTAAAGGTCCTCACCCATCAATAAGTTGCGCACTGTACTCCGAATACCATCTGCTCCTACCACAAGATCCGCTTTGACGCTCTTGTCCTCATCGCCCACTTTAAAATTTAATGCAACGCCATTATCCACCCCTTTTTTAAAGTCCACCAACTGATGCCCCCACTGAACTGCATCTTGACCACTCAGTTGCTCAAGCAGAGCTAAGCGCAATGTCTGTCTAGCAATATGTACATTAACGCGATTGGGTGTTTTTTTTGTATTTGACGGATCCATTAGTCTGATTCCCCATTCAGCGACTTTTTTTCCATCGGTAGCATGAACAACATGTCTCGTTGAAACCAATCCATCTTGTAACGAAACAATACCTAATCCCTTGATGGCATTACTCGCTTGTTGCAGAGTAAGTCCATAGCCCTGAGAGCGTTCATTAAAGCCGCTATCGCGTTCATAAAGAGTAAAGGGGATGCCGCGGTGTAAACAAGCCACTGCGAGTGCGACGCCACCTATCCCTCCGCCAATGATGGCAACATGGGGGTAGTTTTCTGTATCAGGAAGACGTTGAGTAGCACAACGAACCAAGCCAGACCCTTCACAGTCTAAACATTTAATCAAGTGGTGCGTGGAAGGTGCGGGAGGCTTCTCATCGATCTGAGTGTTTTCTAATCGATCCAATTTTCTCTTCTTGCGTGGCCTTATTCTGTTGCGAGGCCTGTGATTTTTTTGGCCTTGCCCCTGACATTCAGAGCAAATAGTCCAGTGATTATCTTTATTTTTCATTCTTAACTTTTACCATCTGCCTTTCCATAAGAATCTTCTTTCCATTTTACTGGCTAAATTCTTATCATGTTCCACCAGTTTAAATATTCTTCATTCATATCACTTTCAAATTCGGTGATGTAACTACTGAGTTTTTTAAGGGATATTTCAGACCAATTCATAGATTATCCTAAAGGTGAGAATTCGGCAAATATCGGTTGAGTATAGCGTAATTGCGGATGTTCATAAAATAGATAAATTGGAACGCTTAGTGACTATCTATTGTATGGGTATTTACAACTACCCACTCCAACGGTTTCTTATACCCTGCGTTTGAACCGGAATTATTTGAGGTTTCCATTTCTTTTATGGTTTCTTCTGCTTTTGGACATTTACTTTGATAAGGCTTTAATCTTAAGAGTTGTTGTTTGATAATTATTTTCTCTTGTGTTACTAATGCAGAATCTTGACTGATTATAAACATATTCATTCTTGATTTACTTAGATTGATTTCTGAAATAATGTAAGATGATTCAATGCAAATGTCTGAAAATACATGGCGAGATCTTTTTCGGGATTCGCCAGTGCATCCCATAATTAGTAGTAGTAGTAGTAGTGCAGTAAATAAATATTTCATTAGATAATAGGTAAGTTTATGTCTATACCATACAAAATACCAATTTCATCAATAGATGCCAACAGCAATATACTGGTTCTCAATCAGTACACTGCCTACTTTGCTTAATTCAAGGTGATCCCACAAATGTCCTTACACTACCCCAATATTTATTATAATCCACGTCTTGTAAATTATTATGTCCTCCACCTTCTATTTCAACAAAATATTTTTCTCCAGAAAATGCTTCAAATAGTTCCTTACCCATAGAAATTGGAATTGCCCTATCAGTACTACCATGAATAATCAGCAACTTTGATGTAAGGTTATGTATCTTGCCTATCGAATTATACGAATCACCTGCAAGTGATGATATTCCTGGAATCATACGTTTAGCCATTTCTTTTCCTGAAACTAACGGAGAAACAAGAATAACGCCTTTCAATTTTTTATTTTGAGCAGTATTCACAGCCACTGTTGTTCCAAGTGACCTTCCAAAAATCGTAATATTTCTTAAATCAAATTTTAAGGAATCCATTGCATATTTTAGTGCAGATTCACCATCCAAATAAATTCCACTTTCACTAGGCGAGCCAGAACTTTCAGCATAACCCCTATAACTAACTAATAATACAGAATATCCCATTTGATACAAAATCTCAGCATATTCAAGCCGATCATATACATTGCCGGCATTACCATGAAAGTAAATCACCAGATTTTTATTGACACTATCAGTTTTATTGAGAAAGAAGGCATCAAGCAACTCACCATCACTGGTACCGATCTGTCTTTTCATCATATGACTCGGCAAGCTTTCTTCATCTATCTTAGATTCTTGATCAGGGAAGAATGTAAACCCATCTCTAATCCATTCACATGAATTAAACATCATTAAAAACCATACGCATACAATTAATTTATAAAGCATTATCAACTACTCAATTTTGATACCAAAACAACTTTTACCATGAGCAATTCCAATCAAACCTTGTATATAAGCATCTAACATTATGTTATGGTTTTGCCAAAGTGTAATTGTTTTTACCGGATTTTTTGACGGTATACATTGCATCGTCAGCAGTTTTTAAAAGCTCTTCACTGGTGCTCCCATTATCCGGATAAATTGCAATACCTATACTGGCACCGACAAATATTTCTTTGCCCTCATAATAAACCGACTCTACTAATCGTTTAATAATTTTTTCTGCAATAAGTTCTGCATTTTTGGGAGAGCTCATTTCTCCGGTAATAACCAAAAACTCATCTCCTCCCACGCGCGCCACAGTATCAATTTTCCGAGTACATTCATTCAGGCGCTCTGCTACTGCTTTTAATACAGCATCACCCGCAGTATGCCCATGGGAATCGTTAATATTTTTGAAACCATCCAGATCTACAAAAAGGACTCCAACCA
>JAOPTW010000044.1:0-24828 GCA_051532035.1 Fibrobacterales bacterium | reverse complement strand
TGACCTGAGACAAGGGGTACTGGGAGGCATGAAATCACTAACCTATATATATGTAGCTCACAATAATCTATCAGGGGTAATTCCCAATTCGCTTTTGAGTTTACTAAAGTTAAATGCAGGTAGTATTAAAATAGTTGGTAATCAATATTGCTATGAAGATCAAAGTGCAGAAATGAATACCTATTTAAGTTCAACCTTTGGTACAGATTTTGGAGCTCCTGATAAGTGTAATTAAAGAGACCAATGATCAGCCTTAAACTCAACCAACCACAACTCAATATCCACACTATAGTGAGATGTGGTTGGTTGAGGATTTAGCCGATACCTGTTTGATTATTAGGGGGCCACCCAATTCAGAGATCAATTTTTTACATTTTGTCGTACATATATGAGAGGGACACCCATGAAAAGACTATTAGCTCTATGTTTTGTAATGCTTTGTACTGTATTAGCAGCATGTGCAGAAAATACACCTATATCGGCTTCAAAGCCGGTACTAGAAATAGAAAGCTCTGAGGAATCACTGAACCATCTTTCTTTCAAAGAAGTTGCACTACCAACGGTATCCTCATTCGATCACATTGAACCCCCAAGAGGAAGTGTTAGTTCTTTCCTGAGTGTTGCTATAAAGCCTGTTTCTATTTCAGAAAGGACTATCCCACCTCTTTCATCGTCCTCCATAGCACTCAGTTCAGAAGCCCCACCAGTCCCTCCATCTGTAGAGGCCCGCATTATGCCCGGAACTATAAATAAATTATTAGCATCAGATAGCTTTATTGTTGCGGTGGTAAGTAACGACTTTTCTTTTACACCTTGGCTACAGACCAGTGATAGCTCACTTTTAGAAAACGTTACCCTCACACTAGAGCCACGAGCAGGCCATGCATATCAACCGATAATTGTCGATTTTGACGCATTTTCTAATCCAGATAGTATGTTACAAAATTTTACCATCACAGACTTCCTGACTGATGACCACCAATCCATCTATACCATTTCGATAGATGGCACATCCAACGGTGTACCAATTGAAACCATAACCGAACTTACTGTTCCTGGGCTCGAAGAGTTCGATGGTAAAGTCCCCTACCTTCTTATTGATACTGTGGCTCCTGATGTGAGCTTTATCGTTCATGAGTTAGAAAGAAACGGATCGGATATTATATCCCGAGTAAATATGCGTGTATCTTACACGCCCTATGAAGAGTTTGTTGGATCGAAAGTCCGCTGGAACGTTTATTACCGAGAAGGACGAGATGATACTATCGAGTATGATCTCATTGATAGCGGATCTGTTACTATAGAAATGAAAACATTCAATCCCTCCTCTGGCTCTATCAGTATAATAGACACTATACAGTATCCAGGGACCGTCTATCAACCATGGACCATCGTTATAGAAGCCTATGACGCCCTTGGCCATACTTCACACTATATGAATAGCGCCGCACATAGACTGTAGGAAGGTTGTGTGAAATTACAGTTATGCATGAAATGACACGATGGCTCCATAGAGATCTTCATTGACTATGAATCAGGAGGAAACTCTCATACAGGCACAAAAATATTTAATACACCATCAGGTGTGGTAGACTAAACTGAAGAGTGGGCCAGCGGCAGAGCTATTGAAGGAACACGCATCTATTATGATACGGATGGTGTATGAATATACCCATAAAGGGGGTATGTACCGTTCAATCGAGTTCTCTGTAGATTAGACGAATAGAATTGAGAGTATGTTCCCAAAACAATGATATTATTTGAAAAAGTTCACCGAGTCAGCTATGAAGCTATCCAAACCTCCCCGATTATGCGCCTCCCCAATAAAAAAGCACCCATCCAAAAGGACAGGTGCTTAACAACAATAAACAAGACCAACCGAATAAACCCTACGAACTAAACCGCTCAATCTCCCTCCGACAATCCAAGGCGATCTCCCCCTGCCTATCCCGTGCAACAGCATTATCCTCGGCCACATCCCCGACAATCACGATATTCTCATCATTAGTCCGATTAGCAGGCTCTGTATAATTAAACGATCCAAAGATGGTGACCGCATCATCAATCACACTGTACTTGATTTCATTTTGGTTTTTTTATTTCTGTTAATATTCTTTTTCTTTTTTCCATAGTTCTCGGGCTGGTCGCAAATAAGATTTGCTGCTCGCCCAAGCATCCTGGGCGCCGGCCCAAACTCGGCCAGACCTTTTGGGTGCCCAAAAGACTGGACAAAAGGCACTCTGCTGAGAGCTTCATTACAAATGCTTTGTACATCTGGACCAGGTTACACTGATCTGTACCGACACATAATGAATAGGTTTCTCTGTTACTGAGCATAAAATATCATAGTGCACATGGTTGCGTTTTAACCTTTCAGTTGTGTATGGGTCAATCTGTACTTCGTTGTATGCTATTGCTATGCAAGGCCGCGGTTGTAATGTAAAACGTGCTCCGCACATGAGTTAAAGAAGGTTCGGACGCAGTCCCCTAAAGAGTCCTGCCTCCGAACCATCCGTGCGAAGCACTTTATTCAACACATCCGCAACGATCCCCAAAACCAATATCAACAAACCCCACTCCTACCATCAACAAAGGAAAAATTCCATTTTTTCCGAGCCAATAAGGCAATAGCTATGTGTTCCAGCCATCTGCAAAGATGGGCATGGAGTCCAGAGGGGTTTGCTCGTGAACCCCTTTGGTCGGGTCTGGGGTGAAGCCCCGGAAATCCTGCATAAAAAGGGAAAAATAAAAGGAAAAGAACCCTACTCATAAGAGTTAACCTCAAGATAAGCCGGCTCACTCGCCCTGAACCTGAGGGATATCCCAATGAACACACGAAAGATATCATCTACCATCCGTACATTATACAGGTCTTGCCCTTTCTCTGCTTTAACAAACACCCCAAGACCAGAAGGATACGTGAAGTTCCCAAAGAGTGAAATATTATACGGTGTAATCTCCGAATGCCGAGAAGGAAGATACTGAGCCGAAACCCCATACCGAAGCTGCGTCATCTCATTAAACATCATAAGGTAGTGATGCCCCGCAACCTCGGCCAGATACCGATTCATAGAATAGAACTCCGCATCCAACTCATTATACCCCGCAATGGAAAACCCAAAGAGTCGATTGATATAGCGCGTAAACTCCAAAGTTACCTCTAATGCATCCTCTACCATCCCGGTACCGTCATAAAACCCAAGCACCTTCATGAGCTTCAACCTGCCTCTTATAAAGTTTGTAGAAAACTCACCACTCCTTCTGTTGAGTTGTTCGCTCAGGTTGAGTTCATCTAAGGTATCGTACAGAGTCTGACATGTTGAGTCGGCATCTTCGGAACTCCCAAAGGCACACCCTGCTTGACCATTAGAATAATGCCCATGTTCGATCATTGGAGTAATAAAACTTTTGACACTACTCACGTATCGGGTTGGTGCATAAGAGATGTATGCTCTATAGCTGGGCATGATCACGGGCATTGAGTTTTTGTACAGCATCCGAATGTGTGGGTCAAAGATGATTGAGAATCTTTGATAGTTACTATCCTTATAGACCACTGGTGTAAGCTGATCTATAAGGGGTACTTTGAGTATTGGCCGGGCTTCCATCATTACTTTCTCGTTGTAATCATTCCCTGTAGGAGTACTCCATCCTATAAATGGAGTCTCCTCTAGGAATTGATATTGTGAAAAAAGTAATGAGGCAACACAAAGAATGAGCATTGCCGTTTTTATCACTGAAGTACACTCCTTCCCGTAGCTTCTACTACGGTATTTGCCGAGAAGAATTCACTCCCATGGGTATAACGCACCTTCAGAATAGAGAAGGCATCTTCACCCTTGCAGAGCTCCTTAATCTTACCAAAGTTACGGTTACTACATTTGGTTATCCACACACTGTCTGAAAGTGCGCCTGGTCACAATGCTACGCATTGTTGC
The DNA here is from genome assembly GCA_051532035.1 of Fibrobacterales bacterium. Classification (GTDB taxonomy): domain Bacteria; phylum Fibrobacterota; class Fibrobacteria; order Fibrobacterales; family JAOPTW01; genus JAOPTW01. Next base: position 20,890 of record JAOPTW010000044.1, on the reverse strand, counting down.
TCGGCCAAGCAACCTGAAGATTTTTTTGAAACAACCCCGATGCTTCCATGGTCTTCAGCTTCTCTTGAGGGCACTGAATCACGGTAAGGAAATCGAAATTGTTTGGTATTGAAATATTCATATCTACCTCTCTCAATAAATTATAGTTGAATGATACTGCGTTATTATGATTGTGTATCTGAACCGTCGTAAGTGCCGTCTTTAGGTGTCTGTACCGCTGGCTGTTCAACGTTCCCTTCTTTCTTGACATCTTTAGCTGGGTCACTAGTAAGGGGCTGTTTATTTTTACCCCTATAGAACGAGCTAAAAAAGATTGTTCGGTTAGGGTCCTTTGGTGGATAGAGCATTTTTACAAAATCTTGGAGTTCGCTAATGGAATCTCTCAAGAGTGCCACAGCTGCATTTCTAATCTCTACCGCCTCGGTATTCTGTTTTCTTTTTGATTCACCGTCCGCTTTTAGTTTACTCAAGCTATGGCCGAGTTCTTTTGCGCGATACACCTCTTCAGGGGTAACATTATACTGTGTGAGTTCGTCCATCATCTTTTCTGCAACCATAGAGAGTTCAACCAAGTCTTGAATAGTATCAGCAATTCTACGGCCAGTAGTAATTTTTTTGACAATATTCTTACGGGTATCATCCTTGCGAACCACAAAGCGAATTCTATTGAGCAGTTTAGTGCGCAATTCTTTTGCCTCAGGAAAGAGAGCTTTAAAGGTATTTTTATTCTGACGCTCCTCCTCTATGTACGTACTCAGAAGACCTTGTGCGATACGGGCACACGCTGCTCTCCGGTGATACGTCTCGAGAAAGTTTGGGGCAAGTCCTTCTTGTAGAAAGGTCTCGTGTCTATTTTCAAGATGTTGCTCATACCCCTCAGCCTCTTGAAGCCAGATATCTTTTGGCATACGAATGGTAAATGGCTTAGTAGCCTTAAAGTTTCTTAGGTTAGGAAGTTCTTCTTTATAGATTCTCTCCTGTTCAGATTCTTGTACAGTACGCTTTGTACTTTTTTCGATTGTTTGTTGTGTATTATTCTTAGACACTCGGTCTCCTTTATGTAATTATTATGTATGTGTTAAACGCCTCGTGAGATTAAGTTTCCCAGCGGCGTGTTAAAAAGGTACACCAACAAAAAAAATACTTGTATCCCTGAAAACAGTTTGTAAACTCCCCAATGTAAAGTTTTGACATGAGAACAGTTGGCGCACCACCTGCGGAAGCCATACGACACCATGGTAGATTTTAGTTTTCATAAAAGATCTGAGTGATTCAAGAGGTTTGAGTAACGTGATTATTATAAAAACTAAACTTTTGTAAAACTATTGGGGTTACATGCAGAGTTTACACAAATAGTGCCATTTTTGTGATGCCCATCACACTCCCGACACTATTGACTTGCAGAGTATCATCATTTTTTATTGTTCATATATCGTTTACATATTTTTCTTTTGAGCTACGCGTCTTAGTTTTTTAGAGAGCAATGAATACTTATGAGTGCAGAAGGTCTGCGGTCACTTTTTAATAGAGTCCGATACGTTTTAATCTGTTGCACATAGGTACAATGAATAATTGTGTACCTTCAGTATCCTCTCGCATACTGTTAGAGTGAGTGAACTATATGCACAGCACGACTCTATGGTTGCAGAACACGATCGCATGACTGCAGAACACAATAGCATAAGGTTTTATGGGGAGTCTATGAATGCAGAAAGCGATCGGCTGAAGGTTTTTGAGGAGTCTATGAATGCAGAACGCAATCGGCTGAAGGTTTTTGAGGAGTCTATGGATGCAGAAAGCAATCGGCTGAAGGTTTTTGAGGAGTCTATGGATGCAGAAGGCGATCGGATAGCTTTTTTGAACAATACCGAGGCTTCCGTGGGTATGTGAGTAGTGTTTTAAGGTTGGCACCATTACAATGGGTTACTGATAGTGATTTACTAGGTACCGTAAGTGTTTAACTCATTCCTCTACATTTCTTATTGGAGGTCCGAGTGTTTCTGTGATGATGTCTAAATCTGACGATTTCCAATCCATATGACCTAGTGTATAAGCTATCACATAAAGGAAAACTACGATCGCAGTTTTTTTCTTTGGCAATTTACGAATCAAATTATTTAACTGAATCTTTTGAATTTTCCACTCAATTGCTAAGACGTCATACCTGCATTCTAATATGATATTTTCAGCACCAGTTATCCCATAGATCTCTATAAGGCGTTGAAGATTCACTACCTGATATCTAAATTACTACAATAGAAACACAGACCTATAAACACCATCGACACCCTATGACTCCATTACTCAAATCTTCGTTACTCTACCTCATCTCAATATCACTACTGACCCTTGTAAGCTGCAATGTACTCTACCCAGGAAAGAAGCCAGCAGAAGACAAGCAACCCAATTATTATGATAGCACCGTATATCCATTCATTACTCCCTATTTTAACAATAATCTTGGTAATACTACCGCACAACCCACTAACTGCACCACCTGTGAATTGATGAAAGTGGTTCCTGCACATACAATACCCTTTGGTGATATGTGGAACTTTGACCATGAAAAACAAGAAGTAGATACGATGCACCCAACCCCTTCTTTTCTTATTGCACTCCCTCACTTCTTTATCGACAGTACAGAAATCACCTATGGCGATGTACGAATTTGGGCTGGAGCTGATACGGTCTTGTTTGATGAGTTTATCCAGTGGGAGAATAGCGAAAATGACCCGACAAGAGGCCACACCATGCCATATAGGGGAACCTTCTATACTATGGCGTTTATTGCCAATGCACGAAGCTCCTTTCATGGACTTGATTCAGTATATACTTACCAAATGGTCCTCAACGAGTATGGCAGAATTGAAGAACTCAAAAATTTTACTATTTCCAATAACTATGGATTTAGACTCCCCAGTTACGCACAATGGCACTCAGCCTGTCGTGCAGGTAAAACCGTAATCTACCCATGGGGTAACAATCTCGCTCAGTGGAATGACTATGCTCATTTAGAAGACGAGACAAGAGAAGGCTCCCTCGATGAATGGCTTTCGCCTGTTGCATTACTCACCCCCAATCCCCTCGGACTCTATGACATGCTTGGTAATGCCGCTGAATGGGTAGAAGACGCAGGCAATAGCATTCACTACAGAGAGCTTGCTGGGTTTAATAGTGGCTCCATTAATGACACGGTTACTCTTAATAATCCAAAGGTTAATGTTGTAAGTGAAGAATATGCACATCACAATATACATGGGTTTACTGGGAAAGATGCAATGGATAAACTAGGATATGGAGGTTGTAGTTATGAGAATTCGCGTCCTCGTACATTTTACAGATTTGGTGCACGCTTTATCCTTGAATTACCATAGAAGCTGAATAGGAACAGGCAACATTATACTATTATTGCGAACCATCCTTTACGGTACTGCCACTCCAATGAAAGCTTCACTACTCTCCTATCCCTGCTTACCACAAGTAACCATTCACAATCGTTCGGCATATTTCTATCATTTCCTACTACAATAACCACATGGTAGCCCCTCTATTCTATGATTCGTATACTCCTTTTTTCAATTCTCAGCTTGCTGGTAGTTACTGCCTGTGACAACCCGTTGACCGACCCCTCAGAAACAGTAAAGACCAAAGGCATACTCGCCCCTCCCGATTCGATTCCAACAATGACAGATACCCGAGATGGAAAGCGCTATCCCTATGTCACTTTAGGATCTCAAACGTGGCTGGCAGAAAATGTGTCATTTATGACGGGTCTACCGGCTCAATGCCCTGGATACGATTCATCAAACTGTACATCACTGGGTTCGCTCTATCGGTTCCAAGAAAATTACTCGAGCAATACACCCGACAAAGGTAAAAATGCGATACCTATTCTGTTAGAGAATGTATGTCCAGAAAAGTATCACATTCCTACTGCTTCGGAATGGATGGATCTTATTAATTTTTTAACGGCCCACGCTAACTACCCCTATCAATCCTCTCCCGACCATTACCCCTTAGGGCAATACCTAAAAGCACCCGTAGGCTGGGATGATGGTTTACCTATCAGTAATGATTTTAACTTTTGGGCACTCGCAACTGATATTTCAGATTACAGCTACTCCAATGATAACAGAGGTCAGACAACTACATGGTGGACCAGTACTCAATCTGACACAACCGGATATAATTACCACATAGTCCAGCTCGTTGGTGATAACCTCTCTGTAACGAGTGCTTCATACGGCGCCTATCATTCAGTACGGTGTATTCTCGATAGTACTGTTCCACAATTCAAGACCCTCCTATCAGACAATTTCTTTATTCTCGATACGATGCACGTTGGTCAAGTACTTACGCGATTCCATATTACCGATAGTGATAGTGACACTCTTGCCTTTGCCATCACCACTGGTGATACCAGTGGTACTTTATCAATAGACACTTCTGGCGTTCTGAGACTTGCAAAAGCTATTGACTTTAAAACTACTCCTGAATTCCTATTGACTATTGAAGTATCAGACGGCACCAACAGCACGACTCACGATATATCTATTGTAGTTGGATCACTGATGTATGATACCCGTGACCAACAAGCCTACACCATACATCAATACGATAATGCTCTATGGATGTCGAGTGACCTCAGATATTCGTCAGATCCATCTCTGCACACCTGTACTTCTGTGGGTGATTCAATTGGGTGTCGCTATTCCTGGTACACACTCATGAATGTGGAGCCCAATATTAATGGGAATATCATTGAACACAGCACTCATATATATCAAGGCATCTGCCCAACAGGGTGGCATATTCCAACATGGGGTGAATGGGATAACATGGGACGTACTTTACAAAACACCAAAAAGGTATCATACCCATTTCTGCATGATGGTAATAGTACCACTGCATACGCCTCTACTTATGAGAATGATAATGGAAGCACCAAAAGCTTTAGCCGCAATTCCTGGTATGATCCGAGTGCTACAGGTGTTGGTCAAAAGTCTATTGTTGCAGAAGACTGGAAGTCAATGGGGAGTGAACAATCAGTACGCTGTGTGTATCATGGGAGTAAACCGGTATTTGATCAGCATGAGTATAGATTTGCTATAGCTACGACACTCCCCCCGGGAGATTCCGTTGGCACTGTGCATGCAACGACCATTAGCTCAGAGCCTGTTGTATATAGTATTATCAGCGGTAATGACACAGGCCTGTTTGATATCTCCCCTACTACAGGGACCATTACTGCAACAGAAGCACTCAACGATATTGTATCGACTACTGAGGTCTTGCATATTCAGGCACAAGCAGAATCAGATACCGCAAAAGTACTTGCACGCATAACCGTCAAATCTGGATTTGTCGATACGAGAGACTCAAACAGCTATGCCTTTGTTGCCATAGATGGTGTTAACTGGATGGCAGAAAACTTACGGTACAACGCACCGGGCTCCACCTGTGAAAATGACTATGAAAGTAACTGTACTGTTTACGGACGGCAGTATACCTGGCCTCAGGCACTACTCATAGACGAAACCTTTGCGAGTGACGAGTACGGGCATGAGATCATACGGACACAAGGAGTATGCCCTGAAGACTGGTATCTCCCCAACCGCAATGACTGGGCATCTCTTATGGCATTTATGGGTGATTCATCGTATATTGATAGTGCCAACCTACAGCATCCACAGTATGAAGTAGTTAATCATCTTAAATTAGAGAACCAGTGGAGTGATAGCCATTGGGATCGCTATGGATTTTCTGCACGTAAGAGCGCTTCTGAGTGGTGGTCTTCTACAGAATTGGATAGCAGAAACAGTTGGAGCTTCCGTATCACGACCCCGCTTACAGGCTCTATTGTGTGGCATTCATTCAAGGGGTATCCCTATTATGTCCGCTGCGTACAGCCAAACGAATCTGCTGAATTTGAATTTACCTCTTACACCGGATATATTACTAATCTCAACACTATCGGTGATACGCTCATCACCTTAACAACCATTGTCAGTGATCCATCAAACCTCACTTTTACTATTACTGGTACTGACTCTGAACACTTTACCTATGCCCCATCTACAGGTGGCCTTATTCTTACAGGAGACGTATCTGTACTCACGAGCCGCTCAACACTAGAGTTCACCATCACCGCATCAAATGATTTTACGAGTACTCACGCTACCGTAACCCTTAATACAACAAAAGCGTTTGTAGATGATCGCGATGGGACCTCCTACCGCTATACTTCAATCGATACACTCGATTGGATGACAGAAAACCTCAATTTCAAAACAGCATTATCCCACTGCCTTAACAATAGCGAAGAACACTGTGCACGCTATGGATCACTCTATACTTGGGCCGATGTTTTGACACTGCACAATTCTAAAAACAGTGAGCTCTGGGATCCTGATAGTACCTATTATCAAGGAATTTGTCCAGAAGGATGGTCGGTGCCTACCTTTGAGCAATGGGTGTCTCTAGCCGAAACAGTTGATACTCAGAGCCCGTCACCATTGGTGAGAGATGCAGAGCAACGCCCCTATCTTTATACGGTCATTGTTAATCCCAACTCCTGGAGCCCAGCCTTTGACACCATAGATGACCTCACAGACTTAGTAGGCTTTGACGCCAAAAGGTCGGGATATGTTATTAATGGTTCACATGTATGGAACGGTGCCTTCTGGTGGTCGGCAATAAATGCTACCGATACCGATGCATGGGCCTATGAGATCCAAGGAAAAAATAAACTCAAAACTGAACTCCACGAAATGAATAAGCGCGCACAAGGTTCATTGCGCTGTGTAAGACGGGGTGTTGATTAAAACCTAACGCCCGTTTGAATAGTCACAATATGGCTAAATCGTACATCTTCTTTAAAGCTCAAATCATCATCATCAAGGCTTTTACTGAACATCCACAAAGAGAGCGGTGAAAATGATACTTCAAGTAAATAGTATGTATCAAATATACCAAGATACCCTACCGCACAATCGTAGTGGAGTACGCTCTTCCATTCTGTAGTAACTTGGGATTGGTTTAAGTGTGCTTCATAGGAGTTATCATAGACAAACGATCGATAAGTATAGAAGTCTACCGTTGCATTAACATACCACCCACCAGATTCAGATCCCGAAAAGCGATATCCAGCACCTACAATCCACGATGTAGAATCATGACTCAATATCCCTCGGTTACCATAGCCAAGGTCTGCCTGCAACTCACCCAGAATAAGAGAATGATAATAGCGGTATTCCATAATTGCACCACCAATTATGAAACTTTCGATTGGAGAAATAAGTACAGAATGTGGATGAGTATCTTGTAACTCCTGAGAATTAATTGAATCACTCCAACTGACTACACTGAGAAGCGTAAGAACGATACAGATATTTTTAAAAAGCAATGATCGCCTCCGCCCCTATTTTTTCACCATTTACTAGTGGAGCAATTTTCAATTGTAATTGTTCATTGTGTTCGCTTGCAAAACTGCGCGCCACAAAGAAATCCCAAATTTTTAATCCAACCGCAGTTAAGAAAAGAAAAGAATCCAATTCAGGAGAATCGACTGATTGTGATTTGGTATAAATGAAGAGGGTTGCAGTTGCCGACCACCCTGCTAGAAACATCAAACCCGTTTGTGTATTGCCCATTAAAAGATTATTGGTACCTGCCGGTATAAAGAGAGTCCCATAGAGAGTCCAGGTATTAAGTATCGGCAGTACCCACCCACGCATTATACCGACCTTATACTGATTGTAATGCTCAGCCGAATCAGCCTGGGTAAAAGTCCCCCCAGCACTTTTCTCCAATAAACGTTCTTCCTCTGATTCAGATTTATCGAGGTAGTAATCTACAAGGGAGACACTTTCGTTATGACTATTTTTAAGATAACCACCAAACAGACCAAGACGTACGGATACTCCAACCCCATAGTCTCGTTCATCAAATAATGTAGATGTAGAGTAAAGATTTGATTGTGACGATCTACGGATTCGACTACTGCTGTGACCCTCGGTATAGTAGCCATATAGATCGAATCCAATAGTAGAAAACACACCTTCCCGTTGGATATCAGCACTCATACGGTATTCTTGATTCCCACCATGCAAGAGCGAATATGTTAAACTGAACCATTCATTAGGATTGAATCGCACCCCAATACGGTGAAAATTACGCACTACAGGATAATTAAGCCAAGTAAAGGTAGTGGTATTTCTCATGGAGCCCATAGACCACAACAGATCTACATGCTTATCAAAGAGACCAACTCTCCCCTCTAATTCAAGGTCTAACTTATCTGATGTTGTTTCTCTGACATAACTACCAAGAACTACATCGGCAAAAGGAGTACGTTCCTCTGGAAGATACCACAAAACCCCTGGTAGAAGTCCATTCAATCCCACTAGCAACGAGTCAGCGAACCGGTTATTCAGTTGGAATGATCGAGTAATACCAATCGTACCTTTACTAGACTCCTGACCAGGTGAATCTTTTGTTCCTGCAAAGAAAAGCCGACTGTCCAAAATAAAGGGAAATGAAAACGTACTTCCAAGGGAATATATTCCTGAATTCCCCAAAAACTCACCAGACCAATAGATGCCACGAGTGAGGGCATTTACTGCAGGGTTCTGATGGTAACTACCTGGATGCTCAGGTAAAAACTCCCCCCCTTTACCAAAAGAAGGTAAAGCCCCAATTACGAGTATCAATAAGAGACACAATCGTATCCGTATTACTTTTGGAATCACTGTAGAATTTATCCTTTTCACCACTCAAAGCCTATGAATAGTAGACACTATCTGTGATGCAAATGTAACCAGATATCTCTGAAGTTTTAAGGGTTGTGAGGGTTATAAGGAGTATCTGCTAAAAGATACTCGGGTAAAAGTACTATCCGGTATCAAGTATCTGGTTCACCTATAATATCCACGGCAAAACTCGGAATACACTACTTGTTGGGACAGACAATAGTACGTTCATTAAACACCTCAGCCTCACACAGTTTTGAAAACTCAAACTCAGAGATCCCAACAAAAAAAGCACCCATCTAAAGAGACAGGTGCTTAACAAAGCAAAGAGACTGAATATAATATTCAGCCTCTTAAATTAATGTTATTACTAAGCCATGCTTATTCTATTTAGTCTCATCTCAGTATTGCGTTACCAATATTTGTAATATAGTCCAATACGCCATCACACGTATCAATTTGGCCATGCCCCACATTGTCACAAAATCCTGTTTTATTAACATCACGATTAAATCTAAGAGGATCTGTTTCGCTTATAGAATATCCTTTTTGTTTTTCACCCGCTTTTCTCTGGAAAAAGCTGTATGCTCTTTTAACATTATCATTGACTGGTAGTCTACTACCACTATGATCATCCACCTCACACGAAGCATCTACGAGTATCAATGCATCTACCGTAACATTGAATTTTTTTAATTTATTCGCCGCTTTATACATCTGGCAGCCCCCCATACTTTTACCTATGAGAATAAGTTTCTTATCCGGATTCGTTATTCTGCCCATAGCTATAGCAATGCGTAATGCCCACTGGTTAGCTGTAGGATGAAAATAACCATCATCAATGTCACTCATGTCTCCCACTCCTTTAAAAAATGAGAATGTTGGCCGAGTAGCTAGAGCAAATACATTACTTTCATGCGACTCTGACGCAATACGTATTGCCTGAGCGCTTACATGGTCATTACTCTCAAGTCCTATTGTGTGATGAAGTAGTGTAGGGAGAGCTTTAAATGCATTGTAGCTTCCTTGAGTTGGATCAAGAAAACGTAGAAGTTTTGAAACCCCAGTTACACGGTTTATAAATTGCATCAGCGTGGCAGCGGATCCACTTGTTGAAATAACAAGATTATCAGCCTTAGCCAGATTAGTAGTATCTTGCCACCACGCCTTCTCACCTACTACTCGTAGTAACGGACTAATCTGAGTTTTCTGTATAAAGATGGTTGGTTTTTTTTGTGCTGAAACGGTAGCGAGGGCACCCATCATAGCAAGAGCAATGGTGAAGTTTTTTAAAATTTTCATAGTGTATCTCCAATTTGTATGTTTGTGTTGATGTTTGTTTTTGATTATACATTCATATAAAGCAAGCAGCGTGCCAAAAAAATATTACTCCATTTTCAGCTATTTAATCATTTTCGACACTCCCTGCTACACGGGCACCGTCGCAGCACTGTCGCACTACTGTCGCACTATTGTCGCAAGCAACACTTTCACTGTAGCATTGTTGCACGAATGCCCTATGGCAGTTACTACTCCTGAGAACACCTTATTGAACAACTTAAATACAAGTAAGTCTGTTCATTTCACTGAATAACACCACGAATATTTTAAGAAATTGTATAATTCCAATTGGTCTGCCCCCTATAACTGAGATCCCATGAACAACTCCATTTCTCCTCCTACTCACGATAAGTTGTGTGATGTTAACCCCACGTATTCTCAACATGATGAAATAAACTATCTGAAAAGTACTCTTAATTCGGTATTATCCAGAATGGATTCCATCTATGTGGAAATCGATGAGAACTACCAAGTAAAATACGCCAACCCATCCAGCTTAAAAATGACCGGCTATACAGAACAAGATCTTGAAGAGGGCCTCCATTTTGTTTCTCTCTTTCCCACTTGGGAGCATGAACGCCTCCAACAAGCAATGACCAAAGTACTGTGTAATGATTATGGAAAAACTATGGAATGGCAACTAAAAGCCAGAAACGGTGAAATCAAGGTGATTGAAGCACGTGCGTATCCCACACGAGATGCCTTAAACAACCTCACTGGCGTTCAACTCTTTGGACATGAAGTTACGAGACTTCGCATGGTAGAAGCGCAATTTCAAGCGGGTGAAACACGGTTCATACATTCATTTACCAAATCACCTATTCCAAAAGTGCTCTATAATGAAAACGGACTCATTATTAATCAAAACCAAGAATGTATAGAGTTATTCTCAAACTCTTCTCGTGGGAGTATTTCAAATTTTTTAGATCACCTCTCTTTAAGTAACAATGAGCAGACAACCCTAAATAATGACATTCCACTTAATTGTACGCGAACAATTACCACCAATTCCGGCGAGACTGTTATCCTCAATTGGAAGGTATCCAGAGTACTTGCCCAATCAGAAACAAGTGCCAATACCTATATGGCTCAGGCAGTAATAACCCCACCCTCCCAAGACACTAACGACATCCAGGAAGAGGGTGTACTACCATTAGCCCCTTCTTTTCTCCCAAAAGAAGAATCCTATATATTTAAGAGTCCTAAGATGGTTACACTCACTAATCGCATACAGGAGGTTGCAAATACCGATGCACCAGTGCTCCTTCGTGGAGAAAGTGGTACAGGCAAAGAAGTGATGGCAACCCTCATAAAAAATTGCAGTCTAAAAAAAGATGCCCCTTTTATCTCTATAAACTGTGGTAGCATACCCGAGTCATTAATAGAGTCAGAGCTCTTTGGTTTTAAAAAAGGTGCTTTTACAGACGCTAAAGCAGACAAGAAAGGAAAAGTAGCACTCGCACAAGGGGGAACGCTCTTTTTAGATGAAGTTGGTGATATGCCCCTATCAATGCAAGTTAAATTTTTACGTCTATTAGAACAAAAAAAGTACTACGCCCTCGGTAGTGAAATAGAAGAACATGCAGATGTCCGTATCGTTGCTGCAACCCATCAACCTTTGGAAGAGTTGGTTGCACAAAAATCTTTTAGAAAGGATCTCTACTATCGCCTAAATGTCATAACGCTCAACATACCCCCACTCCGCGAAAGATTAGAAGACATCCCCCCTTTGTGTTTTAATTTTCTCAACAAGGCAAATCGTAAAAATCGTAAAGCCATATCAGACTTTTCTAGTGAGGTTATGCACTTTTTCTTGACCTATAACTTCCCTGGTAATATTCGTGAACTAGAAAACATAATCAATCACCTCGTTGTTTTTGCAAGAAACTCAATAATTCACTACTCAGACTTGCCAGACTATTTGCAGAACCAATCGACTCTTGTCACTTCCAATTCACCATCAGGGTCCAATGAGATCAGCACTAATCAAAAAAATGATGACGAAAATGATACACGCTCAGAGAAGGAACGGATTTTCGAAACACTCAAAACAGCTGAGGGCAACAAGTCACTCGCCGCTAATATGCTTGGTATACATCGGTCCACATTAATAAGAAAACTAAAACGACTTACCGGTGAGTAGTTACTAGGTTTTTGGCATACGATGCCCCTCATTCTCAATCCATATATCGATCGACCTACTGGTGTCTCAAATGAGAGAGTACACCCAGTTACTCTAAAAAGGACGCCTGTGAGTAAACGTCCTTTTTCAAATGTGAGAAGTCAAGTAAAACAATTTGAGGGGAATCAATATTTTTTACTTGACTTGGGGGGACATATAGATGTTATGTTCATACAGATTAATTAAATGTGGTATGATTCAATAAGAAATCAAATCATTCGGATTGGCGTTCTTGATTTTAGTTATGAGCTCTAATCCATGATTTGCATCTATGCAAGAACAAACGGACAGGTATAGGATCTTTAGATTAGGTTGTAGTTGAGTACAGATGTGATATCTAATACCTCTTAGGGTCAATAGCTTCTTAAATGGAATTGGCAATGTAAAACAAAAACTTAATAGCAAAGGCTTGAATCAGCACTATGCACAATGAAACCCCAATTGCAGGTAGGACTTCATGACCGCATATAAACTTTAATAACAGAGAACTCCAAAACAGGCCAGATATGATCAATAGAGCCACCGGAATATCTTCCTTAAAGTATGTCATGAGCTGAATCGCTATTAACAAGACTGTAAGTAATGCTCCACCAAGAAGAGTAGAACGCCCCAAATGGAATAACCGCTCAATGATAATCATGGAAATCATTGGCCACAGAAGCAGAAAGAAGCCGACTCCTCCAATACTAAGTATTCTTCCTATAAACTGTTCTCCTGATATATACATCATAGTCTATGCCTTTTCCTCATTTGAATAACCATTACCAAATATGACACCACTCTACGCAGCACCATTACGCATTGAATAAATAAGAACAACCACTTACTCAACACCCAATGCGATAATGAGTACCGATATGCCAAACAGTTTATTGTACTGAACATGAGAGCACCACACTCTCCCACATATTCTATAGAAAATCAATCTCTTGATGGAAGAGTGCACTTGGAATATCCTTATGAAGCAGAGAGTAAGAACCAACTCGCTCTGCACCGAGCTCACGATAGACTGTTCGAGCTAATTCTGTTTTAGCATACGATATCATCCACTCCGGGAGCCACTTCTTAATCCCCTAAATACCTGAATATACTCACCCCAACTTCATATCGCGCTTTATACTCATCATAGTGATATTCTGGAACATACGAATCAAGGGAAATGAGCTTAATCTTAAATTCACCAACCAATAACTCTTGTGCGAAATCAGTATGAGTATGCAGTGTGAAACTTTCGATAAATGCATTTTTCGTTAGCGTAAATGAAACAACACCATCGCCTTCCCAGACACAAAGACTACCCTCTGCGCAACGAGAATCTTTTATAGAATCAATACGGAGCAGAACGTTCTCACTCTCCACTATCACCGGTATGCCCTCTTTGATGTTCAAAGTATCAGTAAAATCTAACGCACTCCTTTCAATTTTCAGGGTATCAACAACATCACACTCACCCCAGTAAGCCTTATCCATTTTTACATTTCCGATAGTGCACTCATTTGAATAGGTTACGCCATCAATTCCACAAATCGGCTCATATGAATTGGTACAATCCTTTAATTTGGGCTCGCACCCACCACTCACCGGACACCCCCAATCATCCCATATCGAATGAAACTCTTCTCCTTCAGGGCAATAATCCTCAGGAGGTTGATGAGGAATCGAACACCGCAGCAAGGTACAATTACGTTTATTAGAAATAACCATTCTTGAGCTTTCTGCAAAACAGGCATTATCCATTATTTCATACACTAGAAGAGTATCGAAATTCACATAAAAAGAGTCGTATACACATACTGGGTCATAAATATTGTCGCACCCAGTTTCTTGGTCTGATGTACAAGTTATAGCTGCTAAACAATTATTTGTGTCATAAAAAGGTGTCGCAACAAACCCTTTCTCACAATCAGGAGTGGGAATATTCGAATTGGTATTTTCACATTGTAAAAGAGAAGTTTCGCTTGAACTTACAGTAGAACTCTCATCAGAACTCCCTTCTGCTGATGATTCAACTCCAGAACAGCAATCGATGGAATAATGATCTCCCTGGGGTGACTCTCCTGATGAGGAGTAGCCGATACCACTCGATTCATTGACCGTTTCTGAACTACTTTGTTGTTGAGCTAATTCTGATTCATCTGCTGTATCAATAATACAGGATGTAAAAACCATAAACACTACCATACAGCCGATACATTTTATTAATTGCGCCATTGTTCTTGCCTAGTTAGTATTCTCCATTCATAATTATAGATAGTAACGAAACACTTTTACAGAAATTTACGTCACGATATGCAATATACTGCTCACATTTTGAGAGCATAATGGTATTGAACTATTTCATAGTGATTATGGCTTACCCCATTTAGTGCACTAATTTAACAACATATATTCCTTTAGGAATACTTTGTGCAAGAACAACCTCTTGGGTACCTTCTGAAAAATGCTGTCCATGAACTTGTGCTACTTCAACACCGCTTACACTATACAATAGCACTGTATAGGTCTGAGACTGCGGTATGGTGATAGCGAACGAACCACTCCCATTTAAATGTACCAGTGAAAGAGATTTACTCGCGTTAGAACGTACATAGGTGAAATCGGTAACCTCACTCCCTGGTGGATAATCATTTATTAATGAACTTGAACTCACCTGACCTGAATAGTGATCAGCACTTGAGAATGTCGATTTCTGAGATGAAGATGTAACAACGACTTCAGAACTACTGATCTCTGCTACTTCAGCAGTATAGTCTCTGTCTTGAGGTGCCGTAACATCAAGGCAGGCAATGTTATCTATGCTGAGACGGCCCGTTGTGCCATCTGCCCCGCGCATCTTCCAAACAAAACCGGTGACACCCTGTTTATCGATAGCCAAAGGTTCTAATACCCAACCTGGCTGTTTTAATAGACTCCAATCAACCACTACTGTTGCCCACTCCTCACTCGAAGCGACTTCAGTTTGATGAGCATTTCGCGCTTCTACTCCAGTAGTAGCCACCTGAAAAGTATGCGCCATCCCTGTGTAATCATACTGAACCTTTGTACACCCTTCCAGGCTTATTGCAGTTCCTGCATCATTCAGAGAGAGCGAAACATGTCCGTACGGTTCATGCTGCCACATTATACTACTCACAAAGGAAAGGTCAACCGACAAGTCGGTACCTGCTACCGCATCAGCAACAGGAGTAATAGTACTTGCACCACCATCAGCCGCATCACTGCTTGTCTTCCACTCCCCTTTCCAAAAATTTCGACTACCGATATCATCAAGGTCATCAATGAGTTTTGTTTGTGCAAGGGTTTCTTGTAAAGGACCAACCTCTACTGCAAAACGCCAGGGACTCTGATTTTCTGTCCACTGCTTTATATGATTAAGTATTAAGTGCCCCCACTCTGTTGGATTATCAGGGACATTGTGAAACATACTACTTCCTTCAGCCTTGTTATTTACCGACCAACACGCCCAATTTATTTGATTTTGCGCCATAAAATTGAGCCAGTCATAGCCACTCATATCTATATTACTACAATGCCCGCCACTACAATTCTCATACCCTGATTGACTAAACTTTTCGGCAGAAGGAAAATGACCATCAGACCCTGGAGGCCAGTACCCCCACTCTGAGGCAAAAATGGGAACCCTTTTTTGAATAGTCACCGCATCGCCATCTCCGGGTTTACCCATCGCTGTTTCACTATAATTTTTAACCCAACTTGCATGGGAGCCTACATAAAAATGCATCACATAGGCAATATTATCATCATCTACCGGTGATGCAGCGGCCTCATCTGTCCTTTGAGACCAGATGCGGGTCCCCGCTAAGATAAGATTATCTGAGTGCTCACGAATAGCCGCAACCGCCTGTTCTACGTGGGGCTTGATACTCTCTTGCCAGTTATATTTATCAAGAGGTTCATTATAGACCTCCCATATCACATGATCATTATCGCCATATTGTTTGGCCAAATCTCCAAAAAACCATGCAGCCTTGTCTCCTTGTGGGTCATAGGCATGATAATCGACAATAACATAGACATCTTTTTCAATTGCTGCATTGATAATCTCTTCGACCATCCACTTTTTATCTGGCCAATCACTTGTCATGAATGCTGCTCTGATAACTTCAATCTTCCAGTCATCAATAAGTCTATGGACTATATCGCGAGTCCAATATTGGGGAGCATCATTACTATGGAACAGACTGACACCACGAACCTGCATAGCTAAACCGGTTTTAGCGCCATAAATCCGAGTCCCATTAGCCTCCATTTGTCCATAGTAACTTACAGGGCCAGCGGTTACGAGCGTTGAGAGGATAAGCAATAAAAGTCCCGCTCTCAATATACACCGATTATACATAATGTTCTCCTCAGGAATATACTATAAAACATAGCCTACTTGTAAAAGCCACACTATCTGTTTTTATCATACCACAATTATATCATGGACTTTTTTGTCCTTATAGCATTGATGGAGTAATCACATGAAGATGATACCCACCATTCTTTGCTATCTGTATGCTCTATAATTCCCCAATAAAAAAGCACCCATCCCAAAGGACAGGTGCTCAACATCAATACAAAGGGACTAACCGAATACCCCTTACGAACTAAACCGCTCGATCTCCCGCCGACAATTAAGCGCAATCTCCCCCTGCCTCTCCCGCGCAACCGCATTATCCTCAAACACATCACCCACAATAACAATATTCTCATCATTAGTCCGATTAGCAGGTTCCGTATAATTGAACGACCAAAAGATGGTGACCGCATCATCAATCACCATAAGCTTATGATGTAACTTACCCAGACCATTGGTGTTACCTGCTTGATACAGAGGTTCTCTCTTTTCTCTTTTTCTTTTTTTCTTTTTCTTTTTCTTTTTGATGTAATTCCCAGGGTGCCGACCCTGGACTCGGCCAGATCTTTTGTCTCCACAAAAGGCTGGACAAAAGGGATTCTTGCAGAAAGCCTCATTACAAATGCTTTGTACATCTGGACCAGGTTACGCTGATCTGTACCTACTATGAGTTGTTTGGTTTCTCTATTACTGAGCATAAAATATCATCATGCACATGGTGTAGCTTTAACCTTTCAGTTGTGTTTGGGGTAATCTGTACTTCGTTGTATGGTATCGCTATGCATGGTCGCGACTGTAATGTGTCTGTACATCAACAAGCTGTAATTGATCCTTTCGAATGCGCTGCATACTGCAATACGCGCTCCGCACATGAATTAAAGAAGGCCCAGACACAGAACCCCATAAAGAGTCCTGCGTCCGAACCCACAGTGCGAAGCACATTACACAACACATCCGCAACGATCCCCTATACCAATATCAACAACCCTCACTCCTACCACCAGCAAAGGAAAAATTCCATTTTTTGTTTGCTATTCGCTGGTTCCAACGGAAAATGATATATTGTTATCTTGTGAAATTTTTATCAATTGATTGATCATTGGCTGAGGAAATTTACTGGCACAAAAACTAAACTGATCTGAAGTTGTAGCAATTTCAAGTGATTCATATAAGGTTGTTGCTGTTGTAGCAAATTTAAGGTTTGTTGTATGACTGCATTCTGTTTTTAATGACCATTCTTGAATATTTTCCCAGTATAGTTCGATGGTATCTTTTTTGAAGCCAGAAATTTTGATTGATTGTTGGGATAAGGAAATACTTTTAGTCTTTTTCATTATTTCAATGAACGCGAATATAATTCCATATATTCCAATAATAAAAGCATATTGATTGGGTCTTTCAGACAACAAAGACAACAATAAAATACAGCCAATGAAGGTGTAGAAAAATATTTTTAAATTACTTCTAGTTGTGATGGTATATTTCATGGCTTCACGAAAAGCTTTTAAATGAATTAGATGTGTAGCGAATAACGGTTGAGTTGAGCAGATTTGCGGTTGTCTATAAATTAGATAAAATGGAGCGGACCGCGGATATCTAATTTATAGATAAGTGCAAATACCGACTCCAACGATTTGTTAGCCTTTTTTGAAAACTAATGGTTCCCTCGATTTTATTATCCATGCTGAATTATGTTCTTCAAAACCAATTTTTGGATAATACTTTTTGGCTTTGGGAGCTGATAATAAAATAAGAGATGCATTTTCACCAAGCTGTTGCTGAGTTAGGTTTATCAATTGAGAACCAATGCCCAGTCGTTGATAATTTTCATCTACAGCTAAATCAGATAAATAACAACAATATTCAAAATCAGTAACAGATCTGGCAACTCCAATTAAAACATCGTCGTCCCAGGCGGTGCAAAGAATATCAGCATGCTTTAACATAGCATCAATAGTTTTTTTATTGTCAACTGGACGTCTTTCCCCAAGTGTCGATCTATTTAATAAATCACAAAACTGGGTAGATGTTATGGTTCTTGATGTTTCGAATTTCATATACAGTACAAGGCTAACGGTTGAGTTGAGCGGAAGCTTGTGTTTGACTAAAATATATTATTGTTTGACCAACGGGAGTTAATATATTTTTGGCAAATGCAAGATTGCCGACTCCAACGATTTGTTATAATTTTTATCGAAGATCTACTCCTGTCTTATCAATGTATCAGCTGAACGTTCATACCCAGTAAAAATTATCGTATCATATGACATTTTTTCAATATGGAATGTCCAATTTGGAATTGCATAGTCCTCAATGAACTCTGAATCACAATAGTTTCTATACCTATGGTAATTGCTATTAACCGTCATAGAATCATTAAAAATGGTATAGGAGTATGAAATTGTTTTAGCGAGACACTTACTGTCTGGGCTGCTCAAACTCCTATATTTTGTAATTATAAGGCTGTCAATATGAAAATCGTAATATGCAGTATCAAACGATTGAGAGAATGTGTTTGCGGAATCATTTGGGTCATATGAAAATATTCCACCAGTTATATACAAGTAAGTACTTCCATCTAAATAATCTGGATCGTAATTTGGCTCCGAAGTAGTTGAGGTGTCGTCACACCCAATAACAAATATTAATAATAACGCAAAAAGTAATTTCATGTGTTCCTCGAATTTAAGATATTGCTTCCTAAAATTATAACGGTTGAGTTGAGCGGAAGCTTGTGTTTGACTAAAATATATTATTGTTTGACCGAAGGGAGTTAATATATTTTTGGCAAATGCAAGGTTGCCGACTCCAACGATTTGTTATGCATGGTAGATATCGTCTCCCTACCATTGGACTCTCATGGTGCTATTCTTTTCCCAAGATTTAAATGAGCGGAGTATTATAGATTTTTCTTCTTCAGTTAACGGATTTCCATTTGACCATGATTTGAGTGTTTCAGTGTGAGCTAAAATGTCAAATTTATTTGATCCTGACATTTCTCCGCTCATTATTGATTCTGCATCTTTAGTTACATAGACTAATTCCAACAATCTTCCTGATGGTCTAAATTCTACTCTTGGTAGGGCATTGTTGCGGAATAGTGGTAATATTTTATTGATCATACAGTGTCTATTGCATAACGGTTGAGTTGAGCGGAAGTAAGTGATTTAAAAAATAAATTATTGTTTGAGCGATAGCGAGTGAATTTATTTTTTAAATTGCTTGCTTGCCGACTCCAACGATTTGTTATGTGCTGCACTAAAACGGGTGCTATATGCTCACTCCGACACCAATTGCTTCGATATACTTTCCGTCTTCATCATCCTCTGATTCAGGGATGCCACTTCGCCATAAAGAAACATTAAGTTTTTTGAAATCAAAACTATAGCCAGGTTCTACTCCAGGATTATCATATTGATCATCTGTTTCTAGAAGGGCAATGAGTTGGTTCGCGGGCATATTATCAATTCGAGAATCTTTATAATATATCTGAAAATCAGCATTTGTTGCAAGCTCAATAAATTCCACGATGTCATCTTCAAAATCTATAAAAAATCCCGAAATCGCCTCATGCCTATTATTATCAATACAGGTTAGCTCAGGAAAGTATCCTAAAACATCATTTTTGTGCATTCCTAACTTAATAGGTTCAATGCCATTATTTGGTGTGATAATAAAATGTTTCATATAGGTTGCACATAACTCTTATTATACAGAAGGTTGGTTTATGACAAATAATCTAGCAATTTCCAAATAATCCAGCACCCTTCCCCACTTCTGATCACTCATTCCAATTGAATAAACCATTTCCCAATAGATAATAACAAATAACGGTATTATACCGACCACCCCATAATTCCCCTTGACTTATACACACCATTTCCGGAGGAGTACTCAGGTACTTATTTACAGAAGTTTGGAATGGACATCACCGCTCGTCAACGAGCTCTCAAGCCTCCAGGCCACCGTTTATTTTGCCCACACACAGATGAAAGAGTAGAAAGCCATTCGCGACAAGATCATAAATCTACTGAGAGACCCCATTAAAGATATACGGACTGGGCCGACATCGCCTTTAGTAACGCCCCGAGCACCCGCAAACAGTTTAATAGTGACTATGGTAGGAAACAGTATTTGAATCGGAAGAAGCGGGCTGGGTGATTTTTGGGGGGTGGTTATAAAGACAGTATAGAGGGCTATTGTCTCAAAGGCGGTTTGTCAACTTAGTTCTGGGTTTCTGAATGAGGGTTGTTTGTG
>JAOPTW010000043.1:23568-24379 GCA_051532035.1 Fibrobacterales bacterium | reverse complement strand
TTTTTTGCGTTAACCTCTTCTGTATCAGAGGAAGCTGCATTTTGTCTTTGGAAGTAAAATAAAAAATATTTTGGGTAATGGCTTTGATATTGTCCGACGATCTCTTTATTTCAGATTTTAATTTTTTATCAAAAAAGAGCAATTCTAAGTCAAATTGAGCATAAACTTTGCCAGCAACACCGAAGTTACACTTGAAATTTTTCACTACATATCGATATCGTTTCTTAACTTTTTTTCTCTGTACTTCTACAACTTTTTTCAACTCTTGTTGAGCAAAGTCACTTTTTTTAAGCGCAACTTGCTCTCTTTTTTTAACCTTCGTCAATGGTGATTTTTGCCCATCTCCCTCACCCGCTTCAAGCAAAGCCCCCTGAGTCACCTCACCATCTATGGTTACTTTTTCACCATTTACCGCTACTTTACCCTCATTTTGGTCAGTTTCTCCCGATTTTACCTTAGTTTCAACCCAAAAAGCAACAGAATCTGCTATTGCATTTTTTACAAACTGCAAAATGCTATCAGCACGAAGCACTACCGGATTGTGAATTTCCTTTGAAGATTCTCTATGAGCGTCTTCTTGGTCACTACTCAAACGGGCAGTAGTCACCAATGATTGAACAGAATCCCTCTTAACTCGTGAAATCGCTACTCGCGAGATAGAGTCTGCAACCCTTTCCCGCTCTACTTCTTGAGCAAGAGAATCTGCCTGCGCCTTCTGCTCTACCTCTTTATTCAATCGCTGCATTTCTACCTTGCGATCTTCAATCGCTTGTTTTCGTGCCTGTTCGTCAGCTTTTTCTTGGGCGCGCTG
>JAOPTW010000043.1:0-23542 GCA_051532035.1 Fibrobacterales bacterium | reverse complement strand
TGCTCATGCTCAATACGTTGTTTCTCAGCCAAAGCCAAGACACGAGCCTCCTCAAGAACACGACGATCCTCTAATTCTTTGAGAGCTAACGCTCGCTTTTGAGCCTCACGCTCTTCAAGCTCCTTTTGTCGAGCACGCTCATCAGCCTCTTCATGGGCGCGCCGCGTTGCCTGCTCTTGTTCAAGACGTTGTTTCTCAGCTAAAGCCAAGGCACGCGCCTCTTCACGAGTACGACGATCCTCTGATTCTTTGAGAGCTACCGCTCGTTTTTGAGCCTCACGCTCTTCAAGCTCCTTTTGTCGAGCACGCTCATCAGCCTCTTCATGGGCGCGCCGCGTCATTTTCTCTTGTGCTATACGTTGTTTCTCAGCTAAAGCATGAGCCTGTAACGAATCGTGATACCACGCGACTGAATCATCGAAAGCTGTAACAGAATCTGCTACCCACTGCAGAGAATCAAGCCTTAACTGCTCACGGGTATCAATACGAAGCCAATGAGAAATGGAATCGGCTATTGAACCTTTTACATAACGCAGCAAACGAGCAGCTTTATGCTCACGTTCGAGGGTCTGAAGCTCCTCTAGTGTTGGCTGTACTGACACCACCTCAATAGAAAAATCCTCATTATCCATATCGACACTCTCTCTATCAGCACTTTTCACTGTTACTAAAACATTTTCTACATCAGTCATTACGATTTCAATGGGGATATCCGCTTCAACTCTATCGACAGCCTCATCACCATCCATAGCTACTGCCTCCTCATCAATAATTGATTCAGCCCACTCTATTTCGACGCTCTCTTCAGAGACGTTTTCACTCACACTGCTTTTCAGTAACTCATTGGTTAATTGAGTTTCTTGGCCTACCACAAAGTACTCCACCCTATTTTGCTCCCGAACATCCTCAACCCGCCCCTCTATTACCAACACATCACTACTCGACAGCGTAACGACACCACCACGCCCCTGACTACTTCTTTGTGCTGTCCCCCCATCAAACTCTAGTTGCTCTACGAAAGGTTTTTTTCGTGGCTTCAGCGCCCCATTTCTCATCTGCTGTACAATTAATGCTAATGTACTGTCAATTACAGACACCCGAGCCTCTACCTCAACTGCTATCTCCACACTGCTCGAGAGCCAATTCTGACATGAACTCACCTCTTCTACTGCCAATACAACAATTTCCTCATCTAGAGATTTTTCGGCATCATGCCATTCAACAACCATTACTGAGTCTACATCTACTTCTTTTTCATCTTCGCCGGCCACTACAACACTATCAATAGACTCTTCTAGACTTTTTACCGCCGTTGATTTAAGAGAAGTAATTATTGTTTTAACGCCTAGAACAAAATCTGCAAAGAATTCTGATGACCCTTCTCGAGGACCGACCTTACCTCTCTCTGTACTTTGTGAATCCTGAATAATTCTGGTAACAGAATCCATTCGAGCCAACTCGTGCGAAAGGTACAACTCTAGAGAGTCGTGTTGCCGAGCGATTGAATCTAAATGTGCACCATAAACTTTCGCCTCTTGTTGTGCCTGCAGCAAGGTAACTGCCGAAACTGAATCTTGAATGAGTGAATCTCTATAGAGAGAATCAGTAACAGCATTCAACCGTTTCTGCTCCATCTCTTCTCGACTCCGCACGACCAATTGCCTGAGACGAGAACGTTTCCGCTTCTGTAATTGCTCATTTGCAACAGCAGCCCGATCAACAGAATCTTGGAATGAAGGTCCCCCTTCGGAACTTGACACTATTACATGATCATAGAGCGCTCGAACTAATGTATTTCTACTTTTTTCTTTTGTACCGTTCTTAGATTCATTGATCTCATTTGACTCATGAGGCCCTGATGAGTCAGAGATTTCATTTTTGCCAAAAGTAAATATTGATTGCAACTCATGAGCCATACCACGAGCTTTATGTATAGCACTATTCCACCACCGAGTCGTATCAACTGCGACAAATGAGTCTCTACTCTCTTGAACAAATGACGAAAGTACCACTTCAATAATTTGAGTAAAATGCTCAGTGGAGCTCGAAATTGACTGAACCGCTACACTAATCAGGCTACTACTAATACTATTCTTCAATGCACTACTCGAAGATTCTGACTCTTGTATCATCTCGCTGCTCAACGATACCATTTCAGAATGTGACACACTGCTCTCCAAAGATACATGGATCACCGCCAGCGCCATGGAAGAGGAGCGATCATCGACTGCCATAGTCTCCTCAGGTATAGCTATCCTGTAAAAATAATGACGTAACCACTCAGCGAATTCAATAATCCATTCACGAGCAAGTGGTGTATAATATAAGAGCTTAGGTTTTTGAGAAAAACTAGGAAGGGTTACTACGTCATTTGACTCTTTAGATTCCTGAAAGTAAACGACCCCTACAGAACTCATCACTGCAACACTACTACTCACTTCACTACTAATCTCAGATGAACCCATTGAAGAAGAGATCTTACGACTTGAAGAAAAGGACTGATGACTCGATACCCCCATACTTGAGGACAATTTTTCGGCGTAGTAAAGTGTATCTCTATTAAGCCGCTGCGCTGTATCTACCTCAAAACGCCATAGTGGTACAACTTCGGCAACCCGAGTTCTGTCTGTCACCTGAGCAACAGAAGAGAATACGCTTTTCTCCTTTGAAACGTTACTGGCTGCGCTCACGCTCTTTTCAGTTGATGAGATTGTGTGTATTGACGAGGAGGTCGTTTGATAAGATAACAGCATCCCCTTCAAAGATAGTGCTTCAATATCACTGCTACTCAACACTCGGGCAAGAGAGTCACGTTCTAATCGTTCATAAATTTCTTGCCTCAAGGTTAAGGCATACAATTGCGCTTTATGAAGAAGCAGTGAATCAACGCCCTCACTACTACTTGTAGCTATCGATTCGCTCAACATCAGTGATGCTGAGTAATCTAGAGATGAAGTCCCCTCCGAAGACATTCCTTTAACTTCCCCAATAGATTCCGTTCCACCCCCTGCCGCAACTTCTTCTTTAATCAACACCTCGCTACCAATAAACTCAAATTGATCCCATGCTGGAATTTCGATTGGTGAGCCAAGGGATAATTCAATCGGTTCTTGGCTTTGGGAGGTAATAAATAAACTACTACTCAGAGGCTCAGAGCCCATACTTTGGGCTGAGTATTTTTGCGCGGCACTCGATAGCACCACGAGTAACTCCTCAGTCGAAAGGAAGAATCCGACACTACTCTCAATTTGCGATTCTATTGACGTTGTATCACTAAACAATTGTGTTACTGCAACCAATGGAGCGGTAGCAAACTCGGAAATCCGAGATCCAAACGCCAATGCATCATATTCAATAAGATCAACTGGATAATCAGTCGAATCGCCTACATAGATTAGCTCCATTGTTTTTAAGCTATCATTAGCGACCCACTTATAATCGGTGGAACGATGTTTTTCTACAAAATCGTGGTACCTATTATAATCCGACCAATAGACACCCCACAACAGATAGAATAACACAGCAAAAAGAAAGATGCCAAAACCGACAGCTCTCTCTTTCAAAAACGATATAAAGGCGTTTTTGATCTCCACTCTATTCTCACTGTTAAGTTCCAATCACTTATGTGCGCACTTTACGCACATCACCGTTTTATATATCGAATATTCCTTTGAGACTATTTAGATTTTAATGGCTTTTTTGCCTTTTTTACTCAAATTAACCCATTTATTCGATCACCACATCAAGACATCACACCAAGGTACTTCATTATTAGTCTCAACTTTTGCTTTAATTTTCACATTCACCAAGTTCACCCCCTCTACTGTTCATAAAAAACGGTATAATTACTGTAAACACTAAAAAATGTGGCATAATTTACTCTTTATATGTCTTTTTTACATAAAGGTAACTTATCTTCATATATGAGGCTTTAAAAGAGAATCTGTACTTTTAAGCTTCAATGGAACACATTGAAACAGTTTGTGAACAGCAATTAAGAATTAGCTTAATACCCGCCGACATAAAGAGAGCATATAACTCAAATTTACATAGATTAATCACAATTAATGAGAGTTAGACCCACGCACCCAAAGGATACCTGTATGAATTCACACATAGCTCGCACAGCCATTATGTGTATTACAATCACCCTATTGTTATCACAAGCAGTTTTTGCTCGAGCAAACACTGTTACTGTACACCAAGACAGTTTAGGATTTAAAATTCAGGTTGATCAACGCGACCTCTTTGTTAATGCAGTCCGCTGGAGTCACAAACCGGTAGGCACCAATTATAATTATGACTTATGGGCAAAATCTGACAACTACATACGTAAGGTTCTAACCCATGACATGCGACTCCTTCAAGAGTCGGGAGCAACTGCTATTGTCACCTCTCCTGGAATCCCTACCAAATGGGTCACCTATGTATACAAAAAGTTTAAAATCATGACTATTGTCCACTGGGAGATGGGACGCTGGGGCATGACGTATAATAGCACGTGGAATGCAAATCCTGATTTCGAATCTCCTCTGGTACAAAGCCTTCTTACAACAGAGATCACAAAGATTATCCAGGACTACAAAGACACTCAAGGATTTTTGAGTTATGCAATTGGTAGTTCACACAACTGGGGTTGGGGCTGGAGTAATCCACGCATAAACAAACTATCGCAAGATGATGCACAAGCCGCAAAAGCAGAAGTTATTTATGGACTCTTTGGCACTTTTACAAACCTCATTAAACAATCAGATACGCACCACCCGGTAACCCTTGTTAATGGTGACATCGCATTTACTGACTATATCGAACGTCTCTGCCCCACTATTGATATTTATGGAGTCAACTCTACTCGTGGCCCGATCTCTGGTGGCATCTTTGAGCAGTTTAAAAACGAAGTACCTACAAAACCTTTTCTCTACTTTACCCTTGGTGGTAATGGTGCATGGGATGAAAAAATCAAAGCTGAGAACCCAATCAAACAAGCCAAAATTGTCAAAAGTCAACTTCATGAACTCTACAACGAAACTTATGGCAAAAAAAGTGGCGTAGTAGTTGGTGCAGTAATGGGTTGGCAGGATGACTGGTCTATGGACCCTAACATGTGGCAACAGTGGGAACTCGACATTCACAATAACCATATGATGGAGTGGCAAGGACTCGTTGCCATTGCCCCTTCGGATGACCAAGATCCCCGTCCACTTATTCCTCGTCCCGCTTTTTATGTAATGAAAGAAGCATGGACACGACTTGACCCTTATGCTGAATCAACAACAGAGACTGCAGTTGATCAACTTTTTAACAATATGCGTGAAGAGATGTATATCGCACTGTATGATGTGAAGCGTGTTGAGTATGAACTTAAAAAGACGAGTAGAGTCCAGATGGATCATTTGGAAATCTCACTTGCGTCTTATGGGTATACGAATAATCACCTTATCGATTCAGTAACAAACCTTGCAAACCAAGCGATTACCAGTGCACTTTACTTTGACACCGAAGAATCGGTTACTTTTGGAGCAACGGGGTATGCAAGTGAAAAACTATCTGCGAGTGCCCAACTGAGATACACTGGAAATGTTTCTGCCCTCAAACTTGATCAATTTGATTATAACTCTCTAAACAAACCACTTGTTTTAGAGATGGTAGACACCCTCCAGCAAGATGACCCAGATGATCCAAATAAAAATCTTATAATTGAAGATGCCGAAATTCGCAGTCAAACATTAAGACTCTATCGTGCTTCATTTAAATACACTGGCGATAATGTCGATATTGATGGCTACTATAGACAAGGACACACCCACTGGGGGCACTATGGCGATTTTTTCAACCTCTACACCGAAGCCTATGACTACCCCACCTTTGATAAATGGGATATGACGGTTCCTTATGGACTAGAAATAACTGGAAAGCAATTCTTTAAAGGCATGCATGTTGCCGTGGGGCCCAAAGCTGTTGACGGTGCAAATCCATCACTATTCGCCCTTTACCAAAAAGAAATCTTAGGTATGAAGGTTACTCCAATGATAAAATTTGATTTTGGGCAAATGCAAGAGTCTGGCCGTGGAGCAAATGCATTTAGAACATCTCAGTACACCCTTTCACTTGAAAAGCAAATAGCCCAAGTAACGCTTAAGGCGGGGCTTATATATAGCGCCCCTGAAAAATTAGGTGTAAAATATGAAACACAAAAACTTGTTACTCAAATCATAGGTGAGGGGTTTCAAGCAGAAACAGATACTGTACTACCTGTAGACTCCTCCGCTGTTTCAATTCAAGATGGTATTGGAGCAAAGATTGAAGCACTAGGAGACTACGGACGAGTAAAATTCTTAGCGCTCGCTCAATACATGGGACCTGTTGCATACAGTGGCTGGGACAGGGAACACACTATTACCGACTGGACTATGAAAGATAAAGGAGGAACAAATAAATTTCTTTCTACAATTGGTTTTTCTTATGATATTGGAGCATTACGGATCGCCCCCAATCTTATGTATCAGACACCAATAGTCGAAGCTTATGGAAGATCTGAATATGAAACAGTGTGGGACAACCGCCCTATAAATACCGATAAGAGCCTAGCTGATTCACTTCGCTTTAAGGCTTCACCTGTAATGGCTCTTAGTAGAAAAACCATTGGTGGCGAACTTGTTCTCACCTATGACCCTACCCCCAATACCAAAATGTGGTTTTTTGACTCGAAAAATGAAGAGGATGCTTTAATAGCAGCCAATCTCCACCTCACTTATAAACAGCAGTCGGGTAAAACAGACCGTTTCTCTTATGTCAATAAGCGGGGATATACTGTAAGCTTTGAAAAAGGACAGGAGCCCTTTGACACCTACAGTGCAAAATTAAGAACCATTTATAATCCTTTATCTGTTCTTAAAATTATTACAACGGCCTATTTAGATCACAAACAGAGTAAAAATGGAGTACTTGACATTGCAATAAATGGATATGGTGGATCAATCGATGTCGCCTATAACCATTGGCGCGTTAACGGAGAAGCAAAAATTAACGACTGGGGAGCGTATGATTATATGTCTGAATGGAATATGATATATCCACTTCAAACAAAGCTCGGTGTTAAATACGGGTTCTCTCGTATAACTCTTTTTGACTTCCTCAAGTCTTCGTACATTGGTACAGAGCTCTCTTATAGAACTATTCAATACCCAATTGATGAAAATTTAAATGCTTCTGAAACTATTTATAGATGGCATAAAATACTCAACTACGAATTAGGCATTCGCACCTTTATCACCATAAATATTTAACTGGAATTACCAACATATGAATATCACAGTAGCAACTATCCTATCTTCTCTTATACTCCTCGGGGCATGCGCCCCTAGTAACGAAATCACCCTCAGTGAAGTAAGTGAAAACATTGATGATGTAGGAAGTGATTGGGAACTGGTCTGGTCAGATGATTTTGACAACAATGAATTAGATGATTCGCAATGGAAGGTAATTGAAGGAAATGGAGAATGGGGCTGGGGAAATGGTGAACGCCAGAATTATCAGGAGGACAACCTCTCCTTTCGTGATGGCTCGTTAGTAATTACAGCGAAGAAAGAGAGCATTGGCGATTGCCACTATGGCAGCTGTGACTATACATCCGGCAAGATTGAAACAGCAGACCTTTACACAGTCAAGTATGGCAAAATAGAGGCACGCATTAAGACCCCTTCTGGTGATGGCATGTGGCCTGCCTTTTGGCTTATCGGTGCAAACATCAGCTCTTGGAGCTGGCCAAAGTGTGGTGAAATTGACATCATGGAATCAATGGGTCGTCTTCCTTACAAAACATCTAGTGCACTACACTCAGGTGAAAACTGGGAGTCAGTAGTTGTGATGGGTAAACGTGAAACCTTTCCTGTAGATCTCACAGAAGATTACCACGTATATGGCATAATTTGGGATACAGACCTTATCACCTTTACTGTAGATAACACTGCGTATAATAGTATCTCTATTAATAGTAATAGCGGAACTGTCCTTAACCCCTTTGGTGAGGACAAAAGAAACGAAGATCAAGAATTCTTTATCATTCTAAACTTAGCCGTTGGGGGCAAATTTGATAATTATATAAACCCACCATCAAGCTTTAAAAGTGCAGAGCTATTAGTCGACTGGGTACGCGTTTCCAAGCGCAAATAACCCAAAAACTGAAACAGTTAATGAACAGATTAAAGTATTTATAGAAACAAACAGAAAAAACAGAATATGCCTTCATCGCTATTGAAGGTATATTATACATACACATATATCATGGGGATAGACATGAAAAAATTACTTATTACAACAGCAGTAGCCCTAACCTTCTTTATTGGTTGCGTTGCCGACAACACTGAACTAGAATCTACAAATAGTTCAGATGCAACCAGCTCAGCTACAGAAGACGAAAGTAGTGCTATAAGCGATACAGACAGTGCAGCTGAAAGTAGTGACTCTGAAGACACTTCATCGGAGACACCAACATCTGACCTTGATGGTGAGGTTATATTTGATAAAACAATGATGGATGGCTATGACTTTGGCGCATATGGCCCTAATAACAAGCAGCCAACCATTGATGCAGAGCATGAGATTATTTCAATAACCTATGCATCAGATCAATCAGCATGGATTTTACCTGCTGAAGAAGAGTACATAGACCTCTCTGGCGCTAATAGTTTGAATTTCACCTACACCTCAGATGAACAGTTTTTTGTACGCCTTATGTGGGGTGAACTTCCTGATGGATACAATGCAGAAGGCGCTCCTTACTGGGAAGGTAACTATGATGAAAAAGAGGGCGGATTTATTCTTGCCGACTCCATAGCCGCTACAGATACTCCTACAGAATTCTCGATTGACTTTGATGACATGCTCGATCCAGCGCATCAATTTCATGTTGATGAGAATGACTATGAAGGCTCTAGAGACAATGACCTCTCAAAGGTTCACCAGATTGTAATCATTTCTACAGATGGTACAGTGAAGCTTGATGAGCTCCGTTTCGAAGACTAGTTCATAAACCATGAATTATGTAAGGCCTGTAGTAATACAGGCCTTTTTTTATCTATAAAAAGGGAGTGCCCTAGCCCTCTGCATTAATGAGAGTAAGAGAGAACGTTGTACCAATATCCTCTTCACTAGTCACATCAATAGACCCATTGTAGAGATCTGATATTTTTTGAAGTATCGAAAGCCCGAGTCCACTTCCTAATACATTTTTTGTTTTTTCATTTTTTACTCGTGAAAACTCTTTGAACAATCCTTTCAAATCCTTCTCAGACATTCCGATACCACTATCTTTACAGACAATTTGAACACCATTATCTATTGGAGTCAAAGTGAGATCAACCGTCCCACCATCTTTGTTGTATTTCACAGAGTTAGTTACGAGATTATTCAATACAATTTGCATCTCTACCGAATCAGCCCGGAAAGGGAGCGTATCAGGTACATGCAGAGTAATATTTATATTTCTTTCACGACAATCAAGGGCCACACTATCAAGGGAACCTTGTGCCTGTTCAACCATATCAATATCTTCAAAAGTGCGTACTTTATTTCCCGATTCAAGCCGTGTCAAATCAAGTAGATCAAGAATCATTTTACGCATGCCAGTGAGGCGTATAATTGATCGATCAATCATAGTTTCATAGCTCGCAATATCCTCACCTACAGCACGGCTCTTCATGATGTCAAGATACCCTTCAACAGCAGCAAGGGGAGCTTTGAGCTCATGACCAAGCACCGAGATAAACTGAAATCTCACTTGTCTTTTCTCTTGCTCTAACTGTTTGGCTTTTCTTAGGAGAATAATACTTTTCGCGGCCTTAGTAATTCTACTCCGTAGTTCTTCGGGAGTAAAAGGCTTTGAAATGAAATCAAAAGCACCATTCTTAGTGGCACTTATTGCTGCATCAATAGTTGCAAACGCAGTAGCGATTATTGTTAACGGCTTATTTTCTAATTCATTTGCGATATGCAATACTTCTATCCCCTGAATACCAGGCAATTTATGGTCGAGAATAAGTATATCGAATGGTTGATATTTAAGCTTCTCAACTGCCTCTTCACCAGAAGCAACAGTAGTAATAGAGAAACCGACATCAGAAGATAGTTCTTTTAAGGGTAGTGTAAAATTTCGTAAGGATCTTTCGATACCAATACGCATTCCGAATTCATCATCACATACAAGAACTTGAAGAGTAATCACACACTACCTATACTAAAACACTTCCAAACAACTACCCAACAATGATACCATTATTGGGTAGAATTTAAAACTATTTATCTAACAATATGGTCACTTCACGAAGAAGTTGCTCTTTACGGATTTTTTTCTCGAGAAATGAATCAACTTTAATCCACTCTTTCTCTTGACGCGTTGTTGCCTCAAAATGAATACTCGTTTCATTTGTCACCGCAGTAACCATGATTACAGGTATTTCTGGATTCTGTTTTTTAACTCTATGAGCAAGAATAAAACCACTATCTTTATTCTCCATCATAAGATCGACTATCGCAAGGTCAAATCCACCTTTCTCAATTACAGCAAGTCCTTCAACTTCGGATGCCGCCTCAATCACGGTATACCCCTCTGATTCCAGGAACATCCGTGCTTGAATTCTTACATCTTCATCATCATCTATTACAAGTATGGTTGCATTTATATCTGCCATGGTTTCTCCATCTATTTAAGGTAAGTCACTCTGCTTCACTGGAATACTTATTGTAAATGTAGTTCCAGTTCGGCCTTTTGTAAAATCAGTATTGCTATCAAAGGAAATAGTTCCTTTGTGGTTTTTAACTATTCCATAAGAGACTGCAAGTCCAAGACCAGTGCCTTGCCCTATAGTTTTAGTCGTAAAAAACGGTTCAAATATTCGCGAACTTATACTTGACTCGATTCCTGGGCCAGAATCTACGATCTCTATACGTACATTTTCTTCACCCGGTAGTACTTTCAACCCAATTTCGCCACCGTCGGGCATCACTTCCATTGCGTTATTAATAATATTTGTTATTACTTGAGACATTTGTAACGTATCGAGTTCAACCATCGCATCTGTCTCAGGGAATTGTTTAACAAAAAATATGTCATTTGGTTTTAGTAATGAACGGGAGGCCTTTTCGACTACCGACACAACATTAACTTCTTCGAATCTTATTCTATCTTTATGTGAAAAGTTGAGAAGTCCTCCAACAATTTTTTGACACACCTGAGTCTGTTCAATAATCATTTCGAGGTCGTCTTGAAACCCAGGGTATTTTTCACATTCTTCAAGCAATAGATTTGAATAGAGAAGAATAACACCTAGAGGGTTATTGATCTCATGGGCAATTCCAGCTGACAACCGACCCATACTTGCCATCTTCTCGCTATGCTGCAGTGCTTCTTGAGTTTCTTTGAGTTGAACATTTGAGTTACTCAACTCATCTGCAGTCTTCCTCAGTTTATCTATAGTATAAGGAAGGCACATAGCATCTTCGGCCAGATCTTTGTGAATAGCAATCGCATGGTCAATACACGTTGCATACCCACACGCTCCACAATTAAGCTCATCGAGTGGATCAAACTTACCCATATCATTAAGTATTTTCTTCAACACTTCTGCCGAAGGAATCTCAATCCGTTGATCATTTACAGAAAAGGAAGTCTTCAGAGGTATATCTATATACTCTTTCATTTCTTTTTTATGTTCAGCAAAATGCTTGTTCGAAATACGCCGCTTTGCATATTTCGATATAAGGCCATTACGCTTTGTCTTGGAACTCTTTGATGTCATTCCAGGACCCATCATACAGCCTTCACAACAAAGCGCATCAACATACTGAATATCTTCTATCGTTGACTCTGTAAGCTCTTTAAAAAATTGTGCTAAATTATTTTTCCCATCTATAGAGACAATACCACTATCAATCATGTTTAAAGATGAAGCCCGTGGAAGGCCACGTGTAATAGGAAAAAGTGCACCCTTGTAGGAGAACGGAGGGTCAAAATCTTGTTCGACAATATCCTCTGGCTCTAACTTTGATTTATCAAAGAGCTCACGAAGCTCTTTAAAGGTAAGTACCGCTTTAATTGAATGTGAATCATCAAACATTGCTTCAGCTTTTTTGGCAATGCAAGGTCCAATAAATACAATCTGTGCTTTTTCTCCATAAATCTTTTGAGCGACATGAGCAGTAGCGACCATAGGAGATACAATCTTTGCCAAATTTTCTACAAGCTCTGGCACATATTTTTCAACATATGATACCACTGCAGGGCACGAAGTAGAAATAAGAATCTCGTTCTTATTTGTTGATTCAGCATTAACTTTTTTAACCCGCTCATACTCTTTGCGATACTCTTCTGCAACGAGATCTGCACCAAAAGCAGTTTCGACTACATAGTCAAATCCTATTGCTTTAAGGGAACCAACAAATTGTTCGAGAGAAAGTTCTTCAAATTCAGCAGGAAAGCTTGGCGCTACGATAGCGATAACTTTTTGTTTTGTATCAAGAATATCTCCGAGGTGATCGGAGATACTCTGAAATTGTTTGGCGTTTTGACTGCAAACCATAACACAATTTCCACACAAAATACATCGATCCGACACAATCTGTGCTTGGCCATCTTCAACTTTGATCGCCTTTACCGGACATTCCCGTACGCATGTAAAGCAGACTCTACAAGCGTCGGGGACCGTATATATTATACTTTGCGGTTTCGCCATGAGTTCAATTAAATAGTGCTATTTCAACACTTCTCTTTTATTATATGACGTATGCAAAAGCTCATGAGATTTATGACTCAAAGGCTTCTCAAGATAATCTTCATACAGTTTCTGAATCGACTCATTATTGTGTGAACAACGTACCTTACTCTCTTTATCAATTTTATAGAGTGCACCCATACGTTCAACGACTTTATCCTTATCAAGGTCAAAAATCTGTCCGCCACCGTTAATACATCCACCATGACACGTCATCACTTCCATAAAGTGAATTTCTTCTTCACCTTTACGGATCTTATCAAGAAGGTCACGTGCATTATTAGTACCACTTACCACAGCTACATTAAGTGAAAGATCACCAATTTTTACTGTTGCTCTTTTGATTCCATCAAATCCACGGACAGCCTCAACCTCAGGTTCAACCATTTCTTCACCAGTAATGAGGAAATGCGCAGAACGAATTGCCGCTTCCATAACGCCACCAGTAGCACCAAAAAGTTTACCAGCGGATGAACGCTCACCAAATGGTAAATCTGGTTCAGATGAAGGCATATCTTCGAAATTGATACCTTTCATTTTAATAAGATCTGCAAGTTCACGTGTTGTGAGTACCGCATCGAGATCAGGATTATGTTTTGCATCCATAAGCTCTGGACGTTCAGACTCAAATTTCTTAGCAGTACACGGCATAACCGATACACTGAATATTTTTTCAGGAGGTATGTTATTCTTTTCAGCAAAATATGATTTGATGATCGCACCCATCATCTCTTGTGGAGATTTACAAGTAGAGAGGTTATCAATCATATCTGGGTAGAACTGCTCTACAAATTTAATCCACCCTGGTGAACACGATGTCATCATTGGTAGTTTTCCACCATTTTTAATACGATGTACCAGTTCAGATCCTTCTTCCATAATGGTAAGGTCAGCACTAAACGATGTATCAAATACTTGATCAAATCCCATTTGACGAAGCGTTGCAACAAGTTGACCAGTTACATCAGTACCTGCTTTTGCATTAAATGCTTCAGCGATAGTTACTGAAATTGCAGGTGCATGTTGGATAACAACATATTTATCCGGATCGTAGAGCGCTTCCATAACACGTTTTGTGTGTGATTTCTCTGAAAGTGCACCTGTTGGACATACCAAGATACACTGACCACAGTTAATACAACTAGAGGTATTAAGGTTTTCACCAAAAGCACATCCCACAATTGTTTCCGATCCACGGTTGATAAAGTCAAGAGCCGAAACAGCTTGATCTTCTTCACACACGCGTACACATTTACCACACAAAACACATTTGTCTGGTTCACGAGTGATTGATGCAGATGATTGATCAATGTGGTTACCCATTGGTTTACCAGCGAATGACTTCTCACGAACGCCGTACTCAACTGCTAGACTCTGGAGATCACAGTTACCTGAACGAACGCAATAAAGACAGTCATTCGGGTGACGAGACAACAAGAGCTCAACAATAGTTTTACGTGCTTGTTCTGCTTTAGGGGTATGGGTTTGGACTTTCATACCTTCATTTACAGGGTATGAACAACTAGGAATAAGTCCACGTGCACCCTCTACTTCAACAACACACATTCTACATGCGCCTGTTGGTGTTTTATCTTTCATGTGGCAAAGAGTTGGTACATCGTAGCCCGCTTCGCGTATAGCATCGATGAGTAGTCCACCTTCTTCAACTTTAGCTGGTTTTCCGTTTATTTCTAAATTTACCATGATTTCCTCACTAATCCTAATACGCTTTTATCGCGTCAAATGCACATACATCCATACATGCACCACAACTGATACAATCTTCTTGATTTATTATATGAATGCCTTTCTTCTCACCATCAATACACTGGGTTGGACATTTTTTTGCACATATAGTACAACCAGTACATGCATCATCAATAATTTCAAATGTCAATAACTCTGTACATGCTCCAGCAGGACAACGACGTTCATAAATATGCGCTTCAAATTCATCTCTGAAATACTTCATTGCAGATTTAATTGGATTTGGAGCTGTTTGCCCGAGTCCACACAAACTTGACGCACTAATTACTTCAGTAAGACGTTCAAGATTCATTACACCTTTAAAACGCTCTAAACTTTGGTTCTCAGCATCTGCACCGCGACCTTTTGTCATACCTTCAAGAATTTCGAGCATTACTCGAGTACCTTCACGACACGGTATACATTTACCACAACTTTCACGCTGGATAAAGCCCATAAAGAATTTTGCTACGTCAACCATACAAGTATCTTCGTCCATAACAACCATTCCACCAGAACCGATCATAGCACCTACTTCAATAAGTGATTCATAGTCGATGTTGATGTCAAGATGTTGAGTCGGGATACAGCCACCAGATGGGCCACCAAACTGAACAGCCTTAAACGCTTTATCATGTTCAATACCACCAGCAACATCAAAGATCACTGTGCGAAGTGAAGTACCCATAGGGATTTCAACAAGGCCAGCACGTTTAACTTTACCAGAAACAGCAAATACTTTTGTTCCCTTAGAAGTTTCAGAACCCATAGAAGCGTACCACTCTGCACCGTTAGTAACAATCGATGGAATATTAGCAAGTGTCTCTACATTATTAATAATCGTTGGATTTTGGAAAAGTCCGCTTTTCGCTGGGAATGGTGGACGAGGGCGTGGCATACCACGTTTACCTTCGATTGAGTGAATCAGTGCAGTCTCTTCACCACACACAAATGCTCCCGCACCAACTTTAATGATGACATCGAGATCAAATCCACTATTATAAATATTGTTTCCAATAAGCTTATACTCTTTAGCTTGAGCGATAGCATCTTTAAGATTTGCAATTGCAAGAGGATACTCTGCACGAATATACACATATGCTTTATTTGCACCAATTGCATATGCTGCAATTGCGAGACCTTCAACAAGTTTATGAGGGTCACCCTCAATAACTGCACGGTCCATGAATGCACCTGGGTCACCTTCATCGGCATTACAGATAAAATATTTTTGCTCAGACTCTTCGCCCAGTGCAAATTTCCACTTACGACCCGTAGGGAATCCTCCCCCACCGCGACCACGAAGGCCTGATTTTTCGACTTCATTACAGAGCTCTTCACGAGTCATGTTATTAATTACTTTCAGAAGGCCGCTATATCCACCGCGTGCAATGTATTCATCAACATTTACTGGGTCAGAAATACCACAGTTTTTTAGAACAACACGCTCTTGAATTTTGAAAAATGGGTGTTCATGCATATAAGGCAAGTTGTCCCAGTTCTCTTCTTCGTTTGCAGATTGAAACTGTCCAAGAAGTTTATTAACACTCACCTGACTTGAAAAAATGTCACCCATAAGATCATCAACTTTGTCTTCTGTGATCTGTTGGAATGAGAGACGACTTTTACCAGGAAGCTTTACATCAACCATTGGCTCTGAAGTACAGAGACCAATACAACCAACACGTACTACATCAGCATCAAGATTCTTATCAGCAAGATACGCAGTGATTTTTTCCAATGCTTTACCTGCACCAGCAGCCATACCACAAGTACCAGCGCCAATATAGATGATTGGTTTTACATTTTTTTCACCACGGAGTTCAGAAAATTTTTGATCAAGTTCATCTTTAGAAAGTTTTGCTTCTTTTGGAGAAAACACGGTTCCAATAAACTGTTCTTTAGTGTCAACTGGAATAAGATCCAAGTTCTTATGTATATCGTAAGTTACAACAGCCATTATTTTTCCTTCTTTTTATACGTTCTGATGATCTTTTTAACATTACTTGAATCAACATACGCATGAAATTCATTATTGATAGCAATAATAGGCGCAAGCCCACATGCCCCAATACACGCTACAACTTCAGTACTAAAGAGTCCATCTTTAGAAGTATCGCCCGTTGGAACATCAAGAAGGTTCTCGAGAGCAGTAACAATTGACTCAGATCCTTTTACGTGACACGCTGTTCCACGACATATCTGAATGTGATATTTTCCAAGAGGTTTAAAACGGAATTGGTTATAGAAGGTTGCAACGCCATAAATCTTGCTCACTGGCAAGTTAAGGGCTTCACCGACCTGAACCACCGCTTCTTTAGACAAAAATCCTAACTCTTCTTGGACCTCTTGAAGAATAGGAATCAGCTTATCTCTACCCGCATTTACATACTGGGCAAGAATGTTGTCTACTCCTGTTGTCTGAATAGTACTAACCATCTGCTTTTTCTCCTTTAGACATTTGATTATATGCAAAGAATGCTGTCTTCTCAATTGTCATTGTGATATCAATATTTTCTAAGTAAATTTCTTTGGGAATATTTAATTGAACTGGTGCGAAATTAACAATTCCTTTAACTCCAGCTGCAATTAAATCATCAGCAATTGCCTGAGCATCACACCCTGGAACCGCTATAATTCCTACATTAATCGCTTCTCGTTTTACAATTGTTTGTAGCTGAGAAATATGATAACTGTTACATCCAGCTATCACTCTATCAATTTTTGTCTCGTCATCATCAAATGCAGCGTCAATAGTTATATTCATGCGCACTCGTGAGAAATAGGATAGAATTGCTCTACCTAAATTGCCCACACCAATAATGCCTGCTCTTTGTGCGGTACTCGAATTGAGTACTGCATTAATCTCTTTTAAGAATTCTTCAACTAAATACCCTTTTTTTGATGAGCCTCTTACACTGAGGTCCATCAAGTCACGTCGTACTTGTGCTGACGAATTATTTACCCCAACCGCTAAATCGTGGGAAAAAATATAGAGCTTGTCACTATTCTTATAGTTCTGAAGCACTTTTCTATATCTGCAAAGTCTCTCGATACTTTTTGGTGATATGTCTGCCATAATTCCACACTTCGTTGTTCATTCTTTCGTTATCAATATAACGTTCTCATTATAACAGGTAAAAAGCCTTCGCCTCGCCTGCTGTTACCCCGATAACGTAACTTCCCATAATATACCATTTTAATGTGATAAAAGAAACGTTTAGATTACAATTTGTACTCAAAATTGTAATTTTTCTTTGCGCTCCATTGTAACATTGATAACGGCGATCAGCCTCTAATGACTCAAAAATGACTATTTATTGGTTTGGTTTTGTTGATTTCAATGTGAATTATCTAACGATGGCTAATTTGCCCTTGCTCAAAACACCATCATCTTTGGTGCCAATTGTGTACATATAGACGCCAGTTACAACTTCGCGTCCAAAACTATTTCGCATATTCCAGCAAAAACTGGGGAGCGCCCCAGAATCTGGGTCGGCATTAAAGCTTGGGCTAATGTTCAACTTTTTAGTGCTATATACAAGCTGACCGAGAACCGTGTAAATTCTAATATCAATATCTTCATCCATATCAATTTTGGAACTAATGGTATTGAGGTTTTTAAACTCTATACAGGGGTCACCATCGTCATTGACCTTCTCTGTATGTTGGTTATTTTCAAATACAAATGGATTGGGAAAGATATAAAAGCTCGTCGGCGTCACCACAAATCTAAACGAATATGAGTCATTGAGCACAGCGGTATCTTTACACCCAAAACTATAGCGCTTATAGAGGTAAGAACCATCACCGGAACCATTTCCATCCAAGGAACGCCCCCATGTGTCGATAATACTATCAGCAAGAGTAACCAAAACAGTATCTTTTGAGTAAAATTTTCTCAAAGGCTTCAATACCAGTGAACTATCGCCACGCGTCCCTTTAACAAACTTTAAATCCACCTCTTTCCAATTATTATAGGCGGTACGCACCTTTACGGTCTGGTTAGTACCCGCTTTTAAGCTGTCAGAATCAATAGGTCGTAATGTATCGGCCTGAGCAGTATCAAACCCTATAATATATTGTCGCACAATACGATTATTAAAATTTATTCTAATCTCAGAGTCTGGTGAAATACTGTACAATGGAGTTCCCGTAGAATACTTATAGGCTGTCACCGTTTCTGGAACAGTAGAAACAACCTGAAAAGGGGCTGCACTAATTTTTGCAGAATATATAATGGACTTCTCCGTCGTATCTTTTAAAAAGTCTTTTTCGAGATTCAGACGAGTACCGACGCTATCTCGGATATTATTAGAAACAAATATTCGAATATCATCTCCTTTAATAAAATTATAAGGAGCCGGGGTTATACCTTCGAAACTACATACATTATAATAGGGGGTGAATAGTAAGGTATCGGTAAACAGTGGTACCGGATCACCGCGGTAGTCATAAGCCAAATTTGATGTATAAAAACTACCTTCACCATCATAAAATGCTTTGGAATACATCCGCGCCCTCTCTGGGATTGCTCCAATGAGACATGCTGAATCCGTAGGAACAATAGTACAATAGGCAATACTATCTCTGAGTGAATAAACTTTAAGATACTCATCCAGGGCAACCTTAGAGACGGGTTCAGAAAAATGAATGCGAAATTGTGAAAATGCGGGAATGACCGGCTCTGACCCATAAGTGACTGGTACTATTAATGTAGTATCAAGAGGGTCAGGTGAAATACGTTCAATGGAGATAGCGGGTAAGTCATTAAATTCAACACGAAACGGGATCTTCAAGAGTGGTTGAAAAAAATCATTTGACTGTATAAGCAATGTATCTTGAAGAACTCTATCACCAGTTTCATTGGAAACATCCCAGAAAAAATCAAAGAGGAGACTATCACCATCTAACAGACGAATGGGATTTTTTAGATGATTGCTATCGGTTCTTGTTATAACAGGCTTCGATTGATCTTGCCATTTCATCTCGTAATTGAGCCATGGAGAGTAATCAATTCCATTAATGTTAAATACAGAAAAGACTTCTAAATCTCGCGTGCCCTTTGAAAAAAGACTCATGCGAATAGTATCTTTCATTACGTCGGTATTGAGAATAAGTTCAATCCCTCTAAGGCTCGCCTTTGCATTTGAGAAATCACCTTCTGCAGCGCGTTGAGTGTCAAGTCGAGGATACTTTATTTTAAGGGTATCAGAAATACACCCGCCACCAATATCACATGTAGTTATCTCAACATCCGGTGGATTCAGTTCAAAAAGATGAGTTAACCCATCACCGCGATAAACCGTATCACGTACAATAGTATCACCCGTCGATGGTTGTATCGTATAGATACTATCAAACGAGCAACAGACATTGTTAGTATCATAACGAAGAAACCGCCAATCTATAGTAGAGCTATCACCATTGCCTCTATCAATATCATATGAAATACCTTCTAGATTGACACTTATAAAGGGGTGAATATCAATTTCTGGATCTTCACGATCGGGATGTGTTAAATCATTCCAGTAAAGCGTACCCGGATCACTATTAATATCAATGGTATCATCTACAGTTGCCCCCGAAATATCCCACGGTAAAATTGATATCACTGAATCGAGCTGTGGAAAATGATTGGGCACTAGGCGAAACCAAAAAGAGATAGTCTCATCGACATCACTGAGAGTGACCATTACTGTATCGGGAATAGTATCCACCCCCACCAATGGGATAATCCGGGGATCACGATCAATAGATCCAGGAAGTGCGGGAAAGAGATAGGTCGTATCAGAAGCTGCACTGAGTGTGCTATCGGCATAGAGTACGTCACTATCATTCCACCATACTGATAGAGTCGCATCATTTGAATCTTTGGTCATGAGAGTCACCCATGCCGTATCACCCACGTTGATTGGGAAGCTTGCGCCAAGTGCAATGGTATCTCGAATGGAATCGGTACCATTAATAAGAGGCACTACAACAGAAACCATCACTTCGGGTGCAATATTATAGTAGTCTAACACCAGAGAATCCATATTTGCTTGCAGCCCCCCAGTACTCTCCCACCCGAGAGGATCACGCGCCATAAATTTTAACGTATAGGCACTATTCACAATGTTTTTTGGAGCGATTTTTATCACCCCTTGATAAGAACCCGTTGCGGGCGTTAGATTCGTAAGGGAGTCGGTAATAACCGCTCCATTTTTTGCATAGATATTTAATCCACTGATATTATCATGATCATAAGCCGAGACTGCAACATAAACAGTATCCAAACGATTCACCACTTGTCGAAGACTATTATTAAATACTGCACCGAGAATCCATGGACCATTTGCACCAATTTTTACTGAGTCAACTCGTGGAACTTGAGGCTTAATGTTCCAGGTAAACCGCAGAGAGTCGAGGGTTGGTGTTTTTTTGTAATCAAAATACGATTTTAAGCCAAACGAATAGCTGTAGTAATCACCATCATAGAACTGATTAGTAATTACTGCATTAGTCAAAAAGTTAGTAGTAAGAGGAACCGACGCCGTAAACCCCGGCACCTTTGCCATATTGAACAGCATCGTAATATTGGTATCACAAGGTGGGCATCCATATTCAATCAGTGGAACATTAACCGAGTCTTCTCCATTTACAAAACTTTTAATTCCCGGATCAAAGCTATCAGATATGCGCAATACTCCTGATTGATAGAGTGTCGATTCTTTGTAAATTGCGACATCTTTATAAACAAGAATTTTTGCATTGTATTCATCATTATAAACAAAGACCGCATTTTTATGCTCATCAATTGCATTATCGACCCTCGACCAGAAGAAGAGTGGGCGCCATTCGCTATCTACAGTAGTAAATGATACTTGATCAGATGTCAATTGACCCTTAAAGACAGTCCCAGAACCTGGATTGATATCTTTACTCGGCTCCAAA
Source organism: Fibrobacterales bacterium (assembly GCA_051532035.1). Lineage (GTDB taxonomy): Bacteria > Fibrobacterota > Fibrobacteria > Fibrobacterales > JAOPTW01 > JAOPTW01. Next base: position 2,093 of record JAOPTW010000043.1, on the reverse strand, counting down.
TCATAGACAGCTCCATAAGGATACATCTCATAGGTAGAGAAAGAACCACCAAAATTTTTCCAACCAAAATCATCAAAATCTGATCCACTTATTTTTTTTAGAGCACTGATAACAATGTGGCTTTTCGTTGGATCGACACTGAGTGAAGGATAGATAGCATCACTAAAAATATGCACTTCAGGAGAGAGATCATCAGTTGTTGGATTATAGGTCCGAAAATAGACATTGCGATTATTACTTGCCTGATATTTACTATACACCATACCAATAACGCCATTTCCAAGGTCAACAATTTCAAAACCTTTAGTTTTGGGTCCCAGTGCACCATTCCGTGGAGTCGCCTGTACTTCCCCAACAATATCACGCTGGGCGCGTACCTCATTAAGGTCAGAATCAAAGACTCGAAACTTTAACTCTGTGCGAGGGTCTACTAAACTAATAGCAGATATTCCATAGGCAACTACTAAATTGCCCGTAGACCCATCAATTGTCATATCAAGGGAATTGAGATACGTAGCTCCAGTTGTTGGATACACCTTCGTAATTACCGTAGAGTTTACTGCTGCAAGTCCTGATCGAAGGATGTTTTTGGAAAGTATTAAGTTGTTATCAGATGCCGGTGAAATAATATTCTGAACATACCCAATATAGAGTGCAGTATCAGCAGCATCGGTATAGGTCGACGCGATATTTACCCGTTGTGAAGTGCTGTAATCCTTGTGTAGGCTATCAATGTATTCACCCCTATCCTTTTCAAGGAACGGCATTTGGTTTTCCCATGTTTTTCTTGCATGAGTCCCCGTTGAATTCCACAATCCATACCATTTATCCCCTGTAGCATTAATACCAAAATCAAGAGTTACTATAGGAGAGACCGTATTGTCCATCAACTTATACTCTTGGCCGGCGACGGACTTTAATGAATCGGTGAGAACATCAACTTGATCGATGCTATAGTCTTTAAGGTAGATCGATTGAATAATACCCGTTATATAGGTCTCTGAAGAAGGACGGTCCGTTTTAGCGAGATAGAGTACCGAAAACTTATGATTCCCTCGTGCTTCAACAAGTGGATAGACCTCTGAAGATTTTCCGCCCGCAGCGGAAGTATCACCAATAATAGTATCTATCAATGAAGTATAGTCAGAGCTATCAGATAGTATGGAGAGATCGGTAGGCCAACCAATACCAATAGAGTCTGGTGCGGCGCCATCATCTAAAAAAGTACTGCCTGTAACACCACCAATCACACGCTCACCCCCAAAGGCGAGCAGAGTGGTAATTCCAATCACACATGCTACCGACAATACTCTATATTTCATACATCCATCATCTATTCAAGAAATCGTTTTCTTTGACTAATATCATCCAAAAATTTTGTTTCTATAACATTCTGTTCTTTTTTAAATTCAGCTTTTTTCTTATCACGTATAATTTCCAACGCCTTCTTATTTTGTGTGGCCCGTATAAGAAGTACTCTCTTTGCCTCAACAACAGTTCGCTGTTGTTGAATATCCCCTATCTTTTCTTCTATCCTGCGGAAGAGGTCCTGTTGATAATTAATAAACTGCATATAGTGTTCACCACCAACATTCATACCCAGTAACGCACCCTGTTGCCGTGCGACCTCATGGCGTTCTTCATCCATTGAATCGAGTTCTCGTGTCATTGTTGCTTCAAGTTGTACCGCTTCACCAAGAGCCATTTTGGCATCTTCTTCCAGTTTCTCACGATAACCGAGCAGTGCTTGAAGCTTAAATCGAAACCTTTTCATATCGCTACTTTATAGTACTTCCATTGTTTAAATCATCACATTACACCAGCCTACAAGCATCACTAAATTTGAATACCTGCAAGCTCAAATATTCTCTCTTCAATCTCAACGGGGCCAAATTTCTCTCCCATTCCTTGTTGCAAAAAATCATTAATCGGACCCATGCGTTGTATTGCAAGATCCACATCGGGGTCTGACCCCGCAACATAGGCACCAATATTAATCAAATCCTCTGACCTATTATATGCGGCCATTGAGCGAATCAACTCAGTTGTTTTACCCGTCATCTCTTCACTGACTACATCGGGACGACACCGAC
>JAOPTW010000042.1:12417-58474 GCA_051532035.1 Fibrobacterales bacterium | reverse complement strand
ACTATATAGAAAAAATGTCAGGGTTGATACTACTAATACTCTTATACAGTGTTCTATAAGCGGGATAGTGCTCTTATGGAGTATGATGTAGGTCATGATGGGTAATTTCCGCTATAGTTTTGAGTAATTCATCAATAGAAAATGGTTTGGAGAGTATCGCTTTAAACCCATACTGTGAATACTGTTCCATGACTGGATCATTAGAATAGCCACTGGTTACAATTGCCGATACGTTAGGATCAAAGCTCTTAATCTCAGAGATCGTATCTTTGCCCCCTTTTTTTCCGGGGATCGTTAAATCTAAAATGATACATTCAAAGGGTTCTTTGGCATCGAGTGCGTCTTTATATTTACGAATTGCGCTATCACCGTCAGAAGAAAGTTCAACAGTATAACCATTGAGCTTTAACATTTCATTTAAAATTTCTTGAATAAATTCCTCGTCATCCATAACGAGTATTTTACCGCGTTTGTCTGTTTGTACGTAAGTATTTTTTTTAGACTCAGCCTCTCGCTCCGGATTGTTAGAAGGATTTTTGTCTTTTCGCATTATGTTCCTCCTTTAAGAAGCATGTCATAAATAGTGTGACCCTCTATAGTAGCTCTCTTATTCTATTTATAACACTAATACTAACATAAATGTGGTATATCGTAACTGGTTTTGTTTGTTGGGGTAAGCATTGTTGTTTGCGTTAGTGGCGTGATTTGTTGGTCGTTTTTAAATGTGCTTAAATCCGCTTTATAAAGTTTTTTTTGTGGCTTGTTTGATGATATTTCTTGTTGGGTCGGGGTTGTATTGAGTTTAATGATGGGTATGTTTCATGATATTATCTTGTGGTATTTGGGACGCGGTGTGGTGGGGGTGTTTTTTTGTTTTTTATGCATTATTCCCTGGGCCCCCGCCCTGGACTCGGCCAGACCTTTTGGGTGCCCAAAAGACTGGACCTCTAAATGCGAGAGCATTTAGCATTTGCCAAAGGCAAACCCGTAGGGTGAGGAAGCAATGTTTGCTGACGAATAAAAGGCACTCTGCTGAGGGCTTCATTACAAATGCTTTGTACATCGGGCCCAGGTTACACTGCACTGCACACCCGAATAGAATAGTGGCGCCTCTATTACTGAGGATAAAATATCATCATGTACATGGTCGCGTTTTAACCTTTCAGTTGTGTTTTAGGTAATTTGTACATCATAGTATATTCGTGTTTTGTAAGGTCGCGGTTGTAATGTATTAAGTGCTCCACACCATGGGGTCGGACGCAGAATATTTTAGGAATTCTGCGTCCGAATGTTTTCTTTTTCATGTGCGAAGCACATCTCACAGTATGCAGCGCTCTCCATAGGATCAAATAAAGCTTAATGAAGTACAGCTCCAATCAATCACAGCAGTAAGGTTTAAACGTCTCATGGTGCACGATGATTATTGGTTAAATTCTTCTGTGGAGCCACAAATAATCATTGGATGTACAATGCAGGTGCCCTGGGAGTTATGGATTAGAAAAAAGGAAAAGGTGAAAATAGAAGAACAAGAAAAAGTTACATAGAAAAAGTAAGAGAGAAAGAGAAAGAATAGAAAAACCTACTCCTCAACCCCCCGACAATACTCAACACTATCTTCAGAATAACAATCAATCGTAGGCTTCCCCCCAATATACACATTATCCAAAAAGAACTCAGCTCCTTGCTCTGGCGATTTAAGATGCGGTGGTGTAAATGCTCCACCAAACTTAAGCTCATAGTCATCGGTGGCCACTTTAGAGAACTTCGCAATAATACGCATCTCTTCAAGGTGTTCAGGAAGAAAATACTCTGTCAACGGAATCGCAAGGGACGTCCATTCATTGTCATCCTTAAGACCTAATGTATCGAGCCAGATTGCCAGTGTATTGGTGTCACCAGTAGTTTCAGAGCCCCATTCAAACTCAATTTGTGGAATGAAAGTCGATTTTATATCAAAATAGAGGGTTGCATCACTCCAGTAGGAGAGGTCTCTTGTGTCAGTGAGGCTATCGCCAAAGGCAAAGGCGACGCCCCCCCAGCTTTTGGTTCCAATATAGTGAAGCGCATACGAGCCATCGTGTGTGGTAGAGTCGGTGTCTTCATAGAGCATTGTCGCTCCAGCATAATTCGAGCTACTGAATATGCCAATTTGGCCGCCGATACTATCAGTGTCAAAATATACCGCACTATCGGGGTTAATGTCGTCTTCTTTAAAAAGCACATACATTGAATCGTTGGTGATTAAGGTATGGGCAGGTTCTGAGTCTGAAGAGGAACTGACTTGGTCGCTCGAGAGGGGGGCAGCACTACTTGAGCTATAGACAGAAGAGAGTGGCGTCTGAGGTTCTGAGCTACTAGAGCTGACAAGTATCTCTTCGGGAGAGTCTTCCTCTGGGGTGGAACTAAAGTTTTTTATGATGGTTATTGGGTCTGTTACAACTGGTGGTACCGAATTACCCGACATAATCAATTCATTTGAACTGGCTTGGTTTGCTGATGAGGAATAGACTGCAGTCTCGAGGCGCATATTATCGGTGCATCCTATGAGTATTGATACCAAGGCGCAAAGGATTATGTGAGTGTAAAGTGACATGTGCTTGTTTCCCCCTAAATGTGTAACCACATATATAGAATTTGGGGGTGAGTGTGCTGAGCTGGAGGGGTGATTGAGGAGGGTGGATGTGTTGGTTCTGTTTCTATAGTGTTTATATGGAGGTGGGGGTGATTTTTCACTATAAAGCCTTACGTTTAAATACTGCTTTTCTAAAAATCTAGATTCGGATGGTCTCTTGTCTTCTAAATCTTAATTACACGATAGAGTTATATATTACTACTATATAACTTTAACCTCTTTTTAATATTGGAAACTGTATGAAGTTCATTATATCACTAATACTAGGAACCCTCATTTTAGGATGCTCAGAATCGACACCCATAAGCCTTGCTCTCTCAAGTTCACCTATGGCGGAAGATGTTTCATCGTCATCTCAAACTCAATACCTTATAGATACAACTCTCTATGTAACTGATTCAATCCGGGGAATCACCTTTAAACGGCCAATAGGTGCAATAATAGACTCTTCTGATGCCCCTGATTTTAAAGTGAAACAAGATTCTTCTCATACATGGTCAAAAGATATAACTATCTCGTTTCGCAGAAAAAATAATCCAAAAAACCTGCGTACAACATTAGATGCCATTGGATACTTCGACGAGGAACCGTCCTACATTACGACTCTTGACACCATAACTGGCACAGAGCCGGTTCCTTTTATTGCCTACCAGTATACCCGTGCAAATTTTGTCGATACGGTTAACGGAGTACAGCGGGTTGGATATTATATGGTTCAGGAGTTTATTGAATACTCTTTTGATGAGATTATAATTGATATCTTTCTTATTAACTATATGACAAACAAACCGGAAAGTGACGTCGTAATTGCCACTCTTAAGGGCTCTCTCAATTTTGATAATTTTATTGATGCGCCACTAGTAACTACTCCCATACAGCGGAGTATAATGACTGATGCTCGTGATAATCAGGAGTATCCTGTTGCAACCATAGGTACCCAAAAGTGGATGGCAGCAAATCTGAACATTATCACGGAAGATTCGTATTGTTATGGCGATTCAACGGCAAACTGCGATACCTATGGGCGTTTGTATGAGTGGAATGCAGCTATTGATAGCAATGCAACAGCTTTACGGCTTCTTTCAGATAGTGAAAGCCAGACTACTCCTTTTCAAGGTATTTGCCCAACGGGCTGGCACCTACCAACCTATGCTGAATGGGGAGTATTACAAACATATGTTCGATCTTTTGTTGGTGAATCAGAAGGAATGAGCCTCAAATCAGTGGGGAGTTGGAATACTACGGGTATTACCAAGGGGGATGGTAATGGGTTTGATGAATTCGGTTTTGATGGACTCGCCGGAGGAGCAAGAGAGTATGATGGAGCCTATTCTGATTTAGGCCGTGATGGTAATTGGTGGAGTTCTTCGATTGCGACAACGGGGGACTATCGGTATGTCTGGACACTGCATTCATGGTTAAGTATTGCTACTTCTTATGAGTTTAGTTCAAGTAGAGCTCATTCAATTCGTTGTGTTATGGATTAACGAAAGACTTACAGACCAAGGCGGCGTTTGAAATTGCCGCCGATTGCTTCTGCATCTAAAATAGCGCCTTCGGTTTTGGGGCCTTCAAAATGGTTACGGATGTTTAATCGGAAGTAGTGGAGCCATACCTCAAAATGTTCGGCCGTGAGCCCCAAAGGGAAATGCTTGGCCATTGGATTGCCCTGAAATCCAGGTTGTTGGAGTATAAGACCAGCCCAAAATTTCGCAATTTGTACAATGTGTTCTTCCATATTGATTGGTTCAAATATATGGACTACTCGTTCATCAACGGTCAGTTGCGCATAAAAGCTGGTTAAAAAGAGGGTAATGTCTTCTATTGTTTCGATATCGCGTTTGGTCATTTGGGCACCTGAAGGTTCTTATGTACACTGCTATCCAGTATGGATAGTGCCGCATGAATATACAAATGTTTGCGGGTCCCTTTGTTAACCAATGCCCTCATTATCAATTACTTACTCTTTTGGAATTATTACAGCCCATTAAAAGAGGGATACACCACCATGTGTCCATTATACTATGGGCAAGCGTATTATAAATTTTGTACCGGCTCCAGGGGTTGATTCTACGATCATTTCACCATCATGATTTTCGCTTATGATGAAAAATGAGACACTTAACCCGAGGCCTGTTCCTGATCCTACTGGTTTCGTCGTAAAGAATGGTTCAAATATACGTTTTTGAGTTTCCCTATCGATACCGGGTCCATTGTCTTCAATCTCAATACAGACCATGGACTTTTCTGTATCATTTCTGGTGCGGAGTGTGAAAGTCGGCGGTTCAATGTCTGTATTCGTTTCTTTCTGTTCCGCATAGTGTTCACTCATGGCTTGTGCGCCATTACGGAGAATATTCAATAGGACCTGGTGAATTTTTGATACTTCGCAAGGGACTAAGGGAAGGTCGTCTTCATAATCCCTAATAAATCGTATTGCTTTAAAATCATACGATTTTTTTAGATCATAATCAGATTCTGCAAGTTCGATGGCTGTATCAATCATATGCGGTACATCTTCAGAAGAGCGGATATTGTCATTTTGGCGTGAGAAATTAAGCATGTTGGTGATAATGGTTGTCGCTCGATTGCCTGCCTCTTTTATGGCGTCTATCATGCGTACTATATCACGCCTTTCCATATATTCATTCAATTCCGAGAGAGAGAGACCAATGTCCTCTGCAATGCTTTTATTCGCGGGTAACTCAGAGTTTGTTAACCGGTTTTTTAGGTTATTTGTGTTTTGAATAATCCCCGCAAGTGGATTATTTATCTCGTGAGCCATGCCTGCCGCAAGACCACCGAGTGAGAGCATTTTCTCTGATTGAATCATCAACTCTTCGAGTTTTACCCGCTGGGTCACGTCATCAATGCGAATAACTGCCCCTTGTATGCCATTTCCTACGAGTGGAAATATGGTAAGGTCTTCATAATGATGTTGGCCACTCACGATAGTAAAACGCTTGGGGTCATGTTGTTCTCGGCCTGTTTTAATTGCTTCATGTACGCGATCCATTTCTGCAGCTAAAGGGGGGTATATTGCACCGAGCTGAAGGCCCACAGCTCTTTTTGATTCAATCCCTGATGCCGTGACGGCACCATTATTCCATTGGGTAATTGTGCCATCAGTATCCACACCTATGAGGATAGAGGGCATGGAATTGATAATGCTTGAGAGGTTGTTCCTTGTTTCATTAATGTCAGAAATTTGTTTTTTAATAGTTGTATGCATATCCGCAAAGCTTTCTGCAAGGGCCCCGATCTCGTCACTTCGGTTAATACTAAAGCTAACATGGGCACCACCCTGGGCAAAGGATTGCGCTGCGTCACTGAGTTGGGTTACCGGCTTTGTGACAAAATGTTTTAGAAGTAGGCTAATGAGGCCAAATGAGAGGAGTAAGAATACGAAAAATGAGATACCGGTGTAGAGCACGATATTGAAGATGGCGTCATCAATTGATTTCTTTGAAATGCCAATGTCAATGGCTGCGATGGGGCGATTATTGTTATTTACCACAGGGATTAACACATGATACGATACATCGGTAGTTATTGTCTGTATAGAGGCGTTTTTGAAGAAGTCATTCAATAGAGTATGAGTACGAATAGCATTCCATGCAGATTCGTCGGTATAGGTAATAATGGTGCCATCTGTTCCAAACACACCGACATGGGTTATATCCTGCTCGGTATTTGATTTTATTACATTGTGACAGTCAATATTCAGTCCGAGTGTTTGTTGCATCTCTGCGGTATAGCCACTTAAATCAACAACACGTTTTTGTAAAATTTTGCTAATAGTCTGAGAACGCCATTCTATAATTTCTCTATTGTCGTGGTTTAATTGGCCAATATAGAGCCACGCTGCGATAGAGAGGAGCACTATTTGAACAATTGCAACTGAGAGCGTTACTTTGGTTCCCAGTCTTAATGAACGGGTATTGTTCATTTTTGGTTTACTCATTGGATAACCCTTTGGGGTACTGAGGTTCGAGTATTTCGGTGTTTGCTTTTTGCGCAGCTGCGCGCATCACTTCTGATATTGAGGCTCCATGCTGTAACGCAGAATGGAATGCGGTATAAAAAATATGACTGACTGCTGGGTACTCAGGGATATTAGGGCGACACCGACCGGTCTCCATTCCTTTTTGTATTGCTTTTAAATAGGGAAACTTTTTAATTGCATCTTTTGAGAAGTGTGAAAGGCGAAAAGGGCGTCCCCCTCGTTTAATGTATTCTTGACCAATTTGAATACTTGTTAAATATTGGATCACTAAATAGGCTTCTTGTGCATGGGTGCTATATCTGTTTATTGCAAGACTATGTGCACCGAGCCCTGGCCGTGGTGGGCCAATGGAGCCATCGGGTTGTTGTTTGCCCGGTAGGTTTGCATAGGCTATTTTTCCTATTACTTTTGATACTGCCGGATCCTCCATAGGGGCACCGATTCCCTCTGCGGGCATAATGCCCATTGCGACCTTTCCACTTTGAAAGGCACCAATATAGCGTGCATGGTCGAAATTGAGTGTATTGGAGGGAGTAAGGCCTTCGGTGTAGAGTGAGGCATAAAATTCTAGTGCAGCGAGCCCCTGGGGGGTATCCCAGGCAACGCGATATTTGGGCAGGCCGGGGATGGTTACATCACTTCCATTGATAAGCCCTGCCCCCCATGACCAGAGAAACGGAGCAGCGTCGGCCGTGATATATTCGCCAAGGTGTGCAAAAAGTGCCGTTCCATACATCGTTGGAGGGGTATTAATTTTTCGAGCATGGTCTCTAAATTCTTTAAATGTTTTGGGAGGCTTGAGGCCTGCGGCTTGTAATACATCAGATCGATAGGTAAAAAGAGAGCCATAACTGCCCAAGGGAATGGCATACTGTGTATTGTTCCATTCGCCCCCTGATTTTTTTAATACCGATACGACATCATCTAGGTCAAGAGAAGGGAATGCGGGGTTTTCCATAAACGGATTGAGAGGCTGCACCCAGCCTTGCGTAAAATAGTATCCCAGTGAAGGTTGATCGATGGACACAATGTCGTAGAATCCTTTTTTAGAGGAGAGTTCAAGCTCATGGGCTTGCAGCATCGGCTCGAATTCAAGTAAAATTGCGTTAACTACAATACCGGTGCGTTTTTCAAAGTCAGATTCTTTGAGGAGTTGGAGCGCCACTTCGAAACTATGGTCTTTTAATGCACAGATAGTAACGATTATATTGTCACTGGGTATAGGGGTATCTTGTGCACTTTCTTTTTTGAGGGGAGGAATGGTGTCACAGGTTTTTGAATTATTGTATAGTACAATACCGGTGACAATTATAGCTAATGCGATACCTGTTATAGTCGTGAGCTTTTTCATCTAAAACCTCATCTAATTTTAAAAAAAATACTGCACTATAATAATACAACTATTCTTCTAATAATGCTCAAATTGGCCACTTCGCTTACTAATATCCCAAGTCTGTGACCTCTGTTTTACATCAAAAACGATAGTGTGTAAAAATTATTAACAGTACCAGTTTTGTCGAGTTGTTGTAATGCCTTATAGATATTGGGTTTGAGGGGAAACCTCTTTTAAAAATCCCTGTTTGATGGTATACTTAATAGAAGAAAAAGTGTACGGTGTGACTAAAGGAGGAACCCATGAAAAAAATAGATTTTATTCTTGGTCAGCTTCATGATGAGGATATGGATTGGATTATTGAAAACTCTGAAAAACGGAATATGGGAATCACCGAAGTGTTGATTCGAGCAAAACAACCGGTTAAGGAACTGTACATTGTTCTTTCGGGCCAATTTGCCATTATGTCGTATCATACGAGTGATATCACCTATATCGGTGAAGGTGAAGTGCTCGGCGAAATGTCTTTTTTAGAAGCTCAGCTGCCTGAGGTTTCGGTTATTTCTTCGGACGAGTCAGCCGTTATTGCCGTTTCCTTTAATGTGCTCTATGCTAAGATGGAAGAAGATCCGGGATTTGCAGCTCGAATGTATAAAGCTATTGCACTCTTTTTATCCATGCGCTTGCGTAAAACTACCAATCAATTAGTGGAATCGATCCACGATGATGATGAGGTGTTTGAGGTTGAAATTGAGTTAGCACAAAAACGATATAAAAGGTTGATGGAGGCTTTTTAGTATTTTCTTTAGTGGGGCGAGCACATGTCATTATTAGCTGCATGGGGCCCTCACCGTTAAGCATGTGTCGCTATCAATATAGTAGATTGGTACGCTCTATACAATGTTACTTCAGTGGAAATAGATGAATATTGTGATACTCGCACTCCATAAACGGGTTCATAAAAATTTTGTAAGTTTTAGCAATCAAGTATTAATTCTGGATCTCAATTATCTGTGTCGTTATTTCTCTCACCAGTGTTGTTGCGGATGACTACTTGCGTATGCTGTTCCAGAAGTTATTTGATGCACCGGCAATAGCAAAGTCGATAACGTTCTTTGCTATTTCTTTGGGTATTATTGCGTGGACTAAACGGCTGCAACTAACCCAACCCCTCAAGACTTTTAGAAATGAGTCGTTGTTGTTTGCTGGTGTTTTATTGGTAGCGGTGTCCATTGCATTTTTGGGACAGGCACTCGATACTGGTTCTGGTCATTTCTCACTGTTGATACTTATGGCGGCAATGATATATGCAGTGATAGGGGTGTGGTTACGCTCAGAGTTAACTTGGATATTTGCACTTGTCACATTGTGTGGCTGGCTTGGTGCAGAGACTGGCTATGCATCTGGTTGGGGGGCGTATTATTTGGGCATGAACTATCCTATGCGATTTGTCGTGTTGGGGATTGGCCTGATAGTGACCACAATTGTGTTTAAAAGAGTACCAGTACTGAAGCTTTTTTCTCAGTCAACCCGAGTAATAGCGCTATTGAGTCTATTTATAGCACTCTGGATATTGTCGATCTTTGGAAATCATGGTTCGCTTCATGAGTGGGAACTCGTAAAGCAATATGAACTCGTTCATTGGGCGCTCCTCTTTGGTCTCATTGCCCTTGGTTCTATATATCATGGTCTTAAAAATGATGACAGTATGACCCGTGGGTTTGGGATAACCTTTCTCTTTATCAATTTCTACACTCGTTTTTTTGAATACCTTTGGGATACTACTCATAAGGCGCTGCTCTTTGCGGTTTTGGCCATTACCTTCTGGATTATTGGCGCAAAAGCTGAAAGCATTTGGAATGTTGGCCGTGTGAAAGGTGAGAGTGACTGATTGAGTCCAGAGTGCTCAAATTTGATTGTCAAATAGGTCAAAGAATGGGTAAAGGTCAACCGACATGTGTGATAGTGGTCACGATAACCGGACGTTTTTGATGAATAGGGTGACCGTGATCACACTATGAAGGACGTGGGCTTAATAGTATCTCCAATTGTGCCAATATATAGAGTAAGTTAACGGGTGGAGAATAACGATGAAAACTCAAATAATAAAAGTGATACTGACTCTAATGCTCGCTATTGCAGCGGTTGGAATAAGTGGTTGTGATATTCTGGATGTTGTTGCCGAAGGTCAGGAAAGTAGCAGCTCACAACATTATGATGCCGATAGAATGTATAGTTCCGATGATTATTATCCCTCTGGAGATTCTGGTTATTATAATGACTCAAATGAGTATGCGAATGAGACTCATACCCCGTATAATGACAGTGACTATTACGACAACGGTGATCAGTATTATGATAGTGCGTACACTAATGATGATATCTATTTTGACGATACACGTTATGAACATGCGAATGATCGCAATGAAGAGTATACTGATTATCAGGATGACTATCGTGCAGAGTATGATACCACAACCTATGATACTACCAATAGAGATTACACTAATAATACCGCTGCTGGTACCTATGATCGGGGGAGTCCCAAATATGCAGTAGAGTCGTCACTGCAATTTGAAGGGGAGTATTCATTTTATGACAATCGCTATCCCGGAGACTTTTTTTACGGCATGACTGAACAGCATGGACAGATTGTTCTCACCTCATATTTGAGTAATAGACTGTATACCGTAAATCCTTATGATATGTCATACAGTTATATGGATATGGGAGTAGCGGGACCTCATGGCTTGGGGGGCGACCCTGCAACAGGGCATTTGTGGGTGTGTGATCTGAATAGTGAACGGGTAGTGATCTATGGCCCAGGGCAGGAGTATATTACCGAGTTAGATATTGGCGCTCTGGTTCCCTTTTCACAAATACAGCCCGTAAATGTGGTGATTGATTTGGAATACGCGTATGTTGCCGACCGTCTGAATGATGTGATTTACAAAATCCGTCTGAAGGATTTTACCCTTGCCCAGGTTATTAGAATACCCGGAATGCAGAGAGACAAAGCCGATAGCTTTATTGATATGGCACTGTATGGCGATAACATTTATGTGGTCAGTAATGAATTGAACCACATAGTGGTAATTGCTAAAGATGGCAACTGGAGCAACTCGATAGCGAATGGTCTCTTTGAGGAGTATCGCGGCGCTCTGGGACTTGCCATGGTAGATGATGAGAATATTTATGTGAACGGTGACGGAATGCTGTATCATATTGATCTTGACGGGTATGTCCGCAACCAATGGGATCTGACCGGTGAACACACCTCATTCAGTTTTATTGATGCGCTGCACCGTGAAGGCCGGTTGTTCATAGCGGGGTATAATAATGAAGGAATGGTTATCAAGGTATTTAAAACACAGTAATGCCAGGTTATTGTGTTTTACAAGCCCGTGGGATACGTCTCACGGGCTTTATTTGATATTTACTCAGTACCTCTATTACCTAAATAGTGCCTGTAATTCCACACTTCACTGAGAGTTACTCTGTTTCTCTAGTGTATTGCTTAAAATAAGGGTAGACTATGGAGGCAGAGGCAGAGGTAAGTGCCACTGCCCAATTTATGTGGGTATGGGAGGTGTCGCATGAAAAATACAAGTATTACTTCTAGGATATTATTTATGTTACTGGCTACGAATATTCTCATAGCCTTAATTATTAGTGGTATCAGTGTGTATAGTTTGAACTCATTTGGGACTCAAACAATAAATGACTTTAAAACTGAATATAAAGAGGCAACTAATACGCGGTTACAGCATATTGTTGAAAATGCTCTTGCGATTCTTGAATCGTATCAGAATAAGGCAAGTGCTGGAGAGCTTTCTGAATTAGATGCTCAAAAACAGGCATACGCTATCGTAGAAAGTATGCGCTATAGTGAAGGGCGCGGATACCTTTGGATCAATAATACAGAATTACCGTACCCCAAAATGATTATGCACCCTGTAGCGAAACAGTTGAATAACACTATTTTGAAGAATGAAAAGTATAACTGCGCTATGGGTAAGTCACAAAATCTTTTCCAGGCAGCAGTTGAGCTGTCAAATAGCAGTAAATCGGGTGATGCGATTGTTGATTATTTATGGCCCGACCCGAATGATAAATCTAAGACACTTCCCAAAGCCAGCTATGTAAAACAGTTTAAACCGTGGAATTTGGTAATTGGAACTGGTGTGTATATCGATGAACTAGAGGTTATAGCGAATAAAAAACGCGATGAGGTCTCTGCTACCATATGGTCAACTATTTGGATGGTTGTCGGAATATCATTGATTTTAATTGTGCTCTTTATAGCTGCAGGGCTGGTTTTTGTAAAAGATATACGAAAACGAATTCGTAGTATAACAGCCAGTTTAAGCATGAGTGCAGATCAAGTATCCGCTGCAGCTGATCATGTGTCGAGTTCAAGTCAGACCATGGCATCAAGCACCTCTGAACAGGCAGCCTCTTCGGAGGAAATCTCAAGTACTGTCGAAGAGATGACCGCTATGACAAAACAGAATGCGGAAAATGCCAGAGAAGCACAAAGCCTTTCTGAAGAGAGCAATAATCTGACCAAAGATGGCAAACACGCGATGGATAAGATGTCGCAGGCTATTACCGAGATAAAGGGTTCGAGCGATGAAACAGCGAAGATAATTAAAAATATTAATGAAATTGCATTTCAAACAAACTTGTTGGCACTCAATGCTGCCGTTGAAGCAGCTCGAGCCGGAGATGCTGGTAAGGGCTTTGCAGTAGTGGCCGAAGAGGTGCGTAACTTAGCTCAGCGAAGTGCAGAGGCCGCGAATACCACTGCGGAATTAATAGAACAGTCACAGAGGAATACCGATAATGGGGTTGAGGTGACTCAGAGTGTACACGATATTCTCACCAAAGTAGATACCGCGGCTGCAAAAGTAAATCATTTGATACGAGAAGTTTCTGTTGCAAGTGAGGAACAGGCGAACGGACTTACACAGGTGAATACCGCAATTACCTCTATGGAGGAAGTAGTACAGGGCAACGCCGCCACGGCAGAAGAATCTGCATCGGCAAGTGAAGAGTTGTCAGCTCAAGCAAATGTGTTGAATAAAGCTGTTGAAGATCTCTCTATTCTGTTTGAAGGAGTACACGCACGGGAGGTTTCTTATGGAGAACCTCTTATGATTGAGCATAGCCGGGTATAATACTCACTACAAAACCGGTTATGGTTGTCTCATATGTACAGCCACTATAAACATCTAAAAGAATATTGATTTACTTCACATTGATTCGATGCAGGAAGGATGAGTACAGTGTGTTTCTATGAGTTTCCAATCAATAGTCGTTTCACTTTCTTTAAATTTCCCATGGACATCTATATTTTGGGGCTTAAAGGTGAGGGAGTAGGTTGAGTCACTATTCCATAACTCTATTTTATTGGGTGCATACTCCTCTCTTGCATAGGGATAAATATCTTCAAACATTTCTTCAATCTCAAAGGTGAAGAGGGTTGCATGTTCACCTGAATTGAGAGTATGTTGGCTTATAGTGTGCAGGGGGGTATTGAAGTGTTCCCAGCTACCTATTGAGTACCTAAGTGCTCCTTTGGTAATAGTCAAGGTGTCGTTCCCTTTACAGGTCGTACAGGAAGATATGAGGGAAGAAAAATCATCTTGTAGTGGAGTCAGGTAAATGAAGCCCTTATTGTTTTCTTCGATTGTATTTATTTCTTGGGTACGCTCGTTGCTGTACCCTATATTACAGAGAGTCTCTTTAACGGGTATCTCATTTTCAGTGCAATGTGCATAGGTCGAGGCATCATACGAGTCGGCGGGAGCGATGGGAAGAATCTTATGGAAAAAGCAGGGTGCCGTTATTGACATATAGGCCTTGGAGTTAAGCATCTTACGCTCTGTAATAAAAAAGTCGAGGGTAATAGAATCACCAGCTTCTATCCCTAATTGCTGGAGTTCTTCTGATAGTGAAAAGGTGTCGAGTAACCCATACTGAGGACCACCGAGTTCGATGACTAAGGTGCCATTGAGGTATACAAAGATATCATCTTCACCACCCATTTCAAATAGTTGATTGGGTGTGCCGTCATACAAAAAAGTATGCTGCATGTGCGCTGCAAAATAGTAGTTAAGGGTATCGGGGGATTCCCATGTTGCTTCTGGAGAATCCAGGGGAAAAAAGTTGTCATCCCAATATTGATAGGTGCCGTTTCCTACATAGAGAAAAGGAACGGTAGTGTTGATTTTGTTAAATTCCGCTTCGGTCCACCACTCTTCTAAATGGTCGTTGTCTGTGTGTATTGAATCGAGCTGAGGGAGGCCATTGAGGCCCAGTTCTTTTTTAACCATACCCGTAACAGCTCTCCCAGAGTTTAATCCAGTGCTCTTTTTTCGAATAGTTGTATCGAGGTTGTTGAGACTGTCTACTACAATGAGGGTATCGTAATAGTAATCTGAGGGGTAGGTGCGAATAGACGGGCTCCCAAAATCATCCCATGTATCGGTATGATCATAGACGGTAATAGGGAGATGTATAATTGAGGGGGCTGTTACGGGGACTCCATTACAGCTTCCTACATCTAATAAGCCATTGCGCTCTTTGTAAGTGTTTGGTTTTGAATCAACACTACTGACAGTTGCTACTGAACTGCTTGAATTAGACTCTTCGTTCTTTTCATTAGATGATTGAGTATTGGAGCTGTTTTCAGTTGATGACTCTGGAGAAGATGGTGCTGAAGACATGCTGTTTTCATGTGAAGAATTGTCAGCGTTAGTAAAGGAAGAATTGCCTCGCTCTGAATAAGAAATAGTGGAATCTTGTGAACTGAGTGTTTCACCAGGTTCTTTAGATACAATATCACAGGATATGATGCCGAGGAATATTAGAAGGGGAAGAAGCTTCAGAATAGTAAACATAGTGATTCTCATAGGGGTCCGTTTATCAAATATAGAAAATGTTGTAATGAGTTAAATGATAGGACAGGGAATTACAAATTATATACCGAGAAGTCTATTGTGCCTTGTGAGCTATTCACAGGGGAGATTGCTGGCATTATAGGATACTGCATAGGGTCTCACTTTTATAAGCCCAAATAATTAAAATAAATAAAATATGTAGCCTAGTGTTTGAACGTGTAACGCTATTCTGCAATGAATGTTCTTTAAGGCCTCTCTCTACTTGGTTATATTTGCCACGGAGGTAGAAAAATGAAATTATCATTTATTGTAGTATTTTTATTATGTACATCGGCGTTTGCCACTAATTATGTGTTTACGGTTAAGCCATTGGGGGTGTTGGTAGCTTCAAGTATGGGAGGAAATGACTTAGTAATGCCTGCTAGAGTAGGGGCATTTTATATTCAGACTCAGAGTGTTATGGTAGGCGTTGAGCCAATTAATGTTTTTGGAAAATATGGTGGCTTTGGTGTTGCAGGATCAGTTCTATTCTTTGACGATGCTTCAGACAATTTTGCAATAGGCACCATGTTTGCATTATATAGACTGTATGATTCTGTAACAGTACCAGAAGTATTTTTTAGGTTACAATGGGCAACAGATAGAGACAGCCCTTTTTTTGTAGGCTTTGACATAGACTTGGGAATTGGATTATCAAGTGTACAGAACAGTTCAAGTGGTTCTTTCTATACGGGTGAAGATACGTTTTCAGGAACCGAAAATATGGAGCATACAGTGGGACTTACATTGCGTTTAGGCCTAGAGTTTGGTTTCGTAATACAATAAACCAGTCGCACCCTCTCTGAATGGGTGCTTTTTTGTTGGGCTTATAGTCACCAAAATATCCTTCGATGCAGGCCATGGCTAGAAAACAGCAGTAATTGATTCTGGGGCGAATACCATTATTGAGTAATATGAATAATCTCACTACTCTTTTGGGCGTCGAGCAGGTGGGTGAAGAGTAATCGTCCGTCCAATGCCATTATTGGTGGCTGTTATCGTGATAGTATCTATTCTTGACTTCGGATACTCCAAGAGATACTAACAGCACTATTACTAACGATCCATTCATTTACCGTTGTCGTCAACTTTGATTGTGTTAGGTAAGAATGAAGAGCGTATGAGCTATTCGTCAATTTTTTTTGAAAGAGGAAAGAATTGAATATTGGTCTGGTATACTCGGTTGCACCCAGAATCATTTTCTGAAACAATTTTCACCATTTTACGTTGAAATTCATTGATCAGTTTATTCATTGCTTCTGTGCCTTTTTCATTTGTAGAAAAAGTGGCACCGATAATATTTCGATTTGTTTTGGGGAAACGTTCAATAGCTTCGGCCCCTAGTGCAATAGTTTTTCTTTGATGATTTCTGATAGCGAGTGATTTAGGGAGGTTAGGAGGGGTTTCGAGAAAGGTATCGGTTTGACTATAGGTAACACCTAGTTCTCCCTCAGTACGGGTAATGAAACCATGTTCAAGGAGGAGCGTGACTGTTTCTTTCGCCTGTTTGGCGGGGAGCGGAGGCGTGAGAAGTGACCCGAGGTAGGTATAGTTTTCATCAAAATCGATCAATGGTACCAGTTCTCTGAGAACACTAGAGTGCCAGTTTTCAAGTATGGCAGTGTGATTTCGCTCCAGATTATATGAGAGGATAGAAGGTTTAAGATACAGCATTTGATCACGATAGTATTGCTTTTGACTGTCGCATTTAGCGAGATCGTAATGTATCAGTGCTTCTAAGTAATGCGTCATACATTTCCCCCTTAGAATTATTTTAATCAAAAAAAGGCCACCCGTATTACGAGTGGCCTGTATGAATTATTCTAAAAATGGTAATTAAGTATATAATAAGTTAAAAGTAACAAATAATGCCAGGAACAAGCCCGTTCAATATTTGTTGTGATACTGAGTAGGTCTCTTGCTGGTTCTCTAAAAGTTCTTTTTTTACAAGGGTGTCTGTATGAGAGTGGCTTTTGCCCGAGTGATCCGGTGAGGGTAGGGTAATAGCAGAATGTTGGGGGGCTTTGGGCTTTTTCGATGCCCTGTTCTAAACCTTGCTCAACGCCTTGCTCAAGACCTTCTTTTTTGCCAGCTCCGAACTTTTCTTTGAATGATTTGCTAAATATGGGCATCTCTGCGATATCTTTTTTGATGATTGATTTTGTCTCTTTTGTATTCATAGGTAACAGTATCGACCTTTCATACGTTGAATAGATAAGCACATACACACAAATGGAAAATCAATGAAATTCTTATACATCATTATCATCATTATCTCAGTACTCGGTTGTACCTCAGATGACATAACCAATAGCAGTAGTTCAGGGGGAATTACTGTCGCTACCTTCTCTGGCCTCTATGAAGGAGAGGTGTTTTATGAATATGAGGGTGTCTGTGAACCGAATGATCCGCGGTATAGCTACATCAGATTCAGGCCTGATAGTACATTTGAATGGATGGACATGGCTGAAATTGACTCTGTAGGAGAGCGCATTCAGTTTGCAATCGATTCTAATATGGTCTATCAATGGTATGATAGAAAAGGGGACTATTCTGTGAGCGCTCAAGGGTTAGTATTGAGTAATCAACAAACAAGAGAGGCTCATATTGATAATAGGAAAACGAGTATGGACAGCTTGATCGCTGTTGATGAGTGGGAAGATAGAAATGTAGATCGTTTTGACGTTGGTGATCTGCTTGAAGAAATCACTCACGACTCTTTTAAAACGAATGTAACCGGTGGGGGTGTATCTGGTGATTGTTCGTACACGAGCCACTGGACCTACAGCAAAATTGGGGATTCAGATAGGGAGATACCGATATCCTATCTGAGCATTTAGGGGTGCTCTCATCTTAAGAGCGCAAATGCCATAACTCTACACAGGGTGTATCGACACTGATTACTCTATACTATTTTTAATCTTGGTGCTCGTATCTGTTTCGACAATAATCCCTTTGAAAATATTGGCTGCAGAGGTAATGTGACTCACATCTGCATGTATCTCTCCGTCGCCACCCGAGATATGACCATGGCCAATGAGGTGAGCCAATACGAGCTTGGTATCTCCGTTAAGATTCGCAGAATAGACCAGTGACGGCTGACCGTTTGGGTTCTTAACATATGTGGAATCGTGTGCAAAATTCTTTTTATTAAAATGGTCATTAAAGTCGAATGATTTATTGAACTCAATCATGAGTTTCAGTGAAGTGTCTTGGGAGTATTTGGTAAGAACAGAATAGCTGGTCAACGGGGTTGCTCCTGAAACTGCATCTGAAACAGCATTGTTAGAATCGGGCATCATCAATCCATCTGCAGACTTAATATTGCGTGCATAGCTCCAAACGGGTAAGGCTCCTGGACGACGGTTCTTACCACCGCTATAGTTACCCGTTGCTGATTTTCCAGAGATATACAATGTTTCGAGGTACCTACCCGTCTCATCTTGGAGCCATACCGCAACCTGAGGGGTTATGGTAAGGGTGCGTCCATCAGGGAGTGTTTTCTTAGTGAGATATTCTGATCCAGCTCTAAAATCGATTTTAATGCTTGCACCGGTCTCTTTTGATTTAGTCGTTATTACATATTCTGTCTTCTTACTCAATTCATCTTGTTGGCGCATAGATATGCCGAATTCAATAATATTCTTAAATGGTGGAATAGAGAAGAGGGCACCTGCTAAAACACCTCCTATAATGAGGGGGAGGAGCAGTGAAAAAATGCGCGTTTTATTAT
Source organism: Fibrobacterales bacterium (assembly GCA_051532035.1). Taxonomy (GTDB): domain Bacteria; phylum Fibrobacterota; class Fibrobacteria; order Fibrobacterales; family JAOPTW01; genus JAOPTW01. The sequence continues at coordinate 39,826 of JAOPTW010000042.1, read as the reverse complement.
GTTTACAGTAATTGAGTAAGGGCTTATAGTTATTAAAAATATGAAACAGAGTAGCACCGACAAACAAGAGGCTAAATATTGTGTGTACAGCCGATAAGGTTTTGTCATATTTGGTAAGATAACTCATAATGCCGGTCACAGCCATACCAATAAATATGAGTGCGATAGTGATTGATACAATTGCTCTGGATTTCATAACGGTGCTTCTCTTGAACATTAATGGGTGAGACGAAAAATTTAATTTTTTTACACTCATACAGTAGCATAAATCCACTATTTATCAGCCGGGGCATACAATCTTTGCGGGGTGTGGTATATGTTGCAATTATGAATGATATCCAGTACCCTCAATAATGAACAGGCTGGATTAGGGCTTTCATGCTTACAAGCCAATAGATTGCTTCACCTCATCCACTACCGCATCCTGATCACTTAATAATCCTTCTAGGTCTGCTACAGCCTTGTTCCAACTTAACAGTGTTTGAGGACTTGAAGGGTAGCCAGCTTGAAGAACCTTTTTTTGTTCCATTTCATTAACAACGGGTTCAATCATTTGTTTCCATTTATCTAAGATAGCAGTTCTCTTACTTTGAACTCGATTGTATAAATCATCAAACACGGTACGGTATTCGTCGGGATAACAGAACCAATATTTCTCATACGGTGTTGAGGGAGTAAAAGAACACCCCGGATACCCTTTGACCGACCAGATATCATCGAGTTCGGGCCAATAACTTTGTCCAAGATGCTGATAGTATTCATCAACCATGTCATGATCCCATGGAATCATAAGAACCCTTTGGCTTTCAGGTAACACTACTGAATATGAATTATGCCCATTGGCCTGTGCGTTGACCCAGGTACCCATAAAAGGGGTGTCGTAGCTCAGAACTGCTTGGGCAGTAGCCACATGCCTGAGCAGTATATCTAAATCACCCCATGTATCTATGAATGATTTATATTCTTCTTTGTTTTGGACGGTAGTAAGAGCTGTTTCAAAATTGTTAACAACGCTATGATCATCCTCCTCTTCATTCGTTTTTAATAAATCAGAAAAGTTTTTTGCCTTGTTGAGGGGCCAGTAGTGTTTGTAAATATTACCACCATCATCATTAAAGCGATAGCGGGTAAATCTTCCATCAATTTGTTCAATCAATAAAAAGAGCCCTTCGAGCTTTCCGTTAATAAGAAGTCGAACATGGGTCGTTCGAGAAGCGGGAACACCCATTTCTCGGTAGGCCCAATAAGCAAAACGTTCACCCATATATGATGGGCCATGATTCATTGAATGAAACTGCAGTTTTTTTAATCCATAAAAGAGACGATCAGGGTTTTGATCGGTATTGAATTTAATTTTCATAGATAACTTACACTGCTTTGAACCATCTTCTCCATTTTCCTTTGCACAGGGCCACCAGGAACCTTCAGAGCCCTTATATCGGATAAGTACATCGTTGATTGTATCACCATGAAATACAACCGATCCTGGTACATACTCCTCTGCAGTCGGATCGGCATCAATGCGTGCCAGGTCATTTGTTTTAATTAACAAGTTATAGGTATAGAGTGAATCTGAATGGAAAACAAATCGAGATGAATCGCGCCAATCAGCTGTGGATAAGAGTGTTTCTCCATTGAGCTCTTCACGATCTCTGTTTTCTTCTCGTAGTATAGGTAGGTGTGAATGAGTGCTGTTTGATGTTGAGCTTGTGGTAGTTATATCACTTGAATAAGAGTACGTTGAAGTACTTATTGTTTCTATCACAGATGAATGTGCCATTTCATTCTGGCTCAACGGAATTTCACCGCTTGAATAGGTATTGATGTGGGAAGGAGTTTCTTCGAAAGATGATTCATGAGAGCTGAGTTCTAATGTATCTTCTGTAGCGTTTTCAGAACTGAATTCTTGTTTTTCCTCAATGTCAGAATGAGAATCCTGAAGGGTAGTGTTACTGCAGCTAAAGAGTGAATATACCGTTATGAGTGTTAGGATAAGACTTAGATTTTTCATACAGTGTCGCTATGGTTTTACGAATAAATACGCTTTGAGTTATTTATTCTATAAAAACCGGATTATTTGAGTTGTGTGCTTTGTCTTAAAATATAATCCAGCTATAGTTAAAGCTGGCAATTCGTAAATGTTACTTTAAATTTACATTTGCGAACAGAGTGAGTTATCTGTGTGGGGTAATTGACGATGGATTTAATATTTCTATGCAATGCCCGAGGCTAGTAAAAAGTCATCAAAATTCTATTTTAGGTTCTATTCTATGCTAACGTTAAAATAATTTCATGAAATATATACTGAGTACATTCGTAGTAATAATGGTTTCATCTCTCTATGCTGAAGTGGAACTTCCCAAACCAACCGTCACTATAGATTATTCAATTCAGAGCGGAGGGATAGATAACAGTCTTCCAGATTTTTCCCAGCCTCTAACGTCTATGCAGTTTCTCGATACAGAAGAGACTTCATTCTATAAAGATTTTACTGGTGTTTATAATGCTCCCTTTCAAAATAATTTTGTTACAATTAATCAACTCAAGAGAATTGTTGGAAAAACAACAATGCCCTATAAAACAAATTTCCGATTATTTGGCGGATTGACTCATTCATGGCTTTCACTCGTGCTCTATAGAGAGTCGAAAGTATTAGAGAATGAAAGTATCGTGAGTTCAATGGTGTTTGATAATGGACAGTCTTCTCACGCAATAAATAATTGGAATGGGGTTACTGATCTTGAAAAGGTTCAGCATGGAGGTGTGTTGTTTCGAGAGCTGAGTATTTATACCAATATCACATTTTATTTAGAACTCGGCTTGTCTCAATTTACTGAAACTGGTGGAATTGAGTGGTATCCTAATGAGAGTGAAATAGCCTATCAGAAATCATTGCATGGGTATATAAGCATCAATTATTGGGGGCATACAGCAACTATCAGAGGCTATGGTTTTAAAATCAATCCGGCAGGCTACACCTACCCAGAGCGAATATCATGGGTACCTAATAATGAGCTCCAGACTATTCCCGTATTGACTTTAAATAAAACACGGTATATTTGGGGGTTCGAAGGGGCGGTATCTAAAGGCATTGAAGATTCATCTCATCAATTACTCAATCACATAGGCTATCGTGCAACTTTCGGCTATACCATTGAAAGAGAAACATGGGGTGCCAGTGGAGAGGGGGTGCCTCAGTCAGGTATTGATAGCGCATCTGCATTTGAAAGAAGTATCAATCGATATGTTAACGTATCAGGAGTACATTCGTCAGGAGTTGGTTTTGGTTTTTCGTATATCGAAAGTGGGTATAGATTCAATACTCTTGGAGCAGGCTCTTACTCAATGTATTACCCCTTTACTCAAATTCATATTAAACCACAATGGCACATAGCTAAAACATTTTCCATACCAGCGTCAGAACAAGTACATTTAAAGCAATTAGTGTTAGAGTTGTTTTATGGACAAAAACATATTGCTGACAATCAACTAAACTTAAACGAATATACAGACAAATTTAATTACTCTACGGTTGAAGCTAATCTAAATGCAACAATCGAATTGGTTCCATTAGGTTTGTCATTTAACATTTTATTTGCTTATGGGTATAATTTATTTGATGAACTTTCGATGGGAGACGATTATTGGAAAATTCAATTAAAATGCTCACTGTAGTAATTAACAAGAAATAAAAATGAAGTATGGAGTATCTGAAACAGAATCTGGTCGAAGGAGCAGAGACCTGGATAAGCGGGATCTTGCTTTTAGAAACTGATTGAAGTTTTTATCTCACTTGTTCGGGGTATTACCCATAGTGGTGATCTCTGTGATGGTAATAAACGTCGTATCTCTTATGTAACTAAAAGAGTTCTGATTTACAGTATCTAACAAAGGGACAGAGGTAATAATCGGATATGTGCCGGCTGGAATTGTAGTGACGATTCTCCCATCTGCATAGCTAAAGTCACTCTTATCCCAATAGCCTATTTGAACAAGCGTATCCACGAACTCTACGCTGTGGAGGTTCATTGTTTCATTATCACCATGAGGATAGAGTATACCAAAAGGAGTGGAATCTAAATCGAGAAATGAAAGCTTCAACCATTCTTGGGGGCTGCTCCCTATTGCATAGAATAGTACTGCAGTGTCACTGATATTCGTAAGGGTGACTGTTATGGGTATAGAGTCAATTATGGTGTAAGAATTGGCCGGTACTTGTGTAGTAATTTTAAAATCACCATATATCTTTTCCGATAAAATGGGGACAGAAGGAGTCTCGGTTTGAGGGGGATCAGTATCAGCATCAATTGATGAAGAACTCAATACTGGTTCACTAGAGGAGAGTAACACTTCTGGAGTGCTGGATAGTATAAATGAAGACGAACTTGCATGTGCACTACTCACTGCACTGCTTTCAGTGGAGCTATCAGCACTTGAAACAGTGCTACTACTTCTTGGTTCATCAGATACATCGGCACTTGTATCGTCATTAGTATTGGCACTATTGTCAGCACTACTATCAGCACTATTACTCGAAGAAAGGGTAAAGGTCGTTACATCCAGTGGTACAGAAATTGAGGTTTCGGTTAATTCAGTCCCAACTGATTCTATGATTATAAGACTTTGGTCAGGAACGGTACTTTTTGTTGTATCAAACTGGATTACATCAAAGTGATAGGTTCCATTACTGTCTACCATAAGGGTGTCGCTATAAAACAGGAGAGCGTGTATAGGGCGCGAACCAGGGAGTATCGAAACAGGAGTCACGGGATAGTAAACGAGTGAGTCAATATGAACAAAGGGGACAGTATCAGTAAGGGATATATTAGGAAAAAGCGTACCGAGGGCACTGTTTTTCGAAAGGATATCGTAGCGTGTAAGAGGAAGGTTGTCGAATACAAATTGCCCTGTGTGATCAGGCGTTGTTGATTGAACAATGGTGTGGGGGTCATCCGTACGATACAGGTTAATAATAAGGGGAGCCTTATCTGCAGTGCTCGCTTTTAAGAGTGAAACAGTATTGGTGATGATAGTACCACCGGTTATGCGCCCGGTTCCATTATCAGAGTCTACAGAAACTGAACAACCTATTGATAACAACAGCATACTAATGAGACATACAAAGCTTTTCACGACGCCCCTTTTCCCTTAGATAACGAACGGGAGAGAGGAAAAAACTGAAGGTTGACTTGAAAACATTTTTCTACACGATGCTGTCTTTGGAGAATATCAGCAAGGGTATTTTGAAAATGGGTTACCGCTTGTTGAATCTCGGTATATCCTTCATGTGATACACCAGCAGTGCAGGTTAGAATATTCCGTTCTTCTGCAGGTATGCGTTCAAGTGCTTCTATTCCCATACCCATCATATCTTTTTGATGTTTTCGGAGGGCAACATAGTCTTCGGGGTCTGTAGCGGCAATAACTGTGTCTGTCTGAGCATATTGGTCGCCATCTTTTTTAATGAGATTCAGTTGGAGCAATAACTCAATAGATTTCCGTATCTCTTCATGTGAAATAGTAGGAGTAATATAGTATCTGAGATCATCGAGTCTACCCTTAAAGAGGGAAGAACAGGCGAGTTCTCGTATCACCGGTGTGTACCATTTTCTAAAATAATGGTACTTCTTTGATTGGATTTTAGAGGTTTCTGGATTTTGAATGCTCTCTAATGTTGTCAAAGCATTCTCTTTCTCTCTATCGCTTTGAGCGTGTTTGAGAGAGAGCAGTTGATAGAAATATTCGGATTCTGGCGGAGAAAGTTCAAAAAGAGGGAGGATCGTTTTAAGAGAGCGATGTGATAGTGGGTTCGAGCCATTGAAAATTCTCGACAGGTAACTTTTTGACGAAATATCGATAGACTGTGCAAGGTTTTCCAGCGTTGTACCAGGAGCCTTAACCTTTTTCTCTTTGTACCACTCACGGAGGTAGAGACTGTAGTCGAGATAGTTGTATATATTCACATGCATAGGGACAAATATAAGAAGTGTACTGTTAAGTGCACTACTTGGTGCACTTAAAATGTGTATAGGGTGTTAAAAGAGGGGGTTTAGTGCACTTATTCTACTGGTGATATTATTTAAGTGCACAAATGCTGGTCGGAATTAAAAGCCCGGATTAATACTAAACGAAACTTCTTCTTGCGTAACAGCATGCCTAAAGGTGATACTGTAGGCATGTAAATACAAACGATCACTCATTGAATAAATTTCATGGGTTATTCGCAATACCTGCAAGGATTGCAGGGAAGAAAATATTTTCTTTAGTAGATTAGGATAATTTAATAACTAAAACTTTAAAGGTGCTGTCACTCTGGTTTTCCCAGCCGTGATCTAAATCCTTTGGACTTTCGATATAGGTTCCCGCTGAGCACAGTTGCTTTTCATCGCCAATAGTTACCATTCCTTTGCCTTCTATTACGTAGAAAAGAACATTCAAAGGGCTTGAATGAGGCGCAATACTAGCGCCAGGCTCAAATGTTAATTGTATTGTCTGCATTGAGTAGCTATGCGGAACTTTTTGCATGGTAATGCCTTTTTTACCACCGGTTATTTCTAATGTCTCAGGTGTCCATAAATTCATAGTATTCTCCTGCTTTTAAAAGTGATATGCGGCAACTTGTTCTTCAAAATAATCATGAGTTGTATACCACTTACTCCATGTAGTTACCTATCAAAATAATAATAAACACTACTGTATGGCGTTGATGTAGGTCAAGTTTAAATAAGATTGATTCCATTACTGGGTTCATATGACTCATAAGCCGTATCACCTAATGGTTACACCTATATTGGCCGCTCATTTCACCCTCCATCATCCTAATTACGTGTGAAAAACCGATGCAAATAAATTTCTTAGGTGAGGCAGTATTGATAATCAACTTCTGGGCCCAAGAGGAAAAGCACGCAACAAATAGAATCTAGTAGAAGGAGCAGAGCCCTAGATAAGCCGGATTCTGGGTACACCTCTGGATATGTTCATGAATTTTTTATATGAGAGTGGCTTTTGCCCGAGTGATCCCCCCTTGTCTCAGGTCAACATTTCCGTTTAAATAGTTAAATGTAGGCTCTTGCTGTCTCAATTGAACAACCACTATAACCCCTTATTGGTGGTTTCTCCACATAAATACGATTTTTATATATAAATGATGCTCATTTAAATTAAAGATGAACAATTCTAACTTTCTAAACGTCTAATATTTGAAATCTAATTATAGAGAGGTGAAATTGTGAAAAAATTGACTTATTTGATGCTATTAACGTTTGTAACGATGGCATATTCGGAATCTAAAATAGGCTCCGATTCTGGTAGTAATATTATGACTGAAGTAATTGAAAATAAAAGTGATTCCATTGAGGTGGGTAGCACATCTGAAGAGTTACATACTGAAACAATAAATGCGGTAAGTGAAACTGACGCTGATAGCTCTGTAACCATGGTTGGCGAGAGTACTGCCTCAAAGGATAGTGCTGTAATTGATCCGTATAACGATTTACCAGAGTTTGCAGAGTTAAATGATTGGTTAGAAATTAAGCGGAAAAAAAGTAAATACGAAAGTGATTATAAATATAAAAAGAAAATACAGAATAGATATAAACCATATGGATTCAAGATAAATGTAGGCTTAAGTTTTATGACACAAGAATACAGTTATAAAACTACAGAAAATAAATCACGAGAAATAAACATGTATAGTGAAGACAGTGTAACAACGTTTAAGCCTGATTTTGGAATAGAGATTGGTTTTCATAATGGTATATATTTTAATTATTCGTTTCTTAATGTAAGTATCGATAAGGTTGATGAATCATATGCTGATCGTGTTGAGTTTGATTACTTTGATGTTGGCTATATTAGGAAAATACATTTAGGAAAATTTCATTATGTACGATTGATGTTAGGTCCGTCATTGTTAAAAATTAAAACAATAGAAAGTGAAGGATCCGGTCATGAAGGCACTTACTTTGGGATATCTAATGGTGTAGGTTATGAAACTAATATTATGAAACGGTTCTCGTTTTATTCTGATTTGAACTTTAAATTTCACAGAGCTCAATATAATAATAGAGATTATCATCCGTTTTTTTATGGGGTATCTGTAGGGATACATTTAATTTTAGGATCACTTCCAGAATAGAGGACTTTAGCGATCAACAGGCAATGAGCGTTAGCAGCAGTAGCCGTTGGGCGACTGTAGATGTATTATAGCGATACTATTCGATCATTCACCAAATGAATGCAATTCGCTGGTCAAAATTCTAAAGATTGTTAAAAGAGAAAAGATATGGTATTTGGGGAATGCGATAAAATACTAAATTTTCACTGGCGATGGGATGAGGGATTCAGTACACCAATTTAAATTTTAACCATACTTCAGTGGCGTAGAGAAGAGGGTTCATTGAAGTGACTCATAAAGGTGTGGTATGAAAAATATCTATTTTCTGTGTGGTGTAGTGTTTGTTCTATTGTATACTTCATGTTCACAGATAGACGATACTGGAGCATTAGAGAAAGAGGACACGTTAATACGATGCTCGGATTCTGTTGATAATGATGATAATGGTTTTATTGATTGCGAAGATCAAGATTGTCTGCTACTCATTATATGCAGTGAATCAAGTGAAAGTAATGAATCAGTAAATTTGAGTACTCCTAACAACAGTTCGAATAATACTAATCTGAGCTCAGAAGACGTTGTACGTACCCATTGTGGTGCATTTGAAATAGAAGATGATCAACTCTGTGATATCCGTGATACTTCTCTATATGCAACAGTCCAAATAGGAGAGACGGTATGGATGGCAGAAAACCTTGCATTTAAAACTTCGAGCAGTTGGTGTTATGATAACAACGATGATTTGTGTGACTATTATGGCAGAATGTATAGTTGGGCAGAGGCAATGGGCATCGATACGAGCTACAATCATTCATACTATGGACAAAAATATGTAGATGTAGAAGGGGTTTGCCCTGAGGGGTGGGTACTTCCAACATTACGAAATTTTGATGACTTAGTGATGTATGCACGAGGGGTTACAGGTGACGCTTATGTAGGTTCTCTGTATACTTCGACTTACGATAATGGTGTCGATCAATTTGGTTTGAATGTCTTAATGGGAGGTGTTCGGAAGTCTGCTGAAAGATGTGATAGTTGTAAGGAACCTGAATTTTATGGAATCAGTTTCGCAACCTCTATTTGGGGGAGCGGGAATATAGACACTTCGGGGGATATCTTTGGTGTGTCCAATTTAAATACTACCATTGGGGTTTCTCCTAAATCAAATGGGTACTATGTGCGTTGCATACAGGCGTCTCATTATCAGCTACTCTGGGACAACGTTAAGAAGGTGAGTCAAGATTCTTGTAATTCTATTAATGAGTCAAAAAATATGATGTGTGATAGACGTACTCATACTGTATACTATACAACTACAATCGGGGGACGCACATGGATGAGTGAAAACCTCAATTATACCATTGAAAGCGAACCATTGTGTTACAATAATGATCCTGAATACTGTATAACCTATGGACAACTGTATAGAGGGGATTCAGTTGTATCAAGAGAGACTCGTGGTAAATCGGTCTGCCCAGAAGGTTGGCGTTTACCTAATTCTAATGATGTGAATGAGTTGATTGAGACTATAACTGCCGACGAAAATACCATCTCTATTGCAGAAGCACTAAAAAGCAAGCATCTATGGGAAAGAGGTAAACTTGAACAACTCGGTGGATTTGATATATATCAGTTTAATGCTACTCCTGGAGGCTTTTTTGATGATACATATGAATTTATGTACCATGGAAATTATGGGGTATGGTGGATACTTTCAAATGATGGTACGCTTGAAACAATTGAGCTTTCTACTATAAATAATGAATTAAGAAAGAGGCAACGATCTATTGAAACTGCATCGTCGGTTCGCTGTATTCTTGATTAGAATAACTTTAATAAACACCTTTTGAGGGATGTATGAAAATTATCTTTAATTACGCGCTATTACTTGTTATTACTCAATTCGTTGCATGTTCTGATTTTAACACCAATTCAAATGTATCAAATGAAGATACAGCTCTTCTCTGTCAAGATTCAATTGATAACGATCAAAACGGTTATGTTGATTGTGACGATCAAGATTGTTTAAATTTTGTTTTTTGTGTAGAGGAAAGGGAAGTCTCATCGAGTGCATTGGATGTCAATAGCTCTGAGGGTTCATTGAGTGTATCACAGGGCAATAGCTCTGAGGGGTCATCAAGTGTACTGCATACCAGTAGTTCGGAACAAGATGCAATGATTGAAGATGAACAACAGAGTTCAGGTGATTATAGTTCTGCAGTATCCTCTGTATGTGCAACGATACCATTAAAGGATGATGAAATTTGTGACCCGCGCGATGGGAGTATTTACGTGACGGTGCTCATGGATGGAGATCTGTGGATGGCAGAGAACCTCAATTATGAAACTCAAAATAGTTGGTGTTATAATGATGATGATTCAAACTGTGATAATTTTGGAAGACTCTATAGATGGGATAATGTGCTAGAACTCAATGAAAGGTACCTCAATGAGGCATATGAGGTTAGTAATGCTAATGGACAAGGTATTTGCCCTAAAGGGTGGGGGGTTCCGACAGAAAATAATTGGAACGACATGAAAGCATTTACGAGCAGAGACACTTCCCAAAATTCTATTGGTGATGACTTGGTTTCAAAAACATTCGCTGGCAATGATCTTTATGGATTTAATGCTCTTTTAGCGGGTTCACTATGGGTGTCTGGTGGTTGTAGTTCTTGTGAAGAAGACATGTACTTACATAAAGGTAAAATAACAATCTGGTGGGGGGAGACAAATGATAGTACTCAGGCAGTTTCTTACCAGTTGGGTGGCGGTTTAAGTACCTTAGTTATGAGTGAGAAAATAAATGGAAATTACCTACGCTGTATCAAAGAGAGTGGGAATGATTAAGAGTATATCAATGACATGCCCATCGGTATGTCTCAAATAAAAAATATCCGGTGACCCGCCAACTCAATAAAATATCCGTTTTGATTGCCTCAAATGTTCAGCCACTATACTACTTAAATAGTGCGAGCTTTGTGTGCCGTGGCTGAGCTAAGAATACTTCTTTTTGAGCTTCTGAAATTTTTGACGGGTTAGCCCAGTGATCTCTTCAATCAGCTTCCAGTTAAGGCCTTTGTCCAGCATTTTAGAGGTCTATCTGCTTTGCTTCTTCGGGGCAGAAGAGTTCCATGAACTCCTTAAAGCATTCGGTGATGAGCTCTTTGAATATCTCATCGTGTCTGTTTTCTTTTGGCATAAGTCACTGTAATAGTTAAAAGGGTAAATGTAATACAGTAGGTGTGACAGAATTTGTCTTGCTGGTTCTCTAAACGTTCTTTTTTTACGAGGGTGTCTTTTGCACAAGTGATCCGGTGAGAGTAGTTTAATTATCCTCTGCACATGTTCACATTTGGGTAAATATCTAACACTTTTTAAAAGGAATACCATGGATCAAGTCAATAGGAATAACATTTTAAACGTGGAACTCGATGTAAAAAAAATACCCACCGTCCTGGTGGGTAAATAATCTATAAAAAATTCGCGACCCTCAAGCGGATATCGCCGTAAAATAATTTCTGTCTAGGGCCGGGAATTAACCCTACGGAGTGTTCTGTATACACCGCACCGAGAACCCGTAAGGCTTATTAACGTTGATGTTGCTGAAGTGCTCGTTGATGTTGTCGAGGCTCTTGTACCACGCATTAGCACTACTAAACTCTGTAGCACTCCACCAGCCACCCAAGTTGCCAGCGCCGTAGAAACTACCGTTGGAATTGCGGTAGCCGCCGGGCAAAGCTGAAAAACCGAAATTATCGAAATCATTACTATGCCAACCAACAGCGGCTTTTAAATTTTTATTTATTCTCACGTCACCATTGTTGGCATCTATATAATCATATAAAATTGCCCATTCCGCCAGACTAGGCAAATGCCAATTTGCAGGACAAACACCTTGGACCCCACTTGGTGTTGCATTGCTTGAAGAAGAACCAGACATAGCTGATTCCCAATCGTATATCCGACCATATACATTACATTTAGCATCGTCATCAGCATAACACCATGAATTGAGTGTCTCCAAATTTAAATTTTGTGCCATCCACACCTGAGAACCAATTTGAATAGCTTCATAGCTTTTATCATCCCGAGGGTCTACAAAATAGAATGGCGCGACATGTCTTTCAGCATCTGCTTCAAGCCGGCTTATTCTTTCAAGCAATTGACTCAAATCTGGAATTGCACCAGTTGGTCCCTGTGGGCCTTGAGCGCCAGCTACTCCCTGTGCGCCTGTATCACCTTTGTCACCTTTTGCGCCTTTAGATCCTGTGTCACCTTTCTGGGTAAACGTCATCCAACCTTCTTTACTATAGATAAAAAACGCACCAATAATAGTATTATAGTAGGTGTTACCCTCTTCAGCCTCAACAGGAGCTACTGTAAGCTCACCAAGCCATACCATATTAGAGGAGTTCTCTGAATATACCTCTACTTCAAAGAGTGAGACGCCATAAGGTGTTGCACGGCGAATACTCTGAATTGCAACATAGCGACCAGTCCCAAACTCTTGCGTATACTCTTCGGTTGAACCCTGTCCATTGTGCTGAACAAAAACAGGTGCTCCCCAATCTTGTGTACCATGTTTTGCGACGAACACGTTATATTCAGCTGCAAAAGCTCCTTCCCAATGGAGGACTAATTTATCAACCGATTTATCCTCGCCGAGGTCAATCATAACCCACTCCCACTCATGAGATGACGATGACCAGCGGGTAGTTAAATCGCCATCTGTGACATTGGATGGTTCAAGCCCGTAGCCTTCGTAACTCGACGCAGTAGCAATCTGTCCTGTTGAAATTAATGTGTACTCCTTTGCCGATACTGATACTACCAATGTAAGTACCAGAGCAAATGCCGTGAATGAAGAAAATGAAAATAATTTCATAAAGCCCTCTTAAATATTAATTAAATGATTAATGACTCTTTTTAGTGTGTCCAATTATAAAAAAAACGAACCGATACCGGATATCTTATGCATTATATGGAGTATCTGAAACAGAATTTGGTCGAAGGAGCAGAGCTCTGGATAAGGCGGATTCTGTGTACACCTTTGGACATGTTCTTGAATTTTCTGTATAAGAGTGGCTTTTGCCCTAATCACGACACTACTTAAATAGTGCGAGCGTTGAGCCCCTTGTCTCAGGTCAAAATGTCCGCTTAGTATTGTGATTTAATAAAAGATTTCATACAAAGTTTCTTATGTTTGTAGAGATTATTAATTTGTTGATGCTGGAAAACGCCTCTTGAAAATATTTTGTAAATAAAATTAAAAAGTATGGAACTTTTCTGTTATTCAATACGTTAACTATGTGATCTATAGGTTGTCTCAATTGAAAGCCTTTTAGGTTATACAATTATTATTAAATGAGGGCAAAATGGAAATACGCCTGATACATGCTTTCCTATTCTCATTAACTTAGCACTTACCCCTTAGGAGAAATAATGAAATATTATATACTATACACACTATTGCTGGCTAGCTTTTTAGTTACCTCTTGTACCGGAAGCGATGAAGCAACAACAGCTGCTCCAACGAATACTGATAATGCTCAAACAAATGGAACTCCAATAGATCAAACTCAGGATACAAACCCAGCTCTTGACCAAGAATTAGATACATCTATTGATTCTGTTGGTAATATAATTCTTGAATTGGTACACACCAATATTCAGGCTTTTTCTATTGATAGCGTTTATGCAACACTCAGTGGACTTTCTTTAACATTTCAATATGGCGGAAAATCCACTATATCAAATGACACTATCAGTATGCAATTTTCAAACATTCCTGTAGGCAATAACTATGAGGTATCATACAAGTTTTTTTCGGGCGGTTCTTTAGTAGTATCTGAGACTAAAGAAAATATTCTAGTGTCTTTAGGTACCACGAGTAAATTAATCTTGGACAATAAAGGATTCCCTCGTACAGTCCTCATTAATGAAGTAAGTGCTGGTCCAAAAGATTGGTTTGAAGTTATCAATGTTGGCTCTACTGATATCAACCTCAAAGGCTGGACTTTTAATTATAGAGGGTATAATAATACCACTTCATACAAAACCGATCAAGAATATGTAATTAAAAGTGATGTGATAATTCAGGCAAATGGATTACTTGTTGTATCATCTGATTCTGCTACAGATACCGCTAATGAACTCTTCTTAAATTCTGACTTTGTGTGGACTACGAAATCTAAATACCCCAATCAAAATGGAAATGGTGACGTCACCATTATCGGAGTGGAGAATAATTACAATATGCTTTTAATGAATGAAGGCTCAATTGGAATTCTAGATGAAAATGGTACACTCGTAGACTATGTATGTTGGGTAGCAGGCGAAACAGGAGTAATGGATCCAAACAAATGGTATAGTGCGGCAATCAAAGACTTTACCGTTGGGAAATCAATTTCCAGAAAAAGTACTGAGGATACTAATACAGATGCAGACTGGAAGGTTGGAGAGCCTACTAGAGGAACCAATCCACTACAGTAATAGTTGCCCCACTGAAGTACTCATTGCTTTGGTGGATTCTCTTTTACCCTAAACTCAAGGCAAAAGTTGCTCTTGAAACTATTAAATAACTGATTACAGTAGCAGAGCCTGCGGATGAACATGAAGAAGATATTGTATAGTATCTCAATTTCCATTCAATCAATATAAATTAGATAGCATGATTTACCCGCCACTCCATATCTCTGATTCCGTGGCGGGAGCACCTTTTGAAAATAATTCGGATACAGTATTGCTGTGTGCCATTTGAAACTGCAAGCAACAGCGGGAGCCATCAATTAACAGGCGTAATGATGCCCCGTAGTTTATAGTATTCTTATAGTGTAACGGATTCTATTGATGAAACCCAGTGGTTCATAAATGGATTTTATCATCTTTATTATTGTCCATTCTGTGGGAGTAAGATAAAGGGAATTGGGTTTGGTGAGTATGATGATATTCAAGATGAAAGAGAAGTGTTAATACATGTATCTGATGTTGAATAAAATATTAAAAATAAATAACAAAGCATTGGAACGGAATTACAAATGATCCGCTCAATTTAGGAAGTTATTTATATATGATATTTGCAAAATAAAGGGGTTCACCATTAAAAAACTATTAGTCATCGGATCTGTCTGCCTTGTTTTCAGTAGTGTAATTGATCTTGTCCAAGAAGTTCTTGCACTAGAGCTTTCAGACCACTATTCTGAATAGGATTTTGCGCTATTGAGGTTGTTTACCCATGTAAGCCTTATGTATAGGTATCAAAACATACTGACATAGGGTTGTCACTCCGGGTTTGTATGATTGTATACAGGTGATCATGGTGGTCGCCTCAGACAATAAACAAGGAAATCCTTATGTCACAACTTACTATCGAAAAAAAATGCGTTACCCCTCTTACTCTTTTAGCAGCAACGATTACTACAACCTTGAACACCCTCGTAAAAGACATTGGCAATATCCCTTGTGAAATTATGGAGGAGATAGAAGCTAAAGGTCTTACTGCTGCGGGGCCTGCGGTATTTGAATATGTGGGTTGTACGGATGACTTTGAAAAAGAGTTCACCCTCTATATCTGTTTTCCTATAGCTGCTGATAGTACATACGAAGGCAACTATGATTTAGTTACCACTAAACCCTTTGATTGTTTAGAGACTACCTATACCGGCAGTATGCAAGATTTGGGACCAAAGGGATGGACACCATTTATGGGCGCGATTATGCAAGATGGCACATCGGTAACGGACGTCAGTCGCGAGGTCTATACCAATTGGGCTGGCCCAGAATCTGATGAGAATGTGATTGAGTTGCAAATGGGTATTAAATAAGTCTAGAGAGTTATTACTATACGTTGTAACTAACACACATATATGAGCTCTGAAACAGGGAGCTCTCTTTAACACTCTTCTGAGAATGGTGATATCTTAAATATGTCGCCCCCAAGTCAAATAAACACTATTGATTCACGTCAAACCGTTTTACCTGACTTCTCACTCCTGAATCTCACAGTGCTCCCTGCATCGGTAACCTATTCTCATATGTCTCAACCCTATTCCGACCTTTCCCTTTGTCCCATCTACCCAGCCCTTAATCTCAACTTCAGATTGCCTCATATGTTTAGCCACTATAGTGTTTAAGTGTGCAGCATTAGATTTTTAAAAAAATAATTTTAAACACCTGTTAAACGGTTTAACAAGTATTTCATGTTGCTTGTCTTTTGGGGTTTGCTGTTACGTGTTAATTTTAATTTCACAAACACTTAAACACAATAAGGAAGTAAGATGAAAAAATCATTTGATTCAATAGGATCAGTTATTAAAAAAAGTATATGCATGGTTGCAGTACCTGCGGCACTGTTATTTGCGGGAACGTCCGGCCTTGTGTGGGACGGCAATGACCCCTTTCATCAACCGTTTAACACAACCAACTATTATGGAAGTGGTGATGTTAATAATGATGGGGTAGTTGATTTTGATGATGTGACTGAGATTGATAACATTCTGAATGAAATGAGCGATGTTAATTTTAGAGCTGATGTTGATGCGAATGGAGTTGTTGATGCAATAGATGCAGAAATGATATACAATGTGGTAAATAGTAATAGCATATTGCCAGGTTGGTGGAATACACTGGAGACCCGTGAAGAGAGACTTGATTGGCTGAATCGCATGCTTACAATAGACAAGACTGATAGTTTGAAATGGAATAGTTATTTTGATTGTGTTAATTTTTCGGATCAGTTGTACTTTAATGCAACTGGATATAGGAAAGGGCTAAACGGAAGTGAATATGGTGGAGGGCAAACATTATACAATATTCCGATGTATAGAGTAGGTATGCTCGGTCATGTTGTCAATGCTGTGTTAGTGGGAGATAACCCTCTGGAATTTTCTGATTGGGAATTTATTGAGCCTCAATTGGATGGCAGAAATCCTTTAGACCCGAATAATTTAAAATATTTTGGTGGTATAATTTCGAGTATTGAAGGAGGTGGCTTACCATTATACGTTTCTAGTTTAAATCATTTGGTCTCATTTGAATTGGCGCCAGATGGTACCGTTATAAGTATGATCAAGTTGAGGGATGATATGGTGATCAATAGAAATGATGTGGCAGTGAGTTCAGATCCTGTAGTAAACAAATTTGATCAATGGGCCCCACATGTAGCTGATTATAATGATGGGACACTATTTTTTGAGCAAATTAGAGAAGGGTTAAAGCCTAATACAGATATCTTTTTTAAAAAAATAGATACCGATAGGCTTGAAAAAGGAACCGCGATTACACATAACTATTTTTACAGCAGAATACTTGACACGTATAAAGATAGAGAAGGGCGACTGCATGCGGTTTGGAGCCAGCGAACACGCAGCCCATATATGACGAGCCTTAATGCAACTATATTGCATGGTATTTTTGATGAAGCATCGGGTAAAATTGTAGATCAAACAATTGTGAATGTTGCCCGTGAAAGGATTGGACCAGCTAAAGTAATTGTAGATAATTATGGTTCAGTGAAAGTGTTTTGGTTGGATCAAAACAATAATGCAGGAGTGATTTACTGTTCTACATATACTGAAGAAGGCTGGGATACCCCAGTAATTATTACCAATAATGTGTACTTTCATGGCCTTGGTAATAAAGTGTTTGATGTAGCGCTATTACAATCAGGAGAAATTCTAGTCAGCTGGCGTATTCGAAGATCTGGACTTGATTATGTTCTTAAGAGCACTATGTTATCTGGTGGAATCTGGCAGAATGATGAGAGTGTAAGGGCAGTAAGTAGTCCGTTTGGGAAAAAAGTTGTTGGATTGGAGATGGAAAAAGATAGTAAAGGTGGGGCGCACCTAGTCTATTGGACAGAAGATAATAAAACGTATTATATACAGCATGATGGCATCAATTGGTTGCCAGAAGAAGCTATAGAAGAAAATAATCCTGCCTTTTTTGCAAGTTTAGCTGTAGGGTATGATAATGATAACGTTGTTGTTTGGGTAGATAATTCAAATGGAGAAAGCTCCATTCAATGTATTTACAATAAAGGCAATGGCTGGAGTGAAAAAAAGAAGGTCGCAGGAGGCGATAGTGTTATCGTTTCTAGTCCAACGATAGAGTATATACGATCAAAAAAATCATATGTCATTGCCTGGACAGAAACAGCAAATGGCTCTACTCAGATTAAAACGAGAGGACTACACTATGTAAAAGTCTTCTCTGGAATAAATGGTATTGTTGATCATCAGGATATGAAAGATGCTCAGGATGGTGTAGATGGTCATAATGTTGGATACATCCCTGTTTTAGAAGGAGAAGATATTGAGGTTGTTGTCACTCCTTTTGATGGATATGAAGTAAATTATACCCGGGCAGACAATGCAGTGATTGGCTTGAACGAAGAGGGAAACTATGTGTTTGAAAATGTATCTGAATACCATGCAATCACAGTGTATTTCAAAAAAGAGGGAGTGCGATACTATCACGCAGGTAGAATTAGAACCAATGACTTTGATTCTGACTATTATTTTCATAGGTACCCAGAGCTACAGCATAAATATGGATACAATCCTGAAGCATTGTTGAACCATTGGAAAACTGAAGGGATCAAGGCTGGTAGGGTTGCATCATCTGCATTTGATGCGAAATATTATTTGAATAGATACAAAGATTTGAAAGATGGTTATGGTAATAATTACCAGTTAGCACTTGATCATTGGAATCGTGCAGGTATTAAAGAAGGCAGAAGGGGATCAAGTGAATTTTTTACAAAGATTTATGCAAACCGCTACTATGATTTGAGAAAATATTATGGGACAAATTGGCAGTTATATCTGAATCATTGGATAAAATATGGTATTCGTGAAGGTAGAACAGGTATATAAAAACCACCTCTACAATTGACTCACTTTCTATAGGCTACCTCACATTTTGGGGTAGCCTTTATGATTAATTTTAAATATTAGTACATTCATTAAAACGAATACTGACGTATTAGATCTGATTTATACATTTGAGACTATTGAATAGAAGCAATATGCATAGTCTATTATGTTCTAATACCGTAGGGATTTCATAAATGAGTCTACCCAGTGTTTTTGACTATTATAATTATCGGCATTTCTTGCGAGATTATTATAATGAGCGCAAATCTATTGATAAACACTTCTCGCACCGATCTTTCGCCATGCGAGCGGGGTATAATTCCTCAGGCCTCTACAATAATATTGTCAAAGGCAAGAATAACTTATCAAGCGCCTATGTCTATAAATTCAATAAGGCCCTTGGCCTAAAAGACACCCAAGCACGCTATTTTGAGCTTCTTGTAGCCTATGCTCATGAATTGAATCAGGTTGTGAGAGATGATATCTTTGATGAAATGCTCCAATTGTTGCCACCTAAAACAAAAAAAGTACGCAAAGATCAATTAAGCTTTTTTAGTAAATGGCATCATGTAGCCCTCCATCAAGCACTCGGTGTTATTGACTTCAAAGATGATGTAAAAGAGTTGGCTTCTTTTATTCAACCGCCACTCAAGAGTATTGAAGTCCGCAATTCCATAAAATTATTGAAAAAACTTAATTTGGTACTCGAAGATTCCAATGGTTTTTTACGCCCTTCAGAAGTAGTAATGATAGGTGCAGGGGATGTTGGGGTCGGAGCCATCCATAATTATCAAGGAATAATGATGGACCGTGCCAAAGAAGCATTGAGACTATTTACTCGTGACGAACGACATGTTGTCACCCAAACGGTTGCTGCTTCAGCAAAAGTACTCGAAAGAATAAAAGCGAAAATTGATTCAATCCAAAAAGAAATTATAAATATCATACACGAAGAATCTGAGGATCATGATAGAGAGAGGGTATTCCAGTTAAATATCCAATTTTTTCCTATGTGTAAAAAGAAAGGTGGAGAAGAGTGAAAAAGTATATTAAAGCACTGATTTTAGTTGTATGCCTTGTAATTGTATCTCTTACAATTTCATGTACATGGTCTCAAGAGAATGTGTCTACAGGCGTCGGTACGGAAAATGTAATTACCGCGACCATAACAGACCCAAGTGGCTCTGTTGTTCCAGAAGCCGAAGTGAGAGTCTATTTGTTAAATGAAGCTCCAGAGCGCGATAGCTTAGTAGGGTGTTTAAAAATAAATAGTGTCCATGATTTGTTGGTTAATGATCCAATTGTGGATTATACAGATAGTGCTGGAGGGGTGTCTATTACTGTAACAGATTCTGGTAGATATTTTATTGCAGTGGAAAAGCAAGGCTTAGATCCGTTGGGATTTTGGATTGAATCATATGTGAAAGGTAAAGCCGAAACAATGGAAATACAATTGAAACCGGCATACAGCACAATGATGCATTTTATTGAGGGAGATAGTGCTACAGTTGAATTAACAGGAAATCCTTTGGTCTATACAACAGGGGATAGCCTGCCATTTATACAAATACTAGTACCAGAAGGGGACTATAGTGTTGTATTCAATTATTATACAGATTCTAGTACTTCTCAGCAATATATAGTAGAGAATGCCCAATTCGAGATGGTTGATTTCTTTGCGGATACTCTTACTCCATCCAAGGTAGAGCTTTATTCTTTGGGGTGTCCTCCTCAAAGTGGATTGTGTGATGAGAAAAATATTGATGGCGTGAAGGCGTGTATTGAGCAAAATCTACTATACAACTGGAATGAGGCTTTGTGTCAGGATGAAGTTGATGCTATTTCTCAAGCGAAGAATCAGGATGTTGAGACAGAGGCACTCTCGAGTTTGGAAGATGAAGATGAGTCACTTTCTTCAGTCACGGCTTCTTTGTTATCCTCTTCAGTCACGCCTCCTTTGTCATCCTCATCTGATATCGTGCTCTCATCTGATGTCGTGCTCTCATCTGATATCGAACTTAAATGTCCTGCTGCTCAGGTTGAGGATTGTGCTGGTTTATTAGCCGATTCAACGCACTGTGTGGACTCCTTAAATGGGTACTTTGATTGGGATTTGGAAGTATGCAAATATGGGAAAAAGGGGCTGACTTGGGGAGAAAGTTCAAAAGATGCTATCCTAGGGACCACCTGGGTAGGGTGTGGTGGTGGACCAGGTAATATGTTGCCTGACGATGAAAGCTGTGATGCATATACTGGTGATACAGAGTGTATAGACCAACTTCCTATTCTTTGTATAAAGCGTGAAGGGCTTCCGCGCCCCGCATATGATGTGCCTGACAAATACTCTGTCTGGGGCTGGTCGGAAGGTACAGTAGTATTAAGTTCACCTGTCATTGGGTATCGTCTCAACAGCGTGCAAGATGCTCATGATTGGTGCGAAGCTGAATTTGGGCTCGGATATGAAATGGGCGAGCATCATATGGGAAAATATATTGAAGGGATGAATGCACAAACATATACCGGGCAAGATTGGGTTGATGCGGTGAGCCATCAGCAAGGAGAGTGGGCTTTTGTGGCGTATGGAGATTTGTCTAATACCACTCGTTTTTGGATGTTCATAAACGATCAACCAGCACATTGCTGGGATTAATAATCAGATATGGAGATATCGATATCCTATCTGATTATTTAAGGGTGCTCCCGTCTTGAGAGCACAGCAACCCTATGCCGACCTTTCCTTTTGGCCCATCTCCTCAGTCTCAATCGCCTTCTTGTTTTTCTTTTTCAAATACTGTCGTCTGCCATACGTACTGTTAAACTCTTTATGTATTTTTGGGGAGTCTTGAAAGGCTCCATCTACCCAGCCCTTAATCTCAACTTCAGATTGTCACTCAGATGCACTGAATCAAGGTGGTATTGGTGAGTGCAGCGGTGTAATAGGGGGAGATTGGGACTGTTTTGGATACAATCAGTAGGAGCCAGTGTATGATGAGTATACTACTTTCAGATATTTTTACTATTAATGCACAGTCTACCATTTTAATACGTCTAAAGAGTATCAATGAAGCCAGAGGTGACATTGGTATCGTAGGGGCGCTCCGGTGCCTTAAAGATGTTGAGTGAGGCTATAAGGATTGGTCTGTCTAACTTATGCCTCTCTTATACAGGAGCACTCATCTTTCGGGATGGGTGCTTTTTTGTTGGGGTGGGGTAGTGCATGTAAAAATAATCCCTGAGATGGCCAAAGAGATTAAGTGCTCGGGTATGATGGGACAAATTTTAAATTATATTTTATCATTCCCCTGCATACAACAAACATTGGAGAGAAATGTATGATAAGAACTATTACTCTAATCGCTTCTATAGCAACCCTCTTAACATCATGTATTACCGATGACACCTCAACCGACAATATCGACTCAAAAGATCTCATTGGTGAGTGGTATGGTTCCGGACGCAATATTAAGGAAAATGAGATTAATGAGCTCTGTCTCATATTTTGTAAAAATGGTAAAATGTTTGGTGGGGATAGTCGCTGTTCTGAAACGACACGCGGGGACTTTGACCATTATCAGAACTACTCAACATCGGAGAACCAGTTAGTAACGACTCCAAATAATATGAAAGATAACGAAACGGTTCTCATTAATATTACTGATGATTCAATGAATCTAGAAATGATTTCCGGTAGTGAATTAATCGCAGTATATTCTTTTAAAAAAGTTGGAGAGAGCTCTGATATATGTTCAGACTCTGATCGGACGTTAAGGGAATTTGAAGAAGACGATTAAGAAAATGGTTTTTGAATATTGGAAGAATTACATCTACACCTGCTCACAAGTTGAGAGCAGAAAAAAAGATATACTAGGCTTCAATCTAATTTTACCGTAAAACGAACTATATTATGGGTATCCCTCTAACTGGAGAAACGTATGACTTCTCCATTTTGGGGCTTGCGACGACCGTTTTGACTATTCTGAATTTAAACAGTTGGATGGGGTAGAAATTGAAGACATGGAAGATCTCATTGATCTATACAATAATATGAGTCCTCCACCTGTTGCCTTCAAAGAGGGTATAGCGATACAACCCCCTATTGAGCTCGATTATATTGTACACGTTTTCACTTTTGATCATGATGCTCAAGAAGTTAGACGTGAAGTCATTGCAGTGTATGACAATAGAGACGGCTGGGGTGAAGATGAAGAGTTGTCTGATGAGGTATTTGGCCCAGAGGTATATGCCGCATTCAAAGAATCATTTGAAGCAGAGCCTATTTTCACAGTGAAGGATGGTTGTCAAGAAAACTCTGATTGTAAAAACGCTTATACGTGGCGTACACTCCATATGGATTATTCTTATGGAGTGCTCGATCAAGAGTTAAGAGTTGGAGTGGTAGGGACACACAAAGATTTTCATCTCAGTGATTCCTTCTTTTTACAGCTCATTGAATACTATGATGATTCCGAGGCACCTAGGGAGTATTATTGATGTACCAACGAGACGATATATACTTATTGAGGGGCTTAGGATAATTTAATAACTAAAACTTTAAAAGCGCTGTCACTCTGGTTTTCCCAGCCGTGATCTAAACCCTTTGGACTTTCGATATAGGTTCCCGCTGAGCACAGTTGCTTCTCATCGCCAATAGTTACCATTCCTTTGCCTTCTATTACGTAGAAAAGAACATCCAAAGGGCTTGAATGAGGAGCAATAATAGCGCCAGGCTCAAATGTTAATTGTATTGTCTGCATTGAGTAGCTATGCGGAACTTTTTGCATGGTAATGCCTTTTTTTCCACCGGTCATTTCTAATGTCTCAAGTGTCCAAAAATTCATAGTATTCTCCTGCTTTTAAAAGTGATATGCGGTAACTTATTTTTCAAAATAATCATGAGTTGTATACCACTTACTCCATGTAGTTACCTATCAAAATAATAATAAACACTACTGTATGGCGTTGATGTAGATCAAGTTTCAATAAGATTGAATCCATTACTGGGCTCAACAAGCATAGCAGTCAACGTTTTTCTTTTACTCTGAAGTGTAAAAACGCTGCCAACTCTGCAAACGTTGGACATAGGAATAGGCAGGGGAGTCTATATGAGGGGTGGCATGGGTGTAAAGCTGTTTTTTCTGAGGACCGCTATCGTTATTAGACGGTCAAATTATTATATTAGTAATAATTACATTTGCAGATCAATACTATGTTTTATTCACCACAAAAATATATCGTATGTTTTGCGTTGTTGCTAGCCTATTGTGACACAACAAACACTCAAATTACGCATGAAACAGATAGCTCAGAGTCACAAATTGGTGTTTCTTCAGAAATGAAAATAGAATTCCTTTCGGTGACTGATGTACTCGTTTTGAGTTCTACAATGAGCGATACCTATTCTAGAACTATAGATATCGAGCAACTTTCAAGTAGCCACACAGAATCCTCAAGTAATAATACTAATACAGAAAGCTCTAATACGGTAAGTTCATCAGAAAAATTAAGTAGTGTGTCAATTGAGAGAGAACCCTTGCCAGAAACAACGTATCCCAATATAGTGAAAAAGGGGCATTTTATTGATGATAGAGATGATTCTGAATATACCTGTGTTGCTATTGGTGATCAGGTGTGGATGGCAGAAGATCTCCATTATGAAGAGCCCACAGATGCAGTATGCAAAATGATAACCTATGGGCATACAAACTATAACATGTGCCGATATTCCGCTTCCAGTGCATTGTCAGCAGGAATATGTCCCGATGGCTGGGACATACCGGCTCAGCATGATTGGAGTATGCTTTTACAAACAGTAGATAATTTAACTGAATCAATAGAAGAAGCTGGCAAATATTTAAAGGCGGATTTTGGTTGGACTACGAAACGATTAAACATGCGGGATGATGTATCGCATGGCATAGATGCCTTTGGACTATCGCTTCTCCCTTTTACTGTTGATAGAAATGAAGGTATATGGTGGAGTAATACGGATATTGGCACACAACATACTCCGCTCATTTCTGGAATCGTAAGTAGAGGCCACCTTACAGACTTCCCCTATGACAAACTGGATGAAATTGCACTATTCTATTCTAATGGTGCATCAATACGATGTATTCAACACACATGGGCTACTGAAAATATTTGCACTGAATTTAAAGAGGGTAGAGAACCGAAGTCTATTGCCATAGTAGTTGATACTTCTGGTTTTATTGGTAATTCAGGAACTGTAAAACCGTCAGGATATCATGAATTTAAATGGATTCGTATCGGTGATCAGATATGGATGGCACAGAATCTGTTTAGTCCTGTTGATGGCTCCCTGTGTTATAATAACGATGATTTCGAATGTCGAGAATATGGTACTCTATATCCTTGGGAGGTCGCAATGAAGGGCGAGCTATCGAGTACTTTAAATCCAAGTACCGTACAAGGGGTGTGTCCGGAAGGCTGGCACATACCGAGTTATCGTGAGTGGTTTCAATTAGTTAATTATATTAAGAATGATTTATATGGGATAAGTTTTGACTTTGGGTATTACTTAAATACTGAAACTTCTGGATTAATGAATGAAACTGGATGGTATGAATACACAAAATTATCAAATTATTATGGGTTTAGTGCACTTCCTGGTGGGTATTATGATGAAGGGTCATATACATCATTTGAGAATGGAGTAATGTGGCTTACTTCTGAAACACGAAGTACCAGTGGGGTTTATTCATTATCATTTTCAAAAGTATATAAAAAAACTGGCACTGGAAATTTACGTTCTGCGAGTATATCAATGGAAGGGGCGGCGTATCTTCGCTGTGTGTTGGATAAATAACTGTAGTAATAATCAAGAATCATTGATCAATAAATTAAATAGAAAGGTGTGCTTAAAGAACCGGTTTAATTTTGTGAGTAAATAATTCACATACTTATTGTTTTGCTCAATACAGTACTATGTTCTTTTCTCACAGATAAACATCATGCCGAGGCATGCCCATTCCAACGATCCACTATTTTAAGATTATATGTTTTTTTGATAAGGGTTTCTACCTCGGAAATCGCTAATACATTGAAGAGTTTGACATACCGACCCGTCCTTGGTGGTTGAAAATATAGCCTGAAACGCAAATTGTTCAATAAACGAAAACGTAGCCGATGTTGTCTAAGAGTTTAATTGACAATTTGAAAAAATAAACAGCATATGCGTTTTTTCTAATCTACATTGTATAATGGGACATGAATATCAAAATCAAACGATCGTAGGAAAATCCTTATTAAGGGTGTATTCTTCAGAATTATAGATGTAACACATACATATGTCATAGATTCTGGCAAAGAGAATGGTTCCGTCAGAAAAGAGCGGGGTTAGATATGAATGTGATAAAAGTGAGTAGCATTTAAAAGAGGGCTTGTATGCATATAAAACAATTTTTCATACTGTTATTTCTAGGATTGGTAATATCAGGATGTGGTAATGATGATACTATAGGGACAGAAATATCGGAGTCAAGTAATGTAGAGGGGAATGGTGATTCGAGCAGTAATGATCAGGAGCTGTCTTCAGAAGATTTAATGAGTTCAGAAGAGAGGTCTTCAGGTGCTGGCGTAGGGTTGGAACCTGAAAGCTCCAACGATGTAGTGAGTAGTGAAGCCCAGGATACGCTCACCCGTTCTAGTTCTGAAAATGTGTTGAGTAGTGTGGAGCAGGTAAGTAGTTCCAGTGAGAATGTCGAAATTTCTTCATCAGAGGAGATACTCTCTTCCAGTGAAGCCGTCGTAAGTAATCCCGACAATACAGCTATGAGTGACGAGGCATTTACTCTCGTGGCTATTCCAGATACTCAATATATGCTTATAGGTTTCAGGCATACTAGAGATCATTTTAAGCAGCAAATGGCATGGATTGTGTCACAAAAAGATGCACTCAATATAAAATTTGTAACTCATCTTGGCGATATCGTTGAAAATGGAGCATATGATGAAGAATGGGCATTTGCATCAACAGAGATGAAAGTATTTGAAGACGCTGATATGCCCTATGGACTTGCTCCAGGAAACCATGATACCGATGATTGGGCTGGCGCATGGGCTGAGAACATGGATTATGGGAGTTTAGATCAAATGCATAATTACTTTACTCTTGATCGCTATAGTATTTATCCTTGGTGGGGTGGGAGTTACCCTGATGAAACGATTAAAAATAGTTATCAGTTTTTCACTGGAGCAGGAATGAATTTCATTATTATTCACCTGAGACATGGGTATGGTGATGATGTACAGCAGTGGGCAAAATCGATTCTTGATACTCATGCAGATAAACGGGCTATCATTATAAATCACGATCCGTATTACGATAAAGCAAACCAGTTAGCAAAAGAGCATGCAAACGTGTTTATGCTCCTTGGTGGGCATCATTGTAGTCGCG
>JAOPTW010000042.1:0-12352 GCA_051532035.1 Fibrobacterales bacterium | reverse complement strand
GGATTATCAAATGACAAAATAAAAGTAGATTGATTCAGTAATTCTAAATTCTCACAGGCTGTCTCCCACATTTGAGGCAGCCTTTTTTTATAAATATACGGAAAGTTTTTCCAACGAGTTCTTATAGAGTATACTCATATGGCTCAACCCTATGCCGACCTTTCCTTTTGGCCCATCTCCTTAGTCTCAATCGCCTTCTTGTTTTTCTTTTTCAAATACTGTCGCCTGCCATACGTACTGTTAAAGGCAAGTTCTACGATATCTTTTACACCGTCCATAGCGTTTGCTTTATGCGCTGTCGCTTTGGCAAACCCCTACTTAAGGTCGAAATAAGGGTTTTTACTGATGAAACCTGTTCTTTTTTTGTTCTTATGTGTAAAAAAGAGGGTATTTGCATTGATTTTGTTCTCTGAATTCATTTCGAATATATTTTGTGATGGGGAGTTGAACAACTATCCATTTTCAAATAGAGTGAAATGAGGCAACATGAATATTTATGGGTATTATAACTACCGAACATACCTAAAAGACTACTATGAGTATAGAAAGTCAATGGATGCCCAATTTACCTATCGTAGTTTTTTAAAGGATACCGGGTTAAAATCGTCTGGAATATACATTGATATTGTTCGTGACCGTAGAAAAATAACACTGAATGTTATCAAGCAGTTTAGCATAGTAATGCAACTTACTGAAAAAGAGGAGCAGTATTTTATTTTGATGATGCATTTCACCGATGCAAAAACTCACGCAACAAAACAGGAAATTTTTGAGCAAATGACTGCGATGCTCCCACGCTCGATCCGGTCAATAACCAGGGCTCAGCGAGAGTATTATCAACAGTGGCATCATCTTGCTATTAAAGAAGCGTTGCTCATTATGAATATCGATGAAAACTATCAGGATATGGCACGCTTTTTAACCCCTCGAGTTTCTCCTGCTAAAGTTAAGCACACCATAAAACTGCTGCATGATATCGATCTCATTGAAAAAAGAGATGGGTACTGGCGCCCTAAAAATAACCGTATTGCAGGTGATCACATAGATGCTCTTACGATGCACGAAGTTCAAAAGCAGTTTATTGATTTAGGTAAAGAGAGTCTCGGCCTGTTCACAAAGGAGAAACGAAATGTGAGCGGTACGTCTATGACGGTTTCACAAATGGGCGCAGAGAGGATCATCCATAAAATTGATCGGTTCAGACAGGAAATCGTTGATGTACTGAATTCGGATACTGAAGAAAACCAGGTATATCATTTGAATGTTCAGTTTTTCCCTTTGAGCAAGGAGCGTAACTAATGGTTCGTACTATGTTTAAAGGGAGTTTGGCTGTTGTAGGAGTTCTTTTGTTGTTGGCAGGGTGTTCGGTGTCCGAATCGCCGACAGAGTATACGGGGGGCTCTTCTGATTTGCCCAATACTATAGCGGGAACCATTCATAATTCAGAGGGCAAACCGGCAGTACGGGCTAAAGTAATGGTGTTGGCAAAGAAGAGTTGGTGGACTGCGGTTGAAAATGGCCAAACGATACCGGTCGATTCGGGGTATACCGATAGCTCTGGTGCTTTTACTATACAAACACAGGCATTAGATAGTTTTTCGATGCAGATAGAATACGGAGCTGAAGGAGCGTATATTTCTGATGCTCAGAATAGTACAGCAGCAAATGGGCAGGTGAGTATAGACCAGCCAATTATCACTGTTGTTGGATATGAGTATAGAGGTACTCTTTTGGTGAATGAAGTGATGCCGACAAAAGTGCTGGTGGCAGGCTCGTTGTATGAAGCACCGGTAGATTCTACCGGAGTATTTAGATTTATAAATCTCCCTGAAGGATTGTATCCTTTAGTAAGTGTCTATCAGTCAGGTTCAGGAGTACCGAACGATCGTTTAGATGAATCACACTACACCATTGAAAGAGCGTATGCCGATACATTGATGAGTTCGAGTCAATCAATGCTCTCATCATCAGAAGAGTACTCTTCTGAAGAAACTGATAGTATTCGAATAGCAGATTTTGAAGATGACACCTGGTGTACTCTCTCTCCGAGTAAAGGTGAATGTGATCAGCTTTTTTGGAAGGTGTTGGTGAATACCGTTAATTGGATATCGCCACTTGCAAATGGAGAAGATGGATTAACGAGTCATGAGTATCAGCTGATTAATGAAAACGGGTATGAAGGGTCGAGCTTACATATGATACTCGGGGGTGAGAGACGGTATTCAGGTTTGGCACTGACAACTCAAAGTGGTTCAATACATATGTCTGGTCTTGATTCGCTCTCCTTCTTTGTGCGCAGTGGACAAGAGTCTATGGATTCAATTGATGTGATATTCTACTCAAATAGTGTTGATGAAAAGAGCGCTGCCGCAGGGACCTTTTTATATACAAGAATAGGTGGGGTAGGCGTGGAGTGGAATAGATTTGTTGTGCCGATACCGATGTTACGAGTTGGGGTGTTAATCGATTATACTCTTACGTCACATGAGGTCTCGACAGAAGCGATACGCAGCCATCTTGCATCAATTGATAATATTCAATTTCAGTGTAATGGTGATGACGTATCAATAGATAATATAGATCTGTTTGGTACCGAACCTTTTTTCGAGGTTCTCGCTCAATAGAACCCGAGGCTTGTTCTCTGTTTGTTCTTAAAAGTAAAAAGAAATATCTTTCTGGTTTACTGCTAACAGACTCCTTTTACAGGACATATATTTTACTCATACACATACAATCAAGAACAGGATTATAAGGTTATGATAAAAATATATACTGTGATCATAGGTCTATTATTCAGTGTTAATGCATGCACCAATGATGTATCTACTACTGAAGATAACGAATCAAGTGAAGTGAGTGCTATTGATGAATCGAGTGCATCAATAGAATCATCTGAACAATTAAAAGAGGATGAGAGTTCTGCAACTCAGAGTTCGGTTGATGCTGAGCCTGAAAAACAGGAATCAAGTAGTCTTGAATCAATAGACTCCTCTTTTGAACCAGATGAAAAAGTGTCTTCTTCTGTCGAAGTATTGATATCAAGTTCTTCTGAGCCAGAAAGTAGTGCAGAGCCCTTTGTACCTCGTGACCCTGCTACTTTTATTACTCCCACTGCGGAGGCATATACGGGAACATTAGGAACACCCGATGTTACAGTGTCTGTGAATGCGAGCTCGGTTACACACGATCTGTCCAAGTATATGACCGGTATTAATTCAGCAATATATTCCGGGAACTTCAGCAAAGATGATATGTTGATCAAACAGGTGAGAGATATGGGACCCGCAATTATACGGTATCCAGGTGGTGATGCCAGTAATGTGTTTTTTCACCAAGAGTTACCTGATGATCTCCCTGACTCGGTAATTACGGGGTGTAATGAAGGGGAAGCTTGGACTGATTACCATGCGGGGAACGACATGGATCCATCGTGGCAATTAACTCCTGATGCATACTATGACTTTATAGAGGCTACCGGCGCTGAAGGATTTATTACGGTTAACTATCCCTATGCGCGCTATGGGTTGAGTGATGATCCGGTAGCAAAAGCGGCGCATGAGGCGGCTGAGTGGGTACGGTATGATAACGGGCGCACTTTATATTGGGAAGTAGGTAATGAGACCTATGCGTGTTGGGAGCCTGGCTATCAAATTGATATGGATCTTCATAACGGTGGTCAGGAAAAATGGATTTCTGGAGCACTGTACGCAGAGCACTTTAAAGTATTTGCTGATTCCATGCGTGCAGCTGCTGCTGACGTTGGGACAGAAATATATATTGGAGTGACCTTTGCAGATAATGGAAGCTTGTGGGGAGGGACTCTTAATGGTGCAATTCCGGGTGAGTGGAATAGTCAACTTGCAGCAGGCCTCAATGATGGTGATGCAGACTTTGTCGCAACACATTCATATTTCAATAACAATGACTTTGGCGGGTCGGGTCAAGATCTGACGCCAGTTGAAAAAATCAGTACTTATACAGAGGTGGAGCATATTGAGGAATATATCTATTCCAGTTTTGATGCGAATGGTCTCAAACGAATTCCACTGGCACTCACCGAGTGGAATACTGAATCACCGAATCAACCGAGCCACGCCAATTCACTCCATGCACTCTCTGCACTGATTACTATGCATCAACACAATTTCTTGAGCTCAAGTTACTTTGGTATTAAGGACCAATGGAGGGATGTAGAGAATTGGCAGGGGTATCAGGCTATGGACTTTGGCATTTTTAACAAAGCAGATCCTGAGTTTGGCGGTAAAACTGCAGATTCCTATCCATACCCGACTTTTTACCATTTCTATTATATGAATAATACGATGGGCGACAAAGTACTTGAGTCTTCAGTTTCTGGCGATGATATTCTTGCGCTCTCAACAAAATATAGTACTACTGGCGGTGTGGGAATAGTATTGGTCAATAAATCAGAAACCGACCATTCGGTGAAAATTGACCTGTCTGGTTTTGATCCGGGCGCACACTATTATTGGTATGTTGTTGAAGGAGATGGATCTGATGCCTTCACTCAAAAGGTGTTAGTGAATGGAGAAACCAATGATGATTTTGATAAGGGTGGACCTTATGATACCTATACAGATATTCCCGCATACGAGGCTACAGCAGATGGTGATATCATCATTGATGTGGGCGGTCTCACCGCGGTGTATCTCTTAATAGAAGAACAATAAGTCTATCTCAGGTATAGCACTATCATTCTAGCATAGGCAAGCTGTTTTGGGTAAAAACAGCTTGTTTTGTATGTAAAAGCACGGATACATTTCGTCCGCTTTACCTCAAAATAATATAGATTGATATTTCATACACAAGATGAAAATAGAGAACTATGCTGAGGGCATTAAGATCAGTTCAGAAATTATTAAACGTACACGTCGTTGTATTGTTTTTCTGTGTTGTGTTACCGGTTTTTGTATGTGCGAAAATTCCTATACTTTTAGATACCGATGCAAATAGTGAAATCACCGATCAGCATGCAATTGCCTATGCATTATTTAATGGTGATGTGTTTGATGTTGTTGCGATAACAACTAATAGAACGTATAATGGTGGGTCCATTGAAGAACATACCCAAGAAGCGGAACGTATTGTGGCTTTGTGTGGTGCAACAGAACGGGTACCGGTGGTTGAAGGTGCGATGAGTGATTATAACGCCATTAAAGATTCAATACTGAATGATACATTTGATGGAAAAAAAGCAGTTGATGTCATTATTCAAGAAGCACATCGAAGCCGGAACGATACCCTTGTTATTGTCGCCCTAGGAAAGCTGACCAACGTAGCGCTGGCCCTCCTCAAAGACCCGACTATTGCATCAAAGATACGCGTGGTTTGGTCTGGTTCAAACTGGCCTGACCCTAATGAATATACTCTTTTGAGTGATATGGCTGCGGTTACGGCTGTATTTGAATCTACCGTTGCTGTAGGCGTGGCACCGGTTGAAAATGGCACCGACGGAGTACTCGCTGATAAGAGTGATATAAGTACGCGTATGCCGGGCACAGGCCCTGTGGTAACTCCTGAAGTTTTGGGACGGCATGGAGGAACGTTTTCAACGTTTGGTGATTATTCAGTAAACTTGTTTAGTCAGGTCCTTGAAGAACAGAGACTATTGAATGATGTTGCAACTTTGGCAACGTTAAAAAATAGTGAGTGGTGGGTTTCTCGTATCGTTGGTGCACCTGTCTTACAAGCCGATGGCTCGTGGGAAGCTCAGAATGATACGACGAGAACTATTACTTTTTATTCAGAATTTAATGCAGAAGCAATACTGAATGATTTTTATACATCAATGGAATCCTATGTGCTTGACGTCCGGAGTGTTTCCGCGTCATTTACCATATTGAATGATTTTAGAGAGATTATTGTGGATGCAACAAGCTCTCAAAATGATGAAGGTGAATCAATAGTATCGTATGAGTGGTTTTTTAGCGATGGAACGACCGCAGCTGGTGTAACGGCAAAGCATACCTATGATAGGAGTAGTACCTACGACATCACTCTTGTAGTAACGCAAAGTGATGGTGGGACTGATACGCTCACTCATCCTATTGTTATTTACTCTGAGCCTAATGATAGCACTAACGATACGACTCATGACACCCTAACGATGAGTTCTTCTGCGGCTTACATGGGATCAAGTACATTGAGTGTGAGTGATATTGTTTTTGATATGACATACGATGGTACAAAACCGCATATAGAAAAGGTGAGCCCCGGTAGGTTTCGTTTGATTGAGGTCGCTTTAATAAAATCCGATGTACTGTTTTATACCATAACTGGTGCGTTACTCATCGCAGAAGAGAGAGAACCTATGGTGTTTGATGTAGGGGAGGTGCAGCATCAAGGAGTTGTCTATTATATGATTCATACTTCCTCTAAAACCTTTTCAGGGCTCATCCATTAGAAGAGTGAATCGTCTCCCAAAAAATACTCATGCGTTGTTCTCTATTTGTTCTATAGTGTAAATACTCCTTAATGTAATTAAAAGATGGTACGCTTTTCAAAATTGAACAATATATTTATATGTGAGCTGTAGAGTCACATATTGATCCCCCTCTACAATTAGCAGACTCCAAAAGAAAAGCATGTATTATGATATATTGGTTCTTATAAGAGAGGATAATACCCTAATATATGATGCATGCTTTTTATTGAACGTTTTAATTGGTGCACAGGTAATACAACACATAGGACCGATAGATAATTGAAAACTATTCTTAATCTAACAGAAGGTTTTCAGTGGCATATATTGTCCCTATAATATGCTAATATCATCAGTCCTGATACGGTCTCTCATGGCATGACCTCTCCCTCAATGTGGTGTGCTGTGGGGACCGTATTTTTAAGGGTCTGTGGTTAAGCGGTTTTTAAGCCCTCAGAAAACAAGTATAATTGGCTCTGTTGTATTATGAATGTAGGTACTGTACGAATATCGTACGTTGCCCCTTGTCTCAGGTCAAAATGTCCGTTTTGATTGCCTCAAATGTTCAGCCACTATACTATGCCGACCTTTCCTTTTGGCCCATCTCCTTAGTCTCAATCGCCTTCTTGTTTTTCTTTTTCAAATACTGTCGTCTGCCATACGTACTGTTAAACTCTTTACGTATTTCGGGGGAGTCTTGAAAGGCTCACTCAATTGCAATTGGTGTAAATTACCTCACTATCAGTTATATATCCCTGAATTCAGGTAGTTTTATGGGGGGGGGGGAATTAGTTGAGGGGTGTTAGCCTTTCTACTTATTGATATTGTGCTTTTATTTACTACTTTGATATACGGTTTGGGGCATAATCATATTTTATACGTAGGGCTATAACGTATTAATTCTTTGGTTAAGTATTTGGGGTGTCTCAATCCTTGGTTTACAATCTCTTTCTTAGAAATACACCTTTCAAAACCGTTAAGGTTGGGCTTCAATGTTTATACTTAGACTGATTATTACACTACTTTTTATGAGTTCACTTATTGGGTGCGATCTTTTTGATTCGTCTTCGTCAAAAAGTGATGAACAACGGAATGATGAAAGTGACGTTTCTTCGAGTAGTACCACAAGTACCGCCGCAAAAATAGTCGCAGATATTGGAGCGTTGCCTCTTTGTGATACTCTCCGTGTTGGGCAGCTTTTTTATATTACATCGATAGAACAGTTCAGGGAGTGTACCGTTACAGGGTATGTTACCAAAGATATTAAAGGCCCAGTGGGAGGCAAAGGAGTTCAGGGTGAGAGTGGTACGCCAGGAGATGACGGACGAAATGGTAATGAGGGTATTACCGGAGCTCAGGGTCTCACTGGTGACAATGGTGAAAATGGTATTGATGGTACAGAGTGTCATTCACGCTTAATAAATGAGGGGATTGAAGTTACTTGTGGTTCAACGATTATTGATACACTTGAATATGGGAGTGAGGGCAGTAATGGTGAAAAAGGGCTCCAAGGTACTCAGGGGACAGCTGGAGATTCAGGCACAGATGGTAGAGATGTTTTAGCTATAAGCTCACCTGCTGTGAAGGGAAAGGATTGTGCTGCAGGGGGTACTATCATTGAGATGGGGATTGATGATGACCTGAATGGTATGTTGAGTACTGATGAAATTATGGGTTCAAATATTCTTTGCCGAGAAGAGAAGGTGTGGTATGGGAGTATTACAATTAGTGATTCTACCTCAATAAGTGCTATATCAGGGTTTAATACTATTACGGGAGACCTTATCATTGATGGGGTTACCCGAATGAAAAACCTTGATTTCTTATATGCACTCACTAAAGTAGGAGGTAATCTAAAGATTGAATGGAACCGTTATCTCACTAATATTGAGGGACTTTCAAACCTGTATTCGGTTGGCAATGGTTTAAAAATTACTAACAATAGTCAACTTAGAAATCTTGATGGCTTTAATGAACTCCAACTCATTGGAGGTGGATTATCTATTTGGACTAATAATCGAATTATCAAAATAGATGGTTTTTCCAAGCTGCATACAGTGGGGGGGCTATCAATTTCAAGTAATGATAGCCTTGTCTCTATTACCAATTTTGGAAAGGTAACTTCTTTGCGAGGGAGCTTTTCCATCAGTGATAATGATCAACTTACAACATTTGATGGATTGAAGAATGCCAACGTTGCTGGCCCTGTTTCTATAGTACATAACTTTTTGCTCAAAGACTTTTTAGCTCTT
The DNA here is from genome assembly GCA_051532035.1 of Fibrobacterales bacterium. Classification (GTDB taxonomy): domain Bacteria; phylum Fibrobacterota; class Fibrobacteria; order Fibrobacterales; family JAOPTW01; genus JAOPTW01. Next base: position 3,658 of record JAOPTW010000042.1, on the reverse strand, counting down.
TCGAATATTGATTCAATTTATGGTACTCTCCGAATAGAAGATAATGAAAACCTTGTTAACATTGGAGGGTTTTCGAATCTTCATTATATAGAGAAAGGGTTAACCATTGAGAACAATAAGAATCTTCCTGATATAAATGGTTTAGCAGGTTTGTCGGGACCGGTTAGTGCCATCACCATTATAGATAATGATTGGCTGAATAACATTGATGGCCTCACTGGAATTACAGGTGTAAAAGGGAATGTGCTTATTGATCAAAATCCTCGCCTTGATAATATAACAGGGTTAATGAATATGCGCTCGATTGGTGGTAGACTAGAAATTAAGAGTAATTATTGGCTTAGAAATATTAATGGTCTCTCTCTGTTAGATTCCGTACATAAAGCTGTGATTGTATCCTATAACGGGATAGTGAATGTTGATGGCTTTTCAAATTTGGATTATATCGGAGGTGGGTTGTTTTTAAATAATAATAGTAACCTTGAAAATATTGATGGTTTTGAAAAGCTCACTGTAATTCAAGGTGTTTTAGACGTTACTAAAAATGAAAAACTTTTGAATATAGATGGGCTCAGGAATACACGCAGCATTGATATGTATATAACCTTAAGCCATAATTCGCTTTTGCAAAATATTGATGGCCTTTCTGGATTAACAAAAATTAATGGTAGTTTGCTGCTTATTGATAATGGACAGCTGGAACATGTTAATGGGGTCGATAATATCGATTCAATTGGGGGGAGTTTACATGTGGATGGTAATACCATTTTGGGCTCCCTTTCCGCATTTTCCAAAATTGATACCATTAATGGTAGTTTGATCATTAGAGATAACGAGGCATTAACAAGTCTTACTGGGCTTTCAAACGTGAAAGCTATTATGGGTTATGCTGTTATTGATGGAAGCTCAGACATACTGTCACTTGATGAACTATCGAGTTTGACTGTAGTGAAGGGCAAATTAGCCATATATGATACTGGTGTACAGGATTGTGAGATAGACCAATTTGCCGCTGATTTGGATGTTTTTTCTGGTCCGTTATACAAGAGAGGCAACAGAGCATGTTTGTAAATACAATAGAACAAAGAAACAGTGGATACTGTATTTATACTAGAGGATTAAGTAATGTTTGGAGATGATAGTTATATGAAGAATGTAATGAAGTGTTTTAAAATAGGTGTTGTTGGAACGGTATTTTTGTGTGTTTCATGCGATTTGTTTGATTCAAACTCTAGTAGTAACCCGCCAGCAAATGTGCCAGTTGGAGTTGTGTCTTCAGAATCAATAGGGGTTGTTGATGGCGAGGTATCTTCCAGTTCTGTCAAACCGGTTGATCCTGTGGTGTCTTCAAATGTCAATCCGGTTGATCCTGTGGTGTCTTCAAATGTCAATCCGGTTGATCCTATGGTGTCTTCAAGTTCCGTTGTGAATGCTGAAGAAAGAGCATTTTCTAGTTCTGTTGTGCCTAAGCAGTTTTTTGGCGCAAAAATTGTATCAACTATTTTAGAACTCCCGCCATGTGATGCAGGAATTATCAATCAACTGTTTTATGTACGAGCAGTAGAGCAATTCAAAGTCTGTACCGAGTTTGGATATGTTGTTATAGATTTGACTGGACCACAAGGAGATACTGGGTTACAAGGTACAGCAGGTATCGATGGTAACAATGGATTAGATGGTACTCCTGGTGCAGTTGGTGCTGCAGGTATAGATGGTAACGATGGAATTGATGGGGGCGATGGTATTGGGTGTCTCTCTCAACCAATACCAGAAGGATTTGAGGTGACGTGTGGAGGAGTGACTATTGATACCGTTTTTCATGGAGAAAAAGGGCTCGATGGTGTGGCTGGTGATGCTGGCTCTCAAGGAAAACAAGGTGAAGCGGGGAGTGATGCTGCACTGTTTTTAATTCGCACTACTCACAACGTTGAAGATAGCATGTGTGCATTCGGTGGACAGCGTATAACAATGGGTCACGACATTAATGCCGATAATGATCTTTCAGAAACAGAAATATCTGATAGTACTTACTTGTGTAATGAAGAAAAAATATTTTATGGAAGTATTAGCGTGCGTGGCATTGAAGATATTGCTCTATTACTCGGATATCATAGAATTACTGGTACCCTGACCATAGATAATTATGAAGGAATTATAGGACTCGATTTCTTAGAATCATTACATCGTATAGATGGTAACTTTGAAATACGGAGTATATCTTCGTTAAAAAATATTGATGGGGTATCTCATTTAGAATATGTTGGTGGGGCGGTAAGTATATATAATAATTATAATCTCCGGAATTTAAATGGATTACAAGCGTTGAAATTTATCGGCGGGGCGTTGTATTTGAAGGGCAATGATAATCTCATTGATCTGAATGGCTTATCACAATTAGGGTACATTGGTGGGGTATTAGAGTTGACAAGCCTTATTGCTCTTGAACAGTTGGATGGTCTTACCGGTATTGATACTATCATGGGTGGCATTTCTATTAACTTTAATGAGAAATTAAAAGATGTGAGCGCACTTGCTGAAGTTGAAATGTTGGGTGAAGGGATATTAATACGAGAGAACGAATTAATTGAGTCTCTTGACTTCTCTCAATTGGAGGCCCTAAATGGTTCAATTACTCTATCCAAAATGAAAAATCTAGCAACTATAGCAAACTTCTCTAATCTTACTGCTATAGGTGAAGATCTAAGTCTTGATGCGTGCCCACTCCTTTCAAGTTTAGAGGCTTTTTCAACAATTGAATCTATTGGAGGGGACTTGTATCTTGATCTGAATGCAATTACAAATCTATCGGACTTATCTTCTCTCACTTCAGTTGGCAATAGTATTACTCTATCTGGAAATAGTGGCCTTCAAAATATAGATGGATTATCTGGCCTTACTGACCTTCCTGGAGATCTAATATTGAAATCTAACGCCCAATTGATTTCCATTGTAGGACTAGCCCAAATCGAAAGTATTGGTGGAAAACTTGATGTGTATAATAATGATCTACTACTCGATTTTGATGGATTTGTAGGGCTTCAAACTGTTGATGGGGCGCTGAAGGTTGATGGAAATTATCATTTAGCGTCTATTGAAGGGCTTTCAAATCTTAACACTCTTGGTGGGTCATTGACCATTGATAATAATCATACTTTGACTTCTTTAAATGGTCTGAATACTCTTGATGGAATTACTGGATATTTAAAAATAGATAACAATGCCGCACTTGAAACACTCAGTGCTTTATCGAGTGTTTCGTCGGTGTCTGGGAAATTATATATAGAGTCTAATTCTGTGCTCACTACACTCGATGGTCTTGCTCTTTTAACTTCTATAGGAGATAATGTAACGGTGAAATACAATAGATCATTACCCCAGTGCCTTGTTCAAGAGTTTGTTGATAACTTGGTTAACTTTTCTAGTTATAAATTTATGTCGAATAACGATACCACCACTGTTTGCAATTAATTTTGATGATGTATTTATTGATGCTTTCATTTCAGGCCGTTAATAATACCTCTCATAGACATAACTCAATTTTTTCAGGAGTGAAGTATGTTATTCGACTTCATTATGGAATGAAGGGTTGGTTTGTTTCATAGGTTTATTCACACCAGCTCCCTTGTCTTACCTTAAGAGGGTGTCAGTTTTTTTGTGT
>JAOPTW010000041.1:0-58380 GCA_051532035.1 Fibrobacterales bacterium | reverse complement strand
TCCAGGTCAGGGGTCACAGTATGTTGGAATGGGCAAGGTAATTGCCGAAGAGAATGCCGAGGCGGCTGCCCTGTTAAAACAGGCAGATGACGTACTCGGCTTTTCACTTTCTGATATTTTGTTTAATGGCCCTGAAGAAGAACTTAAAAAAACAGAAAACACTCAGCCAGCACTATTTGTTGTTTCGCAAATGGTTATGGCCTTGCTTAAGCAAGAAGGTGTAGCTTTTGATTATTTCGCTGGACACTCATTGGGTGAATATTCTGCAATCTGTGCAGGTGGTGGGATTTCATTTGAAGATGGGTTGAGGCTTGTACGCAAGCGCGGCGAGCTTATGGCTGCAGCGGGTGAAGTACGCCCTGGAGCTATGGCTGCTGTTCTCGGAATGGAAGAGACAGACCTTGTGGCTGCATTAAATGAAGTTTCTCCCGAGGGTAAGGTTGTTCCAGCAAACTTTAATTGCCCAGGACAGATTGTTATTTCTGGTGAAGTTGATGCGGTAACCGCAGCAGAGAAGTATCTCTCAGAACTGGGAAAACGAGTAGTAGTATTGCCAGTGAGCGGTGCTTTTCACTCTCCATTAATGGAATATGCCAAAGATGACCTTGCCGAAGCTGTAACAACTGTTACATTTAAAGAGATGAGTGCTCCTTTGATTGCAAATGTTACTTCAGAATTGGTGACGAGCCCAGAGAGCATGAAAGAACTTCTCGTTCAGCAGTTGGTGAGTCCCGTAAAATGGAGCCAATCAATGAATTGCGCTGTAGAAGCGGGGGTTGAACAGGCGGTTGAAGTTGGCGCAGGTAAAGTTCTCATGGGTCTTATGAGAAAAATATCGCGCGCAGTAAAAGTTTTTCCGGTGGAGTCTTCTACAGGCTTTGCCAAATTTAAAGGATAATAGATGTTAGATTTTACAGGTAAAAATGCGATCGTAACAGGAGCAACTCGTGGTATCGGTCTTGAAGTTGCTCGTTCTCTTGCGGCTCAAGGATGTAACATTGCAGTACTTGATATCAATCTTGGTGACAACTCATCAATTGAAGGTATTGTAAAAGATTTTGGCGTAAAAGCTAAGGGTTGGGTTTGTGATGTCTCTAATACTGAGGCGGTAACAACAGTTTTTAAAGAAATTATTGCTGAATTTGGTACTGTAGAAGTTCTAGTGAATAATGCAGGTATCACTCGTGATAGTCTTCTTATGAGAATGAAAGATGAAGACTTCGATTCAGTTATTGCAGTAAACCTCCGTTCAGTATTTGTTACGACTAAGGCGATTGTTCGTCAGATGATGAAACAGAAATATGGGCGTATTGTGAACACTGCTTCAATCAATGGTCTCGTTTGTCAGGCTGGTCAAGCAAACTATGCAGCTTCAAAATCTGGTGTGATTGGCATTACTAAATCAAATGCAAAAGAGTTTGCAGCAAAAGGTATTACCATTAATGCAGTGGCACCTGGGTTTATCAGAACTGATATGACTGATAAATTGAGTGATGAACAAATTGCTGCTTTTAGCGAAGCGATTCCATCAAAAGCGCTTGGAACGCCAAAAGATGTAGCAAATGCAGTATGTTTTCTTGCTTCTGAAGAAGCGGGCTACATAAATGGACACATTTTGAGCGTTGATGCCGGAATGAATGCTTGATTTTAAATATTTTATTACATTTTAACCCAATAAAACACGTATAAATAAGTTTGTTATTAAAAAGGAGATGAGATGACTCAGGAAGAACTAATGGAAAAAGTTATTGCAGTTGTTGTTGAAAAACTCGGCGTAAAAGAAGACCAGTGCAAAACTGAAGCGAAATTTGTTGAAGATCTTGGTGCAGATTCACTTGATCAAGTAGAACTCGTTATGGCTCTTGAAGATGAATTTGATCTTGAAATCCCTGACGAAGATGCTCAAAAACTTTCAAGTGTTGGCACAGTAATCGAATACGTTCAGTCTAAAGTTTAATCACAGTTAGTTGATTATAGGAAAGGCAATTGCTTAAGCAATTGCCTTTTTTTATTATGTTAAAAAGTTTAATAGAAAAGCTATCAGGTAAAAAAAGCTCCGAAGCTATTGGGCTCGAAGAGAACATTGCCTATACCTTTAGCAACCGTGATCACCTCAATCTTGCACTTATCCATTGTTCAATGGCAAAAGAGAAAGAAGAACAGGTTGTTAAATACAATAATGAGCGCATGGAATTTCTTGGCGACTCAATTCTGAATTTCCTCGTTACCGACCATCTATATAAAAGTTATCCAGAACTGACTGAAGGCGAAATGTCTAAAATGAAGTCGGTTATTGTTTCCACTCGAGTTCTTGCACGATGTGCTATCAAGATAGAACTGGGTACTTATGTGGTAATGAGTAACTCTGAAGATAAAGCAGGTGGTCGAAACAGAGAGAGTATTCTCGCAGATGCATTCGAGGCACTCCTTGCTGCACTCTATCTCGATAATGGGATTGAACAGTGTGCACAGCTCCTTACACAGGTGCTTTTCCCTGAAATTGGGGCGGTCATGTCTGATGACCAATTGAAAAATTATAAAAGTATCTTACTTGAGCTTTCTCAAGGGAATGGCATGGGAGCGCCTACATATACTGTTATTTCTGAAGATGGGCCTGAGCACGAAAAGCTTTTTAAAGTAGAGGCCATGGTCGGTGGTGAGTCACTGGGCGGAGGTTCAGGGCATTCAAAGAAGCGTGCAGAGCAAGAGGCAGCACGAGAGGCTTTGAAAACTATCCAAAAAAAGACTGAAGAAGAGTCGAACTCTTAATAAATAATCCATGTCTCATTGGAATCTCATAGACTTTGCTATTGCAACAGGTGCCGATAACATGGCTCTTGATCAAAAAATCCTTTCAGAAGTAAATATTTCAGATAAACCAACGCTCAGACTATATGGCTGGAAGCCCGAAACCATTTCATTGGGTTATTTTCAAAAGCCAGAGAGGGAGCTTAACCTAAATAAAGTTGCCTCTGATGGTGTCGAAGTCGTGAAACGCATTACGGGCGGTCGAGCGGTGCTCCATGCCGAAGAGCTCACTTACTCTGTAGTAGGGCCCTGTAATTATCCAGGTTTTGAAACCTTAGAGTCAACATATAAAAACATTTCAAATGCACTAGTACAGGGGTTACAAACACTTGGAGTCTCTGCTCGTTTATCCCAGGGAGTGCTGACACGTAGTCAACTCTCTGAGACTGCACGGGGGGTTGCTAAGCCATGTTTTGCTTCAACGTCCCGTAGTGAGCTCACTCTCAACAACAAAAAGCTGGTAGGTTCTGCTCAGCGAAGATTAAAGAATTCCTTTATTCAGCATGGTTCTCTTATGGTGGGTGACCGGTTTAAAGCACTTGGTGAATATTTAAATATCGAAAGTGAACATGCTTTTAATGTAATGCAAGATCAACAGGCGACATCCCTTGAGGGAGAAGGGGTGACTCTTGATGTGATTTCCCTTAAGGATGCATTGATTGAAGGCTTTTCTACATATTTTGATATATCTTTAGACTAGAATGTAATACGTAAAAACCTCAAAAAATGTTCTAATTTACGTATATTTCCACAAGTACCATCAGTTCATTTAAGGATTTTTATGCGTCTGCTCTTACTTACATTAGTACTGACACTTTTTGCGTGTACCCAAGAATCTCAGCCCAAAAATGGTGAGAAAACGGGGAATGCAACCAATGAAAAGTCAATAGACCTTACCCTTGAACAGGTTGGAGAGAAAGACCCTATAGCAAGTAATAAAGCTGTTGTTGGCGGCACTTATACTACATGGGGAAGTAGTTTTCCCAAATCCCTAAATGCGTGGGTCGATTACAATAGTTTCTCGTCAGAGATTATGGGGTATTTGTTTGAATCATTAGTAACGTTACATCCAACTAAAAATGAACCAGTGGGAGTCCTTGCGGAGAAGTGGGAAATATCTGAAGATAAAAAAAGCTTTACCTTTACCATCCACCCCAAAGCGACTTGGAGTGATGGTGTTCCGGTAACTGCTGTCGATATTCAGTTCTATTTTGATGTGATGATGAATAAGAAAAATAAGACCTCTCTCTTTAGAGTCTCACTTTCGCGATTTGAACGCCCTGAAGTATTGAGTGATAAAGTTGTTAAGATTACGGCAAAAGAGGTGCACTGGAATAACTTCTGGGAGGCTGCGGGACTAACAGCCTTTCCAAAGCATGTGTGGGAAGGGAAGAACTTTAATAAACTCAACTTTGACTTTCCTGTAGTGAGTGGCCCCTATGCGATTAAAGAGATTAAGAAAAACAGATATCTGACTCTTAAACGACGTGACTATTGGTGGGGGAGAGTAAAGCAGTTTAACCTCAATAAGTTTAATTTTTCGGTGCTCAAGTACCGCTTTATTGCAGATCAACTCAAAACATTAGAGATGCTTAAAAAAGGTGAGATAGATGTCTATCCAGTCTACACTTCAAAAATTTGGAATAACCATCTCGATTTTGAATCGATAGATAAAAACTGGATAGTAAAGCAGAAGGTATTCAACAAAGAGCCGATGGGCTTTCAGGGGATGGCCTTTAATTTACGGAGGACAAAGTTTCAGGATTCTAAAGTTCGTGAAGCGCTGTGCCTGCTCCTTAATCGCGATAAGATCAATGAAAAGCTTATGTATAATGCTTATCTCATGATTAACTCGTACTATCCCGATCTTTATAAGGGGAATGTAAATAGCACTGTTCCCGTAAGAAAATTTGATCCTATTACAGCACGGGCTCTCCTTAAAGAAGCGGGTTGGAGGGTTAATGAAATAGGAGTACTTGAGAAAAATGGCGAAGAGCTCTCGGTTAATTTTTTAATGCGCTCACCAGATTTACGTCATATAACGGTCTATGTGGAAGATTTGAAAGCCGTAGGGATCAAAGCGACTATTGAACAAGTAACAGGCTCCACCTTCTCTAAAAAGGTTGATGAACATCAGTTTGACATGCTCTGGCTCGCTTGGGGGGCTTCACGACTGAGAGACCCTGAAGCGTCATGGCACTCTAAAACAGCAATGGAAGCATCGACTAATAATGTTCCGGGCTATCAAAATAGTATGGTAGATAGCTTAATCGAGCTTCAGAAAACTGAGATGAGTCTTGATCGTCGCAATGAAATACTTAAAGAGATTGATACACAACTCTATGTTGATATGCCGTATGCGCTTCTTTGGAATGCAGATTATCATCGCGTTCTTTACTGGAATAAATTTGGAAAGCCTGAGTCGGTAATGGATAAATATAACCGAGAAGATTGTATTGCCACCTATTGGTGGTATGATGCGGTAAAGGATGCTGCACTTAAAAAAGCAAAAAATGCAGGTAATGCACTCTCTGCAGAGCCTGCAGAAGTAACCTATAGCGGAGAGTAGTACCCTCTTTTGAAACAGTATATTCTCAGACGATTGCTCATTATGATCCCAACAATTATTGGAATCAGTGTTATCTGTTTTGCCCTCATCCAATTTGTTCCTGGGGGGCCTGTTGAACAAGAGATTGCGAAGATACGTAACGTTGATGGTCAAAGGGGGATGAGCGCCAGTCAGACTATTACTGAGGAGGAGATAGAAAACCTCAAAGAGTATTATGGTTTCGATAAGCCAGCCTATATACGCTACTTCACCTGGCTAGGAAATGTACTCACCCTCAACTTTGGCGATTCCTACGCCTATGAAGAGCCGGTGCTCGATGTGGTTGTGAGTAAGTTTCCTGTCTCTATTTTCTTTGGAGTTACTTCGTTTTTTCTTTCCTATATCATCTGTATACCACTTGGATTGGCTAAGGCGATGCGTCATGGCTCTTTGTTTGATCTGCTGTCGTCACTCGTGATATTTTCGGGGTATGTAGTACCGGGCTACGCCCTTGGTATTGTACTCATCATTTTTTTAGGGGGCGGTGAATTCTTTGATCTTTTTCCCATAAGCGGTATGGTATCTGATAATTTTGAGTCAATGGCTTGGTACATGCAGGTACTCGACTTTTTACATCATATGATTCTGCCTCTTATCTGTTATATGGTTTCACAATTTGCCTTTTTAACACTCCTCATGAAAAATGCTATTCTCGAAGAAATTAGCAAAGATTATATGAAAACTGCTATGGTCAAAGGGGCTTCACATAGGGTTGCGGTGATTAAGCATGCCTTGCGTAATGCTCTGATACCACTCGCTACCGGAATGGGTGATATTTTTATGCTTATATTTTCTGGCGCTATACTCATTGAGAAAGTGTTTGATATCGATGGTATGGGTCTATTGATGTTTGATTCTATGGTAGGGCGGGACTATACTGTTGTTATGGCAATGATCTTTATTATGAGTATTCTAACCTTACTCGGGCGGCTCTTTTCTGATGTCTTATATGTTGTTATAGATCCACGAGTGAGTTTTAGTAAATAGTATGCAGATATCCGAACTTACCAAAATGCGCTGGCGCAACTTTAAAAACATTAAAAGAGCGTACTACTCTTTAATCGTTCTCACACTTCTTTTTGTGATTTCTCTCGGTAATGAACTGTTGATAAACAATAAGCCTTTAATACTGGGATATGAAGGGTCACTCTACTTTCCTATTGTTAATTTTTATAGTGATGAAACGTTTGGGGGGGCTTTTAGGACTGAAGCTAATTATCCCAAACTCGATACTACTCAATCGTTTATTCAAAAAGGGTGGATGCTTTTTCCGATTATCCCTTTTGATCCATTAACCCCCCACCTCGATATAGAGGGAATTCCACCACATGCCCCATCAACGGAGCACTGGCTCGGTACGGATGAAAATGGCCGTGACGTCCTTGCGCGTCTTGCCTATGGTTTTAGAAATTGCATTCTGTTTGCCCTTGGTGTTTCACTTTTTTCGACAGTCATGGGGATTCTTATCGGTGCCATCCAAGGGTATCGGGGAGGGTGGTTTGATATTGTGGGCCAGCGGTTTATTGAGATATGGTCATCACTTCCCTTTCTCTATATTGTGATACTCATTGGGGCAATTTATGGGAGAAGCTTTATATTACTCCTTGTACTGATGTCGATATTCTCATGGGTCTCCCTTTCATACTATATGCGGGGAGAGTTCCTCAAATTAAAAAATATGACCTATGTAAAAATGGCGCGAGCAAGTGGACTTCCCACACGGCATATCCTTTTTAAAGAGATACTCCCCAATGCTCTTACTCCGGTAATTACCATACTCCCCTTTTCAATCATTGGCGGAATTGCAGGGTTAACTTCATTAGATTTTCTTGGATTTGGATTACAGCCTCCAACCCCATCGTGGGGCGAGCTTATGCAGCAGGGACTCAATAATTTAAATGCACCATGGATTGCCCTTTCAACATTAACAGCTCTTTTTGGGACGTTGCTCTTGACCACCTTTGTGGGGGAAGGGGTTCGTGAAGCTTTTGACCCTAAGGCGGAGGCTCGCTAATGGCACATAGGGACCCTATCTTAGAAGTTAAAAATTTGACCATTGATGTGCCTGCTCCAGAGGAGCTCAGAGGACAGTTGGAATCTGATAGACTCTCAATTGTAAAAGAGGTGAGCTTTGAGGTACAGCCAGGCGAGATATACTCTCTTGTAGGGGAATCAGGCTCGGGTAAAACAGTCTCTTCCCTTGCGGTTCTCGGTTTTTTGCCCCAGCCAGGTGGACGTATTGTGTCGGGTGATATACTCTTTAATGGAAAGTCAATACCGCAGATGTCAAAAGAGTCCCTCCGTTCTATCCGCGGCCGAGATATCTCTATGATTTTTCAAGAACCAGGAGCGGCTCTCAATCCAATTGTTAAAGTATCTCACCAGTTATTAGAAGTTTTTTCATACCACCCATATAGTGGTAATGCAACGGATCGCATTCGCGCGATTTTACAACGCGTTGGCTTTCCTGAACCAGATAGAGTGTTGAATTCATACCCTCATGAACTTTCAGGTGGAATGCAGCAACGGGTAATGATCGCTATGGCACTCTTGCTTAAACCATCTCTTATTATTGCAGATGAGCCAACAACCGCCCTTGATGTTACGGTGCAAAAACAGGTTATGGATCTTATTGTTGAGCTACAAGAGGAAGAGGGGTGTGCAGTGCTTTTTATTACTCATAATCTCGCATTGGTTTCTCAATATGCTGATAGGCTTTCTGTTATGAAAGATGGGCGTATTGTAGAGGCTAATACTATTGATCACTTTTTTGATGGCCCAACTCAAGAGTATAGTCGTCAATTATTGGCTGCAGTGCCACGGTTATAGGGAGTAGTATGCAAAAAGTCCTCATTGAAGCACGTAATCTAAAAACTTGGTTTCCCATTACAGGTGGGGTCCTTGGCTCAGTAGTGAATCATGTAAAAGCTGTAGATGGGGTGTCACTCTCTATCAGAGAGGGGGAGGTACTGTCTCTCGTAGGAGAATCCGGAAGTGGTAAAAGTACCCTTGGGTATACCCTTTTAGGCTTGACTCAAGCAACCTCAGGTGAGATTTACTTTGAAGGTACGCCCATAGCTATTGAGTCTATGGCGAATTGGAAACCATATCGAAGAGATTATCAGATTATATTTCAAGACTCCCATTCGTCATTGAACCCAAAGCAAACGATCTTTGAAATTCTCTCTGCTCCAGTGTTGTATCATGCTATTGTCGCTTCAAAAGATATTCGTGTCTATCTCATTGATGTACTCAAAAAGGTTGGTCTTGGGAGTGAAACCCTTGATAAATATCCGCACGCCTTTTCGGGCGGGCAACGGCAACGAATTAGTATTGCGCGGACCATTGCTCTCAAACCAAAATTAATTATTTGCGATGAGGTTGTATCAGCTCTTGATGTTACCATACAAGCACAAATTTTAAAATTGTTGATGGATCTTAAAAGAGAGATGCACTTATCACTTCTTTTTATTTCTCACGATATGGCTGTGGTCAAAGAGGTGAGTGATCGTGTTGCAGTTATGTATTTTGGTAAACTCGTCGAAGAGGGGAGTGCAGAGAGCATTTTTTGTCGGCCAAAACATGAGTATACAAGAGCGCTGCTGAGCGCAGTTCCCACACTTGACCCTAAAAGACGAAAATCTATTGCAACTTCTCTATAATCTCCTTATAATAAAGGAGAGGAGGGAGTGTGAAAGAAGCCTTATTATTTACATCATTAGAAAATGACAGAGTACGGTGTACTGCTTGTGCACACTATTGCACTATCGCTGAGGGCAAATGGGGTCGCTGTAAGGTCCGCAGTAATCGAGAGGGGATTCTCTATCTTGACGTGTATGGTGAAGTTGTTGCACAAAATGTTGATCCCATTGAGAAAAAACCATTATACCATTTTCTACCAGGGGCATCAGCCTTTTCCATTGGAACTTATGGGTGTAACTTTACCTGTGATTATTGTCAGAACTGGAGTATATCACAACACCATGACGATATACGGCATCATAGTGCCTCATTGACACCGGAACGTATCGTTGAATATTGTATACAAAATGAGATTCCTGCTATTGCTTTTACCTATAATGAGCCAACTATTTTCAGCGAGTTTGCGTATGATGTCGCTGTCCTCGCGCGTAATGAAGGGATACGATCAGTCTTCGTTTCAAATGGGTATATGAGTAGCGAAGCAGTGGCATTTATTGCTCCGGTGATTGATGCAATAAATATTGACCTAAAAGCAGACTCAGATCTGTTTTATAAAAAATTTTGCCATGGTGGATATACACAAGTCCTTACATCCATAGAGGCATTTCGAAAACACGGTGTTTGGGTCGAGGTAACAACGCTTGTGATTCCTGGAAGAAATGATACCGATCAACAGTTACGTACTATAGCGCAAGCCATAGCGCATATTGATCAAAATATTCCTTGGCATATCTCTGGGTTTCATCCTGATTACAAAGCGCTTGATATCGAGCTTACATCTCAGGAGTGTTTGGAGAGAGCACATGCTATTGGAAAAGAAATGGGCCTGACCTTTGTGTATACAGGTAATGTTGCTGACGTGCAACATCAAAGCACTTGTTGCCCTCAGTGTAATACTCTTCTCATTGAGAGAAATTGGAATAGTTCAGTAATAGGTGCATTTGATGTAGGGAAATGTAATAACTGTGGAAACGCGATACCGGGGGTGTGGAAGTGATTCGAAAAGCAGAGTATGCAGGGAGCTTCTATAGTGCTAATCCTGTAGCATTGCAGGGTGAAATAGATCGGTACCTTCAAAATGCTGGCCCTTTAACTGCTCCAGGCGCTGTCCATGCAATAGTGGTGCCCCATGCTGGTTACATTTATTCAGGGGCCGTCGCGGCATATGCCTATACATTGCTTTCTCGAAGTATGATTGAAAAGGTTGTATTGCTTGGACCGTCGCATCAATACTATTTCAAAGGATTAGGGCTTGACTCTGCGGACCAGTGGGAGTTGCCTCTTGGAATACAACAACTCACTATGCCAGGTGCTGAGTGGCTGGCAGGAGGTGTAGTGTCGGTGACAGGCGAGGCACACCAGAAAGAGCATAGTCTTGAAGTACAGATCCCATTTATACAAAGAACACTCCCCGAAGCTCGAATTATACCGATAATAATAGGTGAGATTGACAGCCTTGACGCTGCAGCAAAACAGATCAACGGTTTACTTGATGACAAAACGCTTTTAGTGGTCAGTACCGATCTTTCCCACTTTCTTACCTATGATGCCGCTAATGTACGAGATTCAGAGACTATTGAAATGGTACTGAGTAATGAGATTATTACTGATCAAGAAAGGGCGTGCGGTAGAGTGGGAGTAAATATTCTTACACGGATTGCACAGCAGAGGAATTGGAAAAGTTCTCTGCTGAAATACCTTAATTCAGGGGATACGGCCGGCGACCATTCTCGGGTTGTTGGGTATAGTGCGTTTGCATTTTACGATTCAGAGGGGGTGTAATATGAAACGGTTATCGAGCGCGGCAGAAAAGCATTTGATTGCCCTTACTCACAAAGCAGTTTCAAGTTGGGTTGTAGATGGGGTTGCGCCCGATGTTGATCGCCAATCTACTCCTCCTGAATTACTTGAAATGGGGGCTGTCTTTGTAACATTACATAAAAAGGGAGCTCTTCGTGGCTGTATCGGTCATACATCTCCCATACAGTCGCTGTACCAAGACGTCATTGAAAATGCTCGGAATGCAGCACTGAGTGATCCTCGTTTTCCTCCGGTATTACCAAGTGAACTGCCAGAAATTGACATCGAAGTATCGCACATGGCGCCATTTACTCTGTTTGAGTATACTACAATAGAGGGTCTTTGTGAATTTCTCGATACAGAACACCCTGGGGTTATGATTAGAAATGGGGGAAAGCGTGCTCTTTTTTTACCGCAGGTGTGGGAGCAACTCCCGCGAGCGGACCTGTTTCTTAAACAACTCTGCCTAAAGGCGGGGCTCTCTGGTTTAGACTGGAAATCGGGTAAATTAGAAGTCTCTATTAATAGTGTAGTGAAATACCGGTAAGTGAAGAGCCAATTTAGTATCTTTTCATAAAACTTTACCTCTGGACACATGTCGGATACCATACTTTCAGTGAAAGACCTCTCCGTGAGTTTTACGAGTCACAATTACAAAAAAACTGTAGTTGAGGCGATATCTTTTGACCTCATTAAAGGGAAGACACTCGGTGTGGTTGGAGAGTCAGGCTCTGGTAAATCGGTAACTGCCAATGCGATAATGGGGTTTGTCCCTTTTATGGGTGGAAGAGTCGATCATGGAACCATTGAATATTATGGTGAGAACATGCTCGATTTTAATCAGAGTCAGTATCGCAAAATTCGAGGTGGCAAGATTGGTATGGTGTTTCAAGATCCAATGACTGCACTCAATCCACTCATTAAAGTGGGTGAACAGGTGGCCGAAGTACTGCGGCAACATAAATCAAACCTTTCAAAGTCCGAAGTGAAAAAGAAAGTGATTGATTTTTTTAATGAAGTTGACATACCGTATCCCGAACAACGGTATAACGAATACCCCCATCAGCTCTCGGGAGGAATGCGTCAACGCGTTGTTATAGCAATTGCAATGATCTGTGAACCAGATATTATCATTGCGGATGAACCGACAACAGCTCTTGATGTAACAGTACAACTGCAGATATTGAAGTTACTCAAACGATTACAGCTTGAGAAAGGGGTTGCAGTATTGTTTATCTCTCATAGTCTTGATGTGATTCGTGAAGTTGCAGATAATGTATTGGTAATGTATGCGGGTAATATTCTTGAAAAAGCTCCGGTGCATGAAATTTTTGAAAACCCCCAGCACCCCTATACTCGGGCGCTTTTAAAGTCGATACCTTATCTTGAGACTCCAGTCGACAGGCTGCCAACTATCAGTGATTCTATTCCTGCTCTCAAAATGGCATCGGCCTATGAGCGATCTGTAGTGATTGATCCTTACGATATCGTTGAAGTGGGTGAAGGGCATACTATTCATAACTACCGCAAGGATGAGAGGTTTGCCGATGCTGGATGTTAAAAACCTCTATGTGAAATATGCAAGTGGGAACAAGGTGGTTCGCGCTGTGGAAGATGTCAGTTTTTCTGTCCGCCCTGGTGAGACCCTCGGACTTGTTGGTGAATCGGGGTGTGGAAAAAGTTCAGTGGGGCGTGCAGTCGTTAAACTGGAAAAAATAGACTATGGGAAAGTCCTCTATAATGGTGTAGACCTTAATAGGATGAGCACCTCAAAGTTGAAGCCCTATCGAAAAAAAATACAGATTATTTTTCAGGACCCCTACTCTTCCCTCAATCCAAAAATGACCGTTGGCTCTATCTTGGCAGAAGCGGGTGATGCTTTTGAGAAAAAAGCAGACATAATGGGATATGTACGCATGCTCCTTCGTACGGTTGAACTCCCCGAAGATTCTATTAATCGCTATCCTCATGAGTTTTCTGGAGGTCAACGGCAACGTATTGGGATTGCTCGTGCCCTAGCAGTGAAACCTGAGTTTATTGTATGTGATGAGGTTGTCTCTTCGTTGGATGTTTCGGTACAAGCTCAGGTTTTGAATTTATTGAAAGACCTTCAACGAGGCCGTGGCTTAAGTTACCTTTTTATATCTCATGATCTTGGTGTGGTGCGCAATATATCACATCGCGTTGCGGTAATGTATTTTGGGAAGATTGTTGAAATAGCTCACACTGAAGAGTTGTTTACGAACCCACTCCACCCATATACTAAACTACTCTTGAGTTCAATACCAGGTAAACATCACTATCGCGATATTGAGATTGGGCAGAGGGAATTTTTGGCAGGCCCTAGAGTATGGGAGGTCTACAAGGGCGATGTCCCTGCAATTAAAGAGCAGTCACCTGGTCATTGGGTACGAGAATTTTAGCAGTCACTATAGAACGGACTGCTAAAAAGTGAAAGAGTAAAGAATTAATTACAATTATTATTCATGAGATGCATCAGGCGTTTATACATCTGAGTTGCATTTGTATTGAGATTATCCCTTGAGTAGTCCCCCCAAGAACGGAGAAGTACCTGCCGATATTTTCTCTTTTTGGCATCCCAGTGGTATGCGAACCAGTTGAGGTCGCCCTGGTTGTATGAGGTGTTTCTCGATTCCGAAAGTGGCCCTGCAACTGAAAGTGCTATGTAGGGAAAGATATCGGCGATGTCCTCTTTTGGGATTTTGCAGAGGTGGTCTTTTGCTTTTCTAAAATTATGAAAAAGTGCATCTTTACTGATGTATCCATTCTTAGGTTTTATTAAATCTTTCTCACCTTTTTTGATTTCATATGTAAAAATATTCCCGGAGCTATCAATAAATTGTCCAGTGTTCTCGTACGCCCAACTGTTGTTTTTGTAAGAAAAGTGGAACAGTATTTTGTCTGTAATCACAACTTCTTCATTGATAGATCTTTTAAGAAGAACATTTGGATCTATATCAGAATCTTTACATGCGAGGAGGCTCAAAATGAGGCCACAGCCAACGAGTATTTTTTTCAAAGGTGTTCCTTCTGTGGGTGTATATTGCGAAATAGATAGTACTATTTCGATTGTCTGCTAAGTGGTGTTCTCTGATAATTTAATCTTTATACGATTAAATCCTACTACTTTTTCTAATATTATATGGCGACGACTTAAAAACTAACATTCTACTAAAAAATGACATTATTGAGGGGTAAAGTGACTTCAAATTTTACAATTACTATAGATTCTGTAGCTACTGGAGGTGCGGGAGTTGGGCGCCTTGATGGCCGCGCTGTTTTTGTTCCTTATACTGTGCCTGGCGATGTGTGTCGGGTGTTGGCTATTAAAACAAAAAAACGATTTATCATTGCAAAGCTATTAGAAGTAGTTGAGCCTTCTGCCCAAAGAATCACTCCTCAGTGTAGACATTTTACCATATGTGGCGGCTGTGACTATCAGCATATAGCCTATGATGAACAGTGTCGAATTAAACAGCAACACATAGTAGATGCTCTAGAGCGCATTGGGAAACTCTCTCTCTCATTTGTGCCTGATGTTGTGGCTTCAAAACCATGGCACTATCGTAATAGAGCGCGTTTGCAAATAACGACTAAAAAAGGGAAGAGATTTGCAGGGTTTAATAAAGATCAGTCTAATGAATTGGTGGGTATAGAGGAATGCCCTGTTTTATGTGAGCCTCTTGAGGCACATGTGTTGACCCATGATTGGCAAGAATACCCAAGGTCAAATGTGAGACTTTTTTCTGATGGTTCTGATGTGATTCAGCATGATGACATGTTCTCTATTTCTCTTTTAAATAAAAAAGTGTTTCTTTCAAACAGAGTCTTTTTTCAATCAAACCTTGAGCTTCTTCCTCAGATGATATCCTATGTGATTGACGGCGTGAGTGGTGCTGTTGCCATGGATCTATTTTCAGGAGTGGGTCTCTTTGCACTTTTTTTACAAGACCATTTTGATCGAGTTATTGCGGTCGAAATCAATGATAAATGCCAGCAGATTGCAGAAGAACATCTGGAAGATCATGTAGAACGCTATTATGAGCCTGTTGAAGAATGGGTGAAAAATAACCAAGAAACGACAGTGGACTTTCTTTTGGTTGACCCGCCAAGACAAGGGGTGGAGGTTGAGGCGATTGAACATATTTTGTCAATAAAGCCTAAATTAATTGTCTACGTTTCGTGTGATCCGGTTACAATGGCGAGAGACCTTGCTTTGCTTACAAAAAGTCAGTATGAAATTATTGGTATGAAGGGCTTTGATATGTTCCCACAAACGAGTCATATTGAGTGTGTTACAAAGCTAAAAAGAATTACATAGCTCTCAGGAGCTATGTAATGAGTGGCTTGAACGTTAGTTTTCAATCTCTCTGGGCATTGATGGGTCAATGCCGTCTCGCCAAATATTGAAGAGTCGTTGGTTCCATTGACGTTCTTCGGCGGTGACGATATGATCCTCAGGAAGACTTGCGTAATATTTCTCTAAATTGGTCTTCTCTTCATTTGCTTTAAGAGACTCACTCAGGACCATATGAAGTATTATGATAAAGTAATAGCATCGTGCAATCATAGCGCGGCTATTGTTGGGGTCTTTTAGCTGATCTTTAAAGTTTTTAAGTGCTAGGGCAGCCATTTCCTGAAGCCGTTTGCGATCAAGTACTCCAATGTAGAGGCGAACAAGGCCAATTTGGGCATAAACCCCTTTCTTATTGCCTTGAGCAAGCCCATTTGCACACTTTTCTGCTATTTGAAGAGTGATAATGGTCTCATCGTGGGTTCTCGATGCTTTATCGAAGTTATGCACCATCTCATTGTGTTCTTTTTCAACCATTCTTTTCCGAGCTGCAATTCCTTGACCCAGTACTTTTTTGGCATCTTGCTGGTAAGGGAAGACTGAATGAATCACTTTCTTGGAGAAGTCATTGGGGTCGGAAGAGGCAAAGAGGCATGAAGGGCAAATCGACACGAGGTTTCGTAAAAAGTCCCATTGTTGAAAACCGGGAGCGGGGTCATATTCGGGGTAAAAACCAGCATTCCAATCTTCTATAATGGCCTCGGCTTTGGGCACAAAAACGCGTACTTGATCATACCCACAGATGTAGCATTTTTTAATGTGAACATCATAGGGTTGATTCTTGGCGTGGGTCACAATTTCATCGGGGATATCGGCCTGAGACTTAATAAGAATTTCTCTTTCGAGTATTTGTGTCTCTATGGCCTTTATGAGTACATCTTTTACAATTGGTTTCTGCATGTAATCATCGGCGCCGAGGCGTATCATTTCTTGACGTGCGAGGCTCTCGGGTTGTGATGATATAGCAATAATTTTCATGCCGGGGAATCGTTCGCGTATATTGCGAATAGTTTGATACCCATCCATTTCGGGCATGATTAGGTCAACAAGGCAGAGCTGTGGTTCCCATGAACCTAGTTTTTGTAGAGCATAACGGCCGTTGGGCGCTGTATCGACCACATATCCTGCCTCTTCGAGAACTCGAGTAAAGCTCGTGAGAATAATTTGTGAATCATCTACTACAAGTATTTGAGAAGCCATATATCCGAAAGAGTTGTTGTACCTTTCCATTATATCGGATTATTTTGATTGTGACATTAAAAAAAAACATCTCACGAAAAAAGGCGCATTTTTATAGAAAAGTAGGCTTAATCATCTCTTTCAGCGAGAATGATAATAGGGGTGTTGTTGTGGAGGGTGTAGAAGAGAATGCCGTGTTTATGAGTCCCTTTTTTAGGTGGCTTTGGGATGATTTTTTTAATCTCTTGAGCGGGTTCAACCCGAATCCCTCGTTTTTTAATGTCAAGTGTACCAATGGTATGCTTTTTTACCATTTTTTTAACATGTTTGGTGCCGATAGGGCAGGTGTCAATTACTCGATATCGCTTCAGCATTGGGTGAGAAACCGGGGTCTCTGAAGTGCAGTAGGCAATGAGCGGGTCTATGAGAGTCAGGTTGAGGTTTGTGATCAGTTGATCAATCAAGTGGGCTCGTATCACTGACTTATATGGTTCGTAGAGGTAATTTTGTACTGAAGCTACGGGTGGTGAATCAATGGCGCGATTAATAGGTGCATTGATAGTGTCACCTGTGAGTACGTTAACTGCGGTAACCTTTTTATTTGGGGCAAGAGTACCAGTCAATAGGAGCATCTCGCGACATTCATCTCCTTCGCCGAGGTATTCAACTGCACAATCAAAGGGAATTATCTCGAGTGGTGTTGCGGGGGGCATTTTCACCATGGCACCTGCATAACGTGATACAATTTCAGTAATCTGAGGTATGGTGGGGACGAGGTCTTCGGGGTTCCAGTTGCGCCGGCTGTTCGCTTTTGAGCGTCTCGAAGGATCGATAAATACAATGTCGGCACTGAGCTCAATGGTTGTTACGTCGCCATGGGTGACTGTGAAATTAGGGTGGAGGAGGCCCATGTTGTGTTGGTACATGGCTATACGTTCAGGGCTGAGGTCTACTCCGTGAACGGTAATTGAGGGGTCGATGAAATAAGAGTCGCCACCCATGCCACAACAAAAGTCTGCAATGGATGTAACTCCCTTGCACTTTTCTGCTTTGTACGAAGCTGTTGCTTTCGAGGTTGATTGTTCGAGGGCTAATTGATCACAAAGAAGGAGCTCTTGAGTTGCATACTTTTTTTGAAACTTGGGTACTAGTTTTAGATATGAAATAAGGGCGCTGCGCTCTTCAATAGTAAAGCTTTTCGCGAGTTTCGAAGCGAGAGTCAGTGCGTCAGATTCCTTAAAATTTTTACTATATTCATCGACAGTTGCTTTAGTCTGCTCTCGTTTGAGAAATTCGAGTTCTGAGAGTGAAAATTGGTGGGCCATATGACGTTCAAAGATGGGTGTAAGGTACTAGGTATTGGTATTGACATCTCTGCAATTGCAAGAGTAGAAAAATCGGGTGATAAAACCATCGAAAAAATATTGACCATTGCGGAGCGTGACTATTGTGGCGAAGGTCCTAAAAAATGGGAGCGGACTGCTGGGAGGTTCTCTGCCAAAGAGGCTATTTTAAAAGCATTAGGAACTGGGTGGGCCGAAGGCATACAGTGGAACGATATTGAGATACTTCCCGACGAAAAAGGGGCGCCTCAAGCCGTTCTTACGGGAAAAGCCAAAGAGATAGCGGATCTTAAAGGGGGAAGTGAAGTGTTGGTCAGTATCTCGCACGATGCAGGAATGGCGACTGCCATAGCGCTGTTACAATAATATGACGTGAATGTGGATTATTTTTTGCAAAATATATACATTAAGAACAGAATAATTTGTATTCTAGGTTTATGGAATTGAAAAAAGTAACCTGCCCTAAGTGCCAGCAGGAGGTCAATCTCAAGGAAGAAAATGAGAGTGACCTTATGATATTGGCTTGTAAATGTTGTGGATCATTCATGATGTATTACATGGGTGAAACTTTTGAAGTAGATGAAGTTGAAATGCGCGATATGGCGGCCTCTAAGATGAAAGAGGTGACCTATACTATTCAGCAGAATCCAGAAGGTGCTAAAGTTGATTCTGACGGCCGTAAAAGTCAGCAAACACTTCACGATGTCGGAACCCCTGTTCGGGACGACTATTTTAATCAAAGTGATATCAGTGATTTACGTATAGAGTTGGAGTCTGCGACAGACTGTCTAGACTTCATTAAATCTCTAGAAAAATAAATCTTCTAATCAAACAGATCCATTGGTGACTCAAGACTATTGGATTGGTTGGGTAACTGCCAATTAATAATTTTTTTGTTGTGCTGCTGTAGGTATGCATTACAGAGTGAAAAATGGTTTGACCCTAAGAATCCTCTGTGGGCTGAAAAGGGCGAGGGGTGTGTTGTTTTAAGTATACAGTGCTTCGACTCATCTATCAGAACTTCTTTACTGTGAGCATGACTTCCCCACAGAAGAAATACCACATGTTCCTTTTTTTCATTAATAAGCGAAATTATCGCATCAGTAAAGACCTCCCATCCTTTGCCCGCATGAGATTTTGGATCACTTTCACGCACTGTAAGGGTGGTATTGAGTAGGAGAACTCCTTGGCTAGCCCAGTTGGTAAGGTCTCCATGCGCCACTTGAGGAAAACCAAGATCACGGTCGATCTCTTTATAGATGTTTTTTAAGGATGGCGGAGGACGCACTCCGGCTTGTACCGAAAAAGCGAGACCGTGTGCTTGACCAAGTCCGTGGTAGGGGTCTTGCCCAAGAATTACCACAGAGAGCTCGTCAA
Source organism: Fibrobacterales bacterium (assembly GCA_051532035.1). Taxonomy (GTDB): domain Bacteria; phylum Fibrobacterota; class Fibrobacteria; order Fibrobacterales; family JAOPTW01; genus JAOPTW01. Next base: position 39,188 of record JAOPTW010000041.1, on the reverse strand, counting down.
AGTCAGTGTACTCAAATGCACTGCATACCATCTCTCTCGGGGGGTAAATCTTTTGTCGGGTGCGTTCTTTGGTTACAAAAGATTCAAGGACTTCAATGTAGGGTTTTTGAAGTTCCGCCGAAAGCTTTGAATGCCAAGATTCAGGAAGGTCTATTTCACAATTTTTCATGACTCAAGTATAGAAAAGCTCTGGAGGATTAGGAAGCCAAGTGCAGTTGACTAAGGTGTGAAATATCTGTTTTAGGAGGGAGGCTTTAAGCGATTCGGTGCATTTTTTTGTACTGCCCCCAGTTCTTTTTAAAGTCATAGAATGAGTCAAAGTCTGGTTGGGTAATAAATGGATTTGCCGTTAATTCGTCTTCGATAGTGGTACTAGACAGTTCACCATAGTGATGCCCCGGAAAAACTCGCGTTTGAGGAGGGAGGCGCATTAATATTGAGTGTATTGAGTGGTACTCTTCCCGCGCGTTGTCCTCAGTAAATGTGGGGCCTACTCGGTCGGTAAAGAGTGTGTCGCCGGTAAATACGGCATCTCCAACAAAAATGGAAATTGACTCAGGAGTATGGCCGGGGGTGTGAAGGATATGGATGGTGAGCTTGCCCAAAGGAAGTTCAGTATTATGAGCGATTTTTTTAGTGGTAAGTGGTTCATTGTCGCCAAATGCGATAGGCTTAATGTCAGTATATTGTTCGATAAGCTCATTACCATTGGTGTGGTCTTCATGGCCATGGGTATTGAGTATATACTGAATTGAAAAGGAGTGTTTTCGGGCAGTCTCAACTACAAGAAGCGGTGAAAATGACGGGTCAATAACACATGCTTTTTTACTCACCTCGTCGGCTATGAGATACCCGAGGTTTTTGTCACCACCCATCTCAAACTGCTTTACAAACATAGTAACCTCCCACTGGGTTATTGTATCATAATCTATATTCGTTTTTGGTGGAATTGGTTTGGTAGAAGTGTTTTTTGCGGTTATTTAGGGGGTTTTTGAGGTGAACTAGAGTGGTTGGGCGAGATGCGTTTCCACAAGTTATTACCGTTTAATTTGATGAAGAGTACTAAATGTTTACTTTAGTTTACGATTAATAATGCTACATTTTGCCTTTTGTTGTGTTTGATCAATTTGGCCCTTTTGATTGTTATTTATAGCCTTTTGTAAGCACTTAATTAATTTAACGGTGAGCTATTCATGAAAATTATCTACGCTTTTTTTCTCTCTCTTATTCTCTTCTTTGGAGGATGCGAACTTTTTGATTCTTCAGGGTATAAGAGGGATTATACCATCACTATAACATCAGACAAAGATGTTGCTATTGATTCGATAGTAGTTTTGAAAACTATTGAGGGCGAGCAGTCTCGATATGAATATGTTGGTAAATCAATACAACGAACTTCCCTCGACTCTATTACTGAGCAATTAACGGTTAATGTACACCTTGCTACGGATAAAAAAAGTAGTGTAAGTATTCATTATTGGTGTTTTTCTCAAGGTATTGAAATTATAGAGAAACTATCTGATTTTAAGATAGATGATTCAAATGTGGCCTCTAAGGGTGATGTTGATTCACTTATGGTCGATTATGTAAAACAGTATAACCGACAGAAGCAAAGTATCGACCCAAGCCAGACGGATAGTGCTCAAATTGGAGCGATACTTGATAAAAATGTAAGTCTTTTACAGGACATTACATCAGAAATGATTGTGACCAATGACTCTGGTCAAGGTTCTTCACTGTATTATGGCTATAAGGCGCATACTGCTCATCAACTCAGTAATCCTGGAATCATAGATACCCTTACGTTATTGGCTCATATACGTGATTCTATCCTTGTAAGAGGCGGGAGCGTTGATTCGCTTATTGCAAGTATTCTAGGGGATAGTGTCGATGTAAGTGCTCTTGTGGCACAACTGCCTGAACCAATAAAAGTACTTCCAGATGAGCCTGTTGCAACCTTTAGTTTTTCTGGATCTATCTCACTCCATGCAGAGAGTATATCGAAAATTGAATTACTGATATATGGTGATGCTATTGAAGATACTGTGGTGAGGCCTACAAATTGGGATGTGGACTTAAAAGTCTATACTGGTTTTATTGATCTCTACGAGCAGGGTGACCAATATGGTGTTATAGTAAAGGTGTATGGTGCAGACTCAACAATTACTGGAGTTAAGCAAAAGCAATTTGACCGATCAAAGCTCGCAATACCTGTAGCAGCCTTTGATGCATGGAATGCAATGCCGTATGTAGAATTAGATGAAATACTCGATATGTCAATTGGCGATGTTATGTCGGTGACATATGTTTCAAAAGATTCATTATATAATGGTGGAATTGCAGAGGTATGGTGGAAGCAAGGTGAAGGGCAATATGTTTTGGTGGATTCAACTATTACAATGAGCCTACCAAAAGTAATGACTCTTGATTACCCCATTACTATAAAAGTTGTGGATAATGATGGTAATACTGCGGTGCATACTCGTTATATGACGGTGTTACTTGATGCGCCAGTGGTGGTGGCAGGTGATAGTGTGACGACTCCGGTAAATGCTGCGGTTTCTTTTCATGGGTCTGCTACACAGCAATTTGGCTCCATTGTTGAATATCGTTGGGATTTTGATGGTGATGCAGTTGATGATGTAATAACAGATGTTGATTCGGTGTTTAGTTACATATATACCAGGGCGGGTGAATACTTGGCTCGCTTCACTGTCATGGATGATGATTCTAATGTGGTCAGTGCTTCAAAAGTGGTGACCATTACAAATAGTAAGCCAGTTATTGATTCCATCGATGTTAAATCCCCGGATATGATTGGTGATACGGTCTCTATAAATGATTCACTTACAGTGAGTGTGGTGATTAAAGATAGTGAGTCAAATATTGATTATGCGCGGATATTTAAGAGTTCAGGCGATGGAGCTGCTGATACTATTGTTGTACCACTAGGAAAAGATACACTGGTAAATTTTACCATTTTTTATTCTGAAGTAGGTGTGTTTACTCCAGTTGTCGAGGTCGTTGATACTGAAGGATTGAGTGATAGGGATTCAGTAGTAGTTGTTGTGGTTCAGGATGTGCCTCAGGTGAGTGTAGAAAAGTCGTTTACGAGTGTAATTAACATGCCACATACTTTCGAAGGATCTGCCGTACAGCGCTTTGGTTCTATAGTGTTATATAGTTGGGATTATAATAATGATGGTGTCATTGATGACTCTTCAGCAGTTACTCCTGCTTTAACTTATACATTTAAGCGCTCGGGAACCTTTAGTGCAAAATTGTATGCTCGTGATGATGATGGAAATGTGGGGGTGGATTCTCTTTCTGTTATTGTGACGAATAGTGCGCCTCAGATTACAAAAAGCTGTAAGAATATACTCGTTGCGATAGGAGGTATTGTTACTCTTGCTGCGGTGACCTCTGATGAAGACGGTGGAATTGAGTCTTTTAAATGGGATCTTGATGGCGATGGAGTATTTGAAGTTAATGAGAATAGTTATAAAGATCAATTGAAGCAGTATACTATACCAGGGCTGTATACGGTAAGATTGGAGGTGATTGATGGTGATGGCAAAAATGCAACGAGTTCTTGTGTCGTAGATGTGAATGATCCACCATTAGTAGCAGATCAGGTATTCGTAAGAGATGAAAATAGTTCTACTGCATTTGGACCTGTAGTTGTGGGAAATAATGATAATGATATTCTGACCTACTCAGTTGAGACTTCGGCCTTTTCTATTGATGCACAGGGTATGATTACTCCGCTCACGGGTCTTGATTTTGAAACACAGGAAGAATTTGTTTTTATAGTTACTGTTAATGATAGACTTGAAAGTACTACAGGGACGGTTACTGTTCGATTAAATAATTTGAATGATAATGTTCCTGAAGTACAGGGTTTTGATGGGGTGCTTAATACTCCAGAAGAGACTCCATTAACCATAAATATGTCAGCATCAGATAGAGATAATGATGAATTACAGTGGCGAGCTAATAGTCCAGTGCGAGGGGTTATTACACCTGTAGGAGGTGTAGGAGAATCAAAACAGATTATCTATACGCCAGAACATGATTTTACGGGACTTGATTCATTTACAGTATGGGTAAATGATGGAGAGCATGATGATTCAGTTGTTGTGTTTGTAGAAGCTGGTGGGGTAGATGATCCCGCTGAATATAAGGGAACTCCAATTATTACTGGCGTTATGGAAGTTGGCGAAACTCTAGTTATTTATCCTGGATTGTGTACGGATGTTGATAGTGAAATTGAGTGGAGCTATCGATGGTATCGAGCTAATGTCTCGGGTCAAAATGGTGTGTGGGTTAGTGAAGCTCACGATAGTATATATGTGTTGACTGGTGATGAGGGGGCTCAGTTCATATACGTCGAGGTGAGTTGTAATGGGGTTGAAAAGCAGACGGTATATGGCGATGAGGTTAATGCTGCTCCGAGTATTTATCCTGAACATGCATTTACCGTTAATGGAGATGAAGATGCAGATATTGACATACCATTATCTGCATCAGATATTAATGAGGATAATTTGACGTGGCGCATTATAGATTCAACAGATAATGGACGCATAATTAATGCTTCGGGGAGCGGTTCATCTCGTAGTATTATCTATCGATCAAATCCAGATTGGCATGGAATCGATCATTTTACAATTCAGGTAAGCGATGGTAGACTTATTGATGAGATTACCGTAAGCATTGACGTTGAACCGGTTAATGATGCCCCATACTTTGTACCCAATAATGAAACAATAACAAAGACGGTGGTTGAAGATGGAATGGTGTCTATTGATATTGAGGCCTTCGATGATTCTGGAGTATATAATTGGAGGCTGTTTAGTAATCCAGGATCTGGTGATGTTCGTATAATAGGTTCAGGGACTTCTGTATCTGTGGAGTACTCACCTCATGAAAATTCTGATGTTGATGATCAATTTGTTATTGAAGTAAATGATGGTACATTGTCGAGTACAAAAACAATAGAAATAGACGTTACTGCGGTGAATGATGCACCAGAGTTTGTAGGAGGGAATATCCATGATGTGACGGTGTCGGAAGATGGCGTACTTTCTCATCCTGTGACGATTAAAGATGATAATGAAAATCAATCATGGGAAATCGGATTGCAACCCAATAATGGGACGGTGAGTATATTGTCGCATTCCACTAAATCGAGAACAATAGAGTATACCCCCAAAGCTGATTACTACGGTGATGATTCATTTAAGGTACGGGTAACTGATGGGCCGCATGTCGTGGAGTTGTTGGTGAATATTGATGTTGAGTCAATAAATGATGCACCGGTTATCAATAATGGGAATGATATCAGTATTGAAACAAACGAAGATGTAACCATAGAATTTGACGTGCCGGTTGTAGATGATGGCCCAGAGTATAATTGGTCTATTGTAGGTGGGCTTAACTATGGAGCGGTGACTTCTGTTGCGCTCCCTAATGATACTTTAAGGGTGACGTATGTGCCTTTTGACAATAGCTTTGGAGATGAAGAGTTTACTATTCGAATATCCGATGGAAGTCCAATGTCCCCTGAAAGTTTGAGTGATGAAATTACGGTAAAGCTCAGTGTTAACTCTGTGAATGATGCGCCTGTGATTGATGGAGAAACGTATTATTTAGAGACGGATGAAGAAGTCAATAAGGAGTTCGAGCTAGGTGTTCCAATTTCTGATATTGAAAATGATCCATTAGTGTGGAATGTTGTAGGTACTCCGGAAAATGGTGCATTGGTAGTGTTAGAACAGGGGTATCAGCCGCGTTTTGAATTTCAGCCCTATGTGGGGAAAACGGGTTATGAAGAGATAACACTCCGGGTGAGTGATGGTGAGGCGGATGATTTAATTGTTGTACGTACCGAAATTATACCAGGTAATGATAAGCCGATAATAGATGGTGGCGATCGTTCAAAAACGATTAATGAAGACTCTTGGTTCGAAGAAGTGTTTCAGGTTACTGATGATAGTGAGCCGAGTAAACTAATGTGGTCCATCGTTCAAGAACCATCAGAAGGTGGGCTTGACCGTTCATCGGGGATCGGTACTGAAATTTCGATCAAATATACTGCCAATCATAACAGTAATGGAACAGATTCATATAAATTAAGAGTGACTGATGGAGAATTGAGTGATACGGTTACGGTTTCTATAGATATTACTCCGATTAATGATCCACCAACCTTTGAAAGTGCACCAACAATATCTGGTGAATATATTGTTGGAAAAACCCTACGGGTAAATGTACTTTGTACCGATGTTGAGCAAGGTGAATTAACTCCTCAAATAACATGGTTTGTTGATTCAGTTAATAGTGGATATACTGGAGAAGAGTTGGCGACTGGAGAAACGTATGAAATATCTGGTGAGACATTTGAAAAATTTATTTATGCACGAGTGTATTGTGATGATAATGCTGGAGGTCAAATTGAAGGCAATACTGGTTATACCGAAGTAATTGATGCCCGACTTGAAGGGGTGGTTTTTGATCATGATACAGGGACAATTACAGATTATCTGGGGCAAGAAACAGTTATAATTATTCCACGAGAAATTGATGGGGTAAGTGTAATTTCCCTAGGTGTAGAAGCATTTAAGAGAAATGAATTAACGAGTGTCACGATCCCCTCCAGTGTAACTTCCATAGGTGATTATGCATTTTTTATCAATGAATTAATGAGTGTCACGCTCCCCTCAAGTGTAATTTCCATCGGGATCAGTGCATTTGGGGCCAATCACTTAACGAGTGTCACGCTCCCCTCAAGTGTAACTTCCATAGGTGATGCGGCATTTTCTAACAATGAATTGTCGAGTGTCACGCTCCCCTCAAGTGTAACTTTCATAGGTTATAGTGCATTTTATAGGAATGAATTAACGAGTGTCACGATTCCCTCAAGTGTAACTTCCATAGGTAGTGCGGTGTTTCGTGACAATCGTTTAACGAGTGTCACGATTCCCTCCAGTGTAACTTCCATAGGTGTAGAAGCATTTACTTACAATCACTTAACGAGTGTCACGATTCCCTCCAGTGTAACTTCCATAGGTAATTATGCATTTATGGGAAATGAATTAATGAGTGTCACGATTCCCTCAAGTGTAACTTCCATAGGTTATTATGCATTTATGGGAAATGAATTAATGAGTGTCACGATTCCCTCAAGTGTAACTTTCATAGATGTATGTGTATTTAGTGGCAATCAATTAACGAGTGTAACGATTGGGGGAAATGTTGATATAGATGCAGATCCATCTACCATGGGAGAGAATAGTGGGTTTCAGGATTTCTATAATAATGGTGGACAGCATGCGGGAACATACATATATAATGGTGGGGCTTGGAGTAAAGCGCCTTAAAATAACGACCTAGATGTGCCCTGTCATTATTCTATGGGGAGATTCACAGGTCTTTGAGCATTCGCCTTGTTTTTCTTAGGTTGTTTAGAGGCCGATACTACAAATGAGTCAAATCAAGAAAGAAGTGACCTGAGTTTTCAAGAAGAATGGAAGCTTGAACTTTTGGTTGGTGCTATTTTGGTTGATAAAATTACCTAGACTGTAGAGGTAAAAGTAATGCCATTGCCATTGCCCCCCATTCCAACCAATAAACATCAATGATTTGAAGTGGGTTCGCTCATATACTGTATTTTAGTGTTGCTTTAGTTGCAAGTTAACCCTCAAAATGTGACCTATATCACATCAAAAACCAGAAAAGACCACTTATTCCGAAAGGATTTGCGTATTCCTATAAAAATCCTATTTTTAGCCCATTCAACAAGTTACTGAGGGTTTATGAGATACTTTGTCTATCTGTTCGTTATATTGCCTGCGCTGTTTTTAGGGTGCTTAGACGCAAACACATCAGATCAAAATTCACAAAGTAGTGACGACCAATCGGCTCACAATGAAGAGTGGGAGCTTGAATTATTAATTGGTTCAATTGATGTTGATGAAATTGTGCTCACCATTGAGACCGATGGCAATGAATCTGAAATTGTCGTAGATGATGATATTGATGGTGAGGATAAAATTTTTATCCCTTTTGAGGCTGTTCTCAATACAGAAGTTACTCTTTCCTATATCTGTATGTACAAAGATGAGATTACTGGCGCAGGAATGATTGTGGTTGATCTCGTTGAAGGGGTTGAGCTTAGTTCTACTCCTGATGAGCCTCCGGTATTTGTCGAAGTTGGGAGTGATACGACTATCTATGTAGGGGAGCGCTATAGTTTTTCTAAGGCGCGTTATGATGATAACTCGTCACAAATAGTTTTAACCTATCGTTTTATGGAAGATGCTGAATTTGGGTCTGAGCCTGAGTTCTATTATGAAAAAAAGGGTACCTATGAAGCGACAATTAAAATATTCGATGGTTTTACTGAGGCTACCCATGATGTCACTATTACCGTTAAAGAATACTCCCATGATGGTGATGAAAATGATTCTTCAGGGGAGGAGAAAGTTGTATATGATGTGACCTATGAGAGCCTTTCTGGTGGTGAGATCTCAGGGGAATCGACAGTCATGAAGGGTGAGTCTATATCATTAACCCATACTACCAATGATGGGTATCAGTTTGAAGAGTACCTTATAAATGAAGGTACTGCTACACTTGATGATGATGAGGTCTCTGATGTTGAATCAGATGTTGGGCTTGGTGCATTGTTTACAGTATTATCATATAAAATTCTTATTACAGTAGAAGGAGATTGCGGCTCTGTTATTACAGAAGACTCGTATACCTACTCAGTTGAAAGTGACCCTGTTGAAATAGGGGTAGATGTTGACGATTGTAGTGTGCAGTTTATGTCGGATGATGTGACCTTTAAGCAGAATAGTATTACTGCAATAACAGAAAGTGGTTTTGAGAAGAGTAATAGAGAGTTGGAAGTCGCTGCTGTTTTTTCTGAGGTTGCTATCCCTTCGGCTGATATTACGGTTGAGTGCTACTTAGATGGGGAACAACAGAGTAATTGTAATGGAGAGTTTGGGTCGGTTTCACCAGAATCATTTACCCTTTATGAAAATGCTAACTCTAAAACTTTGATTACTTCGGCCAACACAGGCTATGCTTTGGTGGGGCTTACGGATAGTGAGAATGTGATTCTTGATGGAAATAAAGTGAGTTATGTTACTGCGGGTGAAGATGGAGTGGTTCATGCGGTGTTTAAACGCAATGAGTATAGGGTGACTCTGAGTGATGATGAGAATGGGGCAGTAGCAGGGAGTGTCCCAGTTTTTAAGCATGGTGTTGAGGAGTCTTTCTCTTTGTCTGTTTCTGAAAATAATGGATATGATTTTGATCGATGGGTTGTGACAGGGTGTTCTCTTTCTGATGGTTACGAGGGTAATAAATCTCAAGTCAAAATGACTTGTACCGGCGATGGGGCTTTGACTGCTCGATTTTCTAAAACTCAGGTTACGGGAGTGTCATTGAATGTCAATTCTGGAACAATGGTGTTGAATGATGGCAGTACTTTAGCGCTTACTGCTACAATCTATCCTGATTCAGCATTTGATAAAAATGTAAGTTGGAGCACATCAGTTGCGGGGGTGGTAACTGTGACGAGTGGAGATGTTGCAGCAGTTGGAATTGGAGAGAGTGTGGTGTCAGTAAAAACAAGTGATGGTGACTTTACTGCTTCTACAACTATTACTATTGGCTCATTTAAAGATATTCGTGATGGTCAGGTGTATAAGGCCAAGAAAATCGGTGGGCTTATTTGGATGATTGAAAATCTTAATTATACAACTCCTGATAGTAGTTTTTGTTATGATAATGATGTGGCGTGCGATAATACAGGTAGGTTGTACGGTTGGAATGCTGCAAATATTGCATGCCCAAGTGGATGGAGAGTGCCTACTGATCCAGACTTTAGAACATTGGGGTACTTGGTTTCAGGTGGTGCAGACCCTCATTTTAATATTAACGGACCCTATGATTTTGGTGATAATTGGGACGAGGGTCTTAAATTGATGTCTACTTCTGGATGGCCTATAAATGGGACTGATGATGTGGGATTTTCTGGGAAACCAGGTGGATTTCGAAGATATGATGGGAATTATTATGAAAAAACTACATCAGGATATTGGTGGTCATCCTCAACTCCAACTGGGTTTACTCATGCGGTATACTGGGGGTTGTTTTCTGCAACTGGGTATTTTAGTGAGGACTCTAAAGGTGTGAATCAGGCTTTATCTGTTAGGTGTGTTGGAATTTGAGTTCGATCAGGCTTTAGGGATGAGTATTGTGGGGGCTCTCTTACTCCCATATGAAGGTAATGCTGGGTTGCGATCTTCTAATGATATTAATATATGAAATTAAAATTTTATTTAGGTTTTATACAAAATATAAGTACCTCTTTTTGAGGCGCTTATATTTTGTGAATTCAGTGATTAGATAATTACTGAATCTTAACAGCTTTCATAATATAGAGCCCTTCAGCGGTATCTTTTGAAGAGTGCAACATAATGCTTTTTGATTCAGACTGTGCTTCAAATTGTGTAACCAGATTGCCAAGCGCATCAAAGAGTGACACCGAATAGCGGCCATCTTCTTTCACTTTAATTGTAGTGGTTGATTGTGATGGAGATACTCGATACATGAGCGATGTACCGTAACTACTTTTAGATTTATTAAAGAGTGCAGAAGTTTCTTCACTCGATTCTTCAATAAATTCTTCACTCGATTCAATAGCTTCAGAGCTTTCCTCTTCTTGGCTACTTGATGAAGATTCTATTTCTGATGAAGATTCTATAGCCGAAGAGCTAGATGGTTCTTCTGAAGAACTTGAAGGGGCGATCGCGCTAGATGAAGATGGTTCAACTACTTGGGTGGGGTCAAAAAATTCAACACCTCTTGTGTCGTCATTGAGTTTCCAGGTGATATTATCAATGGTGACCTTACCTTTGGTGCCATCATCAATTTCAGTACCAAGCTCTACCCGTGCAAGCCAAAGGTTGTCTGAAAATCCTTGTGCATTTTTGAGCCATTCAATAGCTTGTTTAATGTCAAGCTCCCCAGAATAGCCGTAGTGTGGCCCACCTTGTTGACGAAACTGGAAGTATTTCCATTGTTCGCCCTGCCCTGGTGGCCACTGTTGTTTATTTACTATGAGGTCGTAATTGTTGCCACTAATATTTACGTTGCCCACAGGGCCATCCCAGCCGTATCTACCGTTATGCCAGCCAAAAAAGAGCATAAGTTCTGAGTGCGCGGTTGTGTGATTGCCTGTTACAGGGTGTTCTTCAGTGAACCACATTTCAACATTAAGGTTCCAACTGCCGCCGTTTTCTATGTCAATTCTATAATTATCGATATCCACGACAAAAGACTCAATTTCAGAAAGTTGTTTAGGGAGGATGTCTGTTGAAGAGTAGTCGGGGGTTGTGACTAAATGTTTTGAGGTGCCAAAAGGGTGAATGCCAAATTCAATTTCTGGATAATCTGGTTTGCTTCCACCGGCTCCGCAGCCCCATCTATCAAAGGTCCACCCAAATGAGCCGCTCTTTTCAACAAATATTGAATACTCTGAAAAACTACAATTTGTGGCAGGGTCCTGGGTTCCCCAATCATTATTTACTAATCGCATGTCACCTAACTTAAACCAGGCAAGGGATTGTGTTGTTGAGGTATCAGTTTTAGATACGTTCTCTACGTCCATCTCATCGGGTGCGCTAATCGCCGTAGATGCAATTACAGCAATAGCTCCTAAAAAGGCGCATAATTTGGTATGTCCAATCATTATTTTCTCCATGTAGTATGTTCGAGTGTTGTGAGCTCGAATTATTATTGAGTGTTGTGTACTCGATTTATTGTGCTGACAATTAATCTATACTAAAAAGGGGAAAATATGGACACTGTAAATGTTACTTTTAGGAAGTTATTGGGAAAATTAGGTGTGATTGTAAATAAGTGTATTTTTGCTGGTTAATGAGGGTTTTTACTCTAGCTTGACTTTGTCGGGAATTTTAGTTCAGTAGACATAAAATTGAAGTTATTCAATGAAAAAGCACCTCAAGATGAGGTGCTTATAAATGTAACGATACTGTGTTAACAGTTACTGAATCTTAACTGCTTTCATAATATAGAGTCCTTCTGCGGTCTCCTTTGATGAGTGTAACATGATGCTTTTTGATTCAGACTGTGCTTCAAATTGAGTAACCATATTACCGAGTGCATCAAAAAGTGATACTGAGTAACGACCGTCTTCTTTTACTTTGATGGCGGTTGCTGATTGCGTTGGATATACTCGATACATGAGTGATGTGCCATTAGTACTATTTGAGTTATTAAAAAGGGCACTTGTTTCCGAACTCTCACCATCTGAATCTCCAGATGATTCTGTGTCAGAAGAATTTTCTCCATCTTCATCATCACTTGATGTTTCGGTACTAGACTCTGCTGCTTCAGAAGACTCAATACTTGAGCTTGAGACTACTTCGCTAGAGCTTGAAACGGTTTCACTTGATAATTCAGGCTCTGAGCTTGATGATACCACTGCTGTTGGATCAAAAAATTCAACACCACGAGATTCTCCATTTACATTAAAAGTAACGTCATCAAAGGTAACGGTTCCAGATGTGCCATCATCAATTTCAGTTCCAAGCTCAAGGCGTGCAACCCATAGGTCCTCTGAGAACCCTGCGTTATCAACAAGCCATTTAAGAGCTTCTTTTACATCGAGGTTGCCAGTAAAGTCATATCCTCTTGAGTCGTTTCCACCATTTCCATTTCTAAATTGATAGTATCTCCAGCCACCCCACTCGTCAGATTGGTGGCAAAGGCGGTAAGATCGGTCACCAAGATGCATCATGTCATTTCCGACATTACACTCCCATCTGTTTTCATACCAACCCCAAAATATCATGAGTTCAGCATATGCATTTGTGTGTTGACCATCAATAGGGTGTTGGTCAGTCAACCACATTTCAAAATTAAGGTTCCAACTTCCGCCTTTACCTAGATCTATTCTATAGTTATCAATGTCGATGGACATATTATCAATGTCTTTAATTTGTATTGGGAGGAGGTCTGTTGAAGTGTAATCAGGTGTAGTAACTAGGCCTTTGTTGACTCCAAATGGATGTATGCCAAATTCTAGTTCTGGATAATCGGGTTTTGTACCACTTGCCCCACAGCCTTCTCGGTCAAAGTTCCAACCAAAGCTTCCGTTTTCTTTTACGAAAATTTCAAAGTCTGAAGTTGAACAATTTGTTTCAGGGTTTATTGAGCCCCAGTCATTGTTGATAAGTCTCATGTCACCAAGTTTAAACCAGGCTAGTGACTCACTCTGAATAGTATCTTTTTTTGGTACATTCTCAACACCCATTACATCTGGTGCTGCAATAGCAGATGTCGCGATGCAACCAGCGACAGCCAAGAGAGTAAAAACTCCTTTGAATTCAATCATTATTTCTCCATTTGTGTGCGCAAAATCACGCTATAGTCCCGGTACTAATCTATATAAAAATCACAAAATGTGGATTGAAAATGTGTTGATTTACGTCTTTTATACACTAAGAATTGGCAAAACATTTGTCTATAATGGTTCTAGAGAAATAATGGGATATAAAGGGTGGAAGCCCTTTCGAGCCAACCCCCTAAAGCTTCTTCAAAATATCATTATAGGCGTTAATAATGTCTTTTTGCTTGATGGTAGAGATAATCTTCCCTTCACTGTCTACAACGGGGAGTTCCCCAATGCCATGGCGTAAAAATGCCTGAAGTGTGGTATGGAGGTCCATATGCTCGTAGAGCAGTTGAACTTTATCCATCATGTCGTCGACAATGACCAGTTCAGAGGCGGATTCTTCGAAAATGACCTTTCTGATTGTATGGGTGTCTACGAGTCCGATAATGGTGTCATCATCGTTCACCACCAGGAAGAGATCCTCATCGGTGTTCGCCATGACTCGTTCAAGTTTTTTAAGACTGTCCATGCGGTTGACCCGAACAATGGGCCGTGAAGGATCTATAACATCTTGTACCATGAGGTTTTTGAGTACATCGATATTCATGTCGTTGCGGTGAGCACGGGATGAAAACTTGTTGTGAACTTGGTTTTCGTAAATCGACCATTTATGGGCAAAATAGATGTGTATCGCTGAAGCAATCATAAGAGGGGCAAGAAGGTTGTAGTTACCCGTAAGTTCACACACCATTACGACTGTGGCAACAGGGGCGTTAGCGGCTCCTGCAAAGAAGGCCCCCATTCCTACTATTACAAAGGCACCGGGCTGAGTTACGATTTCGGGGAAGAGTGCATGACAAGTGTAACCAAGGGCGCCGCCAAACATGCCGCCAATAAAAAGTGAGGGACCAAATACGCCGCCTGAACCTCCGGATGCAACCGTGAAGGAGGTTGCGATGATTTTAACAACAGATATGGCGAGGAGTGTAAGGACGAGCATGGTTGTTGAGCTGCCGACAGCAAGATCACCCTGCATGGCATCAATAAGATAGTCCCAGCCTCCAGAGATAACTTCAGGGCGAATATAGAAGATGATTCCTACGCCTAAGCCACCCACAGCAGGTTTAAACATATTAGGGATAGGGAGTTTGGTGAAAAAGTCCTTAATGGCATAAAATGTCTTTATATAGACCCACGAAAATGGAGCGCAGAGCACACCGAGAAGGCAGTAAAAAACCAGTTCTTTTGGACCAGTGAATGTAAATTCCATAAGATCGCCAAACACAGCGCCATACCCAACAATACTTGCATACGTTGTATAGGCCACAACAGAGGCAATAATAGAGGAGAGGAAGCCATCGGACTCAAAATCCTCTTTATAAAGAATTTCTACGCTGGTAAGAGCGCCACCAAGGGGGGCTTTAAAGATAGCCCCCAAGCCTGCTGCTGTTCCAGAGAGCATTATTAAGCGACGCATTTTTGTGGTAACTGAAAAGAGCCTCGAAAAGAGAGAACCAATACCTGAACCGATCTGTGCAGTGGGTCCTTCGATACCTGCAGAGCCACCAGAGGCGATAGTTATAATTGAGGTGATTGCCTTAACAAAAGGGACTCGTTTGCGTACGCGCCCACCCTTGTTATGAAAATTGTCGATCATGGCATCGGTACCATGTCCTGCAGTTTCGGGGGCGAGCTTATAGACTAATATACCTGAGAGGAGGCCTCCCAAAGTAGGTATGATAAAAAAGAGATAACGAGGAATGAGTGCTGTTGCATCAGAACCCCAGGGGGCGACTCCCGCAAATGTCCCCAGAATATGGTCAACCGACTGATCGAGAATGAAATGAAATACTACAGCTGCGAGGCCGGTAATAACACCAACACCTGCACTAAATAAAAGAAGAGGACCAGTATTGGAAATGATCCTCGCCTTTTTAATTGCTTTACTTACATCGAATGGTTGTTTCATTTATCTGTTCTTTTCGGCATCCTCAAACTGTTGTGCCTGGATTGCAGTGAGGGCAATAGTAAATACAATATCCTCTACCAGAGCGCCTCGTGAAAGGTCGTTCACTGGTTTTGCGAGTCCTTGGAGCATAGGCCCAATTGCTACAACATTTGCAGAACGCTGTACTGCCTTATAGGTTGTGTTTCCAGTATTGAGGTCAGGGAAGATAACAACGGTTGCCTCTCCTGCTACTTTACTGTCTGGTGCTTTTTTCTTACCCACAGATTTAACCATTGCAGCGTCATATTGCAATGGGCCATCAACAAAGAGCTCTGGACTTTTCTCTTTTATGAGTCGTGTTGCTTCAGTTACGAGTTCAACGTCTTGACCGACTCCTGATGAGCCTGTAGAGTAACTAATCATGGCTACTCGTGCATCAATACCAAAAAACTCGGCTGATTGAGCGCTGAGTGTTGCAATCTCTGCAAGTTGTTCAGAGGTTGGATTAGGGTTGATGGCGCAGTCACCAAAAACAACGACCTGATTGGGGAGACACATGAAGAAGATTGAACTCACCATGTTTGAATTTGGGGCTGTTTTAATTAATTGAAATGCGGGACGAATGGTGTCGGCAGTGGTGTGAACCGCTCCTGAAACAAGTCCATCAACATGACCTTGTTGAAGCATCATGGTGCCAAGTACTACAGTGTCTTGAAGTTGTATTCGTGCTTCGAGTGGAGAAAGCCCTTTCTTTTTACGGAGCTCTACCATAGGTGCTACATAGTCATCGATAATGGTGTTTGGTTCGATGATTTCCATTTCTTGCGGGAGTTCAAGGCCTTGCATTTCTGCAACCTCTTTAATCTCTGCGGGATTACCAAGAAGTACACAGCGAGCAATTTTTCTTTTGGTACAAATAATAGCGGCTTCAATAGTACGTGGTTCATGGCCCTCAGGTAACACGATACGTTTCTGATATTCACGAGCCATTTTGATAAGATTGTTTCTGAAAGCTGGTGGAGTAATTCCAGTACTTTTTTCTGTGCTCAGAAGCTGTTTCAGCCATGATGGATTGATGTGCTTAGCCATTGTATTCATTGCTTTTTCGGCACGTTCAATGTCGTCATTAGGTAGTTGTGAATTTTTACGTGCAACGGATTCAACAACACTAAATAACTTTTTAGGGCTCCACATTACAGGAAGACCTAATTTAAAGGCTGCTTGACAAAGCTTCAGTACACCTTTGCTGGGGTATTTTTCGCCGCATAAAGCAATTCCTGCAAGTTTTATTTCGTTTTGCTCTGCCATACAGGCAGCCAATAGATCTCCACATCGTTCATCAGAAGTCATAATGAGGGTCTGTTCTTTAAAAAGAGAAGTTAATTCACCTATAGAACTTGCCCCTACTTCAATATGCTCAATTCGACGATTAGTCCAGTCGCCTTCGTTAATTATTTCACCGGAGAGGGACTCAAATATGTCTTTAGTTCTTGGTGTGGCAATGGTATTGTCCCAACAAAGAACGCCAGAGAGGGGGACACTACTTTTTTCGAATGCGCTGTAGAGAGATTCTATTCTGTCTGAAGTGTTTTGTGCTGTGTGATCTTTATTGATAAGATAACTATAATTTGTAGCACTTTTTTCTGCACCAACTTTATTCACAATGCAGCCAACAACATAATCAGTGGAGTCACCAGTAAATTGTCTGTTCGTAATATTCACTGATTCAACAATTTCTTCTGGGGAATTTCTTTCTTCTGCAATAACGAGAATAACTTTAGCCTTGAGGGCTCGACAAATGAGGTTATTAAGACGTTGGGTATAAAAAAGAGTTGCACTCGAAGCGATGCCCTCAATGACAACAGCTTGAGAGTTTTGAGATATCTGATCGAACCGTTCAACAACCATCTCCATCAGAGTTTCTTCGTCACCATTACTGAGGTATTGCTCTGCTTCAATGAGACTTATAGGTGATGGGGTTGTTTTACCTTCGATGCCGTTAATCAGAGTAACGGAACGATCTTGTGAAGCATTTTCTTTTGTATGTTCAGTGAATGGTTTAAAGTAACTTACTGAAACACCTTCGTTTTCGATCGCGCGATATAGTGCAGCTGTGGTAGACATGAGGCCAACATTGTGACCAGACGGCATGGTAAAGAGAATTTGCTCCATGGATATATTCCTTGTTCTAGAGGGTTGATCTAGCTGTTTTCAATTACTTCAATTGTGTCCATTGTGATCATAAGTTCTTCATTGGTAGGGAGCACATAGGCAATGGTACTTCCTTTTGCAGTAATGATACCAGTGTCAGTTGAACCACCGTATCCTGTTGTTTCATTTTTAGCTGCGTCTAAGTTAAAGCCTAAAATTTTCAGTTGTTTAATAGTGAGTTCACGAACAACACGTGAGTTTTCGCCAATGCCACCTGTAAAAACAAGTGCGTCAAGTCTATCAAGTGATGCACTCAGTGCAAAAATGTGTTTTGCAAGGTTGTAGCAGTAAATGTCGAGAGTGAGCTCCGCTGCTTTATTGCCTTTTTCGCGTTCAGCGGTAATTGTTCTCATGTCACTATCAATACCAGAAAGGCCTAGAAGCCCGCTTTTTTTATTGAGAACGTTGGTAATCTCATCGATATCCCAGCCCTTAGCATTTTTTATGAATTGGTGAATAGACGGATCGATGTCACCAGAACGTGTCCCCATTACCAGGCCAGCAAGTGGAGTGAGACCCATAGTAGTGTCGACACTTTCGCCATTTTTAACTGCGGTTGCAGAACAGCCATTACCCATGTGTGCGACAATGACACCACTGTTGTTGGGGTCAAGATCAAGTTCTTTAATGGCATTGATAGAAACAAATTTATGAGATGTTCCATGAAACCCATATTTACGTATTCCATGCTCTTCGTAGAGGTCCTTGGGAATAGCGTACATAAATGCTTTTTGAGGAATTGTTTGGTGAAATGCTGTATCAAAAACTGCCACCTGTGGAACTCCTGGGAATACTTTCTGAGAAAATTTAATACCATCGAGGTTCGCAGGATTGTGCAATGGTGCGAGGTGGCTAATTTTTTCAAGTTCACTAAAGTTGACATCTGTAATTTGTGCAGATGCAAAGAATTTTTCGCCGCCGTGTACTACTCTGTGTCCAACACCGTAAATTTCTTTTGAGTCGATGTTATTTGCCTGGAGAATGCTAACGATTTTCTCAAATGCAGCGCCCTCTGTTTTAGGAAGTATTTCAGAAAATTTTTCACCCGTTTGTTCGAGTTTCCAACCAATTTCTGGAGCATCGGAGATAAGCTTTTCTGCTAAACCACTCATTATGACCTGTTTGCTCTCCTTTTCAAAAAGAGAAAATTTTACTGATGAACTGCCACAATTGAGGACGAGAATATACATGAGGGCTCCAATATTTTTAGTTTGAACCAAATATAGGTTTCTGGCTTGATTAACAAACGAGTAATTGGTTATTAATTGATAAAAACCGATGATTTCTTGCTGTTTTCGCGTTATTTCTTCACATTTGAAAGGCGGTTAATGTTCACCTTTTGGGTGTGTTTTATGGCTGAGAGTGTATCGTTTTTGTTTGGGTTCTGCAATGTTTTTTCTATAATTGAACAAAATTGTTGTTGTAGTCGCTCGGGTGGTCCAGGCGAACACTATTAAAAAAGAGAGTATTATGAGAGACCAGTTCGAAAGTCCCCTAATTAAGCGCTATGCCTCTAAAGAGATGAGTTTCATCTTTTCGCCTCAGTGTAAATTTCAGACGTGGAGAAAGCTCTGGATAGCACTTGCTGAATCTGAACAAGAGCTTGGTCTTGATATAACTGATGCACAAGTTGCAGAATTAAAGAAATTTGAAACAGATATCAACTTTGATGTCGCAGAAGAGGAAGAAAAAAAGCGTCGTCACGATGTAATGTCTCATGTGCATGCCTATGGTGTGCAATGCCCGACTGCAAAACCAATTATTCACCTTGGGGCGACATCTGCGTACGTTGGTGATAATACCGACCTCGTACAGATGAAGCAAGCACTTATCTTGGTGCGCCAGAAGCTCTCTGTTGTAATTGAAAATATGTCTACTTTTGCTATGAAGTACAAAGATCTTCCTCAACTTGGCGCTACACACTTTCAAGCGGCGCAATTGACAACTGTTGGTAAACGTACGTGTCTTTGGGTTCAAGATCTTGTGATCGATTTTGAAGAGCTTGACTTCCTGATTAACCAGCTCCCCTTTCGCGGCGTTAAAGGTACAACAGGTACCCAAGCGAGTTTCATGAAGCTTTTTAATGATGATGGTGTTAAAGTAAAATCTCTTGATGCTAAAGTGACAGAGAAGATGGGTTTTGAAAAATGTCTTACTATTACCGGCCAGACCTATACTCGTAAATGGGATGCTCGTGCTAATGCAGTTCTTTCAAGTATTGCACAGTCACTCTCTAAATTCTCGACAGATGTGCGCCTTATGCAGGGTGTTAAAGAACTTGAAGAGCCATTCGAAAAAGATCAGATTGGATCATCTGCAATGGCTTACAAGCGTAACCCAATGCGCTCAGAGAGAATCGGTTCACTTGCCCGTTTTGTTATGGCACAAGTGCAAGCGACAACCTTTACTCAAGCGACACAATGGTTCGAGCGAACACTTGATGATTCGGCAAATAAACGTCTCGCAATTCCTGAGGCCTTTCTTGCGATTGATGCGATGCTCATTATCTCTGAGAATGTTACTTCAAATATGGTCGTCTATCCTAAAATTTTGGACAAACGTATTCAAGCCGAACTTCCATTTATGGCTACAGAGAATATCATTATGGCGCAAGTGCAAAAAGGTGGTGACCGTCAAGAGCTTCACGAAGATATTCGTGTGCTCTCAATGGAAGCTGGAGCAAATGTTAAAGTTGAAGGTGGCGAGAATGACCTCCTTGAACGCATCTTGAATAGTCCTAAATTTGATCTTACTCAAGCAGATCTCGATGAAATTCTCGATACTAAGAAATTTGTTGGCCGTGCTCCAGAACAAGTTGAAGAATTTGTTTCTGAAGAGGCGCTTCCCTTGATTAACAAATATTCTGATTGGAAAAATGTAGTTGATACTGAGATCATTGTATAATCGATCGAAAAAGTATTTTTTTGAAAGCCTTACCTTCGTTGGTGAGGCTTTTTTTGTTCTTAATCGATAAAACACACGCAGAATTGTAATCATTCAGTGGTGTGGGATTAAAATCTCCTCAAAACTCAAGAATTACATGTATATTTTTAAGGTTGACTTAATCACACCCCCCTTATGTCAAGATCAAGAAATATAACCAACATAGCGATTATCATACTGCTTCTTATAGGAGTGGTGTTGTTTGCGGTAACCAAAATTCTTGAACGATCCAACAATGAGGCAATGGAATACTCAGACTTTCAATTAGAGAAGACTGAAGTTGTTGATACTACAGCTATATTGAATCATGCTTTTTTAGGGGAGACTGCAGACGTTGTAACAGCCATCTATAGTTTTCTTATTGAACCCAAAAGTCATGATGAAAAATCAATTCTCCGTTTGGCACAGGTTGTAAACAAGAAGCACTGTACTAACGGTCGTTGTACCATGAATATTTTTGATAATAAACACGCTTATAATCTTTATGCAAAGAGATTAGAGCTGATCAAGAGTGATTTTGGACAGGATTATGGAACAGATGCCTATAAATGGGCCCAGCGGAAATGGGATAAACAGAACTATGTGTTTATTGCCGACCATCTCGTGGGTGTCTACTATTTCGGTGGTGATATATTTTATTATCCTTATCGGGATGACTATTATATGAGCCTTAAAGCACGTAAATCCGTAAAAAAGAAGCCGGTCGAAGTGGTGGCTCCACCCACTACGGAGATGTAGAAACCCCTTTTTCCAATAAATCATATTTGTTTTATAAAAATATTCTTATGAAGGCTTGACTCTGTACTATGGTACGGAGTGTATATTTTATAGAGATGCATAAAATGTGAAGAGGCTCTTCATGCTCATTAGTGAGACCGCAAAATTAGCAGGAGTAAATGTTGAGACCATTCGTTACTATGAACGACAGGGTATTTTAGAAACGCCTCTTAAGCGGGAGTCGGGCTATCGGGAGTACACACGCGAAGCAGTGGCACTCATTCAATTTGTCAAAAATGCGCAGAATTTAGGTTTTTCATTGAAAGAGATTAAAGGACTGCTCAATTTAAAAGTTGATCCCAGTTCGGATTGTGGAGATGTGAAGCAGAGAGCTCTTGAGAAAATTATAGAGATAGAAGAAAAGATACAATCACTTGAAGCAATGAAGAGCTCATTAGAGATTATAACAGAGAGATGTAGCGGTACGGGGCCCGTTTCAGGTTGTACGATATTAAATGCTATGGAACATGAGGAGAGGATATGATGGAGTTATTAAAAGAGATTGTTTTGGTTTTTATTGAGATGGCGCCTTACTTGGTGTTTGGGTTTCTGTTTGCCGGAGTCCTCCATGTCTTTGTGAAAAAAGAAGTGATATTAAAACACCTGGGGGCATCTTCTCTAGGTGCGGTGATTAAAGCGTCGCTCTTTGGGGTACCTCTTCCTCTCTGCTCATGTAGTGTGATTCCTACTGCTATATCGCTCAAGAAAAGTGGCGCTTCTAATGCGTCAGTACTCTCTTTTCTTTTATCAACGCCTCTTACGGGCGTCGATAGTATCGTTGCAACCTATGGAGTACTTGGGCCAGTATTTGCAGTGTTTCGACCAATTGCGGCCTTTTGTATAGGGATTATCGGGGGAATCGTTGCGCTTGTTATAAAAACTGATGAGACAGTACGCGAAGCCGAGTTAGAAAATTGCTGCAGTAATGGTGACGCCTCTCAAAAGAAGAGTTCGATTGAGAGCTGTTGTTCAGAAGGTGATGTGGCAGATGATTCGTGTGGTGCCCCTAAGGAGGCTTTGCCTCAGACTGAACAAAAAAGCTGTTGTAGTAGTGAACCGGTTACGGCGGCTTCATGCTGTAGTGATGCCGGTGAGGTTAAAGAGGGGCAGCCTATTCCATGGGTTTTAAGAGTAGTGGAATCAATAAAAGAGATATGGACGTATGCATTTAAGACGCTCCTTGATGACATTGCTTTACCACTGATAGTAGGGGTAATAATTTCTGGAGTAATATCATGGGCTCTACCTGATAACTTTTTTGGCGATTTAGCACTTCCTACTATTGTACAGATGATTTTAATGATTGTTGTTGGTATGCCAATCTATATCTGTGCTACGGCGTCACTTCCTATTGGGGCTGCACTTCTCCTCAAAGGTCTCTCTCCAGGGGTGATCTTTGTATTTCTTGCTGCGGGACCTGTTACTAATAGTGCGACTATAGCACTTATTATCAAGCAGTTTGGTAAGAAATTTTTTGCACTCTATTTTGGAGTGATAGCGGTACTCTCGATTGCTTTTGGGTTATTGCTCGATGGTATTATCGAAATATTTGATTTGGTGATTGACCCTATGATGGGTCATCATGGTGATCATGGACCAAGTGTTCTCTTTGTGGCGATCTCAATTGGGTTTGTGGTGCTCCTTCTTGGCTCCCTCGGTCGAAAACTTTTTCCTAAAAAGGTTAAAAGTGGTAGTTGCTGCAGCTAAATTTTTAGTAATTTAAGTTTAACAATAATAAATGTATCGTTTTTGGTGTCGCGACTGAGTTTTGTTTCTGGTGATAACATGGTTTTCAAGAGGTTTGACTATATAATAAAGGTTTCAATGTAAATTATGTAAACTTCTGGTGCGATTTTTAGTATTTATCTCTATCATTATATCAGTAATAAAAAAACCGACATTGCTTATTGTGTTGCAAAACAAAGGAGGCTATGATGGAAGCATGGAATATTACTGGAAGATACTGCAGCTTAGAAATTAACAGCGAGCAGGAGTTAGTTTGGTACAATACTCAAATAGAACCCGAAAGTGACATAGGGAACCAAACTGAAACAGTAAATCACGATTCGTTTAACTAACAAGCATTCATTATATAGAACATGAGAAGTGGCTCAGCCACTTTTTTTGTTCTATACCTTTTTCTTGGACTTTATAGTAAGGTTAAAACCTGAGAAGGAGTGAGAATCTGCCTTGATTGTTACGTACATTGTTACCAGAGAGGTCTTGTATACGGCCATAATCAACTTGAAAGAAGTCTGATATCATAACACCAATACCAATGTCGAGCTCTTCACGATCACCAGAAGGGTCAACCATATAACCACCACGGACCGCAAACATATTTTGATAGGTGTATTCAACACCAGTTTTAAATATGCCCTCTTTAACTGATTGCTTAAAGGTGTCCCAGTTTGAGGCTTCTACCTGAGTGTTGGTACCGTTATCAAATTGATCGGGGTAAAACCAGGCTTTCCAAGAAGAAATATAGAAGGGATCTGGCTCACCAGTGTCATTATAGGAGAGAGTAGTGCGGTCATAATCCATTGTTGCTTGAACTCTGTGTTCAGCAATGTTGATTATTTCGTATGAAAGGCCGATTTTCCACGTGAGTGGTAGTGGATCGGTATTATTGGGTTTGTTGTAGTATACGGCAGGGCCCATATTAAATAGCCCAAGACCCAAATTCAGGGTCGGTATTACGAGGTCTTTTGCAAGGTAACTGAGGTCAACTGCATACCCAGCACTGGTTGCGGCATTTCCTACTTCATTTGCGCCAGAAGAGAGGTCTGAGTAGAATACTTTAAAGTTGAGTCCAAGAGAGGTGAGAGCAGAAAGTTTGGTGCCATAGGAGAGGCCAAGAACAGACTCGGTACTCTTGTAGGTGCTTCTTACAGAATTAAATCCGTCAGTGGTCTCGGTCACTCCGAGTGAGGCGTGATGGAGAGAAACACCAAGGGTACCCCAATCGCCGAGTGGAATAGTACTTGTAGAGTAAACATGCCAAAGGTCGGCTATGCCAAGGGCCTGTAAGAGTTGTTCGTAGTAAAAGCCGACTTGAATCTCGGATGTTTGGAACTGCTCAACACCTGCACCCGTTATGAGCCAGAGCTCTTTGCCTTCAGAGACAATGTCGTAGACTTGATTGCTGTGGAGGCCGTTATAGGCGTGGTAGTGTTTCCAGTCGCCTTTGGAATCAGATTTAAGGAGTGACTTCTTTTTAACTAAAAAACGTTCAGGAAAGTGTTGCCATACCCCTTTGTCTGTGCCGATCCAGATACTGTTGAGGGGGCCAATAGTAACGGTGTGGACTTTGTTATCTTCAAAGAGGATTTGCTCCCACTTTTTAAGGGTAAAACGCGACACTCCACTACTATGGGCAACCCATACTTCACCAAGGCTATCAATGGCAATCTGTCGAGGATCAAGGTCAATAAGGCCGTCTTCGAGATTATAGAGATTCCATTTGTGCTTGATTTTTGGTGCAGCTCTACCGCGCGATATTTTTTGCTCAGTAAGACGAGCGACTCCTGCTCCTTTTACTGATGCGTAGAGCTCCTTGCGTTCAGGTGAGTAGGCCAGTGCAGTAATATCTTGAGAAGGAAGTACCTTGCCCATGCGCTTAAATTTTCCGTATCGCAGCTTATACAGACCATCATGGGTACCCACCCAAGTAGAGTATTCATGAACAGAGAGTGCGGTAATTTTCAATTTTCCCAGGGATGTTTCGTAATTTTGCCATTTACTGCCATCAAATTTGAAGAGGCCCTGAGTTGTGCCCACCCATACCGTGCTTTTTCTTGCGTCAAAATGTATTGCGGTGATGGAATCTTTAATTACTAAGCTCCATGGGAGCTTCACTTGAGTAAGGAGTCGTTCTTCTTCGGATGAGTATATGTTGTTGATTTCTCGTACTTTAAGAAGTATTTGACTGAGGTCGTTATTGGTGCCAATAAAGTCGCGAACAACCTTACGGAGTGTGTTGCCCTGGTGGAGTTCTTGCACATGATAATCGACCCACTGCATGCCATTATAATGTTTGAGACCTTCTGGCCCTCCCAGCCATAGTTCAGAGTGTTGAAAAAAGCCTGTATTGATATTGCTAGTAATGTGAGAGGTTGCGTTGATGGCAAGTGGTTGATCAAGAGATACTTTCCATTCGTCTGCAAGAGGGGCGAAGGCAAGTCCAGCGGGATTCCAATAGGTAGCAAATGCATCATCAGGAAGGGCAATGCCCGATTCTCCCATACCGAGTTGTCGTGCCCCAACAGGGAGGCTCAAGGTTATAATAGCAGAGCCTTGCCCTGCCGCATGTATGAGCGATGTTAAAAAAAGAAGTGAAACGATAATTTTTTTTAAGAGTATCATCAATTTATTACGCGAGTTGATTCCACTCAGGGACGCCATAGCTTCCTTCCTGAGGGAGTAGTGGCTGCCAATCTGATTTGTCCTGATCTTCCCAAGCTTCTTTACTAATAAGACGACAGGTACATCCAGGATAATAAGGAGGAAGGAGTTCAGGGCTGTTAAAAACTTGTTCACGAGTGAGATATGAACTGCGATTGAGGAAGGTACATATAGAGAGGTCTTTATCGCTCAGTTCAAATTTATATGTTTGAATGCCATTCTGGTCTCCCTCTTCAATCATTTGAATAGAGTGATTAAGACTGTTTTGCCACATTTGAGCAATGGTCTCAACCTCCTCGGGGGGGAGTTCCCTACTTTCTAAAAATTCAATGATCTCTTTTGGTGATGGTTTGACTCGTTCGAGATCTTCACGTGGGGATTTACGAATAAGTGAAAACACACCAGAGGTATGGAGTGATGCGACACTTGAATCATCATCACCATCTTTTTGCATAACAATATATGACCCTATTCCGACAAGGATGATAGAGAGGATGATAATAAGTATGATAAATCCGATTTCCATTATGTCTCATTCATGTGAAGTACAGATTAAAATCTAACATTTTTAGTGGGAAATTCCCCTACTCTTCTTAATTTTATAGGCAATTAAGGAGGAATACCCTTAAGTGAAATATAAGTACCATTCCGCTTATGAATAGGAAAAAAGGCGCTCCAAGTAAGAGGTAATTGGTACATTTATGCGAGATATTGAAAAGTAACCGGAATAGGCAGTACTCATTGTACTATTCTTGATACAGGATACACTATGAAAAAAACATTTATATTAGTAGCTATTATTGCTCTTTGTGGAATTGCATTTCCAAAATCACTCACTCAGACCTTCCCCGAAGGGCTTACGGTAAAAACCCTCAAAGTGGGCAAAGGGGATGTTGTGGCATCTGGGAGTCTGATTAAAGTACTCTACGTGGGGAAATTACAGGCAACGGGTGTTGCGTTTGACTCAACTATGACTACGCCATTTGAATTTGTGTTGGGAGCCGGCACCGTTATTAAAGGTTGGGATCTTGGTATTCTTGGTATGAAACAGGGTGAGAAACGTCAACTCACTATTGCACCAGTATTAGGCTATGGAACACGGAATCTTGGCGTTATTCCCCCAAGTTCAACTCTTAATTACACCATAGAGCTCGTGTCATTTAAAAAACCGCTTGCCAAAGATGCATTTCCAGATATTGCGAGCCTGAATTGGAAGAAGAAAGTTCCCGGCGTTAAAGTTGCAACCCTTACTGAAGGTTCTGGATCTGCGATATCTGCAGGGGCTAAGGTAAGTATCCATTATACTGGCTGGCTCAAAGGGGGCACTCGGTTTGACTCTTCAAAAGATGCTATGAAACCTCTCGTGTTTGAAGTGGGTACCGGAAAAGCTATTAAAGCGTGGGATCTTGGTCTTGTTGGGCTTCGTGAGGGTGGAACGTATATTCTACACTCAGAACCACAGATGGCGTATGGAGCAACGGCTCAAGCAATGATCCCTTCGAATTCTGAGCTCATATTTAAGTTAGAAGTGATATCTGTAGAAAGTGTGAAACTCCCTTTTGCTGATGTAGTCTGGAGTAAGGCGTCAGAGGGTTTTGAATATGCAATACTCGAAAAAGGAACTGGAACTAAGGCAACTCTAGGGAAAACGGTTGTCGTACACTATACTGGTTGGCTTCCTAATGGAACAAAATTTGATTCATCAGTCGATCGTGGTCAACCGTTCTCATTTCCGCTTGGAAGTGGACGAGTCATTCGTGGATGGGACTTAGGCGTAGCAGGTATGAGCATCGGTGAGAAACGTATGCTTAAAATTCCAGGGCACCTTGCCTATGGTGAGCGTGGTGCTGGAGCACTTATTCCACCCAATGCAACACTGATCTTTCAAGTTGAGTTGATAGACGTAAAATAGGAATGTAAAATGGAACAACTATTCGAGCAGATCAATAGAACCATTGCAGGTATCTCATATGAGAGACTCGTCCTCAATGTAATTTACTTTGCTATTGCACTTCTGGTTGCTTGGTTGGCCAATACTCTTACAAAACGAATTCTATTAAAGGTAATGGAAAACATTGCCAAAAAAAGCAAAATTACGTGGGATGATATCCTTATTGAACAGCAGGTCTTTAAGCGCCTCTCACAGGTTATACCGGCGGCGATTATTTATGGGAGTGCATCTTTTGCCTTTCAAGACTTTTTTGAAATAGCACGCTGGATAGAGAAGGTTGCCGTGGTCTATATGGTGGCAATTGGGGTAGGGGTTATCGATGCTCTTCTCAATGCTGTACTGGTGCTATACCGAAACGCCAGTACTGAAACTCGTAAAGTGCCCATTCGAAGTGTTATACAGATGCTCAAGCTTGTTAGCTGGTTCTTTGGCGGGGTCATTATCCTCGCGGTGCTCCTTGATAAATCTCCAATGTTTTTTATTGGGGGTATGGGTGCTATTGCAGCGATATTGATGTTGGTCTTTAAAGATGCTATTCTCGGGTTAGTTGCCGGTATTCAGCTTGCGTCAAATCGTATGATTCAGCTCGGTGATTGGGTAGAGATGCCTTCACATGGTGCTGACGGTGAAGTGATTGACATTTCACTCACTACTATTAAGATTCAAAATTGGGACAAAACTATTACTACCGTTCCTGCGTACGCAATGGTTTCAGAGTCATTTATAAACTGGCGTGGTATGGAAGAGTCGTCAGGCAGGCGTATAAAACGCTCAATTAATATTGATGTAAACTCGGTAACTTTTTGTACTGACGCGATGCTTCAAAAGTTTCGCAAGTATGCGTGCATAGCAGATCAACTCCCTAAAACGATTGAAGAGATAGATGCACATAATCGAGCGATACCTGCAGATACCACAGAACTTGTAAATGGAAGACGTCTGACTAATATTGGTATATTCAGAATATATCTCAATGCCTATCTTGCTGAACATCCTGCAATTGAAACGTCACTGACGCATATGGTACGTCAGTTACAGTCTACAGAATATGGTATACCGGTTCAGATATATGCGTTCTCAAAGGTTAAAGAGTGGAAGTTGTACGAGGGTGTACAGTCAGATATCTTTGATCACATATTTGCCATTGCCAATGAATTTAATCTAAACATATACCAACGCCCTTAATTTCATTAATTTCAATTTTAAACGAAGTACTCCATTTAAAATTGAAATTAGGTGTTTCTTCGCTGCGTGTCATTAATCCCATCTTTTCATAACTGATCTCAGAAGAATCTAGTGCAGATTTCCAAAGGAAATCCAGCGGTCTGAACATACTCCAAGCACCATATAAATTAGGGGCAGAGAGTGTTTAGATCCGAGGCGCAGACGGTGAAGACGTACACTGGTACGTCGAATTGGCTGCAACGAAGGAGATGAATACTCTCTGCCCCTAATTTCGGTGAAGCTTTTTGCGGGTTCCGAGCGGCGTCGGGAAGAAATTGATTATAGTGTACGATGAAATGACCATGGTCAAAACGGTCACAATTTGAATAAACTGAGATGCTTTTCCTGAGATAAGCCCATACTCTAGTGCAAAGAATGCCATAATGAGCGAGAATTCACTCGATTGCCCAAGACGGTATGATATCTCCTTGGCAACTTTTTTGCGTTCATTTATTGAACGAAAGAGGATGAGAAATATTTGTGGCTTCAGGGCGCAAAGAATTACACCCAGGAAGATTGCGGGGAATATGATAGTTTGCGCTAAGACAAAATCGATTTTAGCTCCAATAGTGAAAAAGAAAATGGCGAGGAAAAAGTCACGGAAAAACTTGAGCCCTTCTGCCAAAAAGCGAGATATAGGGTTGTTTGCTAAGGTGACTCCAGCAATAAATGCACCGATTTCATATGAAAATCCAAGGTAGTGAGCGAGAAACGCAAGTGCAAAGCACCAAGCGATAGTACCGAGATAGAGTACTTCATGATATTGATCAACTTCGGCAATAATTTTTCGGATGATATAGCGTTCAAAGAGAAACGCAAGGGATACACCGACTACAAGTACTAAAGGGAGGAGGTAGTATGGGTAGAGCGCTTGGGTGTCAGTACTTTTAATGAAGGTGATGACACTCACTGCAATAATATCTTGAATAATGAGGATAGAGATTGAGAGGGCACCCATGTGTTGTTGATGGAGTGTTGTAGTGGGGAGGAGCTTTACCACAAGAATGGTACTTGAAAACATAAGCGCTATACCGATCACCATAGACTCAACGAGGGTGAAATCGATTATATATGAGAAGCTAAAAATAATACAGGAAAAAATGAGCCCAGAAAAGAGGGTGATAAAGAGCATCTGCTTGTAAATGTCTTTCAGTTTATGGGGTTGGAGGCCGAGGCCTGCTAAAAAGAGAAGGAGGGTTACCCCGATTTGTGATATGCCATTGAGAAAGTCCATTCCTTTGACAACTGCAAGTCCTGAGGGACCAAGAATAACCCCTGCAAGAATATACCCAATGAGGATTGGCTGTTTCATAAAAATAGCCATAACAGCAAGGATACCACTCACAATTATGATGATAGAGAGTTCAGAAAAAATGAGGTCAATCGCTTGAGCCGCAGTGGGCGTTGCTATGGCTGTGGCTACAGCGGTAAGAGTGTCTGCTCCCATTGTATTCAATTCCTTGGTTCCTATGGGTCTATTGTACCATTTATTCATTCGGAACAATATTAAAATTTTTTCTACAGGGCACTTTGGGACATTATAATTATCTGTGCCTATCAGCGTAGCCTGTATTGAGCATCTTGAAGTAACTGTAAATTAACAAAAAGCAAGCTCGTAATGTGAAGGGCGTCACAGATACACGTGCTTCTCATTTCTATATATGTACGCAGAGAGAAACTCCAGATAAAATATGCTTTTGATGCCTGTGGGCTTTGTTTCTCATGAACGATTTATGGGAGAAGATGGCATGCTACAAAAAGGTTGGCGATGTGCTGATGCAACTATGGTAACCCCCATAGAAATTATTTTTTCAAAAAAAGAAAAAATAATGAATAATAAATTCACATAAGTCCGTTTTGATCCGTCTAATATACAACAACAGATTAACTGATTGGGAAAATACCGGTCAGTAGAGGGTTACCTCAAAAATTTTAAACTGAAAATAAATTAATTTAAAAAGGAAATACGAATGAAAATGGTTAAAAAAATGATGATTGCGATGGTTTTGATTGGTAGTGTTTTTGCGGGGAATGCTTTTGCTATAGGTTGGACTGATAATGTAGAAATACAAAAAGTTGGTTATCATGCTGGTGGTGGGGCAGGGTATTACGTTGAAGTTCATGATACAGATAATAAATATTATTTGTTTCATTATAATCCAGCGTCACAAGAATCTATCTCAGAAGCAGGTGGTTTATATTCAGCCCTACTTACGGCTGCGTCATTACAAAAAGAAGTTGCAATTTTTGTAACAGATGATGCCTCCCATACCTTCAATGCTGTTTCTGTAATTTTTAAAAAGTAATAACTGCTTATGTTTGTTGAAAATTGCCATCTGTTGATTAAACAGGTGGTTTTGTTATTGTTGCACCATCGAATATCTGGCTTCAGGATTGTGATTAATCAGATTTAGCAAATAATATTACGTGGCAGAGTTTCTCGTATCTCTTCTTGATGTAGCGTGCAAGGCATTTTTCTAAATTCAGGTTACATATTCCCAAACCTCTTTAACAAATATAAAAAGCTGATAATAATTATCAGGGGTAACAACATAAGTTTCTTTGGGAGTGTGCGCACCCATAAAGGTTTGAGAATGTCTGACTAATCGGCTGCTGCCCTCTCGATCATTGTAAATTGTTTAGCCGAAAAAAAATAATCTGCTGGGTTGCATACTGATATTCCTACTATACGACTCCATTTATGTTCGAAAGCAGAGGTATCGCACATTGCACCTACAACGGGACTCTCAAATTATTCATTCAAGATTTTCTTCATCAAAACTCACAAGCCATATATTAATTCTGTAGTAATGCCGCCATACTCACCAAAATTTTCTTGAGAAACTTTATAGTGCCAGGGGCTTTTTACTCGAATAGAAACACTCTTAGGCTCTGCATCTGACCTTTCATTCCTGCTTTAACCTCAATAGGAATAAACTCGGTGCCTTGGGCTATTACATAATCAACTTCAGCATTACTTGTATGCGCTTCTCTATGCCAGTAGAATAGTTCACTCGGCTTATGTATAGGGGCTGCTTTAATGATTTAGTTTTCTTTATTTTTCAGATCAAAAGGCCCTTATGGTTAATTCTATCATATAAGTGTTAATAATTTGACCACAAAAAAGCTAAATAGCACTATATTTATAAAAAAACATAGTGCTATTTAGTTGTTGGGTATGGAAAAACTACAAAAAAGAATTATTGAATTTATGAAATTGCATAAGGGAATTGTGCGTACCAGAGAGCTAATAGGGGCAGGTTTTCATACAGGTTCTATATACAAAATGCGTGATATAGGGCTCCTAACTCAGGTTTCTCGTGGATGTTTTGTATTGTTTGAGACTGACCTCAGTGAACCCGATCTTGTTGCAATAGCTTCACAATCCTCAAAAGCAGTCGTGGCACTTATTTCCGCACTATCCTGGCATGAGTGTACAACACAGGTTCCTCATGCTGTTCATATAGCGCTTCCAGCAGGGCTTAAAGATTTAAAAATGAAGTATCCGCCTCTCAGTTGTTACCACTTTTCTGGCAAAAGTTATTCTGAAGGCATTGAGGTTCATACTATTGATGGAATTGAGGTTAAAATATATTCATTGGAAAAAACGATAGCTGATTGTTTCAAATTTCGAAATAGTCTTGGAACTGAGGTGGTCGTTGAAGCATTGAAACTCTATTTGGGTAAGGATACTGTTAATATAAGAGAGTTGATGCATTTTGTAGATATTTGTAGAGTACGTGCCGTAATAACTCCTTATCTGGAGGCGATGCAATGATTAGCACGAAAGGCTCAAATATTCCACATTCTATCCATCAGAAATTGCAGCATCAGTCTAGGCTTCAAGGTAGACCTTTTAATGAATTACTACAATACTATGTTATGGAGCGTGTGCTTTTTAGGTTGTCTCAGTCTCAGTATGTTTCTCAATATATTCTTAAAGGAGCTATGATGCTTAGGGCTTGGTCGATTGATGATGCACGACCTACTAAGGATATTGATTTGTTATCAGTTGCCAAAGTAACGGTTGGTGAAGTTGTTGATCATTTTTCTGAAATTCTCAGCAAAAACTCGTACAATGATGGTTTAATATTTGATATTTCATCTTTGAAGTATGCTGAGATAACAAAAGAGGCAGATTATCCAGGTTTACGGATGCAATGCAGAGGTGCGTTGGGTAATGCTAAAGTATTGCTATTAATTGATATAGGTATTGGTGATGTTGTTGTACCTGAAGCAGTACTTCGATCATTTCCGGTGCTTCTTGATATGCCTCACCCTGAGATCAAGTGTTATCAACCAGAAACTTCAATAGCTGAGAAGGTTGAGTGTATGTTTGCTAGAGGAGATGCCAATAGCCGTATCAAAGATTTTTATGATGTCTGGTTTCTTTCTAAGTGGCTTGATTTTGACGGTGTATTGTTAACGAGTGCATTGCAAAGTACTTGTAAAAGAAGAAGTACAACATTGTATTCTTTAGATGATTTGTTTACAGATGTTTTCATTAGTAGAAAACAGATTCAGTGGAAAGCTTTTATCAAGAAGTTTGAGAGGGACAGTGTGCCGGAGGGTTTTTCAAACATTCTTACTGACATATCTATTTTTCTTAAGCCAGTAATTGACTCGATATTGAACTCTTCTACTTTGGATCGACAGTGGTTAGGTGCAAATGGCTGGAAGAATTGACCGTAACCCTATTCGTTAACACTCTATAGAAATACAGGTATTCGCTGATTTCCCCAAAAATGCTTTTTGATGGTAGTTGTAATAGTATCAATTACAAATTTTTATAGAATAAGTACCTTTAGAGTTAAGATGCAATGATTTTTTAAATGAGGCATTGTGAGAAATAAATTACACGAAATAATCTATGAAGCAGATACCCCGGCAGGTAAGGTTTTTGATGAAATCCTACTGTGGAGTATTATTATCAGTGTTCTTGCGGTAGTACTCGAAAGTGTCGAATCTGTCAGTACCAACTATTATACTCTCCTTAAAGTCATAGAGTGGTTCTTTACCATTCTTTTTTCTATTGAGTATATACTGAGGTTGGTAGCAGTAAGAAACCCCTTCTCTTATGTCTTTAGTTTTTATGGCATTGTTGATTTTCTGGCTATCGTACCAACCTACCTGAGTTTTATTATTGCTGGCCCTCAATACTTTATGGCGATCAGAATACTGAGGCTTCTCAGAGTGTATCGTATCTTTAAATTGGTGCGCTATACTACTGAAGCACGGAATTTGATGGCAGCCCTGCGGAACGCCCGTAGAAAAATGACGGTTTTTGTCTCAGCAGTGTGCCTTGTGGTCATTGTTATAGGATCAATAATGTATGTAGTAGAACAGAATACTCCGGGATTCGAAAGTATTCCATCGAGTATTTACTGGGCTGTAGTAACTATGACTACAGTGGGGTATGGTGATGTAGTACCCTACACTCTTTTGGGTAAATTCTTCACGTCACTGATGATGATTGTAGGGTATGGTATGATTGCAGTTCCAACGGGTATTATGTCTGTAGAACTTTCGCGAGTGGTTACCAATACTCAAGCCTGTCCGAGTTGTGGTGTGGAAGATCACTCAGATGATGCAAAATTTTGTAGAAAATGTGGAGCGACAATATGAAAGAGTTAGAAATGGCCGAAGTGCTAACCGTAAGTGAGATGCAGGCGATTGATGCCGCTGCAATTGATGGTGACTATGCAGTAGGGTATCAATATATGAAACGCGCAGGAGAAGCTCTTTGTGCGAAGGCTTTAGAGATTATTGCAGATAATGGCCTTGAAGGTACCGTTGATATTTTCTGTGGTAAGGGTAACAATGGTGGTGATGGATTTGTACTGGCCTCTCTTCTTAAAGGGAAGGGAGTCTCCGTACGCTGCTACAGTGTCTCTGCCGGTGATAAGTTGATGGGTGAGGCAGCTCAGGCATTTAAGGATGCTGTTGAGGCTGAAGTAGATATGCTCTCTATGGATCCAGAGACTATTGTAGAGTCATTTGTCGATACCTGTTTGGTCGTAGATGCGCTTCTTGGGACGGGAATGAAAGGTACGCCGAAGGCGCCTCTTGATCAGGTCATTGAAGATATTAATAATTCAGGGATACTCATTCTCTCTGTAGATTCTCCATCTGGTGTTAATAATGAGAGGGGAATCCCTGGTGATCCATGTATTGAGGCTGATTATACCGTGACTATGGGTTTTGCAAAAGTGGGCAGCCTTTTTTATCCCCTACGAGATTATTATGGTGAACTTACCATCGCGGACCTTGCGTATCCTGAGAATATTGTTGATCAAGAGTCGGCGGCTCGCTATGTGATCGATGATACCATCCTTGAGATGTTGCCGCTACGAACTCCTTGGGGTGATAAAGTCGATCATGGCATTGCTCTTGTGTTAGCTGGATCAAAAGGGATGCTTGGAGCTGCAACGTTAGCGTCACAGGCTGCCTTACGTACTGGTTGTGGTATGGTCCATCTTGCTGCTCCAGATTCTGCAATTGATACACTTGCAATCAAACTTACTGAACCGGTACTCCATGGATTACCGCAGACAGAAACGGGATCGCTTTCTCTCAAAGGATTAAGTACCATTCGTGAATATGTCGAAAAATCATCAGTACTCTGTATTGGCCCAGGTCTTTCAACTCATCCTGAAACGGCACAACTGGTAAAGGCCCTGGTTAAAACCGTTGATGGTGGGTTGGTTATTGATGCTGATGGATTGAATGCTCTTGCCGATTCCATCGATATTCTTAAAGAAGCGAGGGCAGATATTGTATTGACTCCTCATGCAGGAGAGTATAAACGCCTCTTTGGGAAACTTCCTTCTGGTATAGAAGAGAAAGTTGATGCCATTCAAGAGACTGCTGAAAAATATGATATTACGATCGTCTATAAAGGGTATCCTACAATAGTAGCAACGCCAGATTCTGTCTATTTTAATCCGTATGGTAACTCGGGGATGGCAACCGCAGGCTCTGGTGATGTTTTGAGTGGCATAATAACCTCACTCATTGCTCAAGGGTGTAGCGTAAAAGAAGCGGCTCTTTTAGGGACGTATATTCACACAACAGCGGGTGATGTAGCCGCTGAAGAACTTTCAGAATATTCCATGATAGCAAGTGATATTGTTGATGCAATTTCACAGGTCATGGTAAATAGTATAGGAATGTATGGCTGATACAGTAATTGATGACGATGATATTAAACCAGTAATTATACTGCAACCATTTTGGCATTTTTTCACTCTTTCATTGGTGAGTTGTGGACTTTATTCCATGATTTGGGCCTATGGAATATGGGCGCAACTGCGCAATGATAATGAAATGCATAATGATAAGGTTTTGAATGTTATCTTACATCCGATAGTACGGGTAGTATTTGACTGGCTTTTCTCATTTAGTCTCTATAGGCATGTAACTAATGCGGCAATTAAACAAAAAGTACTGGTAGATTATTCACCATTTCTCTTTGCGGCAGCATTTAGTTTTCTCAGAATATTCAGTCAGCAACTGGCCTTCCCATGGTTCATGCTCATATTTATTTTTTGGGTGCCCTACATACCGCTTTTCTTTACTTATAGAAAGTATCTCGAAGCAAAAGAAGCAGTTTGTATCTACCGCTCTCGCCTCAGACTCTGGGAAATTATCCTCTTAGTACTGGGCGTCTATGGCAGCATGGGTATTCTCACTATGGCCTTCAACCCTGAGCTACTTAGACAAGTACAAGAGATGTATGGCATAACAAAGTAAAATAGTGTTGATTTTTTTTAAATCATATTTTAGAGATGCAAACAATTGGTAGATTACTTTTTTATTAAGGTAGGTCTGTCATTATTGTACTTCTCCATTGATACTTCAATGGTATCCAGCATTGTTTGGAGTTTTTCTTTAGAAAGCCATATCCCTTTTGTCATTACACCCTCAATTGATCTGGTATTGTGGATGTTTTCAAATGGATTTTCATTGAGTAAAATAACATCTGCTATTTTATCTTGTTCTATTGTTCCAGAGTGGTCAAGAGTACCTAAAAGTTCTGCCGGGTTTTTGGTCGCGGTTGTAAGAACTTCATATGGTGACAGTCCTGCCTGATTCATGAGGGCGAGCTCTTCATGATAACTGAACCCTGGAATGACAAATTTAAACCCTGCATCGGTACCCGCTACAATTTTTCCACCTTTATTGTGCAGTTCCTCCATAAGTGCAAAAAAGGCCTGTTTGTCAAAATGAATATTCATCCCTGGAGTATACCACCAGTCTAATGTTTTTTTGGGAAGATACTTCATTTCGTATAGTGTAGAGTCTTGTAGTGTTTTAAGGTGGCTTGCTTGTTGTTTTGCAATAAAGGTAGGGCAGTTCCAAACGGCATGAGTAATCGTAAGATCGATCAAGTTTTTGTTGTAGGTATAGTTCGAATTCATATAGTGAGTAAAGTGTTCAATTGATGTCTGACCTGCCTGTAATGCTTTTTGAATACCGATTGAGTAGGGGACGTGCCCTGCAACAGGGAGCTGTAATTTTTCAGCGACTCTGAGTATTTCATAATAGACATCTGCACTGAGTGCGTCGTATACTTTTATTAAGTCATATCCTTTGTTTTTAAATAAGGTGATTGTTGGTTCAACTTCTTCAATAGAATCAATAGTATAACTCGAGGGCCAATAAGAGTTCTATTAATGACTCGTTCTTTCCTTTCTATCATAGAGCTGTTTCCATGCATAATGCGAATAGTTGTGACCCCGTTTGCAAGAAATAAAATTAAATCTTCATCACTATCCGTGTGAACATGCATATCAGCGAAACCAGGGATGAGAAATTTCCCTTCTCCATTAATTGTAGTTCGAGTTGTGTCCTTAAGAAGTGAGTCATACGGTGCAATTTTTTCAATAATTCCATTAGTCACCCACATTGAATGATGGGGTAATAGAGTGTCATGGGTCATAGGAATAATGGTGACATTAGCGATGAGGTAGTTCTCTAGAGGGGGTGTAGGAGAGGTGTTTACTGAGACAAATTCTTTTTGTGTAGAGCATGCACCAAGAAAATAAAGTGCAAATAAAAGAAAAAAAGTGCGTATTGATTTATTCATGGCAATATCCTTAAAAGCATAGTGTCGCTATTAAATGAATTTGTTACTTCTAGTAAATGTATTAAAGAGAATAAAAAAGCCCCATCTAACAACGTGTAGATGGGGCTTTTTTATAAAATGTAATTTTGTGGGAGTGTGGTGCTTATGCAAGGCGCTGAATCCGCAGGCATACTTATGAGTATGTCAAGGAGTCAGCAACGTCGCAGAAGTGCCGCCATCGCGCAAAATTAATAGCGGTAATGGTCTGGTTTGTAAGGCCCATCAACTGGTATTCCAAGATAGTCAGATTGCTCTTTAGAAAGAATAGTCAATTTCACACCAAGTTTATCAAGGTGAAGACGTGCAACTTTTTCATCAAGGAATTTAGGAAGTGTGTACACTTCATTTTTATATGAGTCATTGTTTTTATGAAGCTCAATCTGTGCAAGTACTTGGTTAGTAAATGACGCAGACATAACAAATGATGGGTGACCTGTAGCACAACCAAGGTTGAGAAGACGGCCTTCAGCAAGAATAAGAACTGAGTGTCCATCTTTGAATGTCCATTTGTCGTACTGTGGTTTGATATTTGTTCTTACAATGCCATCAAGTTTAGCCATTTCAGCCATTTCGATCTCATTGTCAAAGTGACCAATATTACCAACGATAGCCATGTTTTTCATGCCTTCCATATGTTTTGCAGTAATGATATCTTTATTACCAGTAGTAGTAATGTAGATATCTGCAGTTGGGAGTGCATCTTCAACAGTAGTTACTTCATATCCTTCCATTGCAGCTTGAAGCGCACAGATTGGATCGATTTCAGTTACAAGAACACGTGCGCCTTGACCTTTAAGCGATTGAGCACAGCCTTTACCAACATCACCGTATCCACAGATAACTGCGATTTTACCCGCAAGCATAACATCAGATGCACGCATGATTCCATCAGTAAGTGAGTGACGACAGCCGTAGAGGTTGTCAAATTTAGATTTAGTTACTGCATCATTTACATTGATCGCTGGGAATGGAAGTTTTCCTTCTTCAGCAATCTGATATAAACGGTGAACACCAGTAGTTGTCTCTTCAGAAACACCACGGATTGCATCACGCATTGTAGTCCAGCGACCTGGAGCTTCAGCAATAGTTGTTCTACAAAGCTCAAGGAATACGCCCCATTCTTCTGAATCTGTTGCTTGAGTTGCTGGAACTGCACCAGCAGCTT
>JAOPTW010000040.1:0-16380 GCA_051532035.1 Fibrobacterales bacterium | reverse complement strand
AACCAACTTCAAATACAACAAAAACAACGCCTTGGTACGGTCCTAGTAAATCAAGGCATTATTGAAGAGCGGGACTTGGAGAGAGCTCTTGAAAAGCAAAAAGAAACAGGTGAAAAGCTTGGGAAATGTTTGGTATCCTTGGGGGTTATTACCGAGTCGAAACTTGTCGAAGTACTTGCTGCCATACTTGAAGTACCTCAAGTAAAGCTTGCAAACTTTCAAATTGAGCAAGACGTGATCTCTATGATTCCAGAGGAGATGTGTCGGACACACCTTATTATTCCTCTCTATGCTAAGAAAAATATTATTACCGTAGCGATGACCGACCCCACAAATCTACGAACCGTTGATCACATAAAATTTAAAACCCAAATGGAAGTTGATGCTGTAATGGCTACAGAAGAGGAGATTACCGCTTCATTAAATGCTTTATATGGGGGAATATCTGAGTCTTTGAGCTCTATTTTACAAGAAGATGTTGAACTTGAGACAATTGAAGATACTAATGACAATGATCAGGATGTAGAACTTACTGATGAAGAAGGTCAGCAAGTTGTTCGAGTCGTAAATACTATTATAAATGAAGCGATTTCTAAAGGGGCTTCTGATATTCATCTTGAACCCCAAGAGGGTTATTTACAGCTTCGTTATAGAGTTGATGGGGCTTTGATTGTTAACCCACCAATACCAGCTAAGTTAATGCCACAAATTATCTCGCGTCTTAAAATACTCTCCAAAATGGATATTGCAGAAAAACGGAAACCTCTTGATGGACGTTTTACCGTTAAATATCAAGGGAAAGAAGTTGACTTGCGGGTGAGTTCATTTCCGTCAGCTCTAAGAAAGCGTGGTATCTCAGAGAAAATAGTATTACGGATTTTAGACCCGAACGCTAATAACATTCCCCTTGAAGGAATGGGTTTTCAAGAGTCGATGCTTAAAAGTTTTACACAAAAAATAGCACTTCCCAATGGGATTATATTGGTTACGGGGCCTACGGGTTCAGGTAAATCGACAACCCTCTATGCATGCGTAAAAGATATTAATAACCCTGAAATTAATATTGTTACCATGGAAGACCCAGTAGAGATGAATCTTGAAGGGGTAACCCAAGGTCAGATCAATAATGCAGCTGGTTTTACCTTTGCTGCAGGGCTTAAGGCAATTCTTCGTCAAGATCCCGATGTTATTATGCTTGGGGAAATGCGGGATTTAGAGACTGCAGCTATGGCTATTGAATCAGCTCTTACGGGACATATGGTTTTTAGTACTTTGCATACGAATGATGCAGCGGGGGCTTATCCACGTTTACTCGATATGGGATTGGAACCGTTTCTTGTTGCTTCTTCTATAGAGGGAATTCTTGCACAACGACTCGTAAGACGTATTTGTGATAAATGTAAAGAGCCGGTAACTACTGACCCTGTAGTGCTCAAAGAGTTTAACCTTGCTGCAGATGCACAGTTTTTTGAAGGGAAAGGATGTAAAGTTTGTGAAGGTAAGGGGTATAAGGGGCGTTGTGGAATTTTTGAGTTTCTCGTACCCAATGCTGAAGTTAGAAATTTGATTCTTAACCGAGCTGGAGCTGATGACATTAAACGGGCTGCAATGAAGGGTGGCATGATAACCCTGAGAAAAGATGGGCTTCTTAAAGCTCAAATGGGACTGACAACTCTCAAAGAGGTTATCGCTGCATCAAAAGATGACGACGTGTAGAAGCCTTAGTTTGGGTGAGTAATGGTATGGAGGAGTGCATTGAGTGTTCTCCCATGTTCACCATGTGATGTCACATGTTGTTGATACTTTTTAATAAGCTGATTATGCCCTTTAATTGAAAAATCAGGGGATTTTGCCTGCAGTAGGAGTAAATTTTGGCATATTTGAGATAAAATTAAAATTGATGCCTCTAGTTGTTGCAGATAGGACTTTAATTTGATATAATAGTTGCGAACTGGTTCAGGGTGTATTGCTTTTATTTCGGAGTTTATAAAAGTAATTTGATCCTTGAGTGTAGTACGAATCTTTTGCAATACTGAAGTGTAGAGCTCGAAATTTTGGGAACCGTAAAGCAGTGACAACGGGAATATTTTTTTGAGTGAAAATGAGAACACAGAGTTATGAATGTTAAGATATCCCTTTTGAATTTCTTGAACATTCTGGGTAAGTAGAAGGTATTTTGGTTGTTGGGTATTCATGATTATAACACTAGACTGATTGGATACAAAGGTATAAATTCGTTGTTAATAATGGTAGCAATATGGAATTAGAAGTAATTATAAAAGAAGAGATAGCACTCACAAAAATCAAAGGTAAGTTAACCGCCATCTCATTTAGTGAGTCGTTACGTGGTACGGTTAAGGATCTTTGTGAAAAGCATGTAAAGACTATAATTCTTGATATGTCTGAACTCATTTATATTGATAGTACAGGCGTGGGAGAACTCGTATCAGTCTATACTACTGCATCAAATGCAGATGTAAATCTGTTTCTATTTGATGTTCCAAAAGTTGTAGAGGAAATTTTAGAAACAACAAACTTGCTTGAGGTATTCACGATACTCGATGATACCGCTCAAGAAGTTTCTGTGTTTCAATAACAAATAATTCGGGGCCTTATTTCTAAGGCCCTTCTTTTAATATTTCTTTATGAGTACGATAAACAACTCACAACTCAGAGGCAACTATGGATAGAGTGCTTTATGGGTGTGATTGAGTGTTTGATCACTTTTAAAATCATCTTGTGTTCCAGTAAAAAGTATTGAGCCACCTTTGCCACCACCTTCTGGGCCAATGTCTATGAGCCAGTCAGCATTTCTAATTATATCTACCTGGTGTTCAATTACGATAACAGTGTTCCCTTTGTCGACCAGTGCGCGTAGGATATTCCACAGTTGCTGTATGTCATGTGAATGGAGCCCTGTGGATGGTTCATCCAAAATAAAAACAGTGTGGCCTCGTCCTGCTTTTGAAAGCTCGGCAGCGAGTTTGAGTCGTTGAGATTCTCCACCAGAAAGGGTTGTTGCTGATTGCCCAAGGCGAAGGTAGCCTAGGCCGATTTCTGAAAAGGTTTTGAGGATGGCATGTACTGATGGATGATTGCTAAAAAAGGATGTGGCCTCATCAACACGCATCTCCATTACATCGGCAATGGTTTTACCTTTGAAGGTAATACTGAGTGTATCACTGTTGTAGCGCTTGCCTTTACAGCCATCACATACTTCCCATACATCAGACAAAAAGTGCATCTCAATATGGATAGAACCTCGGCCTTCGCACACTGGACAGCGCCCTTCAGCTTTGTTAA
Source organism: Fibrobacterales bacterium (assembly GCA_051532035.1). Classification (GTDB taxonomy): domain Bacteria; phylum Fibrobacterota; class Fibrobacteria; order Fibrobacterales; family JAOPTW01; genus JAOPTW01. Next base: position 13,077 of record JAOPTW010000040.1, on the reverse strand, counting down.
AAGAAAAACGACCTTTTAGATACCCTTTTATTTTTGAGTCAGGAAGTGCTGCATAGAGATCACGAATTTTATCAAATGCCTTGGTATAGGTTATTGGTGTTGAACGTGGTGTGCCACCGATAGGACTTTGGTCAACGAGAACTATTTTATCGATACTCTCTTTATAGGTGAGCCTTCCAAGGTCCTTCACTTTATGACGGCGCTTGTTCACTTTGTTTTCGAGGAGCGTATGAAGGCAGTCTATAATGAGACTACTTTTCCCCGACCCAGACACCCCTGAAATAGCAGTGAGTTTTTTAAAGGGGATAGTGAGGGTGTCACCTTTTAGGTTGTGAAGGGCGCTTCCCTTTAATGTTAAGACTGAATCGCTTTGAGGAGCGTTGTTACCTATTGGGTTTTCGAACATTTTTTTGTTGTGAAGATATGCTGCAGTAAGAGATTTGGTTGTATGACGTTTGAGTGCTGCTGGTGAACCTGTAACGAGGACTTCGCCTCCATATTCTCCCGCTGCTGGCCCCATATCAATTATGTGATCGGCTGCAAGCATAAATTCTGTATCATGTTCAACCACGACGACGGTATTGCCAAGATCTCTGAGCTCTTTAAGGGTGGCAATTAGTACTTGAGTATCTTTTTGATGAAGACCTGTGGTTGGTTCGTCAAGTACATAGAGTGCCCCTTCAAGTCCGGATCCTATTTGACTTGCTAATCGTATTCGTTGAGATTCACCACCAGATAGCGTATCTCCTTTTCTATCGAGGGAGAGATATCCAATGCCCACTTTGCGCAAGAAAGTGAGTCTATTTTCAATCTCTTGTATGACCTGACGGACAATAATTTTTTCTTTAGGAGCAAAGCGGTAGGTTTGAAAGAGTGCAAAACATTCATCTATGGTGAGTCGACTTAGGTCAGTAATATGGCTATTGTTGAAAGTGACAGCCAGGTACTCTACTTTAAGTCGGTCTCCTTCACACATAGGGCATTGCTTGTTGTTTATAGTGCCAAGGCCCGAACAGAATTCGCATGCGCCCCAGTGAGAATTAAATGAGAAGTGTTTCGGTTCTAGTTGATCCTCAAAATAGTAGTGACAATCGGTACACCCTGGAAGAGTTGAAAATAGATCAACGGTACCATCTTCTTTAGGAAGGGCGATTAAGTTATTGCCGAGTTCTCGTGCCCGCTCAAGTGACTCAATAATTCTTTTTCTGTTTTTGGGGAGTGCTTTAACTCTATCAATAATTGCATATACGGTACACTCTTTGGTGATATCGGGGGCCTCTTCGACTGAGTAGGTCTTGCCGTTTACATTGAGTTTTACCACTCCAGCATGTATCAATTTTTGTATGAGTCCTGATCCATTTTTGGTGTAATCAAGGAGGAGCCTTTTGGTCGTGCCTGGGATTTTTATTGGTGCTGCAATAGCAATAGGAGAGCCTTCATCTCTTTTCTCGATTTTCTTGTAGATATCGACGAGTGAATACTCTTCAAGCGTATTGCCGCAATGGATACAACCAATAGTACCGATTCGAGCATAGAGTATACGGAAATAGTCATAGATTTCGGTAATGGTTGCCACAGTCGATCGAGGACTTTTGTTCGCACTTTTTTGATCAATAGCAATTGCAGGTGCAAGACCAGTTATTGAGTCGACACTGCCTCGGTCCATCTGGCCCACAAATCGTCGGGCATAAGTGGACATAGACTCTACAAACCTACGTTGTCCCTCTGCAAAGAGGGTGTGGAAGGCGAGTGAGGATTTACCAGAGCCTGAAACCCCAGTGACCACAGTGAGTTTATGTTGTGGAATACTGATGTCAATATTTTTGAGATTGTGCTTCTTCGCGCCTTTTATTTCAATATGTGTTGTCGGTGACTTCTTTGATTTTTTAAGAGATTTTGGTGTTGTAAAACGTGGCGTAAGGGCAGATTTAAGAAAGGGAGCAGTGTAAGAATGTTTACTTTCTGCTACCTCTTCAGGGGTTCCTGTGGCAACAACTGTTCCACCGCCTGATCCGCCTTCAGGTCCAAGGTCTATAATCCAATCAGCACACTTAATGACATCGGTATTGTGCTCAATAATAATCATGGAGTTACCACGATCAATTAATTCTTGAAAACAAATCATGAGTTGTTTGATGTCTTCAAAGTGGAGTCCGGTGGTGGGCTCATCAAGTATATACAGAGTGTCTGCTTGGGTCGAACGCTTTAGCTCGGATGTAATTTTTATTCTCTGAGCTTCACCGCCAGAGAGAGTAGTAGAAGATTGGCCAAGGGTAATGTATCCGAGGTCGACCTTTTTAAGAAGGGTAAGTATTGCGTGGATTTTGGGTTGGTTTTCGAAAAAAGTGAGTGCCTCTTCGACAGTCAAGTTAAGAACGTCCGCAATATTCTTCCCTTTATAATATATCTCAAGGGAGTTGTGGTTGTAGCGTGAACCACTACACTCATCACAAGGAACTTTGACATTCTCCAAAATCTGCATTTCATACTCTTGGATACCTGAACCTTCACACACTTCGCAACGTCCACCGGCTACATTAAAACTGAAGCGACTTTTGGAATAACCTCTGATTTTTGCTTCGGGGGTTTTTGCAAAAAGATCTCGAATAAGGTCAAACATTTTTGTGTAGGTCGCTGGATTTGAGCGAGGGGTTCTTCCAATAGGAGATTGATCAATCTCTACAACCTTGGCAATATGTTCAAGGCCATCTATGCTTTTACATTTCCCTGGGTTCTCTTGTATGGTACCAAAGTGTAGCCCAATACCTTTTCTGAGTACTTCGTGGATAAGGGTACTTTTGCCAGAGCCTGAAACTCCAGTGATACAGGTAAGGAGGCCAAGGGGAATCGCAACATCAATGTTTTGAAGGTTATTTGAGGCAGCGCCTTTTATAGTTATCCAATAGTCACCTGGGATTCTGCGGTATTCTGGTATTTCAATTCTGCGTTTTCCACTGAGGTATTGCCCAGTAAGAGACTCTTTCGTTTCGACGAGTTTTTTGTAGTCTCCACTGGCGAGAATAGTACCACCTTGAACTCCTGCACCGGGGCCGATGTCGAGTATGGTATCGGCAATGCGCATTGTCTCTTCATCATGCTCTACAATGATGAGTGAGTTTCCTTGGTTTTTTAACTGTTTTAAGGTTTCGAGCAGTTTTACATTGTCTCGTGGGTGGAGCCCTATTGAGGGCTCATCAAGGATATAGAGTACCCCTTGTAACCCTGCACCAACTTGGCTTGCTAGTCTGATCCGTTGTGCTTCACCGCCTGAAAGTGTTGCGGCACTTCGATTTATGTTAAGGTAACCAAGGCCAACTTTGTCGAGATACTCTAGTCGTGAACTAATCTCTTTAAAAATCTCGTTACCTATATGAAGTTCTTTTTCAGAAAGTATGAGTTCTTGAAAAAAGCGCATGCTCTCATGAATAGTAAGACTACTAAGCCGGTCAATCGTTTGAGTATGGAAAGTGACGGCCAACGCTACAGAGTTCAGCCGTTTACCATTACAGTCTGGACAAGTGATAGAGTGCATGTACTTATGCATGAGTGAGACGTGCCATCTGTCCCAGACTCGTTGAACAACTTCCATGACGCCACGGATACGGCGATGTTCACGTATTGTCTTAAAGCCTCGCTTCGATTTTCTGCTAAGCGAAAAGGTTATCTCTTTGGTACTTCCATAGAGAATGATCTTTTTTTGTGCCTTGGTAAAGTCTTTCCAGGGGGTATCAATAGAGAATCCATACTCTTTGCCTAAAATCTCAATCTCTTGCAATCCAAATTTTGAAAACATTACATTGCCGTTTTGAGTGATGAGTTTTATGGCACCATCTGGTATACTCAGGTTGGTATCGGGTATGATCAGGTCAATGTCAAAGGTTCGTTGTACGCCAATACCATTACAGGTGGGGCATGCCCCCTGCGTTGCATTAAATGAGAAAAGTCTTGGTTCGAGTTCTTTTATAGAAATGTGACATTTGGCACAAGCAAGTTTGGTGCCTTGAGTCATGTGAGTGGTGTCATCAATAAGAAAGCTGATAAGATTATCACTAAATTTGAGGGCCGTTTCAATTGCTTCACGTATTCGGGGGAGAGCTTTTTTCTCAATGGTCAATCGATCGATAACAATTTCGATAGTGTGTTTTTCGTATCGTTTAAGCTGGATTTCTTCATCAAGGCGATGGATGGTGCCATCAATACGTGCTCGGGTAAACCCCCATTCAACGAGTTCTTGGAGCTCTTTACGGTACTCTCCCTTACGATCCATAACAATGGGAGAGAGGATCATTATTTTGGAATCCAAATATTCAGCCATGAGCCCATCTGCGACCTGCTCAACACTCTGTGCTGCAATAACATCACCGCATCCTGGGCAATGGGGGGTTCCAAGGCGTGCATACAAAATTCTGTAATGGTCAAAGAGCTCTGTAATAGTCCCCACTGTTGAACGTGGATTTCTATTAATGGTTTTTTGATCGATGGAAATAGTTGGAGAAATACCTTTGATGGTCTCCACTTTTGGAGACTTTATATCACCAATATACTGTCGCGCATAGGCCGAGAGGGAGTCGAGATACTTTTTTTGCCCCTCCTGAAAAATGGTATCAAAAGCGAGTGAGCTTTTACCCGACCCCGAAACACCGGTTACGACGACAATAGAGTCGCGAGGAATTTCGACACTTACTTTTTTGAGATTATGTTCTTCAGCGTTTCTTACTATGAGTGTATCGGACATGATTCAAGCACGTTAAATATATGGTCTTAAAACTATAAATATATTGGAGATTGCACAAGTGTGCACTATCGCATAGTACAGGCTCTACCCATAAAGTACAACTTCTTTTACGGAATTTAAGAAATCTTTTTAAGAAGGTTATCAATAGCATCATCAAGGAGGTTTGATTTTGATTCGAATTGAGTAGGAGGATAGCTTGCCACAATATTGAGCGCATGACGTATGTCGAGGTGTTCTTGCGGTTGGCTAAAGTAATACTGCTCTTCATGGAGTTTTTCGGCTAGATATTCTTGTTCTGTTTGACCGGGAGTAGGTACAATAATTGCTTTCTTACCAAGTACCGCTAATTCTAGTAACGTGGTATAGCCTGAACGAGTGAGTATTACTTTTGAACGAAGAATTAATTGCTCTATTTCACGAGAGTTTAGGTGGGGGTATATGGTTAATAAACCATCAATTGTTTTTTCATTGCCATAATCAGGTTTAGCAAGAAGTATAGTCGCACTCATGTTGAGCTCTTTTAATTGTTTGAGTACTTCATTTTCGAAAAGAGTTCTTGAAGGCTCAGGGCCAGATAATATAACCAATAGATCAATATCTTCTGATGGCATTTGCTCTGGTTTTTTAAATCGTGAAAGGAGACCAATGTAGGTGCTTTGGTTTGGTGGTGTTAGTTTATGGGCTAGATCACCGCTTAAATTAGGGTTGCCAGGTAGATCGGGGATCCAAACATCAGAAAATTTAGCCATAAAAAGGGAATGAAGAAAAGAAACAAATCGCTCAAGGAATTTAAGACCAGGAGGCATCTTTGCCATAATTTGATGGGTAATATAGACTGACGGTATTAATTTATGAAAACAACCAAAACGATTATCAGAGATAACTGCATTAATTGAGTGTTGGCTTACAATCTTTTTGATCTCATTATTTTCTTTCCAAATAGTTTTAAATATTTTGGGAAGAATTTTTAATACAGGAAAAAAAGCATCACCCGCAGAATAGGTAATATTATAAGAGCTCAATCTATGGATAGGGAGCTCAGGGTACTCTTTTTTAAGGAGGTCATAAGAACGACCAGCAGATGCTAAATGGACATGACACCCTTTGCCAAGCAGGGTATTAATTATAGGGATACATCGAGTAGCATGACCGAGCCCCCAATCAAGGGGGCAGATCAATATACTATTTTTATCAGTGTTCAATATTACTCTTCAACTTCGATTTCAGTCTCAGCTTTTTTAGTACGAGGCTTACGTTTAACTTTAGTTGAAAATGAGAGTTTATCGTCTACAACAGTTACTTTGACTGTAGAGCTTGTCGTTACTTCTCCATAGAGCATTTTTTCTGCAAGTTCATCTTCGACAAGTCTCTGGATAGAACGTCTCAGTGGCCGTGCTCCAAGCATTGCATCATAGTTATCTTCGATAATAAAATGCTTCGCTTTTTTATCTATTTGGATAGTAATATTTTGCTCATCAAGACGCTTCTGTAGGTCACCAATTAAAATGTCGACGATCTCGGTAAGATCTTCTTTTTCTAGTGCTCTAAAGACAATTAAGTCATCAATACGATTGATAAACTCTGGGTTAAATACTTTCTTAACCTCTTCTTGAATGCTGTTTTGCATCCGTGCATACTCATTTTCGGCAGTTGATTTTGCAAATCCCATACCGGTTCCCTTTCTCAGGAATTTAGCACCGACATTTGAGGTCATAATGATAATAGCATTTTTAAAGTTTACTTTTCGGCCATAGTTGTCGGTTAAGTGACCGTCGTCAAGGATCTGGAGTAAAATATTAAAAATGTCTGGATGTGCTTTTTCAATCTCATCAAGAAGAATAATTGAGTATGGTTTTTTACGAACCTTTTCAGAAAGTTGACCACCGTTGTCGTCATATCCTACATATCCCGGAGGGGCACCGATAAGACGTGATACAGAAAATTTCTCCATGTATTCAGACATGTCGATACGGATGATCGAGTCCTCTGTACCAAAGAGACATTCTGTAAGGGCTTTTGCAAGTTCAGTTTTACCAACCCCTGTTGGTCCAAGGAACATAAAAGAGCCCATTGGTTTCCGTGAATTGTGAATACCTGCTCTTGAACGTTTGACCGCACGAGCAATAGTTTTTACAGCATTTTCTTGAGCAATAACTCGTTTCTGAAGGTCATCCTCAAGCCTTAATATCTTCTTATTGTTCTCAGCTTCAAGTTGATCAAGAGGGATGCCGGTCATTTTGGTAATGACGTTTTGAATATCAATTCCAGTAACTACAATCCCTTGCTCGTCTTTTGACTCTTTCCAGTTAGTTTTAAGTTGTGCAATCTCTTCTTTGAGTTTTTCGCCAGTATCTCTAAGGCTTGCAGCAAGCTCATAATCTTGATTTGCAACAGATTCGATTTTCTCTTGAGTAATATTTTCGAGCTCAGCTTCTTTTTCGCGAAGCTCTGGCGGTATTGACATACTCGCAATGCGAACTTTTGCACCAGTTTCATCAAGTACATCAATAGCTTTATCGGGAAGTGCTCTATCACTTATGTAACGCTCTGAGAGTTTTACTGCTTTATCGAGTGCTTCATCTTCGTAGGTTACCTTGTGATGCGATTCATATTTTGGTCTGAGACCTTTGAGGATCTCAATAGCTTCTTCGGTTGATGGAGGGTCAACCATAATTGTTTGGAAACGTCTCTCAAGTGCTCCATCTTTTTCAATATGTTTTCGGTATTCATCGAGAGTAGTTGCGCCAACACACTGGATTTCTCCACGTGATAGAGCAGGCTTTAATATATTCGATGCATCGAGTGAACCTTCAGATCCGCCAGCACCAACAATAGTGTGAATCTCATCAATAAAAATGATTACATCTGGATTCTTTTGTAGTTCAAGTATAAGTGCCTTAAGGCGCTCTTCAAATTGACCTCTATATTTAGTGCCGGCAACAATACTTGCCATTTCAAGAGTAATCACTTTTTTATCTTCGAGTATTTCAGGGATTTTTTTCTGAATAATATATTGTGCAAGACCCTCGATAATTGCTGTTTTACCAACACCCGGTTCACCAATAAGAACGGGGTTGTTCTTTTTACGGCGGGAGAGAATCTGTATCATGCGGTCGATTTCTTCAGAGCGCCCAATAATAGGATCGAGTTTGCTTTTGCGTGCCATCTCTGTAAGGTCACGGCCAAAGTGGTCAAGAAAAGGTGTTTTAGATTTCTTTTTAGAACTGCTTGCTGCATCTGCTTCACCAGTCTCAGAACTATCGCTTGTACCTTGATTCAGTACTTTCTCAATCTCTTCTTTGGTCTTGTCATATTCAATACCAATGGCCGCAAGTGCATCAGCAGCAGCAGAGTTTTGGTTTTTGATAAGTGAAAGCAAAAGGTGCTCAGTGCCAGTATAGCGGTGACCCATACTCCGGGCTTCTTGAGCTGCTACTTCTAGTATTTGTTTTGCAAGTGGGGTAAATGGGATTATTTGGCCAAGTGGCATAATGTCACCAGGGTCAGATATGTTCCGTTCAATTTTTTGAATCAAGTCTGTGGTATCAACCTCTTGGTTCTTGAGTACTGCAACAGCAACTCCTTCGCCCTCTTTTAATAGGCCAAGGAGAAGGTGCTCACTCCCCACGTGCCCACTTCCTAGGCGTGCTGACTCTTCACGAGCGAGCTGTAGTACTTTTTTTACTCTATCAGTAAACATTCCGTTCAAGGGATCCTCCTCAGATTTCAACACTACAGAAACATCTGTAGATGTAATACGACCGTTTCCGGTTCATTTAAAAGGTATCGTTAATACTTGGTGAACCAATAAAAATAGGCTTATATAGTCGCCTATTTTTAGAGAGACAGTCAAAGTATCTATTATAACTATAATAGAGAATATAATAAAGCTTTATGGCCCAAAACAGGGAATTTCGGTAATATATGCATATCTGAAAACATCTACCAAAGATGAAAAAAAAATATGCACATTTTTGTGTTTATTATGTATCATAAACCTACTCATGTGTAGGAGCAACTGTGAAGATACTGATCGTTGAAGATGACTTCATCAATATCAAGGTGATTAAACACCTTGCTGATAAGTATGGAGACACCGATCTAGCCTTAGATGGAAATGAAGCTGTAGAGACTGTAACCAAAGAGGTTGAAGCGGGCTCTCATTTTGATCTTATTCTTCTGGATATAATGATGCCCGAAAAAGATGGTATTCAGGCACTTAAAGAGATTCGTGAGCTTGAACACAAACACGGTTTGTTTCATGGGTCAGATGGTAAAGGTGCTAAAATCATAATGGTTACCGCTTCAAATGATCGTAAAAATTTCCTCAATGCTTTTAAAGAGCAGTGCGACGGTTATATTCAAAAGCCTGTTACTCCTGATAAATTTGAGGATGCATTAAAAAAAGTCGACCTCATTTAATAATCAATTTTAAACGGCAATCTACTGCGTTGCTGAAAACTCGACGTACCTGATGTACGCCTTCGTCTCCAGCGCCTTGTATCTCAACATTAAAATGAATTATTGGTTTTTGCTTATTACTCGGTACGCTTTGCGTACCATTGCATGTTGAGGTTGGTTCGCTCGGCACACTGCGTGTGCCTTTGCCTGTTTGGTCTTATACTTGGCGCATGACGCCGATTACTCGGCCGGCGATTCTGAAATCTTTGTCTTTTTCTACAATGATTGGGCGGTAGTTGTCGTTGGCAGGTTCGAGGCGGACTTGGCTTGCTTCGGGGTGGAAGTATTTTACCGTGGCGGCATCGTCGACAATTGCTACGACCATTTGACCGGTGTCTGCAGTGCTTTGTTGGCGTGCGAAGATCATGTCGCCATTGAGAATGCCTGCATTGATCATTGAATCGCCCTCAACCTTTAGGGCAAAAACATTCTCTTGTTTCATGAGGAAGTCTCGATGTACAGTAATAGTTCCTTCTAGGTTTTCAACAGCCATGAGTGGGGCGCCTGCTGCAACTCGTCCAAGAATAGGGACATCGAACATGTTTGCATCTTGTTCAGGGATTGCATTTGGTATCTCATCAGTAAGGGTGATGCCACGAGAGAGCTTTGGCGAGCGGGTAATGTAATCCTTTTTAATAAGGGCGCTCAGAATGCTTCTTACACCATTGGTTGATGATATATTAAAGTGTTGGCCGATCTCTCGAACAGTAGGGGGGAGGTTGGTATTAGCCATACGCTCTTTAATATAGTCGTATATTTCTTGTTGTCGCGCTGTAAGTTTCTCTTTCATAAGAGTGTACCTTTAAATCCATCGTGGGTTGTTACTCAGGCTAACTACAGTCAATTGGTGGCTTAATAGAACCCGTCTTTGATTATTTGATAGCATTTGAGTTGTTATATACTGTTTTTAATATAGTGTACTTATGGGCACTTGTCAATATGTGCACTAATAAATGCTAAAAAAGGAGTAATAGTGGAAGTAAATCGATTAACTATAGGATTTTTCGCTTGTTTAATAGAACAATGATTGTTAATTTGTAACTGTGGAAATATTATCTCTTATACTCGGCATAACAGTCCTCATAATACTTGTATTTATATTATCTGTTGTCAGTCGAGTAAATATACTTGTTAAACAAGTTGAGCAAATAATCGATATTATTGCAAAGGCTGATAGCCGTATCGATGACCTGGCCAAAGACTCCAATTTACAAAAAACAGAGTGAGTGATTCCAAATGAGACAGAGAATGTCCCTGTCATATGAGTCGGCCCTGAGTATTTCCACCTAAAACTCACTCTATTAATAAAAGGAACAAAATGGATATAGGAACAGTAATTCTTTTAATATTAGTGCTTGGTTCAATAGCGCTAAACTTGGTTGTATTGTCTAAGCTGGCTAAAATTTCTAAACAGTTGACAGCGCCGATTGTGAAAAAACTCGCACCGGAAATCAAATTAAAGAATGTTAAAAGACAGCCTAAAACCGATAATTCAAAATCAAAAAACCGTAAGTCGAAAGATACTGCGGAAAAATCAGATAAATCTGAAAAATCAGATAAAAATGATAAAAATGATAAAAATGATAAAAATGGAAGAGGTCGCAACCGCAACCGCAACCGCAACCGCAATCGTCCCGCTCCTGAGGTTTTCTCAAATGAAGTAGAAGCGAATGTACAATCTGAAAAAACTGAGACTGTTGAAAAGCAGGAAACGAGAGCACCAAAAGCTAATGGTGGACACAAGTCTGCTCCAGTAGCTTCTGAGAATGCACCTGTTTCTGAAAAAAAGGTAGAAGTAGAAGCGCCGAAAGAAAAAGTTCAAGCGTCTTCGAATAGACCAACACTCGCTCCTCGTGGAGAGGCAGCTGATGCTGTTGCGGTTACCTCAGAACCAAAAATTGTTGATGCTGCTGCGGCTGCTCCAGAAGCGGAAAAATCAATCCGTCACGGAAGAAGAGCTCAAATCAAGCGTTAAAACTTTTTGATTCGATAAAAGTATGGGTGTTTTGTGTTAATTCTGCAAAACACCCTTTTTTTATACCCAAGTTTCTACTAAATTTGTCAGTCTAATGAAAAATGTGAAACTACAAACCCTCGTAATTGCAATTGATGGTCCTTCTGGTACAGGAAAGAGCACTACTGCAAAAATAGTTGCTGAGTCTCTTGGCATCGTATATCTCGATACAGGTGCTATGTATAGGGCGATCACATTTAAATCTCTTCAAAAAAATATTACTCCCAATCAATCAGATAAACTTATCGCACTTCTCAAAGATACCTCAATTGTTTTTAATGAAAAAAATGAAATTGTTATCGATGGGATTATTTGTGAAACTGAGATTCGTTCTCCTGAAGTAGCCGCAAATGTGTCACTCTATGCGAGTAGACAAGAGGTACGTGAGGTACTCACACAAAAGCAGCGCGAATTTAGTCAGGGTACCGGGTGTATTCTCGATGGTCGTGATATTGGGACGGTTGTATTCCCAAATGCTGATCTTAAATTTTACCTTGTGGCAGATTATAGAGTACGTGCCGAACGCCGGCAGTTGGAACTCAAACAAGGTGGCGTTGATCAGAGTATCGAAGAGGTTGAAAAGAATTTACGCGAACGTGATGAGGCGGACTCGGGAAGAGAAATTGCCCCTCTCATTAAAGCGGATGATGCGATAGAAATTAATACCACCAGCCTAGCTATAGCAGAACAGGCTGAACAGGTGTGTGCTGCGGCTCACGCCTATATAGAAAACTTGTAAATGCAAGAAACACAAACAAAAGGATAAACCACATGTCAGATCTCATTTATGGAAGCGAAGAAGATCTCAAAGAGTTTGAAACTGCTCAAGCGGAAACTCTGAACGATTTTTTCGTACCAGAAGAAGAACTCAACATGTACCTCCCTACCCTTTCTGGACTTGAAGTCGGAAAAGTAGTTGCGGGTACAATTAAAGAAGTAGCAGATAAAGACGTTATTGTCGATATCAGCTTTAAATCAGAGGGAATTATTCCTCGTGATGAATTCACCAAAGGTCAAGAGATCGTTGTTGGATCAGAAGTTGAAGTATACATCGATTCACTTGATGATACCAACGGGTACCTCGTTCTTTCTAAATCTAAAGCGGACTTTGCTCGCGTTTGGACTAAAGTTAACGAAGCGTACGAGAAAAATGAAATTGTTAAAGGTCTTCTTACTCGCCGTATTAAAGGTGGTGTGGTTGTTGATCTTTATGGCGTTGAGGCGTTCCTTCCTGGATCACAAATTGACCTCCGTCAAATCCCTGATATTAATGCACTTATTGGTCAAGAATTTGATCTTAAAGTTCTTAAAATCAACGAAGTACGTCGTAACATTGTTGTTTCACGTCGTGTTGTACTTGAAGAAGAGCGTACACGTATCCGTGGTGACGTCTTAGGTAACCTTGAAAAAGGTCAAGTACGTGTTGGTATCGTTAAAAATATCACTGACTTTGGTGCATTCATCGATCTTGGTGGTGTTGATGGTCTTCTCCACATTACTGATATGTCTTATCGTCGTATTTCACACCCATCTGAACTTTGTCAGCTTGGTGAAGAAATCGAAGTTAAAGTTCTTGACTTTAACGACAAAAAAGAGCGTATCTCTCTTGGTCTTAAACAACTCCAAGCACATCCTTGGAAAGGTGCTGAAGAGAAATTCCCTGAAGGCGCAAGAATCAAAGGTAAAATCGTTTCAATCACTAACTATGGCGCATTTGTTGAGCTTGGTGATGGTATTGAAGGTCTTATCCACGTTTCTGAAATGTCTTGGACTGAGCATGTTAAACACCCATCACAAGTACTTAACGTAAGTGATGAAGTTGAAGCAATTGTTCTTAAAGTTGATATCGAAAGCGAAAAAATCTCTC
>JAOPTW010000039.1:0-2801 GCA_051532035.1 Fibrobacterales bacterium | reverse complement strand
ATGGACTCTTATATAATATACCCAATTAATTCCCAATATGGGAAATAATTAATGTAAAATGAATAGTTATTTCTGTATTGTACCAATGTAGAAAGTCTCAGAGACAAAAAATGTCATACTGTATCAGGGGGGGGAAGGCTGGTTACTCAGGTTCCCCTTTGTCATGTCTATCTTTTAATCTTCTTTTAGGATATATGGCAAAAGAAGATGAGTGATGTTGGGTTTACCTGTATGAGAGAAGCACTTAAAAGCAGGGCCTCCCTGAATACCTATCCGCGGTTTAAACAGGAACTCTAAGAACTACTCTATGCCCTCAAAGAACGGGTTGATTATATTGTGCAGCCCTTAGAAGATTCGCGTATTACGGGGTTGTTTGTGCATGGGCACTATAGCCGTGAACAGCTCAAGTCTCTGACAGGCCTGAACAGACCAGAGAAAGCCTCAAGCTGGAGAGAGGAAGTGGTCGAGCTCAAAGAGCAGAACGCGATGCTGCTGCTGGTGACCCTCAATAAATCCGATAAACACTTTTCTGCCACAACGTCCTATGAGGATTATGCTATTAGCGAAAGCCTCTTTCACTGGCAAACCCAAAACGTCACCCGCCCCGAGTCTGAGAGAGGGCTGAAGTATATTAATCAGAAGGGTGATGGTAGGGGCGAGGTTGGAGAATCCTATTCCTCCGGTGCTTTGGCAGAGTGCGGGTAAGATGGCTGTGGGGTGATGGGTGAGCTTAAGTATAATATATTAAATATCTGCACTTGCACAAATGAGCACCAATTGTTAATTTTCAATGTGGATCATAACATTTATGAGTAGAAGAAATTCATGGAAGAACAACCAAATGTAATTATTTATACAACAACTGATGGCAAAGTATCAGTTGTCTTGCATGCTAAAGATGGTATGGTTTGGATGAACCAAAGTCAACTTGCTGAACTTTTTGACACCTCTAAGCAAAATGTCAGCCAGCATATTGTAAGTATATTAAATGACAATGAGTTACAAGATGATTCAGTTGTAAAGAATTACTTGACAACTGCTTCTGATGGTAAAGAATATGATGTTACTTTCTATTCTCTGGAAATGATTTTAGCGATTGGCTTTAGGGTTCGTAGTAAGCGTGGAACTCAGTTTAGGATATGGGCAAATCGTAATTTAAAAGTATTTATGGTTAAGGGCTTCATAATGGATGATGAAAGATTGAAAAATCCTGATGGTCGTCCAGATTATTTTGATGAATTGCTCGCACGTATTAGAGATATTCGTGCATCAGAAAAGCGTTTTTATCAGAAGGTACGTGACCTATTCTCTCTGAGTAGTGATTATGATAGCACTGATAAAGCTACTCAAATGTTCTTTGCTGAAACACAAAATAAGTTATTGTACGCTGTTGTAAATCAAACAGCAGCTGAGATTATTGTATCAAGAGCAGATGCTTCAGTAAAGAATATGGCCCTTACTTCGTGGAAGGGTGAAGTGGTTAGAAAACAAGATATCTTTATTGCAAAAAACTACCTCACTGAAGATGAAATTGATTCTCTAAACCGTTTAGTAGTGATATTCTTGGAAAGTGCTGAGTTACGAGCAAAAGATAGGTTAGATATTACTATGTCATTTTGGAAAGAGAATGTAGATAGAATGCTTGAGTTTAATGATAAAATGGTTTTGATCGACTCTGGATCTATAAGTAATACACAAATGGAAACCAAGGTTCGTGACATTTATTCTGAATATGATGCCATGAGGAAAAAGCATTCTGCAATTATCGCTGACGAAGAGGAATTGAAAGAACTCGAACTGTTGGTTCAGAAGGTTCGAACGGACACATAGGTCTCTTTTGCGCTGACAGATGCCTGGGTAGGGTAGAGTATAAAACGCATCGTGGGTCTCAGCCTATGAGAATTAAATAAACATAGCGCGCTTACTCTATTAATAGGCGATTTCTGGGGTATACCTGTAAAGGTGCTCACAGATTAGGAGCACTGCAAAAAGGGTAAGTATTGTGTATCCGGGAGTGCACCATGTGTTTCATAGTGCGCTCTCCCTTTACTTAACTCTTACAAATAATAGTCCTTGGGGCATTTCCCCAACATCAACACTCATTTTACCCACGACCGACTGAGAAAACAGTAACTCACCTCCTACTGAATACAGTTCAACATGGTTCGTACCGTTCTCTAAGGTAAGAGTCAGCGGTCCCTGTTTCATATGTGAAATAGGTTTAAAGTTTGCAATTAAAGCGTTACTTGAAAAGGGTGAGAGAGCACTGACATCTTCGCTAGATTCATCATCGCCTTTATCATCATCATCTGTTGCCCACTCATCTGGGTACGTTATATTACTTTGAGATATACCTTCATCTTCATCAGAGCTCTCAACATTCATATCGTCTTCATCAGAAGATGATGCTGCTTCTGGTTCGGAGTTACTTGATTCAGGGTCAATATCAATGTCATCTCTATCCGTTCCTTTTGAGAGAGAATAGACAACCACTGACTCAGCATTGGTACTTGTTCTATAGCGAACATATGCTACACCTTTAAGCGCATCAAATGCCCATCCCTCTTTCACTGTACCATCGAGTATCTTATCAAGGTCGGCTTCATCAATCTCATCGCCATTAACCGTGACTTTTGCGGACTTTACTTCCATCAAATTTATTTTCACAATATAACTACGGGAATCAGGCTTGCCGTCATATGTGCCGCGAGATGCCTCTACAGTAACAGTAATGTCATCTTCTTCAGTCTCTGCTTTAAACATGGTTAAGGCACCCTCATTTTGTTGTTCTTGATAACCAA
>JAOPTW010000038.1:1352-4254 GCA_051532035.1 Fibrobacterales bacterium | reverse complement strand
CTCATTATTACTCAATTTCGCCCCATTATTTAGGTACTCAAGCGGACATTTTGACCTGAGACAAGGGGCGGGGTACCATGGGGGTGGTTGTTTTTAAAAGCCCAGTCGAAATAACGGGTGGTCACTTCATGATAGAGTGTTGAGTCTGCACAGGTAAAGTCGTACATGTAGGATTGATCCATTTCTCCCTCTGTGAGGTCATCGATACTATCAAGGTTATTGAAATCTGATGGTATTGAGTCAAGTCCGCAAATATCACTAATATCAGATAGGCTTATTATTTTTGTCTCTCTCCATACCATTAATATATCCATAACTCGTGATTCGAGTTCTTTTTTTAGTTTGTTTTTAAAATCATATGCATCACACGTAATTTCATTAACCCATTCTTTGTTGTAGGCTAATTCACCTGGTCCAATTAGATTTTCTATAAATTCATGGAAATAGATGTGGCTACTATCTGTGTAAAACCCTTTCTCATGGTACGCTTCAATTATAGCGAGTGGTTTGTCAAAATTGAGTGATTGTAATTCATCGTTATAAGTGTCAGAGTTAAATCGTTTTTTTAAAAATCCATCACCAAAATTTGAGAAATCAACAGTGGAATCAGCGACGAGCATATTTTCATATTTTTGTTCTAATATTGAATCAGGGTAATACTTCCAAGCTGAATATTTTTCATTTAAAATATGTGGTCTTTGAATGTAAAGAGAGTCACAGTTTTGGATGATTGTCTTCATGACTGTAATGTCTCCTGAATCCCCCTCAGAGCCTTCCCAAGATTGCACATTTTGAAAATGTACGAATAGATCTCCACATACTTTACTGCGACCAATAGCTTTGAATTCTGAAAGGGGTTTTAGGATTGATATGTTATGTAAGCTATCGGCTATGTGGAGTGCAGTTATTCCTTTGCTATTGGGTTGATCTACTGTGGCGCCCGATGTTAAGAGCAGCTTTAAGGTTGCGGCGTGGTCACCATTTGCCGCTCTGTGAATAAGCTGATTACCGTGGATATCTTCTGTAGTAACTGATACTCCAGCATTGAGTAACTCTCTCAGGTCTGTAGTGTTTCCTGCATTACTAAAAATAAGAGCGAGATCAGCCGGGAGAAGGTGTTTTAAGAGCTTATTATCTTCAAAGTGCTTTAACGATAGAGAGTCTTCTATATAGAAATGGGTATGGAGGCCAGCGGTATCTTTGAGGGTGACGTCAGCTCCCGCTTCTATGAGCTGTTGCACGATAGAGGTATTACGCGCTTTAAGGGCTTTCATAAGGGGGGTTGTACCTGTTGAATCAATTTCATTAATAGCAACATCATGGTTAATGAGGGCACTTATGGTTTCGGGATTATGATTATTAAATGCTGCGGTGTAAAAAAACTGATGTGCAGTGTTTACTCCGAGGTCTAAGAGGGCTTCTACTGCTTTTGGAGCCCCAAACGTAGTACCTCCTGCACAACCTTCACCAAATTCATAGGAAAAATGAATTGCTTGCTGGAGTAAACTCCCACTCTGAGGGTGTTTTGAATTAAGGTCAATATGGTTAAAATATAATTCTGTTACCCCAGAAAATCCTTGATCAGTAATACTCGGCGGTAGTACCCATGGGCCCGTAAACTTTTTATTTTGGATTGTTGTTTCTTCAGCAATTTGGTTAAGGGGGTATTTATAGAATTGCTCTGTCCCACTTTCAGTCATAGTAGAAATGATTAGTGTGCTGTCAGTGGTATAGAGTGTCGGAATTTGGTTTTCTGCTACATGAAAAGGAGGGGCAACTCTTTTCCATTGCGGTGCATCGTATAGATAGAACACTTGTTTGTTCTCATAACTGTTCCAAAATGTTTTTTGCTTATCCGTTAAAAAGTCATTCATAGTTAGAGAGTCACTCATATGACTTAAGGGAAGATTGAGTTTTGCAGTGGTATAGCTTATGTATAGCTTATTGTTAACAATAAATTGTGATATGGAACTGGAATTTTGTGCTAAGAAAAACGGGGTGGTTATTTCATGCCAATATGCAGTTGTATTTAATTGCATTGATACGCTATCAAGAGCAAAAACCTTTAATACTCCTTGACTATCATCAAAAGGGTATAGGAGTGCTGCAAAGGCTCTATTGTCAGGAGTCTTAATGAGTTCTGCATGGAGCATTTCTCGATAGCTATAGTCATTATCAGTTTTATAGAAATCACGATTGTCATAGTTGTGCCTGTGCTTTACATATTTTTTGAGTGGTGTCGGTATACCTACGGTTGCATATTCAGAAAAGATGTAGTTATCTAGAATTTCAAAACGATTTTCATCTGCAATATCGAAACAAATACCCGTAGGACAAGTTCGAATACGATATTTGAGTGTGTCAGATATTTGTATTTCTGTGGTGTATTTAATTTTTGTAAGGGTATCAAGGGAGGTCGTTTTCCCCCAGCTTTGGATTTGAGACGCAAAGCCAGTTATGGGGAGTAATGCAATAAGTAAAACAATGTATAGTGTATGAAGACTCATAGGGGCTCATTAATAGAAGTTCATTAGGTGCATAAATATAGAAAAGAGGGAAGATGATGGATTGAAGAGGGTCCATTTGTGAGAGTGTTCAGGTTATTGTGTAAATCATTCTGTGATATTCAGGCACATCGTAGCCTAAACACCTCTTTTAGGGCTCAATCGTAGCCTATATCGGCTTAATGTGTTTGTTTTCGCTGTTTATTGGGGCTTACTCTCAAGGGGGAGTAGTGTATTATTCGTTTGTAATGTGGTTGTTACTCTGTACCGTTCCATGGTGGTTCGCTCAGGGTACCTCCGTACTCAAGGGAAGGGTGTGACGCATACATGACACAGGAAGGCTATAAAGAGATCACCGTCGATCAGATTCGGAATCAGATACTTACGTTCAAGAATGA
>JAOPTW010000038.1:0-1293 GCA_051532035.1 Fibrobacterales bacterium | reverse complement strand
GCAGTGAGAATCATAATCTCGTGTCAGCCCATTTTCTCCCAGTCCAATCCCAATAGGTGCAATAAGATATACCTGAATTCAGTGGTTCTAATTTATATCACAAATCTCGCTATATTGAGTAGGTAATTCGAAATAAAGATATGAGCCAGGCTCTTCTCCCTGAATGATGATGTATGTATTGCAGACTGTGGAATGATTTACGTCTACTTATGCTTTGATTGCTTTTCATCAAAGTCAATTGTACAGACTGGGTGACTTGAAGACGGAAACTGTCGAATAACATCTATATGTCCCCCCAAGTCAAGTAACAAATATTGATTCCCCTCATTATTTTACATGACTTCTCACTCCTAAAGCTCACAGTTCTCCCTGGATCGGTAACCTATTCTCATATGGCTCTATAGATGAAATACTCTAGAAACACCGGAGTGAGGCTTGTTATGGCATGCAAAGAGGGTTTTTGATGAGATCCATAAATAATAAATTGCATTACGATTCCTATAATATTTTGCATCTTGGTATTTACTATTAACTTTTACTCGGCTGAGATGAATCCCGACTCAAATTTGGTGTTATTCTATAGCCTCGTTATCTGCTAGGCTATCAATATGAACTTACTTTTTATTTGCAGCGAAAACAGACTCAGAAGTCCAACGGGACAAGAAGTGTTTTCTCAGTATGAAGGTATTGATGCAATAGGAGCAGGTACAAACAAAGATGCAGCAACAACGGTAAGTGGTGATTTGATAGAATGGGCGGATATTGTTTTTGTGATGGAGAAAACGCACAGAAATAAAGTTACCCGAAAATTCAATAATTTGTTGCGCGACAAAAAGCTCGTTTGTCTTGATATACCAGACAACTACGAAAGAATGGATCCTGTATTAATAGATTTGTTAAAAAGTAAATTACGAAAATATATTGATATTTGAAAAAGCAGATAACATCTGATGATATACCCTAGAAACACCGGAATGAGGCTTGTTATGACGCACAAAGAGGGTATTTGATGAGATCCAAAAATCAATAAATTCATTACTATTTCTATACTATTTTGCATATTGGTATTTACTATGAACTTATACTCGGCTGAAATGAATCTTGACTCAAAATTTTGGTTATTCTACAGTCTCATTAGCCTAGTAGCTACTTAACCCGGATGCATTATGAAATACCTTTTGATAATTTTCATTTTATTCATATCAAGTACTCACTGTTCCTCGTCTAAAAATTTAGAACATAAAAAATCAATTATTGACTCACTGAGGAATAAAGGAGTAAATCATTATCGTG
>JAOPTW010000037.1:0-97748 GCA_051532035.1 Fibrobacterales bacterium | reverse complement strand
TTTGACCTGAGACAAGGGGGGGAGAAAGCAGATAAATGGTTAGAGAGGCAATAAAGCTTCTGAGGCTCTATATGCTAATAGATGCATCTTCAAGAACAATAAACGCTCTTCCCTCTACCGCATTCACCGTTACTCACACAAACCTCAAATCACATACATCAGAATCATACACCACAAGAGATTCTTCTTGACCAACAACAGGGGTTGGTAATACAGGCGGATTAGGTCGATCACTAAATTGAATTTCAACGCGCCTATTAGATTCTGAATCAAACGCATCAACCCCAGTATTCTCGATAGGAAATGATTCACCACAGGGGTATACCCCCTCAAATGGCTGAACAAACATAGGCCGAACCCGAGTCATATTTACTGCGGAGTCTGTGGCGGCAAAAGAACGGACCGTGGTCATGATTGCTCCCCAACTCGCCGGCCCAATACACCCATCTACCGTCAAGGTCCCTGAGAATTCATCATTAAATCTATTTTGAAAAGATTCGAGTGCCCTGTTTGTATTGGACCCAGCATCTCCATCAACCACGCCAGGGTCCGTAGACCATCCATAACGACTCGAGAGTGATTTTAATATTGTCTGATAATCAATCACTGAACTATGAGCTTCTGCAACCTCATTCCAAAGAGATGTATCATCATTAAGGAGTGCTTTTATTGCCTTTGACCGATATTCTGAGAGACCAAAATTATAGTCATCCTCCCCTGTCGTATCGGTATGGCCGTACACCAAAACCTCTTTATCGGGCCATTCGTCCATGTGCTTAAAACAGGTTGCAATAGAGGCAACCAAAGATCCTTCGCTATCCAGACAAGGAACAGCACTATTAGAATTGAAGACCTTATCCACTACCTCAACCATATCAATAGTCAACGCTCTTTTAGGTAAAACAATGGTATCACTCGCAAGTTCAGTCCCATCATCATTACAGCTTGCAACAACACTATATTCAATTCTATTACGCTCTGTCCCATCTGGATTAAAATAAAAGCCCATGTGGGTTACAATTTGAACAGTTGCAGATGCAACACCATTGCTGATACTTCCTTGGACTGGCGCCCCTCTTTCAATCTCACCGTCACATTTTGCCATGACCATAAATGAAATATCGCGCGGCGTTCTATCTGTGAGGTATTCGACAGAAACCTGTACTTCAGCGTCTGAATCTAGAGGAATATCATCGGGTGAAACAAACCGAGCATCTGTGAGTGCTACCAATGTATCTTGTGCTCCTTTACCTTCTTCTTCATCAAATGGGTTACTAATATTCGGATTGAATAGTGACATACATAAAGCTCGGTTAAATAAATATTAAAGATGAACCACATATAGTATCTATGAGCGAGAGGAAGGATGTAATAGCCATTCGCAAGTAAGTGAACAACTAATGCATTAAACCCTATTCAATACATTCCACCCCTCCCCTCTACTCATAGGGGCTTTATCGTTAAGGCATTGTAGGAGGTACGTGATCAGTTACGCAACGAACAGAAACTCTGATAGACTTAGGCATTTTGCTTATGTGCCCATCTCTGGTACCATTAATGTACATTCTCCAAGCCTCATCAGTGTCATGCTCTGTAGAGCTCCACCATGAAGCTATGCTCCCTGCCCAGCCCCACAAACCGTTCTTTGCTCCCCCTGGAAGAGCAGAAAATTTAAATGTATCATCCCCTATACCATACCCCCAATCCCATCTTTTGGGCGACCTCAAACTCTTCGCTGTTCCAGAATTACTATTTGCAGCAACATAAGTAAGCAATTCATTCCAATCGTCTTTAGTTGGCATTCGCCAGGTATTAAAACCCCCAGGACATAGTCTAGGAGAAGTAGGGACAACTTCATCCCATGAATAGAATTGCCCCGTAATTGCACAATTAGCGTCAATATCATTGTAGCATGAAGACATTGCTGTTTCAAAATTCAAATTCTCCGCCATCCAAGTTAGAGTACCGATGGTAACAGTCTTATATGTCTTACCATCACGCCAATCAGTCATTTCTCCCTGTATAACCGCTGGACTAGAACTTTGGGTAAACACCCCATTCACTGTAACGGCCGAAGTCACATTGATTAACTGATCCCCCGAAAGTGTAGCACTCCCCGATACAATTTCATATCTATCGAATACATACCCCGTATTAGCAGTACTTGCTAATGAAACAGTTCCATTATACACTACGGTAGCAGGTCCGGTAACAACACCATTACCATCATTTATATAGCTTATCGGAAATGTCTGACTCGCAAATTGGCCTTCAAGAGTAATATTGGACGCCACATTTGACAATTGATTACCTGAAAGCGTTGCTGTACCTGATACAATACGATATCCAGTAAAGGTATAGCCAGCATTTACAGAATTAGTTAAAGATACGGTTCCATTTTCTACAACGGAACTTGGACCAGAAACAGTCCCCCCTACTGACGATTGATAGGTAATGGTATGCGTAGGATCGGCAATGAATATCCCTTCGAGGTACACATCTGAGAAAACACCATAAATATGATCAACACCATTTCCAGCATTGCCAGTAACTATCCTAAAGCCACCATAGGTGTACCCAGGTTTTTCCGTATGTGATATATATACGTCACCGCCGTCACTCACCGATGAAGCACCTGAAATAGTTCCACCCGGTGTTGGATCATAAAAAATTTGGTGCTCCGGAGCGTCGCTGGTATATACCTTAAATTCATAAAATGAAGAACCATACACTGTGGCTCTCTTTTCACAGAGTATTCTCACATATTGAAAGATGCCCATTGAAGCAATATGTTCATCGATACCTCCGTCGCCATTTTGAGAAATTGCAATATGAGTCCATACCGATTCATCATTAGAGGCTACAATTTTATACTCTTGGGCATAGGCGCCTTCCCAGTATATCTTAATTCGTTCGATGCGTGTCGGCGCCCCTAAGTCAACCTGCCACCATTGATTATCATTAAATGATGAGGCCCAACGGGTATTCGTATTATCCCCATCATTCGCTTTAGCAGAACTATATTGAGCCGACTCATGAGACGATGCTGTGGTTGGTTTAAACTTAGACACATTAGTATAGGTCTGTGCTGATACCGACGTTACACAGAAAAGAAATAGGATAAAGACCAATTTGTCTTTAAGGAACCGTATAATCATGATTTTCCTTTTGAATAATTACAGGAGCGTCAGTGTATCTGATGTCTCCGGTCCAAAAGGTAGATTATCATCTTTGAATATTTTTCCCTCATCAGAGGGATTACGTTATAAGCGTTCGCCAACTTGCGAACGGGTACATTGAAATGAAATCAAGCTACGCCACCTATACTCGCTCCATCACCTGATTCCAAAGGTTCAAGCTCAATCGTTTCGTGTCGATAGCGTTTTTTAGTCCCCTGCATCCGTTTAAACTGACCCATAAACGTATCGAGTATCTTCTGTTCTTTTTTGAATACCAGTGTTACCCAGCGCTTGACGGCTTCTACTTCAGCCATAAGAAGCGTTACCACCTTATCACGGATAATACGCTCTTCACTCACTGCAGACCGCTGTAACTGCACCTCTTGCTGTATTTTTCCCATTTCAGAGCCAAGGTTCGCAGCATGCCTCAGTTGATCGAACTCAAAATTAATGGCTGCAAGGTCTTTTGAAAAAAATTCTGTGGGATGAGCCAAAATATGCAAGTCTTCTATGACCCCTGCAATAGAGGCATCTTTACCAATATTTTTCAGCATGTTTGTGATGTTCTCATTACCATGAGCCACAAATCGAAACTCAGCGAGTATATCATTGCGTAGTTCAAAGGCAATAGATGCAAGGCCTTTCCAGCGCATTCTCCGTGCCTCATACAAATCTATCGCCCGTTCTATTCGTTTTTCTGTATGGCGATATGCCCCGACCAGCGTTTCTATACTGCTCAGTAGACGGGTATCAAATTGTTTTGCTGCTAAGGGCTCTTTATGATAGTTTACTATAGGTATCAACGCCTCTGCCTCTATAGCGTATGTTTTTAATGAGAGAGTAGGGCGCGTCACCGATTCTGCAGGAACTGCCATAATAGTTTCAGTGAGCTCTTCAAACTGTTCTGCACTTGTGCTATCGGACAATGCTACGAGGGTATTGCTGCTCGGTTCGATATGATATTCCATAGGGTACTCCTTTTTAAACATTCTTAGGACAATAAACAAGACAAATGTATGATTATTAAAACCGATGTTTTGTAAAGTATTGATTCAAAAAGGGTGTTAGAGCTTCTTGAGTCGATTATTGTACATAAACAATAGTTGGTAAACATCATTTTACACATTTGCTTACTGAGGGTATGTACTCACAAACTGTTGATGCGTATAGGATTGTGATGACCATCACATTTATCGGTACAGAATAGACTCAGCACCACCATTACTGTTACTCATCTATTCTTACCCTATGCTCACCACATCCTCTACCCTCTTTTTTAATGGGATATTGATAATAAGTAAGAATCTGTTAAAATAATTTCAGTGGAATGTTAGGAATATTCATAACACTAATATATAGTTTTTAGATAGAAGTACAATAATCAATGAGATATAATTTTTTACTCTTTACGCTTTTATAAATTTGGGATATTTGATACTAAAGAATATTTCTCAAAATCTAATGGAGCTAATTTTTAACCTAAGTGTTCATAACATTGTCTAATAAATAAAATTTCTACTCAATCTAAAACTTTTTTAATAATCATAATTTAATTGGTTTTCATAGGAGAAATATCATATACTCAAGAGTGAATAATAGTAGCCTGACGAGTACAGAGAAAAGGCACCATAGAGAGGCAGGGTATTATGACAACGAAACCGCACTCAACAAATCCATACTTACTCCCCAGCAATAAAATACCCGACAAACCAGAAGCGTGTTATGCACTCATCATAGACGAGATTATCACACAACCGACCGTGAACCTTTACTCTCCAGGCATGAGATTAAAAGAGTACTTTTTCGAAGGAGAACAACTCGGCATTGAGGCCCTCAAGTACTTAAAAAAACTCAGTGCCTATGGATTTACCAAGGAGGTGGCACACAAAGCTCTCCTCCGTGCACGAGCGGCCATATATGCCGACAATCAGTTTCGCTATAGTCTTACAACGGATACCCACAGCAGAAGCACATGGAGCGAACGATCCTCCGAAGCAATAGCCCTGAGATCGAAGTTAGTGAGGATACTCAAACTGGTCTGTATGAAACAACCTGAAAAGATTAAACAGCTCGTGGCACTCAATCGATCCAAAAAGATCAATGAAGTACTCAAAGACCTCGCTTCGGTCACGAGTCTGGGTAGAGCCCTCCCCTTGGCATCATCCCCCGTTACCTTTGATCAATCTCTCTTTGATGAAGCCGACATTTTAGTAGCTGAGCTATTCGATTTACATACAGCAGCTCAAACAGAACGACGTTCCGCCACCGACCAGCGAATCATTCGCGATCAGGCCATCACCCTCCTCAATGAGAGTGTCTCCGAAATTAAAGGGTGGTCCTACGTCGCCTTTCAAGACTCTCCAACCATACGAAAGAAGTTTCGAAGCAAGTACGCACGCAATCAGTATTTGAAGCGTAAGAATAAATAGCAGAAGAACCATATTTATTAAATATGGCGAATTCAGATTAGAATTCGCCATACTATTCTTTTCAACAAAACTCACCTACCTAGAGATGAAAAACACGTATTGAACCCAAGTAAATATCCCCAACGTAGAGTCAACCCACAATTACTATATTTTACCAAACCAAGGGTGAGCAACCACAACAACACAAACCACCACCCTCCGAAACATTTTAAATGGGATAGCAAACCGTTGAACTCAGAACATCGTACCGGTGATTCATTCACCCCTTTTAAAAACCCAATCAACTCCATTGATGTTCCCAGCCAATTCACCTACCCTTTTTTCTACAAGCCTCATCCACTGGCCCAATTGGCAGCACAAGAGTTCCAAGAGCAGCTCAATACACTCAAAGACTGGCAGTATGAACCCGACATAGATGTTAATGATACAAGCGCTCCCATCGGTACAATGCTCGGCGTACTCGTAGTACAAAACGCAGAAGGGCAGCTCGGATATCTTTCGGCATATACAGGGCAAGTTAGAACCAACAACGTAGACGCAGGCACACAGCCCTCTTTTGTACCACCTGTGGTTGATCAACATAATCCGAGTAGTTTCTATCATACAGAGCACGTGGCTATTGCGAAACTTAATGAGCGCATTGCCCCTTTAGAGAACGACCCACTCTATCGAGAGCAGCTCGAGACATTTAGGACCATGAGCAAGGCGTTTAACAAGCAAAGTGCAGCTCTAACACTCGCTATGAAGCAAGCACGAAAAAAACGAAAGATAACACGGAATGCCGCGAAACTCACAATGTCGCCAGAGGAATTCGAACAGTGTTGTGAAGTGCTTAAAAATGAGAGTCTCGGGGCAAAGCATGCCTTTAGAAAGATAGTTACCGACAATGAACAGACCCTTGCAAAGCAAGAAAGCCTATTCCTTGAAGTACACACTCATCTTAAAGCATTGAAAGCTGAAGCCACACACAAAGCAGAGGCACTCCAAGAAGCACTCCATACCGCGTACTCATTTTTAAATGCGAGTGGTTGTTCAAAAAATATACATCAGCTCTTTGCATCTGAGTCACCCTTCTCCCAAAAAGAGATACCGCCCGGCACCGGTGATTGTGTTGCGCCAAAGTTACTCCAATACGCGTTTACCCACCACTATACCCCAGTCTGTTTTGGCCAGTTTTGGTGGGGCCACTCCCCTATTGCAGAGATGCGCAAGCACGGTTATTTTTACGCCGCTTGTCATGGGAGATGTAAACCTATTTTGACGCACATGCTCTCAGAAACCCCAACCGACCCTGACCCCATACTCAAAATTAAAACCGACGTTCAAGAGATTTCTACCATTTATGAAGATGATGCCATAGCCATTATCAATAAGCCTTATAATTTGATGTCTGAAACAGGCAATGACGGCTCAGTTTCGGTTGAGTCAATACTCAATAAAAGATATCCACTCGCTACCGGTCCTCTATTGGCTCATCGCCTCGATATGGCCACTTCTGGCCTAATGATCATTGTTAAAAGTATTGAGCACTACCGGCATTTGCAAAAACAGTTTATCAACCGCTCCATAAAGAAGAGTTACATTGCTCTGTTGGATGGCGATGTTTCAGCGCACCTCAAAACCAATGATACAACGGGCATAATCGACTTACCCCTTCGAGTAGATATCATTCACAAACCCAATCAAGTAGTTTGTTATGAGAATGGGAAAACCGCCCAGACAAAATGGTCAATTCTTGAAAAAGGTACCAATACCACACGGGTGTTATTTGAACCCATAACTGGTCGTACCCACCAACTGAGAGTACATGCTGCCCATAAGTTGGGCCTGAACACTCCTATTTTGGGAGATACGTTATATGGAAGGCACAGTGACCGGTTATATCTCCATGCCTATAGCATAACCTTTAGGCACCCTGATACACAAGAAGAAGTTTCGTTTAGTGTTAAACCCGACTTTTAATATCATTTATCCTCTAGATATACAACACTTCATTGGTCACACCTCAAACTTATCGATCGAGCCACTTAAATCATTGGCCATCCCCGAAAGTGACTTTGTACTTTTCTCTACAAGGTTCATTCTACTGGTTATATCTTTGAGTCCCTGGTGAAATCCGCCAACACTCCCTGAAATCTCACCGAGTCCCGCTGCAGATTCCTTGACATTCAATGACACTTCGGTACTGGCATTACTTACCGAACTCATACTCCCTGCAATTTCATTGATGGTTGCTGATTGCTCTTCAACCGCACTCACTATTGTTTGAGAAATGCCATCGACCTCTTCAATAACACTAGTAATTTCTTTTATCGCCTGGACCGAACTACTCGTACTCGCGCGCATCTCACCGATTTGTTGTTCAATCTCGGCAGTGGCCTGTGATGTCTGCTTGGCCAGCTCTTTTACCTCAGATGCCACAACAGCAAATCCTTTACCGGCATCGCCTGCAGAAGCCGCTTCAATTGTTGCATTAAGCGCTAACAGGTTTGTCTGATCAGCAATATCTTTTATCACCCCAAGAATCTTACCTATTTCGATTGCGGTCGACTCAAGTTTTTGCATCATTTCATTTGTAGAGCCCGCTTTTGCGTTAGCCATTCTCGCTATTTCAGACTCCTTTTGACAATTTACTGCTATTTCATTTACGGTTGCACTCATCTCTTCTACAGCGGCTGCTACCGTAATAACAGAATTACTCATCTCTTCGGCAGAAGCAGAAATAGTATTCATATTCAATGATGCCTGTTCAGTTGCCGATGCTATAGTCACCGACTGAGAACTCATGTGTTCTGTTGAAGTATTTACTTCTTTTACAGTATCAAATAGCTTTAATGATGTTTCACTGGTAGATGATGAATTATGAGAAACATTTCCAATCAATTGTTTAAGGTTGGCTATCATTATGGTCAATGACTCTGCAAGCATTCCTATTTCATCTTTAGATGTAATGTTTAACGTTTGATTCAAGTTTCCTTTTGCGAGATTATCTGCCACACGAACCATCTCTTTCACAGGCCGAGTAACGGATCGTGTTATGGTGAACCCAATAAGGCTGCTCAATATCACCCCAATAAACAGTAACGCCCACTCTTTCGTATAAAGCGCACTGATTAAACCTTTACTTTCAGCAATATCGTCCATCATTAAACGTCTCTGATTATCTATCATAGCATTTAATTCACCATTAATAATAAAGGCAGTTGGCGCTGCCCTTTCGCCTAACCAGCTATTTGCTAGATTCCATTCTGTGCTACTTCTGATAGCAAACATTTTTTGAGGCAATGGATCAAAAAGTTTGCGTGCTTCTGCAATCAAATCAAACGCATTTTTTTGAGCCGGAGTCAGCAGCCTTTGTTTAGACGCAAGACCCTTGTAGCGTTGGCTGTTTTTAGCCCATATCGTTTCGAAATTACTTTTGAATTTCTCATCCCCCGAAATCAAATAGCCACGGATAGCAGCTAATCCCAAGCCTACGGTTCCACGAAAATCAGCCATCATACCTAATAATGCTTTTCTCGCTGGAGTCGCAGGCTGTGTTAACTCTATATTTATAATAGTTGTAATATTTTCTGCCAGTATTTTACCCTGAGGCGCTGCCTGGGTAAATAAAATTTGTAAGGCCGGTTGATTCTCAACTGTTTGTGCTATAGACTCAATCTCTTTTTGTAAGCCCTTGAATTTCTTAAGATTAGTCTCAATATTGTTAAGTCGTTCAATATTTTTAGGATTCGTCCAATTTTTTGAAAACTCTTTCATTTGATCAAATGCAGGGTCAATTGATTTACTCCAGGCATCTGCACGTTCTTTTTTGAACTGACTCTTACCCAAGAGCATCCAGCCACGAAGCGCCGCCAAAGATTGGTTCATCCCATTTTGCATAGAAAGACTCGCTTGTGCCGTTGGCACCCTTAAATCAATAAGTCTGTCGGTAACCTGAGTCGTCTGCCGCACTCCCCAGAGAGTGAAAATGACTGCACACACCAATATGAGCGTTATCGAGGCAAACCCAACCCCAATCTTTTTACCAAATTTCATATTATTAAAGTAATTCATTTTCACATACCTTTTCTGAAGCCTTCAATTAATATCCAGTACCATAAACCAGTATTAAGTATTAAGCTCCAAAACAAACAATTTACACACTCAATTATATCATATATAGAGTAATCATGCCAAATAAATCATCCATAATACAGATCAGTAAAGTAATAGAATCACTCTATTATTATAAAACAAAAAAAGCGACAGTAGGAATCCCACTGTCGCTTTACTTTATTTAACGAGTATACTATTTTGTAACGCGAAATTTCTGCTTATCAGAACCATCACATGGAACAGATTGAACATTGCTGCCATTGTTAGCATAAGCATCACCGCCTGCAATTTCAAGGCACTCACCAAGGTTACTTAATGGCTTAAAGTAGACATACCCTTCTCCAGCATCTTCAATTTTCCACTCTTGACTTGCACCAATATTAAGTGCTGTACCTTTTGTATAATCTCCCCACTGCTGAACATTTTCACTTTCACCACCCCATGCTACATCGAGGAATTTTTGTGAGTTTTTGTTAACGATTGCATATTCATGGTTCCCTGCTTGAACAAAATCCCATACCTGTGCATTTGATCCATTACAGTCCCACTGTTGAACGTTTGCGCCATCCCATTGAGCTGCAGACCCAACTTCTACACAACGATCTGCATTTTTAGTGGTAATTTTATATTCACCCCAGTAGTACAGGAGTGATTCCCCTTCTGTAAGAACAAACTCTTGAGCATCTGAGTAATTACAGGCATAGCGCTGAATATTTGCATTTGCTTCAAGGCTTGCCGCTTGAACATCAATACACTCTTCTGGATTGCTCACCGGTCTAATATTAAAAGTTCCACGGGTGATTTGACGTACAATCCATTTTTGTGAGTCGCCATTGGCTTCGGTTCCCCATTGTTGAATATTGTCTGATTGTCCACCCCATGCTACATCAAGAAGTTTTCCTGTTTCAACATTTCTGATTGTATGAATATCGCCATCTATTTCAGAAAACTGCCATTTTTGAGCGTTGCCACCAGTACAGTGATATTGCTGTACATTTGCACCGTCCCATTGAGCTGCGTCTTGTACTTCTACACATTTCTGTGATTTTACATTTTTAATTGCATAAGTGTAGTTCATCGAGAAACTTGTTGCTGCGAGAGCGAGAATTGGTAATACTATTTTTTTAATCATATGTCCCTAAGTGTTGTGTTAATTTACATCACCACTGCTTCAGAATGCTTGTGTGCTCCAATTAATCAGTAGTGTATACCTAAAGTAATTATCGGAGGCACCAAGGCCCAGACAAGTAGACACACATTTATAGATTAGCGTACCAATTGCGTACTCAAAAAGCTAAACGCCCACTAATTACAGTATACATACAACAAGATGTAGACTTTTAACAACCAGTAACAAGTATAGTGTCGAACACTATCGCTACCCTGTGATAGCAATATTCAATCAATTCACTTCCGTACAACCACAATAACTTCCGTACGCTGACCGGTAAGAATCGCAACCCTTTCACCCGAAAGCGTGTAGAACTGGTGGGTATCAGAAGTGTACTGTGTAATGGACTCATAGGGTCCTAGAAGAGCAATGCCCACATAGGGCAAGGATGCTGCATCATTAAGGAGCACCAACTCTCCCTCTGAAGATTCAAAGTCACCCGCACTACTCGACACTTCGGATTCTGACGATAGATCATCAGGCTCTTCTTGGCCCAGTGACGACTCTCCCTCACCCTGTGAAGACTCCAGCTCATCACTTGAACTCACAA
Source organism: Fibrobacterales bacterium (assembly GCA_051532035.1). Classification (GTDB taxonomy): domain Bacteria; phylum Fibrobacterota; class Fibrobacteria; order Fibrobacterales; family JAOPTW01; genus JAOPTW01. The sequence goes on along the minus strand of JAOPTW010000037.1, from coordinate 86,321 downwards.
CACTCGAGCTCTCTGTATAGAGCGCCTCTATTGCTATTGAAGAATCCATGACAATGGTTATCTCAAAAACTGAATCGACCGTTTCCAGCAACCATCCTGCGAATTCATACCCCTCATCAGACACAACACTGAGAGTTACGCTTGCCCCTTTTGCATACACTTCCTGCTGAGGCGTTACGGTAAGAGCCCCGTGATCACTCGTTAGGGTCAGGGTACATAATTGCCCCAATTGGTACTCATTGATCCAACGAGGTAGATTTACCACCCCTCGTACTGAGTGATAACTCGTTTTCCATTCGTTAGCAGTATACCGATTTTCTCCGGCATTCCCTCCGTTATCAACATCCGCATACCACTCTTGAGTCGCTCCATTCATTTGAGAGCCTTCAATCCACGAGAGTGTCGATTCAATACGGTCAACATAGAGCGTATCTTGATAATGCTCAAACAACCTCCAGAGTCCCTGAATAGCTTCAAACTGCACCCACCACGTCTTAGTATTATTAGACCGGTTCCCATCATAAGACCCTCCAAAACTATAGGCGCCCACATCGGGATCATACCCTTCGAGGGCAGAGCGTTTCCCCATAGCCATTATCTGTGCGACCAGCGCCGTTTCTCCTTCTCTCCCGAGGGATTTCACCGCTTCATACAGGAGCCATGCAGTCTCAATATCATGTCCGTAGCTAATACTATTATCCTCGGCAACTTTACCCCAATTATTCCAAAAACCCTGACCACAATAATTATCAGACTGCATAATGTGATCTCTAAAGATGTTAAGGAGCTCATTGAGCTTCTCTCTAACGGCACTGTTTTGTGAGTAATCATACAGCCGGGTAAAGGCCTCGAGAAGATGCAGATGAGTATTGGTCCCTTTATCGCCCATCTGAGTAAATACTCTTCCATCACGTGTTTGGTCATACCCTTTATTTTGTGCATCATAGGAACGACTAATGAGGTTGTCAAATATCGCTAAGGCCATCTCAATTGCCTCATCACTCTTCATGGAAATTGCGTATTCAGAAAGTCCATAGATAAAGAACGATTCTGCATAGCTCACCTTGTCCCAACTTTCGACGGTGGTTCCGTTGTAATTCACCGTATGTGCAGGATCGCCATTATTATAGAAGGCACGTTTCATAAAATCAAAATGATTGTCACACACTGTCTTCACTGCCCCGGAAGAATCCCGCTGACTATACCAATAAGCACAGGTCCAGAGATACCGACTCTGCTGTATCAGAAATTTTGAATCTTGCTGAGAATTCCCTGACTCATCGATATAACTATGAAACCCACCATTCTCAGTATCCAGACCCTTGGTGAGCCAGAAGTTCATGGCATTATCTGCAAGCACTGTACTACGATCAATGACATCCTCAAGCCTGGTTTGAAATTCGCCTGCAGTGAGTAGTTGACTCACTAGAATACAATATAGAAATGCTTTTTTTGAATAATTCCCAAACACCCTACGACCCTCATCTATGGTTTCGTAGATAAATATACCTCTAATCAAGGTTTTTAAAAGAGTTCTCTCATAGGAACTCGATTATATATTTTACTATATATAGAGTACCTAATACCACTTGAGGACCCAGTGAAACATCTCCCCTATCTCGCTCTTGTATGCCTCGGTCTCCTTCACTGTGGCCAAATCGATTCTTCAGAGAACGCTCATTCCCTTTCGACCCCCTCATCCGAATCTGCAATTTCTCGTGGAGCAACCGAACCGTCAAGCACCCATTCAAATAGCTCAGAGGATGTATCATCAACAACGGCTCTCTCATCGGAGGCAACGGGGTTTTCTGGCACAATCACTACTGAATCATCCGAAGCAACTGTTTCATCCCATTTCTCTTCAGAGGAATCACTCTCTTCACTATCATCAGAAAATAACACGCCTTATACTCCCCTAACCATCCCCCCCACAGATGCCCGCTTTAGCTATGAAGGGCTCTTTAACTGGAAAGACTCTACAGCCCCGTATGCGTCGTGGTCTGGAAGTTCTATCCGTTTTACGTTTACGGGCACCGATCTCTCTATCCATATGGAAAACACCATCCCTGGAATCGGTGACTGCCTGTACAATCGGTATAACCTCTTTGTTGATAATGCCAAAGAGCCGTATATATTCACGCTGTCCCCTACGCAATCCAATATAATTCTTACGGATATAATGGATACCCCCTTTGATGCTACTACTCATACCATCACTATTACCAAACGGACTGAAGCATATTGCGGAGCCGACGCCTTTAAAGGGATACGCTACACTGGTATATCAGAAAGCGAACCACTCCCAAAACGCTCAGATGCTCATCTCTGGTTTATTGGTAATTCCATCACCTGTGGCTATGGTATTGAAGGAGATGAAACGAGTGGCTGGTCACCTGATACAGAAAATCATACCCTGAGTTATGGCGCTTTGACGGCACAAGCATTTGATGCAGAGGCCCTCTACACCTGCTGGTCAGGAAAAGGGATCTACATAAATTACGACAAGAGTACTACGGAAAATATGCGTGAACTTTTTTCTCGCACAAACCCCCTCGAAGAAACCCAACATAGATTTGAATTCCCCGCTGATCTTGTGGTTATTAATTTGGGAACCAACGACTTTGCCCATGGAACACCTTCTGAAAGTAATTATAAAGAAAACTACCTCTCAGTAATCAATACCATACATGCCGCACTCCCCCACGCAGCATTCTTGCTCATCGATGGCCCTATGATGACTGGTACCAATCTGAATACGGTACGTTCATGGAAGGCAGATATTATCGCAACTGCACAGGCCAACACCATAACCATATCAGGATTTTCTCTTTCACCCCAGGGATCAGTTGGCCTTGGTGGACATTCGCATCCTAACACCGCTCAAGCATTGATAAGTGCTAAAGAGCTCATTGAGTATATCGGATCTACGCTTGGATGGCAGGAGGTTTTGCAATGAACCAACTTCACCATACTTGTAAAAAGACCCCTATATCAGACCTACCAAAACAAAAACAAAACAAATGAACCCCGTAAAAAGTATTTTATTATCATACCAATCTTTGAGCATACTCATGTCTTTAGAATTCCACCAGATAATCCTATTACTCCTATGTTTCGTAGCACCCATTGTTACTGGCCTCTACACAACCAAGAGGAAGAGTTGGAGTAGAGTGGTTCTCCCCCGCCTCATTGTCTTCTACATATTTGGCCTGCTCACTGCCTTTTTTGAGATCGGTAGAGGGATGCTCTATGACAGTAATTTTGAACGTTCCTTAGGTATTCTATTTTTGGCCGGGTTACTTATAGGACATCTAGTATTTAAAAAACGCACCGTAATAGAAGATGGCTCTTCGGATTAACTCTGGGAGCCGCATCAAACTCTCAAACCCCCTATCTACACCATTTTATTTGTTTGTCTAAAACAGGACATTTATGACTACAATCATTCACATTTAGCCCCATAGAAGCCATTCCTACCCCAAAACATTCAATTTTGAATAATTCTCCCAGATCAATCAACGGAAATTTATACTATTGATTCATTCATCTATTAGTGTTACACTAATACCCTATCATACCAATAACAACATTTTGCCTATCAATGGATCCCCGTATAATGCGTTTACTCTTACTTTTCACACTCCTCTGTTCAATAAGTCTCTCTGCAAAAACTCTTGAATTAACTGCGAGTTTATCTGTTGAACCGTATATAAACAGTAGTGATGGTACTGGGTTTGAAACGGACATTGTCAAAGAAATATTTACATCAGAAGGTTACACCGTAACATTTGACTACCAGCCACTGCATCGAACAAAATATTCTTTCAAGGCGGGTAGCATTGATGGTGTGATGACAATACAATCTTACTACCCCGAAACAGAGGGGGCCTTTTTTTCTGACGAGTATATTACCTATCACAATTTTATCATCACCCTTCAATCGAGTCATTCAAAAATCAACACCATAAGTGACCTGAAAGACATGAGTATCGTTGCTTTTCAACAAGCTCATTTAGCCTTTGGCAATGAGTTCACTGAGATGACCAAAGCTAATCAGGACTATGCCGAGAAAGCAAACCAGAAGAATCAGGTTGCAATGTTTTTTGCAAAACGGATTGATGCTATTCTCATGGATACCCTCATATTTAATTATTACCGTCAGCAATTAACACAGTACTCAACTGAGCAGAAAATTACCTATCACGACCTCTTTGAGAGCAGTAACTTCAGAATGGCTTTTAGAGAAGAAAAAGTAAGAGATGCCTTTAATCGCGGATTGAAAAAGATCAAGAAGTCTGGCAGATACAAAGCAATCATTCGATCTTATTTTAAAAATTAATAATACATCACCTCCCAATATAGTCAAGTACGATTACAATGATAGTGCCGTTTTTTATTGAGGATACTCTGTATTTTCTGATCATTTAATTTCACCAACTTGTAATTACTGCTTTAGGTATTTGAGATGGCGACATAATCAAATGACGTTGTGAAACGTGGATACTAGCTTTGTTTGCACACATTGTAGGGACACAATCTGTTAACCCCTTATACCATACACACTCATTCGGTACAGTACTACTGTACTAGAGGGAATTCAATTTAATGATTAGAGAGAGTAAAAAGCAAATTTTTATAATTGCGCTGTTAGTACTTATTGCAGCGCTAACCGGATATTCTGCACCTGTTTGGGGGGAAGTATTTGATATTTCTCAACCTGACGGTTCAATAGTATCAGTAAAAATATGGGGAGATGAACACTATCAAAGAGTTGAATCTCTTGATGGGTATATTCTTACTAAAAATGCGGAAGGCTGGATTGTATACGCTGAAGTATCCGATGATGAAGCGGAATATATACCCACTGAAAACCAGTATACCATATCAAAGAAAACCCGAAAACTAAAGCGCTCTAAGAAATTACGTCATAGAGGAAAAGCGCTGAGAAAAGGAAAGCGCATTTCTCGCAAATCACGAAAAGAAAAAATACAAAAGGCGCGACAGAAACGGACGGCAAATCTTGCTGCTGACCCATTAGCGGGAGTGCAACCGGGGACTTCAATTGCCGCTACTTCATCGTCTAGATTAACCGGAAATGTATTGGGCCTCACTATTATTGTAGACTTTTCTGATGAGGAAGCGACAATACCCCGTGATGAAATTGTGAACTATCTCAATCAACAGGGCTATTCTAATTATGGGAATAATGGATCAGTGAATGACTTCTTTTGGGATGTTTCAAATGGTCAGCTTAATTACACACAGCATGTAACTCAGTATTATAGGGCCCAACATCCAAAGTCCTATTATGACGATGGTACACGTGCTGCAGGCACAGTTGGCCGGGAAATTGTTGAAGAGGCTCTCATCTATATGAGAGATATTGAGGGACTTGAATTTTCTCAATTTGACAGCAATGTCGACGGGTATATTGACGCAATAAATGTATTTTATGCCGGTACCCGTGCACAACCTTGGAACAAAGGCCTATGGCCACACCAATGGTCAATGACACGATTTACTGCAAATGGAGTACGTTCATCGAGTTATCAAATAACTGATATTCGAAGCACTCTTTCTTTGGGTGTTTTTTGTCATGAAAATGGGCATATGCTTTTTGGATGGCCTGATACGTATGATTACGATTATGATTCGAGAGGTGCGGGTAAATTTGATTTAATGTCGACATCCGGTGGAACAAATCCACTCTACCCTAATCCTCATTTTAGATACACAGAGGGTTGGATAACCCCTATTGATATTAATGGGACCAATACAGGAGCATTCTCTGCAGACGCCAATAGTAGTGATGCAATCTTTCGCTATGAAAACCCTAATGACGCTCGTGAATCATACATTTTAGAAGTAAAAGAACAGAGTGATCGCAATAGTACTCTTCCCGGTGAAGGGTTACTCATATGGCATATTGATGAAAACGGGAGCAACTCTAATAATGAACGCCTCCCCCAGTCGCATTTTAAAATAACCGTTGTTCAGGCAGATGGAGACTGGGATCTCGAGACAGATGCCAATTCAGGTGAACAATCTGACTTTTTCTATCAGGGAAACAACACCAACTATAGTAGTGGAACAAATCCTGCTGCAATTTGGTGGGATGGCACTCCTTCAGTATTCAATGTTTCAAATGTATCATCCATAGGCCCTACAATGACTTTCAATATTGGGTTAGAAGGCCCAGAAGAAAATTTGATAACGAATGGCGACTTTACCGATGGAGAATCCGGTTGGGTTTTAGATAATTTTGAAGGAGCTTCAGCCCAGACCACCGTTTCTAATGAGAGCTTGACTCTCGAAATTTCGAATGCAGGAAGTGCTTCATGGAATATTCAATTCAAACAACCCGGTATTCCTTTGGAAGATGGAAAACAGTATCGTATGAGTTTTTCAGCTCGCGCCGAGTCTTCAAGAAAACTTGATGTCAATCTAGAAACTGACGGATCACCATGGACAAACTATTCAAATACTGATGCATTTACTCTCACTACCGTAATGAGTACCTACACCCATGAATTTAGTATGAGTGGTACCGACCTCAATGCACGTATGGTTTTTAATGCGGGTACAAATATAAGTAATGTAACGATAGACAATATTTCAGTTGTAGAAATTATTGTAGCGGTCATTCCCGAACTCACCAGTTTTGAATTTGACCCCATTACAGTAGCAGTAGGAACAACAACTCCACTTGTCTATCGTGCCTATGATCAAGTTGGTGATATTATTGAATTAGACGGAACTCCTCAGTTCTCGACCACTGGTGGCGGTGGATTCTACTATAATAACTTTGTGGCTGAAGAGGCAGGCGAATGGACAATGACACTTTCGTATGAAGGTGTAACCGCCTCTGCAATCGTTACCGTAGTGGAAGACCCACTCCCGGTTTTAACCACTATTGTTTTCGACCCCATTGTTGTTATGATTAATCAAACTGCAACACTTGTTTATAGAGGGTACGATCAATATGGAGCACCAACCAGCACTATGGGCCTCCCTGATTTTTCTACAACCGGGGGGGGATGGTTTAACTATACACATTTTGTTGCAGATGAAGTCGGGATATTTACCATGACTCTAGAACTTGATGGAATCGTAACCACAGCACAACTTACCGTATTCGAAGAGTCGAGTTCTAACAATATGATTCTGAATGGTGATTTTAACTCGGGCACTGACAATTGGGATTTGAATACTGCTGAGGGGGCAAATGCCTCAGTGACCACGGCTAATGGTGCCTGTATTGTTGGAATATCCAATGGCGGTGGAGCAACATGGAATGTTCAGTTTAAGCAGGTTTCAATTCCTCTTGAGCAAGGCAAACACTATTCATTAAGCTTTCAGGCACATGGAGCAACAGCACGCTCGATTGAAGTTCGCCTCGAGACCGATGGTTCACCATGGTCCAACTATGCAAATACCTCACCTTTTTCTATTACGACGACATCCTCAGTGTTTACTCATGATTTCGTTATGAATACAACCGACATGAATGCTCGGATTGTGTTTAATGTGGGCTCGAATTCAAGTGATGTTACAATCGATAATGTGACCTTGGTAGAATTAGAAGTTGAGGAGCCCGTGCTCACCACTATCGAATTTGACCCCATAACGGTGACTGTTGGAAATTCAGCATCCCTTATCTATCGAGGATATGATCAGTTTGGATCACAAATTACTGGATTAGGCTTGCCAACCTTTACAACTACCGGAGGTGGATGGTTTAATTATACTCATGTGGTCTCAACCGATGTTGGTGAGTGGATTATGACTCTTACTCTTAATAACATTACCACAACAGCATCTCTTTCAGTACTTCCCGAAGTAACTGCAACAAATCTCATTTCTAATGGCGATTTCTCTTATGGCACCAGTAATTGGGATCTCTACTTGGCTGACGGTGGCAATGCACAATTCTCTACCAATGGTGGTCAGGGCGTACTTGCTATCAACAACGGAGGTTCAGCGAGCTGGAATGTTCAATTCAAACAAGGAGGCCTACCTTTGGAACAAGGGAAAACCTACCGATTTAGTTTTGATGCTCGCGCCTCAGACTATCGTACCATTGAAGCTCACTTAGAAACTGATGGCTCTCCTTGGAGTAACTATGGATCTATAGCTGCAACATCTATCACCCCTACACTATCAAACTACTCCTATGATTTTGTTATGCCACAAACTGATATGAATGCACGAGTGGTATTTAATATTGGGGTAAATAGCAATGATGTGTATTTGGATAATGTTATGGTAGTTGAGCTCTAAGTACCGTGTTCTTATAAGTACTATGATACTATTAAAATTGTGAGTACTTGTAGTACGCTCATACAAAAGCCCCCTGTATTGCACAGGGGGCTTTTGTAATACTAAATAAAGGAACTAATATTATTTAGATACAGTAAAAGCAATAAGTGAAACGTCACTTGCAACAGTAGAGCTTTTTGAATTAAACGCTTCACCAAGGGGTACCGTTTCCATTGTATAGTGTAACGATTCTCCAATATATTGATAAATAGGAATCATAGGTTTACGGATATATGCGTAGATATAGCGTATTTCAGGTACCGTATTATTATTAGAGAGAGCTTCAACCAATAAAGAAAGATAAGGCGACAGCCGAGCATCATTTTCCTTCATAAATAATCCAGATATTTCAGCGTAGTTTTCCTTACTGGAATGTTGAGGGAAATAATCTCGATACTTAACTCCCTTAAACCAATGTTCAAAGAGTAAATTATTTTGTGACCCTCCATGACACACTGCCCCCCTTACACCCCCAATAATTTGATATTTTCCTTTAAGAACAGCTAATAATATCTCAACATCACCAATGGTAAGACTTGAGTCTATACCATCATTTTCTATTCCAAGCTTTTTATTTCTCCATTCATTTTGGGTGTGATAGTATGCTTTTTGCAAATTCTTTTTTAAGGAATCTACTGCAACTATTGTGTACTCTTCATCCATACTACCCCTCCTCTGCTTTCACCATTACACGCCTATGCATTTCAGGTAACCGTTTCCGACCAATTTTTAAGGGAAGTGCACCATTAGTTAAATAGTACACATAGACCGCCGAAAGCCAGTTAGTAAACTCCTGCTTAGACCCCAAATGTTTTTGGAGGTTCAGCATAATCCATCCCTCATGAGCCCATGTATCAAAACAAATAGAACAATCCTTACGGTTAAGAGACTGACAACATAACTTCGTAGTCTTAAGGTCAGGTGCAAATACTTTAAAGTGAGGGTTTAATGGGTTTCCTGTCGCTAAACGATCTGCTTCTACTCTATCATTACTCATTGTAGGGCATACATCGTATCCCCATTTTTGATCATACAACGTGCCAGTAGTAATCACATGATTCGTATAACTTGAAAATATCACATTTTTGGGGTGTTTCAAAATCATAGCATCAATTTTCTCTGCAACATCTTTAAATCCAATAGTGTGATCAAAAGTAGACCCTTTGGAAGCCAAATCACCATAATAATTAAAAAGTACCACATTACCATTTTCTACAATTTCATCGACAACGCCTTCAATTTGGTCAGCGTTTCCAGCACTTGCAGTATAGTACCACCGTGCCCTCGGGTCATCTTTATAGTAAGTCAATGCCTTTTCAAATATGTTATTGGTTCCTTTACCTCTCAAAAGCGTATCAGTTTCATGGTCTCCCCACACAGATATGGCAAGGGCTATATTTTCAAATCCTTCCATAGGAATCTTTTTAACCCCATTCGTAACCACCGTAACCGTTCGAAAAGTATCTACAATTTTTTTAACACGAGGCAACATCAATGCAGGCTCACCACCTACTACTAATACGTCATTGGTCCCCCGTTCTTTTTCACGCTGCAAGAATTCATCAAATACCTTTTCATCTTTAGGGGCTTTAAACCTATCCATTTTATCCGTGAAGAAAAAACAACCCTCACAACGCAAATTGCAGTTTTGAGTTATTTCAACCATCATGGGTTTCATGGACCCAACATTTTTTATGTCTTTATATATGGCCTTGAGAAATGGGTCTGCTAAATATTCACTTAATAATGCACTACTCATACATCCCCCTTAAGACTCACTGCTCATTACTATTTTTTCCGAATCACCGACTTCGCTTGTTTCACTGGGTACAATATTGAGTTTTTCCATGAGTATGTTAGTTAAATTAGGAATAGTGATATCAGCAAACAAATGCATTGTAGGAATTTGAACAGAGAACTCTTCGTCGATAAGTGCACTCAATTCAACAACCATCAAAGAATCTATTCCTAAATCTATAAGCGTAGAATCCTTATCAATTTCCGTGTCAGATATTCTTAGCACCAATCCAATAATTTTCCATATTTTTTCGTTTAGACAGTCCTTAATATCATCGATTGACCCAATACTGAGTAGCGAATCTAAATCAAATACCGACTCACCCTCTTCACTCGATTGATTCCCCTTTTTCATTAAGAATTCATAGCGATTTGAATAAACCCCTGTTTTACTTCGGCTCCATGCCTCCCAATCAACCGACCCTACATATCTAACTGCACAATCATTTTCTGTGAGAGCGATACCCATTTCATTTAAGCCACTCTGAGGCTCTATAGAACGAAGTCCAATAGTAGAAAGGTAGTCTTTAATTTCTTGATGTTCCGAAACATGCCCTACATCCCCAATTGCACCCCACCCAATAGTTGTTCCTGGTAGGTGTATTGATTGTCGATACTCTGCGAGTTGTTCGAGATACATATTTGCGGCTACATAATTACCTTGATTGGCATTCCCGACAGTTGTGGTGATTGAAGAATACATAACAAAGAATTTTAATTCTAATCCTAAGGTTGCCTTATGAAAGTTCCACGACCCCGCCATTTTAGGCTCAAGAACAGCTGTAAAGTCTTCGTGTGTAGATTCTTTTAATGGCCCATCTTTTAAGACCATAGCAGTAATAAACACCCCTTTAATAGGCGGTAATGATGCGGCAAGCTGATTAATACATTCTGTTACTTCTGACATTTTTGAGATATCAACCTGTTTAACAACAATTGCTACTCCTTGTGATTGTAAGGAATCAATTTTCTGTTGGGTGTTTTCATTGACTTTACCACTACGCCCTAATAGAACTATCGTTTTTGCTCCATTATGTGCCAGCCATTCAGCTGTGCTAAAACCAAAACCTCCAACACCTCCCGCTACTATATACGTTTCATTATCACCGATATCCAGAGCAGGGATTTTTGAATCTAATGCAACAGTATCATTTTCATTTAGGGACACCACCACTTTACCAATATGTTTTGCTTGACTAATATATTTCATAGCCCGCTTCATATTTGCAAAATCAAAAGTTCTGTGAGGCAACGCACTGTAATGGGATGATTCTATCAAATCTAACAGTCTATTCATTTCTCTCGAAGAAACCTCAGGTTTTTCGACAACAAGTCTATCAGTATCGAGAGCAAAATAGGATAAATTATTTTGAAATGCCTTTAAGAACAACACCTTATTTTGTTCAATATCTTTTTTACCGATTTCGACAAAACGTCCAAATGAGGCCATGCACTCAATACTTTTAAGCATGATATCACCAGGTAATGAGTTTAATACTACATCAACACCTGTGCCGTTTGTATGTTTAATTATTTCATCAGAAAATTCAGTAGACCTTGAATCGAGAACAACATGCACCCCAAGTGCCCTCAGTAAATCTCTTTTAACAGGACTCCCTGCAGTAGCATATACAATACACTTTTTTTGAAGCGCAATTTTTATTGCCGCAAGTCCAACTCCTCCTGCGCCTGCATGGATTAGCACCGACTCACCCTCCTCTAATTGCGCCAATTTATTTAAGGCATAATAAGCAGTAAAATACACTACAGGAATCGTAACAGCTTCTTCAAAGGTTATATTATTTGGTTTTCTGTATACTTGCTTCGCATTACACAGTGAATATTTCCCAATACCTTTCCGCGGCAATAGTGCAATTACATGATCACCGACAGAATAGTCAGTTACATCCATTCCCACTGACGTCACAACACCAGCACATTCAAGTCCAAGATTGAAGCCAGATGCTGTCCCCATCATTGTATCTTCGGATAAAAGTCCGATAGTTTTTGCTATATCCTTAAAGTTAAGTGCTACTGCTTTTACTTCGATTTCAACTTCAGTATCATATGGTTTTTCACGTGCTACTTGATTGAATACTACGTTATCAATACTCCCCACTTTGTCAATCCCCATAGTAAACGGGGCACTGGATGCAATGGCCACTGCCGTCTTCGCGACTTTTTTAATTCTATGTTGATACTGTGCAGTACCGCGAATAGCAATTTCATCTTCTCCTGATCCATTTTGTAGAAGCGTTAGGAATTGCTCTATTTCTTCGGGAGCAATCTTTTCTGATAGATCAACCAATGATATGTGTTGACCTGAATACTCATTCATTGCAACTCTACACAACCCCCACAGTCCTGCATGCATTGGATTACAAGAACTATCTTCTGCGACCTTCCACACACCCCGAGTAACTACTCTTAAAGAGGGTTGTTCTATGGCACTACTACTGATACTCTTTATGCAATCTAATAGCGTGAGTAGCTGTATTTTTTGTGTCGCAAAATACTGATCATTTTCAATATCATTTGATACCAAATAGATAACATCGCTACAATCAGTAGTGTTGAGAAGGTGTTCAGACAATTGATCTGAAATAGATGCGTCTACATATTTTTTTGAGTCAATAATTATAACTGAATCATACTGTGACTCAATTGCTGTAATCAGAGTAGAATGCTGCTCACCCGAATCAGAGATGCAGATACAGCTGCCAGTAATGACTATTTTTTCTGATTCTGAATTAGATTGTTTTTCTGTGAGAGCTACCGGAACTCCTTGCGCACAAATAACCGATTGGAAACCCTTATTGCCTATTACATCATCATTAAACGACACAACTGAGTGAAACCCTTCAGCCTTTAAAAGGTCATTCCATTCATCCTCTGATAATAGCGGATGATTGCTCTCTACCCGTTGATCGTTAAACCGCCACCAGCCAGGCAACGTACCAAACACTAAATCAAGCCAGGGTTCTTTCTCGGTAAGCTCAATAAGAAATAGAGCGGCAGATGGATTCATTAATTGTTTAATATGAGAAATAGTAGATGAAATATTTTGAGTCGCATGAAGGATATCATAGGATATTATAATATCATATATCCCGAGCTGTTTCTCATTGTTATCTTCTGATATTTCTCGTTCGATATCCAGCAGACTAAAAGATATGCACCCTTTATCATGAAATTTAAGTTTCGCTTCATTGAGCAGGTCTTCACTTACATCAGTAAAATGATACTCTGTACGCTCTTGCGGAAGCGCATCAATTATCGAAGAAGTAAACCCTCCTGAACCAGCCCCTATTTCAAGTATACGAATCTTTTTTTCTTTTGGATACTGAGCTACCATTTCTAAAATAGCTTGGCGGGTTATTTGATTATACACTTTTGACGATGGTGAATCTTGATACAAGTGTTCTAATGAATTACTCATTTGAGGGAACATAGATTTTACAGGATCTATGGTATCATTAAATATACATCCTAATGTATCTCCACAATGAGCAATGAGTGTTAACTCGGCAAGGTACGATGGATACTTTTCTAGTGCACTATTCCACTGCGCATTCAGAGTAGACACATCTAATTCATTAATTAACCGGTACACCCCTTCTTCTGAATTCTTTTCAAGGTATCCTCGCTCCTCCAAAAGAGTCAAACACCGATTCAATAGGCTTTCTACATGAGGTGAGAGGTGATTAATAAGAGAATGCCCTTCTACATCAATCTCATCTATTTTTGATAAACCAATACGACATAACGCCCGATACATAAAACCGAGAGACAGCTCATTTAATACTGTCGACACATCAGAATAGTAGGTATCTCTGTTAAAACGAGCACCATATTGAGATTTTTCATATTTAAACCGAGAGAATATATCGGTACACGTATCAGTAGATCCATCGATTGATTCTTGGCCATTGATCGACTGCCATACATATTCAAAAGCATCTATATTTTTTGTAGATTCATGTGACTGAATATTTTCTACGGCATGCAATCTCAGACCAATAATTTCAGCAACTATCACATTGTGTTCATTAAAGAGAACAATATCACCGGTGTATCCTTTGGGTGAAGTAGTTACAATAGAACCATTGCAATACATCATATTTCCAATATTCTTTGGATACACCCGTATTTTTTCAAGAAACACCGGTAACAAACTTTGTGATCTCCCTGAACTGCTTTTTGGAATACAAGCTATTAATGACTGAAATGCCCCGTCGAGTAGAGCGGGGTGCAATACATATCCACTTCCCTGTTGGGCGTCACCTGGTAATGATAATTTAGCAATTGATTCATTAGCACCACTCCACAAAGCCTTAATGCTTTTAAAGTGGTCCGTATATCCTAAACCCATGAGATCAAATTCGTTATATATCTCATTAACGTCTACAGATGTAGTACACCGCTTTAAAATAGATTCGTGAGAAATTGAATCTAAAGAATGAGCCCGAGACATATATTCGTAACTCCCCACAGAATGAGTTGTCCACTTCTCTTCTTCTCCAGAAGTCGCACTCATTATCTCAAATGATTGTGGGTCCTCTAACAATACTATTTTAACTTTTTTGGGAACCACGGTATCAATGGTAAGTGTTCTATTAAACGCAACGTTATTCAAAGCAAATGATTGTGTATCATTTTTATCAGATATTGATTCTGACATTGATTCTAGAATGGTCTCAATATATGCAGCTGCAGGTACTACCGTTTTCTCTTGTATTTTATGGTGCGGCAACCAAGGAACCGAATGACTATTGATATCAAAGGCAAATTCAATCCAGTTTGTATGCTCCTTATACCCTAACAATGGTCGAATATTTTTCTGAATTCTTTTAGTGTTAATTATTTCTGGCTCTTTCCAATATACTTCACGATTAAATTGGTAGCGGGGCAAATTAATAAATGAACCTTCACCGGTAATCAATTTCCAATCAAGAGAATACCCCATGACATACAGAGTAGATATCATTAATTGCACCTGATGGGTATTATCTTTATTACGATAGAGTGAACGTTCGATACAGTGTTCAAAAGTACTCTCGCTTAATATTTCTTTAAGAGAAGTCATTAACACTGGATGTGCACTTATTTCTAAAAATGTTGCCGCCCCATCATGCGCCATCTCTTCAATGGATTTTTTAAATAATACCGGCTCTCTCATATTATCAGCCCAATAATCCCCATCCATTTCAAAACCGGTAATCTGACTACCGAGTACCGTAGAATAGAGTTCCACACGAGCAGCATTTGGATCTAACTCTTCTAAGGCAATGGTAAGCTCTTCCATGTACGGATCCATACCTGGACTATGGTAAGGAACATCAACTTTTAAAAAGCGGTTAAAAACATCATTGCTTTGAGCAGCCTCTGCAATAAGGGTCAGCTGATCAGTGTCACCAGCAAGGGTAACTGAACTTGAACTGTTAATCGCAGCGATACTCACACCAGTGTATTCACTGAGTAAATAATCATTCACCTCTGTTTCACTAATACCGAGTGCAAGCATTGAGCCTGTTCCTGCTGCTTTATTTTGTAAACGCGACCGGTGATAAATAACCTGAATGGCATCTTCAAACGTGAGTACTCCCGACACATATGCTGCAGCAACTTCTCCAACACTATGCCCTACAATTTTATTTGGGAGTATTCCCCACGATTCTAATAAGGCACTTAACGAAACTTGTATACTAAAAATTAACGGTTGTGCAATATAGGTTTTATCAACGAGGGTATATTCTGTATCTTTTAATAGTTCTTCCGAAAGAGACCACTCAACATATTTTGATAATTCTTTATCGCACCGTGCAATCATTTGAGCAAATACAGGTTCTGACTCTAAAAGACCTTTCGCCATACCAGCCCATTGTTGTCCCATTCCCGAGAACACATAGACAATAGGATGAGGTTTCGATGTCTCTTTTGATTCTACAACTGAATCTACCGCTTCATTATCAATATATTGAGAAAGGTTTTCACACCATTCTTCAATTGAAGATCCAATAACAGCAATTCGTTCTTTGTGGTGTGTTTTCTTACAATTTGCCGAGTAGGCAATATCCGCTAAACTAATCGATGCAGATTCTTCGTTACTCATGGATTCCAATGCATCTCGATAGGCAATTGCATTTAACCGCAACGCTTGACTTGACTGAGAGGAAATGGTCAATACTTTTTGATTTACACTATCTGATTGCGCCTTAGTGCTTGCGACGGCTGGCGCTTCAGAAACTATTACATGCGCATTTGCACCACCAAAACCAAAGGAGTTTATACCTGCATAGCGCGGTTTTCCATCTTCATTTTCAGGCCACATCATATGTTCGGTCGGTACTGTTAATCCAAGCCCTGCGAAATCAATATCTTCATTCAATTGTTCTGCATGAATATTTGCTGGAATTTCAGCATGTTTTAAAGCAACAACAGTCTTTAAGAGTCCAGCCATACCCGATGCTGGTTCAAGGTGCCCCACATTACTTTTTATAGACCCCATAATACAATTGCTGATACGATTGCTGGTACGTTTTTTCCCAATCACGGTGCCGATAGAATTTGCTTCAATGGGGTCACCAACTTTTGTTCCCGTACCATGTGCTTCAACATATTGAACGAGGTGTGGTTCAATACCTGCTCGCGCACACGTCTCTTCTATCAATTTCATTTGAGAGTCTTGACTTGGTACCGTCATCCCTTTCGTTTTACCATCTTGGTTCGTTCCACTCGCACACACTACGGCATGAATAGTGTCACCATCTGCAATCGCTTTTTCTAATGGTTTTAATAAGACAACTCCGCCACCTTCGGCTCTCACAAACCCATCTGCATCATTACTAAAACTGTGACAGCGCCCTGTAGGAGACAACATAGAGGCCATTGAAAAGCCAGTAAATACTTCGGGTCGTAATAACACCTGAACACCAGCAACAAGAGCGGTATCACACACACCGAGGGTAAGGTCTTTTACTGCAGAGTCAAGGGCAACGAGTGATGAGGAACAAGCAGTGTCTATTGCTAAACTGGGACCCTTAAAATTAAATATATAGGAAATGCGGTTTGCAGCAATACTGTTACAATTCCCTGTTTGGGTATACGCATCGATAGAACTTTGTGCTTCATGTGCCGTTTGCAAATCACAATAATCATGACTTGATATTCCAACATACACCCCAGTATTACTATTTTCAAGATCTTTTGGGAGAGTACCTGAGTCTTCCATTGCTTCCCAAGCAAGTTCCAATAACAACCTTTGCTGCGGGTCCATCCCCAGAGCTTCTCTTGGTGATATCCCAAAAAAGCTCGGGTCGAAGGTATTTATTGAATCAATAAATCCACCCCATTTTGAATAGGATTTCCCTGATTGTTCTTTATGAAAATAATTTTCAGGGTTCCACCGGTCAGAAGGTATTTCTGAAATTGAGTCTTTCTTATTTTTCAATAGTTCCCATAATTCATCAGGTGAATTCACTCCACCAGGCAATCTACAACTCATTCCGACAATAGCCATCTGCATATTTTTCATATTCAATCCCATAAAATGTATTTGTAATAGCGTACGCTATCTCCCAAGACCAGCAAAGTTATAAATAACAGTAGGCTATTAGATCTCTACACAGATACATATTACACCAAACAGCGTAAAAGTATAATTGGAATTAATAAGAGATGATTCAGGGGTAATTTATACCCGTCTATACTCGTGTTTCCGAATAGTTTTGTTCAAATTTAATCAGGACATGTAATAATTGTGTAAAACCTAACGGCCTAACACATTTAAAGCCTGTTGAATAGTTGACAAACCAGCGTCACAAACAGATTGTTTCCACTCTAAATCATTAGGGTAAAAACAGTCTAACAACTTCTTTTTTGACTCCCTATATACACGACTATCTGCATCAGCATGATGATGAGCCCAATTTTCATTACGCAGTGCACGAAATACTTTAATGGGATTATAGGTCCCAAATTCCATTGTTACTACAGTTACGTTACTTTTAGGAAAAATTTCTAATACACATTCTCGAGTAGTTCCCGGGAGTTCTTCTAGGGTATTAGAATGTTGATCAACGCATTGAATAAACTTGTTACTCCATATATGGCGAGCATTTTTTGCTTCCTCAGAGTGATCAGAAGCTCCAGAAAATAGATTTCTTTCCCCATATGGTCCAAGGCCAGTATGAATATCTATCACTACCAAATTTTCAATGCCCCCTTTGTGATCATTGAGGATTTTTTTTAATACCCTGTGAGACCAACTTGGTTTAGTCCCCCCAAAAAAGAGTCCACGCTCATGTGAGCGTTGACCTTTTTGTAAAGCGTGCTGCGATTTGAGCCTACCCTGTGTAGCCCTATACAGCAATAACTTACTCCAAGCGACTATTTCAGAAAGAATCGACATATTCCTTGGAGCAATTGAACAAGCTAAGGAGCCATAGGGTATGTTACGAGACAGCTCATTTGAAAAATCGACAAAATTTCTATTTACATCAATATTTTGGTGATCAGCTCTTCTCCCATAAGCCATTCCATATGGATTAACCCCGTGAACAAAGATCATTTTGACAGCACCCTTCAGTGGGTTTTGCCGAAAAACTTTTAATATAGCTAATTGAATGGCAGAACCAGCAAAGCCTTCAACACCATGTGTTCCTGAAAAAAGTAATAACCCCTTTTTCGCTTGAGGATCACCTACCAGTGAGTAATCTGCATATAACTTTTCTCCATTAGGCCCTAGCTCAGAATGCTCCACACTAGAAACAATTGCCCCCACCTCTGTTGAGAATTTTAAAAATTTCTTCCGTGCCTCAGAGTAAGAGTTTGAATAATATTGAGTAAAATCCACTAAGTCCTTTTGCAGCTTACTATAGATTAGAGTTCAAATCACCTTAATCATAGATTGTACCTATTTTTGTACTTTCATCGTTTACATTTCTTAACAAGTATGTTCTCTATGTGACTGTGTACGACAATTATACCATGCCAGTGTATGTAAGTATAGTATCTAAAATCCTACCATAGCAGCAGTCGCTAAAAATTGATTATCTTTGGTGCCAATAATTTTTATTGAAGAATTCACACTCAAATCAGTTGTTGTAAACTGTTTAGGTACCAGTCGATACCCCTCTTTATCCGTAAAAATGACCACTACTGGCGCCGCGATAGACTTACCGCTTGCCGAGACCACCTTACCATAGGCATTGGTATTGAGTTTTACTATTGAACCAACAGGAAAGAGTGAACTAAACGACAGAAGACCTTGTACAACCTCTTTGGAAAACCACCCTTTGTCTGCCATACTAATAATCATGCGAACCGCTTCAAAAGGTCGGTATGCTTGACGATGGGGACGTTTACTCGAAAGAGCTGTATAGACATCTGCGAGGGCGACAATTTTTGAAAACCGGTGAATGGTATTCTCTCTCTTGTTGCGCGGATATCCTTTGCCATTTGATCGCTCATGGGTTTGATAGGCGATAATGGCGGTAGTAACCGGAAAACCCTCGAGTGACTCAATTATGTTTGCAGAGAATATCGGGTGTTTTCTCACATAATACAGTTCTTCTTTTGTGTAGGTACCCTTAAAATTACGAATACGCTTCGCTATGGCTGCCATTCCAATATCAGACATGAGAGCTCCCACACCAATTTCTCTAATCTCTTCTTTTGAGCAACCCATTGCAATAGCAATATTCACTGAATATATAGCCATCTTAACAACATGCTGATAGAGGTGATCATCTTTGGTCTCTAGATTACAGAGATTGAGCATGATATTACGGTCACTCACAAAAACTTTAATAATGGTATCGATAATTTCAAAGGCTGGCTGTGCTGTAGTTTCTTTCTGCTTAAGTATATCAGTATACAATCTTTTTACCCGTTCAATCAGAACTGAATAGCTCTCTAACACAACATCTTTATATGAGTTAGGTCGGGTGCCTAGAATAGATAAGTTTATAGATTCTATCAGAGGTTTAGTATTAGATATCACTTTTTTGGGGATAAGAGCATCAAGACGCTCAAGTGACAAGTGATCATTCAATTGTTCTGGAGTAAACGATACCGCAATATCGAGGTGCATAGGTTGTTCTGGTTTCTTTTTAAACGACCGTGATGTGGCGACATCGAGGTCAAAAAATGTTGCTTCTTTCTTCGGTTTCGCGATATCAAAAAATGATTTTTTACGTACAGTACGCATAGTACCCAAATTCGGTGTCTCTCTCATCAACAATGCCCCCCAGCAGTTGTAACAAAGATACCTCGGTTAGGCGGAAAGAGTCGTTTGTAAACGAATGCTTTACCCAATAGTGTCATTTAGACACTTTACTTGGGTTATTTTACAAATAATTGGCGAATTTATGGCTCTATAGGCATTAATAGAATACGAACACCTATTGCATTCCCCGCCACAGAGGTACTCACAAAAGAAAAACTCCTTGTTTGTAGTCCTTATTAAAAGGATTAAAGGTGCCTATTACTCACCAGGAGGGACAACACCAGAATAGCGTACTCCCGATAACAGTGCCATATCATTGGTAATCGTGCACCACTCACAGGAATCGTGTTAAAATCCCCAATTCACCTGCAGTGCCGCTGAAAGAGGTTGAATTCTATATTGAGAATTTCTTTGGAATTCATTGCGTTTGTTCCAATTGTCATCAATAATTCCAAGAAGATTATAACCATGCACGTTTATGGTTAGGCCTTCAATCACTATGTAACTCATTCCCATATTCAAATAATACGAGGCTTCAAATGCAGTGTTTGAACCATGGGTATACGATGAGTTTAAAACAGGGCTATCAATTTCACTTGAGTGACTTACGGCGTCTTGCGCGCCATAGAGTTTACCAAATATTTGTAATGAAGCATTAATACCCAGTTCAGGAGTAATAAAATATTGAGTATATAGTTTGACAATATTATCCGGATAATTATGAAAACTATTTCCATAGCCATAGGGTATATTTGAAACATTGTTTGTTGGGAAAGCCTCTTCACCACCATCAAGTATAAAGTCTATGGGCATAATATAGCTATGAGAAATATATGAGTAGTTTCGTCTATCTCTATACTCCAATTTTATTTCGGCTCCCCAATAGGTTAATTCTCCTATTGGGACAGATTTATTTTCTGACCAGCCCCATCCTACAACATTATAGTCTCCATAAAAAACTGAAGGAGAGACCGTCACCCCCTTAAACACATTATAATTTGCTGATGCCTCATAAAAGTCTATTATCTCTATATCATTGGATTCGTTTTTTCCTGAATTTAAATAGTCCCTCCTTAAATCACCATCATCTGTTCTTCTATTTGACCTTGAATAGCTCAACCGAGCTTGTAAATCATCATTCCCCCATATCATTGAGGCACGGGGCGAAAGCAAATAACCGGTATAGCTATGCTTATCAACCCTCAATCCGAGTAATACTTTGAATGAATCAAAGAGCAAATATTGAGCTTCGGATACCACAGAAGTCATGAGTGTACTCCATTTCTCTGAATATTCATTCAGAGAATCTGACTGGGTTGAGTCATATAGAGAGCCCTTCAATTTTGAATTTATAACCATATCTAATTGATCATTTCCATCTGCTGGCTCACCAAACCACTCATAAGACATTGAAGGTCCTACCGCCAAACTCAATGTATTATTTGAATACTTTAAGAGCACTCGAGAGTACAACTCTTTTTCTAAATAATTAACATCTATCCTATTTTTTGAACGCTGTACAACCCCCATGTCATCATAACTTACCCGGCCTTCAACTGAGAAGTCACCTAAGGTCTGGGTATATTCAGAAAGAGCTGTGAATTGAGAGTACTCCAGTCTATGCTCAACGAGACTATCACTTTTACCAGCCTTTTTAAAAAGTTGCTGTTGCGAAAAATTATAGTCGCCCCCACCTCGTACATAGCGAACCCAGGTTTTCCAGTCGTCAAACTCAAATTGAGCATGTGCCTTATGCCTCATTCTACCAGATGCATTAAGGTTGTTTGTTAAAAAGCTGATATCTTTATTACTCACAATTGTGTCACCATTTATATCAACTGAATCGATAGAAATACGAATAGGCGCATCCTTTGAACTGGCACCATCAGCATAGCCTACCCCATAATAGATAGAGTAACTCATAGCATCGTTTATTGACTTGCCGTGTCTTATTTGAACATTTTGAAATCTATCTACGAGGCCGACATGAGAAGTAACCTCCACCCCCTTTTTAAACTCTGATCCCGTTTTGGTATAAATACTTACTATTCCACTAATGGCCCCTGTTCCATACAATGCGGATTGAGGGCTTTGTATTACTTCAATTCTCTCAATATCTGCGAGCATAGTAATTTGTCTTTCTGAAAATGCACCAATCAGACTCCTATCATTCATGATTCGACCATTTACGAGAAAAAGAATTTTGTTATTTCTATCACTAATAATTCCGCGAATCCCAATGGCATCACCAAACTTCCCTTTAATAAGTTTATTAAAACTCGGAACAAATATTTCTAACACTTCATCAATCGAACGCGCACCAGAATGCTGTATATTATTTGAAGTGATAAGAATAACATCTGTAGGAGAAAGTGACTTTTTCAAATTACTTAAACTTGCTGATGTAATTTTCATGGACATCAGATCTTCTATTGACATGTCAAATAGATTGTCCAATTCCTGCCTATTCAGTTCTATCGTATCTTTGGTAGCTCCGACACTTATGAATAGAAATATCAGAGTAATCAATAATTCAAATCGAAACATATATCCCTAAGATTGAATTGGTTTCTATACATAGTACCACATTTTAGCTAATAAAATGCTGTTTTAGACAACAATTACTGATAAATATGGCTAATACCCATGTTAT
This sequence comes from Fibrobacterales bacterium, assembly GCA_051532035.1. GTDB lineage: Bacteria > Fibrobacterota > Fibrobacteria > Fibrobacterales > JAOPTW01 > JAOPTW01. The sequence continues at coordinate 63,324 of JAOPTW010000037.1, read as the reverse complement.
TTCTGAAGGTGAGATATAGGTTACGAGTGCAGGAACCGGAATTTTCCATAGTGAAAAAACCGTGATTCTAAAAAGACCTTTTTTTACGAAACATTTTTAAAAACTGGCGACACTGCCCTTTCCAAGTCATGAAAGGATTTTCATTTACACACTATATAAAGTATGATACTATATCACAAAACATCAGGGAGATATTACCATGGCACTTTTTCTCGTACAACACGGACAGGCCCATCCAAAAGAGGTTGACTCTACCAGAGGATTAACAGAAGAAGGGAAGAAAATTACCCATACTACAGCGGAACAACTACAAATCCGTGAAGTTGATGTTACTCATATTATACATAGTGACAAAAAAAGAGCTATTGATACCGCAAAAATTTTTGCCGAAGCCCTCCATCCATTAGGCGGCCTCACAGAGCTGGACACTCTATCACCCAATCATGAGGTATCTGCTTTGGGAGATTCCTTGCACAATAACAACACCATGATAGTCGGACACCTCCCCTATCTACACCACCTCTGTGCCTATCTTATATGTGGAACCTCTGAAGTAGAAATACTGAAATTTCAAAATAGTGGCGTAGTGTGTCTTGATCGGGATACCTCAGATTCACACTGGTATATTAAGTGGACACTATTCCCTATTATATCAAATTAATAATTGTGGAATACAGATCGATATTTTAGAATGGGAGATCTCATGGAAAAAAAATCGCTACTCTTTTCGATACTATTATTGGCGCAGGCGTTACTCGCTCAAACAGTTATTAAACTCGCTCCAGGGATTTCTAAAGATGACAAAAGACATGTTTACTCTCATAGAATCTTAAAAGAAGCTCTTGATGCTACGGTTAAAACCCATGGAAATTACCACATTACGTATGCGAAGGAGCCAATGTCAAGAGGACGAGCTTTATTGCGCAAACAGGCTCATCTTTACTGTTGACAATCCTTTACTATCAGAAGAAACCCCATTAAATATAAAGAAATACTGGCTTAAGCTGTAAATGATTCATAAACAGAAGGCAACTCAATAGGAGTACCTTAAAGCCTTCCACTGTTTTGTAGAGGGCTTTATGTTTTAGAATAAAACAGCATCCATTACGGTATATTCAAAACGACTAGGATCCAAATGAATATGGTGAAGCTGAGCCCACCATTGCTTACTATATAAAAACCCTCCAAGCTTACCAATTTCACATACCCCTGCCCCATTGAGGGGATCATACCGCTGTAATAAGCAGTGATTACAAAATCAATTACCTAAATACTCAAAACAATAAAAGTAACCGAGCATCTCAAACCTTATGGTTTTTGTACATTAAATATGTTAAGCTATCAATTATTCTCCCTACAAACAGGAGCTAAAGGTGTTTAACAAAATAAAATTATCTCTCATATCAGTACTGTGTGTCACTCTCACATCATGCTTACTTGATGATTCAAGTGAATCCAAGGACGGAACGTCATGTATTGCACAATCAATTTCAGAAGGAATTGAAATTTCGTGCGGGGGTATCGTAGCAGATACACTCACTAATGGCGACAATGGAACTAGAGGCAAAACCGGAGATGATGGAAGTTCATGTTCTGTCACAGAAGACGAAGATGATGCTGATATAAAAATTGTATCCTGCGACGATGGGACTTACATCACAATCACCGACGGAAACAATGGAAAAAGTGGCAGTGATGGAGAAAATGGTATCGATGGTGACAACGGTGAAGATGGAAAGAACGGAAAAAATGGTAAGAATGGAGACAACGGTGAGGATGGAGAGGATGGTAAAAATGGAGAGGATGGCAACCTAGGTGAAGACGGTACTACATTTCTGTCGGGTATCGCACCACCGACGGATTATATGGGAGAATACGGGGATACCTATTTAGACATCACCGAGCAGATGTACTATAAAAAACAATCCGAGCACTGGAAGATTATGAACACCGACACTAACACGTCACCTATAGTAACCAACCTTCTGAATGTCGGGATCGATGCTGACTACCTGTTATCTGCGGGGATCTCTGTGAGGGATCTGCTGTATGGTGGCGCAGGAGTAACTGACCTTATTGAGGCCGGAGTGGATATTGAAGAACTCCATACCGCAGGAGTACCGTATAAACTATTTAAAGACGCATCAGTTTCAGACAAAGAGCTAGAACAAGCAGATATCATTGGTACCGTTACCGACTCACGCGACAACATTGAATATACCTGGGCCAGAATAGGAACACAAATTTGGATGTCTGAGAATTTAAACTATGATACAGAATCCTCAACCTGCTATAATAATGATTCAGAAAAATGCAATACGTATGGCCGGCTCTATCCATGGGCAATCGCCATGGCAATTGATTCATTGGTTTTTAGCGATTCAACCATAGGCGACCCATCTGAAGATTACCAGGGACTATGCCCAGAGAACTGGCACCTACCCTCTCATGACGAGTGGAATATACTCAAAGAATATGCAAACAACGCCCCTCAATTCAGTCTAACCACTATTACTTCCGAAAATGATACCGCAGTCGTGAGCAACTCCCAGTATTCAAGGAACACTGCCAACAGACTAAAACTCGCATCAATCTGGAATACCGCCACCAATGATTTTAATTTTTCTGCTATTCCCGGAGGGTATCGCAATAACTCAGAGTACGACTACCTGGGTATTGAATGCAACTGGTGGAGTACATCAGAGTCTGACTCAACCCATGCATACAAAAGAACACTGACCAGCGGCACCTCTTTTTATGGTACAAGCATCAGTAAATCTTACGCACTTTCGGTGCGGTGTATTCAAAATGTATCGGAGGAATAGGTCACACTCTAGACTTCTCGGCAAAATTAAAGATCTTATTGGCTTAATTAAATAGACAGCACCTTAATCCCCTGGTATGGTTACTGTCAAAATGGTGGTTGCACTTATGAGAGCTTTCTCCATTCATCGATATACTCCCCTACATTGATATCGGTAAGATATTCAATAACTAATGTCACTTCCTGTTCGCCTTTCAATTGCCCACCCGGCGATCAGGTTCAACACCGTTCTCTTCAACAGGAATGACCTCCATCTCGCAAATCAATGACGCGGCCCCTAATACCAATTCAAACTCTCTCTTAAATTCCTTCGCGAAAGCACTATACTGATTTGTTTCACCTTGCCTAAGAGACGAATCAAATTCTTGGGCAACTTTCAAAAGTCCTGTCGCCCCAAGGTTCCCCGCTATACCTATCATAGAATGAACCATATCCATGACAGCTTGATTATTCTCACTATTGAGAGCGTTTACTATTTCGTTCGCTGTGTCAGCATGCTTGTCCCTAAACATTTTCATTAGTTTTTTAAATAATACTTGATTACCATTAATATTTTTAAGGCCAGCCGTTACATCTATTCCTTTAAATTTCATAGGAATTATTTTCTTTTTATAAGAACTGATACCATTGCCTTTATCTTCCCTCTGAATAGTTGTTTTAACAAATATTTTTTCTAACCACTTAATTAAAACTCTAAAAAGTTCATCGGTATCTATTGGCTTTGTAACATGATCATTCATTCCAGCCTCAATACTTCTTTCAGCATCCCCTTTAAGTGCATGGGCGGTCATTGCTATAATAACGACATCCTTAGCTTCTGAGGTCAACTGACGTATCTCCCGGGTAGTATCATACCCATCTTTTCCTGGCATCTGAACATCCATAAGTATCAGATGATATTCATTTTCCTGTACTGTCCGAATTGCTTTATCACCACTATCGACAATTTCTACGTTAAAACCTGCATTCGTTAAAAACTCATTTGCTATTTGCTGGTTTATTTCATTATCCTCAACAAGTAAAATTCGAGCCCCTAAATATGGTTCTAAGTCTCGATTTTCAATAGGTCCTTTAATGGAGGGTTTTACCACTATTTTATGTTTAAGATGAAATACTTCCATAATAACATTAAAAAGATTCGATGGAGTTACCGGTTTTGTTACAACGCCCGAAACCCCTTTACAATCATTACCATGGACTTCTTTGTCGCCTCTACTCGATGTCAATAATATACTCAGAGGTTTTGTATCAATTTTTGTATTTGCTTCAAGAGACCGAATAAAGGCACCCCCACTACTCTTCTCTACATTAGAATCTACTATTATAAGATCATATGATTCATTGATTATTGAAACAGTCTCCAACTTCAATAAGGCATCGCCTATAGAAAGACTCGTATCTATATGATCAAACATAGAATTTAGCATTTCATATAAAAAACTCAGTGACTCAACACCTTCAGCAACAAGCAGTAAGTGCTTCTCTTTAAGTTGTGAAGCATTTCTTGGTATCATTAATTCTTGTGCTGCTGATTTTTCTAAGGCAATAGTAAAGCTAAAAGTGCTCCCTACTTCTTCAGTCGATTTCAAAGAGATTGTGCCCCCCATCATCTCAACAAGCTTTTTACATATAGATAATCCTAACCCTGTCCCTCCATACTTTCGAGTGCTCGAAATGTCAGCCTGGGTAAAGGGAGCAAATAACTTTTTTTGTTGTTCAGGATTCATCCCTATTCCCGTATCTTTAACCGAAAACTCAAGTGAAACATTAGAACCGGTAACTTCCATAACTGTTATTGAGACAATAACCTTACCTTCCTCGGTAAATTTAATTGCATTATTGATAAGGTTTAACAATATTTGTCCTAACCGTAACGGATCCCCTCGTAAGCTTAAGCTCACATCAACGGGAGCATGATACAATAATTCAAGATTTTTCTCTTCTATTTTAAACATAACTTGATCAAAAACATTTGTTATGACCTCTTCGATATTAAAGTCCACCACTTCAATATCGAGTTTTCCAGCTTCAATTTTTGAAAAATCGAGAATGTCATTGATAATTCCGAGTAAGGAATGTGCGGACATATCAATTTTTGCCAAATAATCATGTTGCTTAGGGGTCATCTCTGTCTGCAACGCCAGTTGACTTAATCCTATAATGGCATTCATTGGTGTCCTAATCTCATGACTCATATTTGCAAGAAATTCAGATTTGTATGCACTCATTTGCTCTACTTTTTTGGCGTACTCCTGAATAGCCCTCTGGTTTTCATAGAGTCTAAGAAACATTTTAACCTTACCCAGTAACAACTCCTCAATAATAGGTTTGGAAAGAAAATCTATGCCACCAGCCACTACACCCTTTATTTTATAATAGTCATCATGAAATACAGCGGAAAGAAAAATGATTGGAATATTTCTATTTTTCTCCTCTTTCCGAATCAGCTCTGCAGCTTCAAAACCATCCATATTGGGCATTTGTACATCCATGATAATAATGGCAAAATCAAGTTCCAGCGCTTTAAAAATCGACTCATTTCCGGAGGTTGCTTTAATCAATTCAACATCCAAATCTTCCAATACTCTTTCAAGCACTATTAAATTTTCAGATTTATCATCAACAATTAACACTTTTGGATAGCTCATTATTCCCCCTTCCATTATGAATGCAAACACACTCTCATTGTTGACAACAATTTATCAGCATCTATGGGTTTCATTAGGTAGTCTGTCACTCCAGCCTCAAGGCATAATTGACGATCTTTTTTCATCCCCTTTGCAGTCAATGCGATAATGGGTAATGTTTTATAATTGGGCATTTCACGTATTTTTCTTGTCGCTTCATAGCCATCCATTTCGGGCATCATAATATCCATTAAAACAACATCAATATCAGGGTGATTCTCTAACTCTTTCAATGCCATCTTACCATTTTGTGCTTTAACAAAATTCATTTTATACTCTTCGAGTACAGATATAACCGAGTATATGTTTCTCGCATCATCATCCACAATCATTATTTTTTTCCCTTCAAATACTTTTTTATCATCTACAATGACATAGGGAACAGTGCCATGAGATTCGGAGGTACTATTAATCGCATGAAGAAAGAGTGAGACTTCATCAACGAGCCGATCCTGCGACTCCCCCTCTTTAGTTATCATTGAGCTGGCGTATTTACTGAGCTCAAATGACTCCTGTGCGGTTAGACTTTTTGCGGTATGAATAATTACCGGTGGGAGATGAAATCCCTCTATGGTATCCAGTTTTTTTAAAAGTTCAAGTCCAGTAATATCAGGGAGCATTAAATCAAGAATTATACTATCATAACTATTTGCTTGAATTTTTTGTAACCCTTCCATACCATTTTTAGCAATATCAATTTCAACATCCAATCCACTAAACGTTTCAATTAATTGTTCTGCTACTTCACTTTGATCTTCACAAACCAACAATTTTTTAGGAGTATCAGTGGCTACATTTGAGAGTTGTGAAAGTGCTTTTTCCAATGCTTCAGAAGATGCGGGTTTCTGTAAATACCCTATTACACCCTTATTGAAATAATCACCTGGCTTATCATTTACCGACATGATATGTACAGGAATATGTTTTGCATGAGAGCTATATTTAAGACGTTTTAACACCTCCCAGCCATCGATACCCGGTAACTTGATATCAAGTAACATCGCACTCACCTGATACTCCTGAACCAATTGCAAACCTTCTTCACCACTCGTAGTATGTATGCATTTCATTCCTTTTTCTTTACAAATATCGTAGACTATTTGAGCAAACCTCACATCATCCTCAATAATGAGAATTGCTTTATCTGTGGAGCTGAGCTCTAAGCGATCATCTTTGATACCTGAAATAAATCCTTTGACTTCTGATGGACTCTCAATCCTGTTACCAATAGCTTCAGTTACCAATTCTGTATTCATAGCTAGCTTATCAATACATTTTTCCGGTAGAAAGAGTGTGAAAACTGATCCTTCATCAACCGTACTCTGAAGCTGTATTTCTCCCTCCAATACACGAGCCATCTCTTTGCAGATTGATAGCCCAAGTCCTGTACCCCCATATTTTCTAACAATAGTGCCATCAGCCTGCCTAAAGGCCTCAAAAATCTCACGCTGTTTCTCTTTAGGAATACCAGTGCCGGTATCACTTACAGAAATTCCCACCATATTTTCAATGGGAGAGCTATTCGAGCTTAGAACCACAGAACTATCTGGCCTAAAAAATTCAATACCAATTGTTCCAGTCTGCGTAAATTTTAGTGCATTTGATATTAGATTTTTTAAAACCTGTTCGACTCTCTGCTGATCGGTACATAATGATGGTGGTAGTTGCTTATCTACATTAAGGTTAAAGGTCAAGCCTTTCTCTTCCATGATAGTCGAAAAAATATTCTGCATATTAGACACTATATCAGCAATAGCAACATCCTCTACATTAATATTCATATTCCCAGACTCAACCTTTGATAAGTCAAGAATATCATTAATAAGCTCTAAAAGATCTTTTCCACTTTTATAGACAATCTCAGCATCTTTTACCTGTTTTTCTGTTAAATTTTCATCCGAATTTTTAGCCAACTTATTCGAAAGTAACAACATGCTATTGAGTGGTGTTCGCAATTCATGAGACATATTTGCCAAAAATTCTGATTTATACTTTGTACTTAATTCTAAATCTCTGGCCTTATTTTTTAATTCTTCACGAGAACTCCTAATCTCTGCATTACTTTTTTCAACGTCATCTTTCTGTTTACTCAGAAGCTCCGATTTTTCGGTCAACTCCTCGTTAGTAACACGCAACTCTTCTTGCTGAACCTGTAACTGCTCTTCAGATGATTTTAACTCTTCTGCCTGTTGTTCCAACTCTTCATTAGAAACTCTGAGTTCTTCTTGTTGAGTCTGTGTTTGTTCAAGAAGCGACTGCGTTTGTACTTGTGCTTGTGCTGAACTGAGGTTTATGGAAATACTTCCAGCGGCACGTTCAACAAATTCCATCTCTTTGTTGTTGAACTGGGACGCCGTTCCCAGCACCATAACTCCAAGTACTTTCTGTTCATGTATTACGGGAAAAACAATAATATTGTTAGGGGTGGAATCACCGACACCAGAATTGATATCAAACGGGATGTGTTCTTTAGGTACATCGGAAAAAAGAATAGTTTTTTTCTCCAAAGCCGCCTGGCCAATCATACTTTCTCCCAACTTGAAAACAGTATAATTATTGCTACGCATTTTATAGGCGTAACTACTTGCCAGCCTGAAATCATCTTTTTTATCCGTTAGGTAGCATGCACCGACCTGGGCGTGCAGGTAATCGGCAAGAAAATTCAAGGCATTCTGGCTTAATGCAATAGGATTCTGTTCATTACTCATTTTGTTATTAAGCTCATTCAATCCTGATTTTAACCAGTCTTCATCCCTTTGGCTGGTCTGATCCACAAAGATTTCAAGTGCACCGACGCATTCCCCTGATTTATTTTTGAGAGGCACACCATTATAATCAACCTTCAAATGCATGTTACCGGGGTGAGCGTCGGTCATGCCACTTTCCAGATTACCACTGTTCATAGCCCTGGCGAATACGCAATTGGTTGTTCCACCGTCAGGGGTTCGAAATAGATCATAGCATTTTTGCCCCACAGCCTGTTCCTTTGAACGACCAGTCCATTCATTGCCAATTTTGTTCATATACAGAATATTGAATTCTTTATCAATAAGCATGAACGGGTTTGGAATTTGATCAATATGCCCTGTAATAGTTTCGATTACATTATTAACTCCGAGCACCATATTTTTCCAACCTCCTTGATAAGTCGATTCATCCCCCCGGGTGTCCAGTTTACCTTCTTCTACTTCAAATGCAACATTATTCACTTCAGATACAATTCCATTGAGCACACTTATCATTTCTACCAGTGCACCAAGTATTCCGACTGGCTCTTTTTCATCAATTGAGACATCAAGGTTACCGCGTGCCACATTTTGGGCAATTTCGGCAATCTTGGCCGGCTCCCCACCTACAAGCTTCTGAACTCCCCGCGTAACAAAAAAGGCAAAAAAGAGTCCGACGAGTATAGCTATGATAATACATCCAACTATTAACCGCTCTATTGTTTTAATTTTATTACTGTCTTTACCTTGACGAATCATTAGCAACCCCTGTTCTTCAGAAGTAAAAGCCTCCATGACTTCCCTGAAGCGGTCAAAGTACTCTTTACCCTTTGCCTGACCGACAATGCTTGCTATTTCTTTCTGTTTTTCAGTATAGAGACTCATGTCAGCTTTTTCAAGTTTCTTAATTTCATGTCGAAGCGCTATTAAATGACCTGCCACATTTTTCTGCCACTCCCTGATAATTGTCTCTGCGTTATCAAGTCGCATAACCTGTTTAGGGTTATCGCTCACCTCTAATTTCAGAGTTATAAACTGTTCATATATTCGCTGGGCACCTGAAGTATATGGCTCAAGAAATTCTTCTTTACCGGAAAGCAGATAACCCCGCTCGCCGGTCTCCATGTCCACCGCTGATTTTAACAATACTTCTGCATCGATAATAACATTGTATGTATGGTCGACCCATTTATCAGTCTCATTAAGTGCCCTCAAATTAAGAATGCTAATAACGCCAATAGCTGTTGCCAATACGAGTGGCACACAGATACTGAGTAAAATTTTTATTCTGAATGGTAAATTCTGGAATTTCATCTCATTTCTCATTTGTTTATCTGGTTAATTTCAAAATAAAGTTCGTAATATCTTCGGGGGTCAGCACATGATCTACTACACCTTCAGCAATTGCACTCCCCGGCATTGCCGGAGCCTCAGCGGTTTCGAGTGACTGCGCTATAGTGAGCCCCCCATTGTTCTTTATCATCACCATGCCTTTTGCACCATCACAATTTGCACCGGTGAGTAGTACCCCTATCAAACTTGAAGTAAAAACATTGGCAGCCGACTCAAAAAAAACATCAATTGACGGACGGGAATAATTCACTTTAGCATCGACGCTCAGGGAGAAGGTTTTTTCACTGTCAATATAGAGATGATACCCTGAGGGAGCAGTATAAATATATCCCTTCTTAAGTGGTGCGAGTTCCTGTGCTTCCCGCACTTTCAATGCGCATTTATCATCAAGATATTTAGGCAGATATTCTCCGCCCCCTTCTTTTAAATGTTGAATTATTATAATCGGAATAGAAAAATCAGCGGGTAACGGCATCAGAATTTGAGGTAGAATAGATAATCCACCTTTTGAACAGCCTATCGCTATTGCCTTATATTGAGTAGCTTCCAATACCGTCATCATATTTCACTTTTTTATATATCTTGCTACTCTTCGATAGAACACTAAAGTCTCTTACTGCAGGAGAGAACCTTAAATCCTCTTTTGTTCCCAGTAGCAACAGTCCATTATGATTTAAACTACTTGAGAAAAGGTTAAAAACCCGGTTCTGAAGGTTTTTAGTAAAATAAATTATAACATTGCGACAAATAATAAGGTGCATCTGATTAAATGCACTGTCTTGTACTAGATTATGACTAGAGAAGATTATATTCTCTTTTAATGATTGATTAAATATTGTTTTTCCATATTTCGCATGGTAATAATCAGACAAAGTCCCCCTTCCCCCTGACTTCAAGTAGTTTTCTGAGCCCAGAACAATATTTTCTATAGGATAGATTCCCTCTGCCGCAATTTTTAACGATTGAGTATTAATATCCGTCGCATAAATAGTAGAGCGCTCATATAATCCTTCTTCTTTTAATAAAATTGCAAATGAATAAACCTCTTCACCTGTACAGCATCCTGCATGCCAGATATTAATTCTTGGAAATGTTTTTAGTACTGGTACAATTAATTCTCTCACCTTTTTATACACATGAGGATCTCTAAACATTTCGGTTACTGATACGGTAATAGAGCAAAGGAAATGCTCAAAAGCTTCTTCATTTCTTAATAATTCTGAGATAGCATCTGAAATATTATTCAATTTTAATTTCCGTACATACTCATGAACCCTTCTTCTGAGCGAAGGCATGGTATACCCTTTAAAGTCGTACCCATATCGTCGATATATACTCTCAATAAGCTGATCCATTTCTATGTCTTCAACAGAGTCCATATTTAAAAACCACCTTTCACAGATCTATCAATTGAAAAGCTTATAATTTTTCTTAATACCGTTTCATCAAGAGGTTTTAATATATACCCATTTAATTGGTGTCTATCCAACTTCTCCTTAGTAACATTATAATCATTTGCTGTCAGTAAATAGATAGGAGTCGTTTGGTCATTTTTACGTATTCCATCAGCGACATCGTATCCATTAGCAACGGGCATTTCCAAATCAGTGAGTACTAAATCGGGCTTATCCCTATTAAAACTTTCAATTGCCGTAGCACCATTCAATGCACACCTCACTGCATAGCCCATTGACTCCAGTTGATTTTTCATAATTTCAAGGTTTATTTCCATATCATCAACGAGTAGTATAGAATGAACGAGGTCACTATGATTTTCTGCCTCAGCGCCCACTACGTCATCATCATAATCTGCATAGGTTAGTGCAATATTTCGAAATGTTTCCTGAATACGTAAAAAGCATTCTACTATGACCGGGTCAAAGTGACTCCCACTACTTTCACTAATTATTTTAACGGCTACTTCTTGTGAAAACGGCTCTTTATAGGTTCTCTTGCTAATCAATGCATCATATACGTCTGCAATCGCCATTAATCGACCCGCAAGAGGGATATCTTCTCCTTTGAGACCATTAGGGTAACCACTGCCATCCCATTTCTCATGGTGCCCTCCCACAAGCTCCCGTACCGTTGTAAAATAGTCCTTATCATGTAATTTGTTTGAAACAGTATCAAGTATTTCAACGCCATACTGCACATGCTTTTTCATAATCTCAAACTCTTCAGCAGTCAACTTACCGGGTTTTAACAATATTGAATCTGCTATCTGAATCTTGCCGATATCATGCAATGGTGCAGTCATATGAAGCATATCAATATATGATTCTGTTAAAAGTGATGCGTAGCTCGTTGTAACTTTCATCTCCATAGCCAGAGCTTTCAAATAGTTCTGTGTTCTTTTAATATGGCCGCCGGTTTCTGGGTCGCGGCACTCAGCCATAGTCCCCATACTTTCGATAAGAACGCGCTGCATAAGCTCATAATTACGCGTCCTTTCTTTTACCATGTAATCAAGGTAATCCTGATGTTTCTTAACTTTTAATTGGACTTCGACTCGTGCATTGAGATTCGCGGAAGTAAAAGGTTTCGTAATATAATCCTCTGCCCCTTGGGTTAGCCCTTCACAAACATCTTCTTCACTGCTTTTAGCTGTTATGAATATTATAGGAATATGTGAAGTATTTGGATTTTTTCTCAGTGCGTCCATTACTTCAAACCCATCTATTTCAGGCATCATAATATCCAGTAAAATCAAATCTGGTTTCATTTTTTGAGCTAATTCAATCCCAGTTTTTCCATCCTCAGCTTCAAACAGGATATACGACATCTCAAGAGTCTCTCTCATTATTTCAAGATTTCTTTTTGAGTCATCAACAAGTAATATGCTACATGCCGTACTTTCCATTTCTATTAATCCATCTACACTCAATAGCAACAATCGCTATCTTGCCGAAATAGTATTAAATAGTATACGCCACTTACGCTTACTTTTCAACACCTTTATCACTATGTAATCAATTAACTACTTTTTAGGGTAGGCCATTACTTACACAAGCACTTAAAGCGCAATAAACGCTCTCTAACTGCCCACTATTTAACACAAGGGTCATTGATTGATGAACAATTTTCTGATCATCTACTACAAGTATTTTTGACATTAATGTAATATCAGACAATTATTGACTGGTTTATCCTTATTTAAACAATAGATCGAGCATTTCTGAATGACTGATGTTACCACGGTATAACGCTTGTATTTCTACTTAAAATTAAATTTGCCGTTAGTGTTTTGATGATCCTCTTTGGGAAGTATCTTCTCAATAACATCCCAATGTTCGGCTATTTTCCCATTTTCAATTCTGAACAGATCATAGAATGAAGTAGGTTTCTCAGCGAAAATGCCTTCACTGATAGCCAAAACAAAGTTTCCTTCACCTACCACCTTGTGTAGATACCTATATTCCATTGCTATGCCCTGTTTTGCCATTATTTGAATTGCAGTGGACAATCCCGATAGTCCATCCCCAATATGAGTATTGTGTTGTAAATAATTATCGCCATCAAAGTAGCCAGCCATTGCCTCAAACTTACCCTCTATAAGGACCTCAGTAATGAGTCGTTGTACCAACAATTTATTGGCATCGGTTTTTTCGAGATCGGCAATTTCAACAGGCCCATCAAGCTGTGTTCTTCCCGATGGATTACGTTGTTGCGCCAATTCTGCAAGATTATCCCAATGTTCAACAATGAGTCCATCCTCAAACCGAAACACATCAAATCCTGCTTTGGGTCCAAAGAATTCATACTCAGTATGGGTAAACACATAATCACCATCTTGAAATGATCGAACAGTATTCACTTTAGCACTGTTCTGAGGTAACTGAGCCATGAGCTCACCAAAACCCACAAGCCCATCCTTAACCATAAGATTATGCTGGGTATACTTTTCGGCATTGATGTACGAGATTGGTTCATGCTCACCTGTTTCAATACTTTTAAGTAACCGTACAACTTTTTCTTTGTTACTCATCTGACCTGTTTCTGAAACAGATTTGTCGGTACTACTACACCCCAAAGTAATGAACAGTGCTGCCGTGGCTGTTGCGATAGTTTTCATTGTAATCTCCAATATTTTAATTATGTATCTATTATAAAGATACCAGTATTGAGATTAAGTCTGCAGGTCAGATCAAGACAGAGGATGGTAGATTTGAGACATTTAGCATTTTTAAGAACCGTGCTGTTCTTGCTGATATCCTTGCGGTGTTTGACCAACGATTCTTTTAAAATACTTCACAAAATTAGTAGGCTCATCAAAATCTAGCGCATAACAGACATCTTTGGTTGTTCTATTGCCTGTTAACAACAGCCTTTTTGCCTCAAGAACAATTCTATTATCTATGCTCTCCTTTATTGTCTCACCCGTAACTCTCTTTAATGTTCGTGAGAGAGTTTTAGATGACACACACAATTTTTCTGCATAGTACTGAGCCGTTCGTGAAGTAATAAATTCAGCCTCTAACAACCTACGATACTTATAGTAGAGTTCAATATTGGCAATAGATATTGAACCCGCTTTTTCATGTAATTGGCGGATTATCTGGCATACCATAACACGCAATTGAGATACAAGAATAGTTTTTTGAACAGCATCATCTTTTTGTACATACTCGTTTTGCAGAGAGGTTATAGCGCTATTCAAATCCTTATTATTTAGAACCACTGGGGTATGAGTACAGGCTACGTGCAAATCAAAAAGTAACGCGGTATCTTCTGGTAACGCATTGAGGAGGTCATCAGTAAACATGACAACCCAACCATCTACTTGTTTATTCGTAACCCATTTTTGAATTTGATACTTTGACACCATAATTGTCGAGCCCGGTCCATACTTCAACTCGGTAAAATCAACAATATGGACTCCACTCCCCTTGGTAATATGCATACATAAATAAAATTCCATTCGTTCGAACCGAGGCGAATAGTTCTCTATTATTTTATGCTCTAGCTGAGCAAGGGATACAACTTCCAATTCAAAATGTGATGCACTCTCTTTCCTGAAATAAGTTCTGGGAATAGTTGTATTTGTAGAATTCATATACGCCTGAATTTACCACACCTTACAGCAGTTTTTTAAGCCTCTTGTAATACTTCCATGCTTTCGATCGATATTTTATGAATTTAGCTTCACGTTCAGCCTCTTTATCTTCATCCCCAGCCTTACTGAAAGAGTAGAGGTTGATCCCCGCGTATCGTACATGAGAGCCATACTTTTTGAGTTGTATAAAAATATTCTTCGCATCTGATGGAACGTCTAATTTTTTTACACTCTTATAATATCTAACTGCGAGAATTTTGAGCCAGTTGGCATCTTTAACAAAACTCTTATACTCACGATCTTCCATGTCATACACGTCCTGTAAATCTAACTTCTGCATTTTTCGGTGTACATCAGTAATTTCACGTCTGAGAGCAAGGGCTTTTTTCTTAAATGCTTTAAGCTGTTGTTCAGGACCGGGTTCATCAACATCACTATTACTATCTTCAAACTCTGGTTCAACCGCTACCTCTTCGTCTGATTCAGCCTCGACTACCTCAATAATGTTTTCTTCTGGAGTTGTACTCCCTTCAGCTTCTTCAGGCTCAGTGATTACATTGGCTTCCTGATTTTCTGCACTATCAACGGTAACGTCCTCGAGCTCATCGACAACAATTTCATCCTCCACATCTAATGATTCAGTTGTAGCAACCTGATGCTCTGAGAAAGTCGGCTTAAATTCACGCACATAATAGACAATAACTCCAGTTAGTATGATTGTTAGTGCAATCACACCTGAAAATGCACGTTTATATGCCGCTTTTGCATTTATAGCAAATGCTACGACAACGCCTGCCATAGCCAAAAACAGTAATAGATCAACAAATTCTCTATTCATAACTTCCTATCGATTTTTAATGAGTATTGATTTTAGTAATGACGTCTATCAATGGTATTCATTGATCCCCAGAGGCCACTACTCACAGTTTGAGAAATGTATTCAATTATCCTGTAATCTAAAGTGTTCAAAGGACATTAATTCAATTTACCCCAATTGTTTACCTTTGGTTACATTACTATCCCAAAGATTGCTGCTCTGACACTGGTCAACCCATGATATCCACACGAACAAATCTACAGAGTGCTCTGAGAAGGTAGAGCCCTGTTGCAGTAATCTCTCGTTCGTAGGCATTCCGTGGCTCTTTCAGGATCTCATAGCAGTTCTCATGGGTATCGAGCACTCTGAGGTCGAGATA
This sequence comes from Fibrobacterales bacterium, assembly GCA_051532035.1. Lineage (GTDB taxonomy): Bacteria > Fibrobacterota > Fibrobacteria > Fibrobacterales > JAOPTW01 > JAOPTW01. The sequence continues at coordinate 47,482 of JAOPTW010000037.1, read as the reverse complement.
CTGTTATGCGGTGATTGTGTATGATAAGCACGGTATGTGCCACATGGGTGATAAAGAACCCCTATAATTGAACAACTACTTTCTCTTATATATTGTATACCCAATAGCTGGCAGCAACATAAGGTCTGTAACAAGAGCAAAACCAGCAGTTATTGCTGTTAACATTCCTGTGTATGACATTGACTTGATATCTGCAAATCCAATAATACCAAATCCTGCAATAAGAATAATAGTTGTCGCTATTAATGTTGACCCGGTACTTTTAGCAATAGTGTTCATTGCCTGAGTAAATTCTTCCCCATCTGACAGGTACTTTTTTAAATGAAACAAAATATGTACGGTATCATCGACAATAATACCCAACATGGCCGGGGCAATTGTTACTGTAGCTATATCAAGGAAGATCCCAATATGCCCCATAATGCCCAGTATCATAATTATGGGAACAGTATTAACAATACAAGCTATAATAAGCATCTTGAAGGAACGAAGTAGAATTGAAATTAAAAAAGATATTACACCCAAAGCAAGGAGTATGCTCGTTACTTGGTCGTGAATAATATTTTCTATAAGGCGACCATACAAAGGTAAGTAACCCGTTTTAGATACAGTACCAAACTGAGTAAAGTGACGTTGCGCAATGCCTTCTATAATATTGCCGTACTCAGTTAATCTTCGAGCACTGGCCATTGGCACCATGCAACTAAACCGTAATAATGAACGATCTCCATTTATGAGTCCCATTGCATCAAGCTGTTTGTCCATAGTTGTTGCTGCTAACAATATAGAAGCGGCTGCTGATTTATCATCAGAGGCTGTAAATATTCTCTGCACCTCTGCATAGATTGTTAATGGTGAAAGAAGTGCGTCAACAAAGGGTTCTGCTTTTACTTCGACATGCATGGCTTTAAAGGCTGCATATAACGCAGGGTCTCTATACAATACTTTGTTATTTAAATGAATATTAAACTCTATCGGTAGATAGTTTCCCGAATGGGTCTCAATAGCTTCGCTTGATACTCGTACAGGGTGCTGTTTATTTAAAAAGTCTATACTATAAGTATCAACAACTATTGTACTAATACCAATAATTGATATCACGAGCAAAATGGCAAAAACAGCAATCACTTTTTTACTATTTCTAATTGAAAATGACACAAGCATTTCGGCGCCTGCTAATTTGGGGACCACAATTTTATTTACACTCACCTTTTTTAGTACAAGCAAAGCACCCACAAAGCTGTTTATAAAAGCAATAACCACCGCAATCGCAGCAAACATCCCATAGTCTCTCGTAATTCCCATATTGGCACTAGCAAGTGAAAGAAAGCCAGCGGCAGTAGTAAAAACATTAAACAAACAAGGTTTGAGTATTTTCTTAAAAGCATCAAGGGTGAGTTCAAAGTTATTTTCATCAAAATGAAGGGCAACATACCTTGAAAAATGCATTATGTTTGCAACACTCATAATTAATATGAGCGGCGGCAATGCTACCGTTATCATAGTGAGAGGTTTGTGCAAATACCCCATACATTCGAATAAAAACACTGTAGTCAGTATCACTGATAGTAGTGCAATACCAGTCCACAAAAAACTTCGAGTAAAATAGAATACAAATATGATAATTAATAAATATGATAGTGGCATAAACAATGCACTCTGTTTCATAGACTCTTCATTAAGAGCGTTGAGTACTACTCCGATACCCGCATGATGCACCTCTGCTCCTAAAAAATACGTTTTACATATACTATCTACGGAATTGATGATAATTGAACGTTTTTTATCAATATTTTCATCGGTATCGATCCATGAATAGAGTATCAAACTATTACTCTCAGGAGTATAGAACCTTTTGCTTAACTCAGAGTCTGTTATGAGCTTACGTAACTCATCTTCGATAGGTTCATTCTTTTCAAAATTGTGAGTATCTGCATTAAATTTTTGCAGTTGTGATACTCCGGCGTAGTATGAACTCAGTGTTTGAATTCTAAATATTCCATCAACATTTTGAATACTATTCGTTACCGCCACTAATTTTTTAAATGTTGAATCATTAATAGGGTTATTTTTAAACTGAATTACTGTTATCAGAGCCTCATCATTACCGAATTCTTTTTTAAACTCGTTGTATTTAATGAGTGCAGGATCATTATCCATAAACCAAACATCAAAGCTATTATCAATTTTAAGGTTTTGTAAAAAAAGAGACGCAACAGCAAGAACGATTAAAATAGCGCCAAGTAATATAAAGCGTAATTTATAGAGTGTATTAAATGAAATCATTATAATCCTAAATGTTTTTTAAGTGAATCGTAATCAGTTTTTGAATTATGTCGTGGGTCTTTGGGTATGACTCTATAATGTATTTTAGATGTATTCAACACTTCTATAGCCTTTACCTGTTGGGTTATTAATGATCTATCAGCTTGTGGAACAGGTTCAATTACTGTATGTAAATCACCTTGATTCTGTAAAATAGTAGCACGCTTAATTCCTGGAATTTCTGCCAATACTTGTTCCATAGGAAAAGTAAAGTATTCACTCCCATCCACCACAATTATTTGTTGTAACCTTCCCATTAAAAATAAAGTGTTATGTAATAAGTATCCACAATCGCCAGTACGGTGCCAGATTGTTCCCGACACATTAATCTTATTCTCTTTTTCTGCTACTGGGTTGTTGTAATATGAGGAAAGTACATGATTACCAGAAACACATATTTCACCAACGGCAGCTTCGCTTACACATGCAGTGGTAAAGGTGTTTTCATTCATGGTACTACAAATTGACTCTGGTGATACAACGGCAAGTTGTATATGGCTATCAACAGTTCCAACACAGAGTCCTTTTTCCAATAAGTTATCCGAATGCTGTATAACGGAATCAATACTACAACTACTTATAGGTTCTACTTCTGTTGAACCGTATACTACTTCAATTCGAGCAGAAGGAAAACTATCCCTAAGTGTATTGGCTAAACGTGGAAAAACAGGTGCTCCTCCAATAAATATCTTTTTTAGGGTGAGATTAAAAATACTCTTTTGTTGAATATACCGAGCAAGGGTTTCATAAACAATTGGAGACCCGGCTGTTGTGGTCACAGAGTATTTTCGAATTGCGTGAATCACCTTTTTAGGGCTCAGCGCCTCGGGCTTTGCATGCTTGATTGGTGCAATGACACTTGTAATCCCCATACCTAAATTATTTAATAAAAATATGGGTAATGTTGTTAAATCAACATCGTCACTACTGAGTTTAAGATGCTCTTTGAGAGTATTGTGTTGTGCCATTAAAAAATCATGTGTACGGTTTGCTCCCTTAGGCACTCCGGTACTACCCGTGGTAAAAGTAACCAAAGCCGTTCTATTTCCCTCAACCGATTCTGGTACTCTATCTAAATCATAGTTCTGACTCATTAAAAAAGAGCGTTCCATAATTTTAATCGGTATTGCCCGGACCTTTTTTGAAAAAACAGTGAATAAAAATGCTTTTGGAATCCCTATAAATGCTTTACTCTGAGTAAATTCAGCAACATAATCGAGTCTATTTTTGGATGTCCAGGCGTCAACAAATACCGCAACAGCTCCTCTATACCAAATCCCAAGTAAGTTCACATACAATGCAATACTCATTGGCACATATACTAATATGGTATCTCCGCAATTAATATTACTTTTTTTTAATACGGCACTTTTACGTTTCACAAGGATCAGAAGTTCGTTATAGGTTACTGATTTATTACCCTCAACAATTGCAACTTTATCGGGGTACCTTTGAGCATTTTCTATAAGAAGCTCTATTATGGGTGAAATCATAACTCTTTACCCATTAAATGATACGTTCTAAAACTACTACTCGACTTTGATACAATGTTTGTAGAAATGTTATTTTTATGCATGAGTGCATGAATTATCTCATCATACCCTGTATTATGCGCCTGTTGATGCAATAATTCTACAAGATAGGCACCAAGCCCTCGAGGAGATTTTTCGGGATCAATAGCCAAAGATTTTATAATCAATCGTTTCGAAGTCGTACAGTACACGTCTTTGACAGCAAATATCACTGCAAGCAACTCCCCTTCACCATTTTCAGCAAGTATCACCCACTGAGGGTCAATAAATGTTTTTGCCTGATAATACATCTTTTGAAAATCAGTATCGGCAATAGGAGTAAATAAAAAATTATCAGCAAAGCTTTTAATACACAGAGAGTATATTGATCCAATATCCCGCTCAAACTCATCAATCGAGAGTGGTCTGAAGGTAATATTCTTCTTGGAATAATAGTTTGAAAATCGACTCAATCGAGTAAATGAAAAATTGTTTCGTTTAACAGAGGTGGATTCATATTCTGAAATGGAACGATATCCACTCTCTTTCCAAAGATTTAAATACCAAGGGGCGTGATAGTTATCAAGAAAAAAGGTAGGTTCGCTATCAGGAGCATTGAGCCGGTGTTTATTCCATGTCGACCCATTTATTGGACCAATACACTCTGTAACTCTGTGAGCTTTAAAATACTGCTCAATGTGAGTAAAGAGGTATTTTACACATTGAATATCATCAAGTGATTCAAAATACCCTATCCCTCCAGTCTCAACCCCATTATACTGTAATTTCTTATCAATAAAGGCAATAGCGCATGCAACCACCACCTCGTTTTGAATAACTACAAAATACTTATGCTGAGCAGAGGTAATAGAGACCGGTGATTTTACAAAACATGGGTCATCCTTATATATTGCAGTTGAAAGAGTATCTAAATAATCTTCAAACTCAATTTTTGATAATTGGTTCAGAACTTTTACCATTCTTAATACCCTGTGTAGATGTAGTAGTTTAATCCAAATACTATAGCCGAAACAGCAACTGAATACAACATGATAACCCGAGATTTAACCGCTTGTGTTACATTACCATATACCTCTTTTCTACTTAAATAATCAACCAAAAAGATTCCCCCAATAAGACTCGGAATACTTAACACAATATTTATGGATGCATCAGTAATAAAGTAGGCAGGTAAAAAAACAACCGTAAGTACGACACTTCTTTTGATACTATTCAGTGAGTATAATGGAGAGTAATTTGAAAGCATATCTTTATATTTAATTATTTGTCTTCCCCACAAACAGCTGAGGATTCCGCCAAGACAGATAACATAAGGTACAAACATAAATTTTTGGTGAAAAGTGCTATAACGGGCAATAACAAGCCACACAAGTGGTATAAGGAAAAGGAAAAATGATGTTTTAACTCTGTAGCGATACCTTGATTCAATTTTTGAGAATTTACTCATTGAGAAGATACAAATTGCGATAAAGATAACCATTGCCCATGACTCATTAACCAGTGCCCAACTTCCATAACATATGATCCCTGCTCCGAGAATTCCTGTTGAACCAATCTTTTTTTGACCGCGCATAACAAAATAGACCGCAAACAATACAGCGGTCATTATTCCAATCTGTACTGCTATAATATCCCATGACTTATGAGCATTATTATACAATATCATTATGGTACCCATTGGAATAAAAAAATTGTCGGCCCCCGTTGTAGAGAGTGACTCAAATATTGTTATCAGTATCCCAACGTAAAATGCTAAGAGAATACAAACAGGTCTATTCAAACCAGTGAGTAGCAACAAACAGACAAGGATTATTATAAAGGTTAACATAAAAAACACGAAGGAGCCTTCAACGCTTTTTGAATCTACTTCAACTTTATATTTCTTAACTCCATACGCACCACCAATAAATGCGGCAAATGTATCGGATATAGAGAGCACTAGAATAGAGATAAAATAAAAATCTGGCTGATGTATAAGAGTAGATATAAAAAAGGTACCGTACACTGCAACCGGATAATATATTCCTCCATGAGTTTTTCGATTAATTCCATGAACTGATTTAAGGAAATGAAACTTTTTTGAAACGATCATAATCAATGCAAACATTGAAGCCAAAATGGCGATGCTTATATGAGATTCAAAAACATAAGAAAACGAGAGGCATACGAGCCCTGAGCTTAAGTGTACAAATTTTCTGGTATATTCAACTTTCGGTTTAAAAAACAATCGCCAGAGTTCTGCAACGGAAAAAGTTACTAAATATATTACTGAGATTATAATCATGTTTACTATTTCATTTTCAGTAATCATACGCAAACTCTTTTTACGGTATCAACATACAGCTTTTGGTAGAAAAATGCATTGTCAACACTCAATAAAGAGTCAGATAACATCTCATCACATTGTACCCGTTCTGGATATAACTCAGACACCTTACGGGGAACCATCATATTCCAGTAAACCAAACGAGCACCACTGTTCGCATTATCAAGAATTTCATCTGCTACTCTTTTAAAAAGTTCGGGATTCATATATTCAAAAATATCAGAAAGATTAATCGCATCAAATGTGCCAGAAACCTTTTTAAATACCTCACTTGATGTGGCTTGATGTATTTCTAAATTATCAATATTGGTTTTGATTTTAGTAAAATACTCTTTTCTTAAATAATACGGAAGAACACCATTATAACTACCCGTAAGAATAAAATTCAAATAACTGTTTTGATGACATGATATTTTTGTGAGTGCATGGGCTACTCTTCGGTGTATATTTGAGGGTACATCATCAACAACATATTTAAAAAACTCTTTATCTCTACCGGCTTTACCCATGAGCCACTTTGAAAAAAACACTTTAAACATTAATCGCCAACGCCACGTGTTCCATTTTTTTGCATAAAAATTCTCTTGTTCATCAAATGATTTTTTTTCTAGAAGTTTTTGTATGGTTTTTTTAGTATGAACAAAGGGTAGGAATTTTTCACGAAACAATTTAAAATACTTTTCGAACTTCCCTGTATAAATAACCCCTTGGGCAATATCTTGGAGGCGTGATTCCCAAAATATTTTTGATTCCTGTGACAAATTTGATTGTATACCATTATAAAGAGCAATACGCTCTTCAGGTCTACCGGTAACTCCCAGTAACGTGAGCAGTTCAGGGTATTCTAACTTTTTAAATCCTATTTTTTTTAATTCAACAAGTGCAATTTGAGCGATACTCAAATCAAAGGCAATTACTTTTGCCGGATCTTTTGTGAGCATAGCGAGTGAGTTATCCCCTGCTGCTGCTATTGAATAACAAATATCTCCCGGAACTATATTCATCCCTTTGAGTAACACTTCTGTATCTTCCCAGCAGTTAGCATACCGAATAATATCAAAAGCAGCCCTGTTTTCTATAGACTCTTCCATACTATCCCTCACTCCTTTTAAGAATATTAACGACTCCTGTTGTGCCGTCAAACTCAATTTCATCTCCGGTTTTTAGTATTGTCATAATATTTTTAATACCAACTACAGCAGGAATACCCATTTCACGAGCAACTATTGCTGAGTGTGATAACAGACTTCCTCGCTCAACTAATATCCCTTTTGCTAAAGGGAATAGAGGCGCCCATCCCGGATCAGTTTTTTCGGCAACCATAATATTGCCATCCAAATTTGATGAGTTGTTTGGGTCGGTAACCACAACAACGGTCCCCTTGATTTTCCCAGGACTGCATCCGGTGCCGCACAAACTTGAGCTATCTACAACAACCGTTTCGGTAGTACTTTCAAAAGAGTTTGTTTGATTTACCGGACCATAAGTTTCAAATCGATCGGGAACCTTTTCGCCTTCATACTCTTCAAACTCTTTTTTACGCTCAGCAACAATTTTTTTAAAATTGCAATCTACCGCTGTTCCATCGGCAAAAGAAAATATTTCATCAATTTTTAAATAGAAAATATCTCTATCAAACTCCAAAGTACGTTCTGCTGCATACTTTTGGCCTATTGCCAAAAACATTTCTCGGACCACTGCAAATAGTTTCGTTCGCTCAAAGCGTAAGTTTTCTCGGTTTTTAATGAGCAACCGAGTCTTATTGAGTACCCATCCAAAAATCCTTTTCTTAACCAATTTAGAACGCATATGGGTACGCACTATTTTTTCAGCACTCTCACGAATTCGTTTTTCATGTCCTGGTTGAATAGAGAGTACTTTAACCTTCAAATATGATTGAATAAGCTGCACTACTTTTGACCGATCATGCTTAGCCGAAATAGTTTCGAGCTTCAGTTCATTCACACAGCGATCACCAAATGCATTACAATGTTCTATTATTGCACTGTGTACTTCAGGATATTCACTGATTGACTCCAGTACATTTTTTGCTGGAAGTGAAAGAATCTGTTCTTTTAAACGAGGAGTACTCTTTATTTGTTCTACGATGGCAAAAATACTTCGGATTGGCTCGGTCGAAACAATCCCCCCTTCGCCACACAGCAGATCATTTTGCAATGATCCATTTGAGTCAATCCCCCATTTAACCACAAGTTTTTTTAATATACCACTAAAAATCATAGCGAAAAAGTCATTAACTAGCGGTGCCTGCCATTTTTTTAAAAGCTTTTTTTCAAGGTCAGTATAGTTCTCAATAAGTTCTTCTACTGTGCTATTACTATAATCAGCATTAGTGTAAGGCTTAAGAGTCGCATCGAGTAACACATGAAATGCCGTTACACTTTTAGAAAGTGATACAAGGTTTTTTATAGTGCAATAACACAAGCCTACTACTCTACGGTACTTGTTCTTTTTGCTATACGTTAGATTGGGGTTAAATTCAATTTTTTCAGTTACCCCCATCATCTGTTCCATAAACGACGCATTAATCTCGTAGCCGGGTAGTAACGAGAGTACTTTATACCAATTGAGTAGATTATAATAAATACGCCCTTTCATTAATCCGAGCATACTAAATATGGGAGTGTTGGCATCAACCACTTCTTGCTCAACTCCCATAATCAAACAAAATTGTTCATATACATTTGTGTATACTTTTTGAACAAACGAGAAGGTTAAAGGAGTAGTAACCCCTGCATAGCTCTCCGTAATGTTACTGTTGTCCCAGACTCTTTTCTGCTGCGTTTTATCGGGGATATTGGACATATTGGTTATTGGGCGACTTTGTAGAATATAGAGCGTATCATTTGCAATAGCCCACTCAATGTCTTGTGGTGATTGGTAATACTCAGATATAGAACGAGTTGTTTCGGCAAGTTGCTTAATCTGGCCATCTGTTAAACTAGATAGAGACTGTCTATCACTTTCAACTGAGACTCGTGTCACACCCTGTTGACTTTCGGCGTCCATAACTATCGCCTGATTTTTCTCTACAATATCTTTAGAGATACAGCTCTTTTGTTTCATACAATAGGTATAGGTATCTGCATCGAGTTCCCCCGAAACTAAGCCCTCTCCCAACCCATACACCGAAGAGATCACTACTGCGTTTCTATTACCCGACACGGGATCAATGCCAAAAGCAACTCCAGAAACGTCTGCAGCGACCATCTCTTGGACACACACACCAACATTAACGGTATCATTGGCGATATCGTTTATTCGGCGATACTCAACCACACGATCAGAAAATGCAGATGCCCACACTTTTTTGACATGTCGTGTAATATCATTACCCTTAACATATAAAAAGGAGTCGAGTTGCCCCGCAAACGATAGTTCCTCTGAGTCTTCGCCTATCGCTGATGATCGTACTGCGTAATACTTTTTTTCATCAACCATTGCATTGAGTTCACTACAAAACTCTGGTGATAATGGTACTCCATTGATACGCCCAACAACTTCGTCAAGATCATTAAACCATTCTCTGGGGACATAATGATTAAAAGCATTCGTCGTAACCGCAAAAAGTGGTGGTACCGGGTACCCTTCTTTTTTGAGTGTCAGAAGATTATATGCTTTAGTGCCAATAATATTTTGCTGATGAGCATCGGTAATAGTTGTTATAACATCCATATTATGAGAGTACCTGATTTACAATAAGCGGTGTTGCGCCTACAATTAAATACATGCCGATAGTCCAGACTCCCGCTGCAAGCTCAATTCTTTTACTTGATTTTGTTGATACATTTTTCAAATAGAGTATTGCTGGTAACAGCGTTAGGGGAAAAACAATTGATAAAATAATAATGCTGATAGAACTGTATGAGTTTAGTGAACAGGCTATTACTGCACATAGAGCTGTTACAACCAAAGCAGCTATCCATATGAGTGCCGCACGTGTCGTACCATACAGTGCAGAATAGGTTTCAACCCCCTCCTCTTCATCCTGAGGTGCTCTAATTTTTCTGCCTACTTCTATAACTATTCCATTAAAGAATGAAACTATCAAAAATACTTCAACACCATGCGGTGGAGAAATACCTTCATTCATCCAATCAAGTCCTGTAGTATATAAGTCAATCAGTGGCATGATCATCATGTGCGATGCCATATATATCATCGGGTGTTTTTTAAGCCACTCCGGGACAAAAAACTCTTTGGTCATTAATCCAAGATATACAAAACAGATAGCAATGGCAGGAAGCATTTTGGGTAATATAATCCCATTTACAATGACAATAAGCCCTATAACTACTAAAACCATAAGTTTTAATTCTTTGAAGGATATTAATCCACGAGGAACTGCTCTATATGGGCGGTACCGAGCGTCATCCTCATAATCTTTAAATTCATCAAAGAGTCGGAGTAAAAAGAAAAAACCAATTGCAGTAAACGCACCAACTATAAATGTAGATAGAGGTATAAAACTGATAGAGTCGCGACAAAGACGAGAATATGCTGCTGCCGAAAAGGCAAATGCAGTAATTAAAATGCCATGTTGAAAAAAAGGAAACCGCTCTTTTTGGTATATCCAGAAACGAATTAAAAAGTTTTTGTCATTATCTTTTAGAGAGTAATCAGCCATTATTTATTCCTGTTTCTATTACGCGCCAGTACTTTGTGCGCTCGTGTAAAATCCCCTGAGGTAATAGCACTCATTATAGATATCTCGCCCGCCAAACAGAGACTTGCACAAACCTCTGCTAATGCACGGGCCTTACCTTCCCCCGCAAGCCCCATAATATCAAGACATGCCTTTTGAGAAGGGAGTTGCGTCCCCCCTCCCACTGTACCAATAATTATATTCGGTAGATTTACTGAGGCATATAGATCGTTATTTTCTGTAATTTCCATTTTGGTTATACCAACTGCCGATTCTGAAACACAGGCTACATCTTGTCCACAAGCCATATAGAGTGCTGTGAGCCCATTTGCATAATGCCCCTGAAAACCAATGGTTCCACTTAACACTCCACCTATGGATGAAATCTTCCAGTACTCAACAATATCTTTTGGTGTCGTATTCAACTTCTTTTTAACGAGATCATAGGGAATAACCACCTCACTATTAACTTTTTTACCACGTACATTTTGAAATGAAAGGTGGCTTGCCTTTTTATCTCCAGAAAGATTTGCCTCTATATATGATTTATTGGGGGTAATCGGTGACTGAGCAATAATGAAATCACAAATCTCTTGAGTAGCAATAGTCACCATATTTTGTCCCGAGGCATCTCCCGTTGTATATTCAAAAACTAAATAGACATGATTACTCTCGATAGTCATTCTCATATCAGTGAGAACACCATAGTTCGTTGTGTTCGCTACAATTTTTTTAAATGTCTCAAGCTGCTTTTGAACCCATACTATGAAAATACATGCATCTGTCGAATCGTTAAATATAAAACCCGGTGATCGACTAATACCCTCGTTGAGTAATAAGGCGGTACACCCACCCGCCATAGAAATAACAGTGCTCCCTCTGTGGTATGATGCCACAAGAGCAGCTTCGGTTGTTGCTAATGGAATAGTGTAGTCACCATTGGCATACATTCCGTTTATCCGCAGTGGACCAGCAATTCCGAGGGGAGTTCTGCTTAATCCAATAAAATTTTCAATATTACCAAAATATTGGTCAGACTGATCTAGTGCAAATGAGTCTGCTATACAATTCTGAGACTCTTCTGAAAGAGCAAGTCGAGACAATCGGTTCAGGATATTTTCAGGAGTAGACCCCTGTTCAACCGGTTGCGGAATATTATCCATTTTAGGCGCAAGCTGTGCCTTGATCTCTTCGATTGAACTACTTTCTAATATACTATTAATGTGTCTTTCAACGTTATCATGTTGACTTGGCATGTTCCCATCTTTGTTAAGTCTCCCCCTCTACATCCTTGAAATTACAATATTACGTAAAAATCGTTGTTGTTTTATCTCATATACAGATAATTATTCTGTACATCCAACTATAGAGCGTTATAACCATTAAACCATTTGATTATTAGACGAATAAGATGCGATATATGTTACCATCATGTTACATATATATGGAATAATGCGTTATTTTGTTCTAACAACAGATTTAACGCATAATTCCAAGTAAAATAGAGATACATATAGGATGAAAACAGGCTAATAGCAGTTATATGGGCATTAATTACAGTATATTACACTCTATTACACTAGGATTAAATAAGAAGACGAATCTTCTGGGTATAGAGCACTCTGAGGTCGAGATTATGATAGGCTCTGATCTTCTCTCAAATGAGCAGATGTCAAAACCATAGCAATGCTTTTTAATCCAACACACACATTTATACGCTTACCATTTGTAAGCTACAGATCAAGGACATTGATGAGTAGAACAATTGCCTTCGGCGAATTTTTGCAGAGCAAATCTTCATCCCCAATATTTTGCCTCACCCTATCAAAGCCTTCGAGTAAAAAAGTCCTTAACCAAGGTGGTTAAGGGCTTTTTTATAATTACTGATTTAAAATGTGGTGTGTCGGCTTCGGTTTCAACTTAAAGGCTGACTAAAATGACCATCCAAGATTAATATTTAATAGCGGAATACCTGTATCGGTAGACCCTTCTATTTCATTACCATAACGATCTTTCGCTACAGCCTGTGCAAATAGTTGTTGATATCCTAATTGGATATTAAAGGTAAAGCCCGCATTAGAAATCACTTTATACCCTACATAAGGACCGATACCAATACCACTTCCGGTACCTGACACCCCTTCATCTTCTGGTATTGAAACGTGGAGGTACAATAGTTCCGCCCCAACCTGCATCCCGTGGTCGAAATTTCCAAATAAATAATAATTCAACTGACCAGCCAATTCAAAGACAGGAATCTTTTTCGTTTCATTATAATTATTCTCAAGTTCCATACTTCCAAACCCAAGCATTGCACCGACCCCTACTTTGGGAGTAGCCTTAAACTCAGCTGTAAATTCATATACTGGAAATAAAAGATGCAATGGTGAAATGGTTACAGAAATGTCTCTGGTAAATGGTTCATTGTCCACACTAGGATCTGACGCTTGGGTATATGAAGAACTCTCTTCTGGGTTCTTATACTTTTCATTAGAAAACAGAGGTATAGATACCAGTGAGATTATTAAGATTGCATTAAAAAGTTTCATTACTATTCCAATTATTAAAAAAGGAACAATATAATTAAAAACCACCTACCTAAATATATATAAACGCCCTCCCAGCCTATTTAACCCTTAATTTTCTAGATTATCCGTTTTATTTACCAGTACTTTTATGAAATATATTTTGCCATTGCTTTTTCTATTTACCACTGTTCTATTTTCCCAAAAATTTGAACTCTCCCCCTATATCGACAAAGGGCTCTTTAACAGTAACACCCTTTTTAATCTAAAATCCGATATTGGAACAGACTCTTTGTTCATAGACAACCCTGAAATTAACAAAACATTTGTTGCGAGCGAGTTAACGTACCCTACAGACTATCTCAGAATTGGCTTATCGGGAAAAGTATTTCTCAACAATTCACACCATATCAAAGGAGGCATTTGGGTAAATATTATACAACCTCAATCACCAATGATTGATGAAGATTGGTATGGAGTCGAATCAGATAATATGGAGGCGAAAGTAAAATTCAGTAATACTGAATCTACTTCAGAGGGCTATCATTTTGGAGCTACTACCGGCTACGGGGGGCAAACAACAGTTATTAATAAACCCGTGGACATTTACATAAACTATCAAGTAGACTATTTCAATTTTGAAGCCAAAGGATTACAAGCTGGATGGCAAAATCTATATGGAATGAGAGTAGACATAACTCAGGAAGATCTGCTGTCACAATCTCCCCCCATTACAAGTAATACGACAGTATTAACCTATTGGGCACTCCATCAATCAATACTTATTGGCGCAGAGTTCCCTCTTAAAAAATTCGGGATAGTCGAGCTCCGTGTCGGATTAAATGGCGGACCTGCCTATTCATTCGATCACGACAACCATCCACTCCGTGGAAAAGTAAGTAACTCACAGGGTTTTGGTATATCCATTGGCTCTCTGTTGGCAATGCGGATTGCATTATCTGAAAACATGTCTATGGATATTGGAATGTATCCGCAGTACCACTATACTAAAGGCTCTATGACTCAAGAGTGGTACAGGACAGAATCAAGCAGCGGTGAATCGGTTGAAAAAGGTACTATCATAGAAGACATTGATGCAGAGATGATCTATTTCAATAAACCACTGAGACTTCAGTTCAACTATTTAATTATGTAATATGCGCATTGAATCATGAATCGTTACCTCATGATCACTCATTACGGCACAACAACTGTATATCCCATACCCCTAAAAAAGGCACGGTCAACCTCTGCGATGGTGTCCCAGGTAGGATGTATATTAGAATAACTTACGATAGTAACATGACTCAAATCAACCGTACCGTCAGAACTAGCCGTAGGATTCATCAAGTATTGATACATACCCTTGACTTTTGTAGTGAAGCCTCGAGAGTTAACATGCATTGGCATGATGTCTAGTAGCGAGATGAGTGGAAGGTCTTACACCTTCTGAACATTGGGTATTCTACCTCAAATCAAGAGTATCCTGATCGAAAGCAGGTATCGCACCATGAAAAACGACTGGAGCAACCGATGCATCGAATAACAACCCTTTTAATATAAAGGGAATCTCTTTTTCGGGGATATTCTCAAGAACGATATGGTCTTTCGTATATGTTGCAGCGTTATGCTCAACCAACATATTGCTCCCCGCTACATACAGATAAAAATCAATCATTTTTAATGAATCAGGAATAGGGAGAATAATCCAGTGTTTCTTTTTTACTTCCATTGTAATATCTAGGGAGTCAGTTGATTTTAATTCAAAACTATGTGACCAATCCATTTGGCTTCCATCGGGATGATGTACTTCCATAGAATAGGTGCCCGGCAATAGATTTCCAATTTCAAAATTACCCTGAGCATCAGTTTCTGTTGCTTGGGCAGGAATATTTTGGTTGCCCGTCATAGGATTATAATCATCCGTCATAATATACACTTGGGCTTGTGCAACGCCAAGGCTGTCCGCCATTACCTTGCCCAATACAATAGCGTTGTCGACATCTGTACCTCCACCTGCAACAGTGGTATCGGAACAACTCATACATACCAAGACACTCACCAACAACAATTGAATACTTCTCATGACTATTTTTTCTCCATCAACGGAAACAGATTAACATTCAGTTGGTATACGGTATCAATATCATCATCCGATGCCGCGAGTTCTAATAGCTCATACCGCATTGCTTTAATTCTTTCGGTGGCGAGTTGATAGCTTTTTTGTGAGAAGCTGAGCGTAGTGTTTGTCGTGTTTCTTTGTTCTTTAGAAAAACGGGTAACCGCTTCAACTGCTAATTCGGTCATTTTTTTATGAAATGACCGAGCTAATATCTGCAGTACTTCTTGCTCATCAAGTGGTCCGGTAGCTAATGTTTTATCAACTTTGACTAATTTCCCCCGTCCATCCCTCTCTAAGAAATTATTTTGTACCAAAAATTCGAGAGCCGACTTCACTTGTTTGGGGGTAACCTCAAATGGAATCATTGATGAAATTCTTTCTGGATCTTCTTCGAAGCCATTAACACTTACCATTTCAAGAAGTAATGGGTTATACCAATCTTTAAGATAATCAAACTGTGCTGGCTTAAGAACTGAGGGGTCATTTTTGTCGCGCCGTAAATCAATGCGCGTTAAATAGTGTTGTTTTTCGTCAAACATTTTGGCCTGACCAAAAAATACAAGGTCTTCAAAAAATTCGCATTCTTCTGTATTGAGGTCCATTGCGAGCGATAGCTTCAGTGCACTATTTTTAGTTAAGTTTTTTTCGCCTTCAATGACGAGTCGAATAAAACTGGGTGATGAGAAGCCGGCTTTCTTTGAAAATGCTCTATAAGAAAAGCCAAACCGAGACTCTTTGTTCACTCGGTAATATTCTTTTAAATATTCCCGGTAATCAATATACTTATAAAGGTCATCTAGTCTCACTGTATCCTTCTTATGGCAATCACCTACAACAATATAGCTTAAATATAGCGTATAAAGCACTATCTGTACTCTAACAAACATGGTATCGTGCATTTTTTATAAACTTGGCCATTAGTATTGTTCAATGGTCCCCCATTTCCAACAAATTACATCATATTTCATTTCAAACTTGTATGTATTCTAAAAAACAACGATCAAGGATACACTTTTACTTGTTTTTTAGGCTTAGTGAGGATATATTTTCATAACAACCAACCTACAGGATACAAAAAGAGGATACAATGAACAAAAACTTACTTATTACTCTCGCATGCAGCGGTCTACTATTCACCGGCTGTGATATTTTTAATAACTCAGACTCAGATGATCCATCACCCAAACCAATTATGAGCAGTTCAAGCATGCACATGAGCAGTAATGACATGAATGCCCAGATGAGCTCTGACGACATTGATGAAACTTCAATGTCATCTGTCCCTATGGCAACTCAAAAATTTGATATCACTATAAAAAACATTTCAACACCCTCTCCATTACAAGGATACGGCATGGTAGGAGACGCTCCTCTTGTACCAGATAGTGAATGGAAGTTCACCGTCTCTGATGCTCAAATGGATTCTAAAATTTCTTTAGCAACTATGTTTGTGCAATCAAATGATTGGTTTTATGGCTTTGCTCCAGAAGGCCTCTCACTCTATAATGAAGATGGCACTGCCATTTCGGGAGATATTACTGACAAAATTATGCTGTGGGATGCAGGCACTGAAATGGATGAACCTATAGGAGCTGGGAGCTATCAGGCACCTCGACAAACAGGCCCTAATAGCGGAATGATGGACCCGGTCGCAATGGTTCGACCAGTGGCACCCGTAACAGCGGCAGCATTTGGTGAAGCACCTGCTGGCCCTGGAGGCTCTTACTCTTTTTCATTTAAAGCGATGAAAGGACAAAAATTATCATTAGCGACGATGTTTGTACAATCAAACGATTGGTTTTATGGAACCAAACCAGAGGGAATTGAACTCTATGGCATGGATGGTATGGCTATCAGTGGAAACATTACAGACCAAATAATGCTGTGGGATGCGGGAACTGAAATGGATCAAGAGATTGGAACTGGTTCCTACCAAGCGCCACGACAATCTGGACCTAATATGGGTGACCCAGATATGGACACATTGGTACGCATGGCTGAAGGGCATTCAACAACAGTAGGACAAAACATCGATGTCACAATCGACGCACTGGCTGATAATATGTTTACGGTAACAATACAAGTAAAAGCAGAATCTACAACACCGCTTGCTCCTGGTGCCTACGCTATCCATCATGCCCCCGCCCCTTTGTACAACACCGGTGTAATGGATTTTGGCATGGGCCTTGAGTCTCTTGCAGAGGATGGTAATCCAACCGCTTTAGTAACAGCATTAACAACAATGGATCACACAAAACCAGCTGCTAATATTATGATATCAGTTACCAGTACAACTGCAGGAACTTTTGAGTTCACAATCACTGTGAAAGCAACCTCAAATACACCGCTTGCACCAGCAGTTTGGGCACTCCATACGTCTGGTACACCTCTCTATGGAAATGGGGTAATGGACATGGGGAAAGGTCTCGAAGCATTAGCTGAAGATGGCAACCCTGCGCCTTTAGCTGACTATTTGAAAATGAACTCTATTGCGCCAACGGTTTTTGCGCCAGGTGTAGCTGCAGTATCTGCAATGAATATGGTATTATTTTCGAACACAATGAAAGACATGGGGATTGGCCTTGAAGCCCTCGCAGAAGATGGTAACCCTACCCCATTACACACAAGCCTTATGAGCAAGGGAATTGCTGTATCTACATTTGGCGATGCTCCCCTCCCTACTGGTGGCATGTATACTGTTACTGTTGATGCAACAAAAGGTGACATGCTCTACTTAGCAACAATGTTTGTACACAGTAATGATCTGTTTTATGGAACACCAGAGAATGGACTTCCACTATGGAATGCTGAAGGCATGCCTATCAGTGGAGACGTAACGAGTTCTATTATGCTATGGGACGCAGGTACTGAGGTCAATGAAATGCCAGGTGTCGGTTCTAATCAAGCACCACGCCAAGCAGCCCCAAATACTGGCACTATTGAAAATGGAATGGTAATGCCTGTATCAGATGCATTTATGTATCCCGTCACCAATGAAGCAATCATGATTATAGTCACTCCCGTTCCAGAATTTTAGAGTACATCTTTATGTATAAAACTACCGTAGCGACCCTGGGTCCTACTACGGTAGTTTTTAAAGCAGCAGAGAGTATTACATTAAACATGGTCAACGGGTACATGCTCAACAGGCAATAACCCTTTAATCGTTCTATTACCCAAACTTCTTTTTACAAATGCGAACCCCTTGCGAACGCTTTAAGAATATATGTTATAGTCATACCACCAACCGTCTAGCCTCTAATGAAAAAATATACGGCACTCTTTATACTCATTGCTCTCTTCAGTAACTGTAATTCTGTAACTACCAATGCATCAATACAGTCAGACAACTCTTCTGAGCAATCATCACGAGCATCAAGTAACTCACAAACGCTTTCGAGTCTCACATCTGCCCTTTCAGAATTCCCTCCGTATTCCAAAGCAGCATCTTCATCACAGCACTCCCAATCCCTATCTTCTGTTCTTAACAGTCAATCAAGTAGCCTTGAACTGCCTCAATCAAGTTCGTCTACACTCATTAATTCAAGTGAGTACTCAAGTTCAGAACCATACTCATCATCAAGCCCTATGTCTTCATCACAAGACCACTCAGACCCTACTATTAAAGGCTGGAAACTAAAATGGAATGATGAATTTAATGGAACGGGTGCTGTTGATCCTAATAAATGGAGCTATGAAACAATGGAACCTGGGGCAAACAATAATGAGCTTCAGAAATACACTACGCGAGAAAAAAACTCCTATCAAGATGATGGGTTTCTTAACATTGTAGGTCGCGAAGATTGGTGGCAATCATATCAATACACCTCAGCCCGTATAAAATCTCATGGCCATTTTGAATTCACCTATGGCCGAGTTGATGTACGAGCAAAAATCCCATCAGGAAGTGGATCATGGCCTGCTATTTGGATGCTGGGAACAAATATTTTTAGCGGAGCTGGTTGGCCAGGGTGTGGTGAAATCGATATTATGGAATACGTTGGCACTCACCCAGGAGTCATTCATGGAACCGTACATGCACCAAACTATAGTGGTGCAACTGCACAACAAGGAACAATCGAAGAATCAACTGTAGAGAGTGATTTCCACATATACTCGGTACAGTGGTATGCGGACAGAATAGAATTTTATTTTGACCATGAACATTATTTTACCGCCCGCCCTCAAGGGGGTGACCAATACAATGCTTCAGCATGGCCCTATACAGGACCCCAGTTTATTTTACTTAATCTCGCCATTGGTGGCTGGGGTGGCGCCCCTGATGCTGCAGCATTTCCGATGCAATTTTTAGTCGATTATGTTCGGGTGTATAAGAAGAAATAATTTTGCCTGCTATATCTCACTCCTTTAACTCGTTGTAGTGCGTTATTTATACAGCCAACAAGTTGAGGGAGAATTATACTACCCCACAGCCATTACACCCGCACTCAGTCAAAATATTGAAGGAATCGGGTTATTTACAAACCTCGACATTATAATTCCATTGTAACCATTTCATCTTTGTAGTGTATCTCCCCAAGAGCAATCAAGAATGAATCATATTATTGTTGCTTTACTGATGGATATTTAATACAGTGGATGTAAGATTTTACTTATGTATGATATGCCAGAAAAGTCAAATCAGGCCATACCGCTTTATATTCACATTTTTCAGAATGTGCTCCTTGCAGGGCTCTATTTTGGTACGGCTAAACTAGGTCAACTTTTTTCTATTCCACCAGGTAACATTACTGCAATATGGCTTCCGTCAGGAATAATACTTGCCGCCCTTTGCATTCGAAAAGGCACACTCCTTCCTGGTATATTTTTGGGAGCATTCCTGGGCAATGCGACATCTTATTTTGATACAACAACACTATTTTCCGTTATATCAACACTATTTTGTGGTATTTCTAATGGTATTGGTGACATGCTCTGTGCTTACATTGGATATTTAGGATGTAAAAGAGCATTAACAAATCATTCATTATTCAATGACTTTACTCACCTATCTCATTTCTTACTGTATGCTGTAATAATTGGGCCTTTTATCAGTGCATTA
The DNA here is from genome assembly GCA_051532035.1 of Fibrobacterales bacterium. Classification (GTDB taxonomy): domain Bacteria; phylum Fibrobacterota; class Fibrobacteria; order Fibrobacterales; family JAOPTW01; genus JAOPTW01. The sequence goes on along the minus strand of JAOPTW010000037.1, from coordinate 26,924 downwards.
CTTGGTATTACTTCGCTGGGGATTGCAGGTTTAGTTCCTTGGGATACCTACCTATTCTCATTTGTTACCTGGTGGGTTGGCGACTCTGTTGGTGTACTTCTATTGACTCCACTCCTCCTTCATCTTTGGTTTAAAAGAAATGATAAATTCAAAGCCCCCTTTAAATCAATCATTTTCTTTGTGTCACTTTTTATCATCACAATAGTGATACTTGACTTTTATAATTTGTTCTCAGAGTTTCATTTACCTCTTTTTATTTTATGTCCAATATTGGCCTGGTCAGTTTTCAAACTGGACTCCCGAGTAAGCTACTGTGCAATTCTCCTCGTTGCAGCACTCGCTATTGCATCTTCTATTACCGATCATGGCCCATTTTCTTCACCTGAAATAAAGACAGTACTTATTGAATTACAGCTATTTATCGCTACCCTTGCTGTTACCGTATACATCATGCTGATTTTTGATTACCAGAGGAAACATTCATTATCTCTTATGGAAAAAGCTAAAGAAAAAGCTGAAGAAAGTGAAAAATTAAAAACATCCTTTTTGGCCAATATGAGTCATGAAATCAGAACACCGCTTAATGCTATCATTGGTTTTTCAAACTTGCTCAAATCCCCTGATTTAAGTGAAACTAAGAAACAATCACATTTAACCCATATAGAAAAGGGAGGAAATCATTTATTACGGCTCATTTCTAACATTTTAGACCTTTCAATACTTGAATCAAATAAAATAACGCTGTATTACGATTCCGTTAACATTAATGAAGTCATAGAATCGGTATATCAAAATCAACTGAGTCAAATAGGCTCCAAGGTAGTAGCTCTCTTTCGACAATGTGAGTTACCTCAGGGCAATGAAATTATAACCACTGACAAACAGCGACTTAAACAAATTTTGACAATTCTCATTGACAATGCTTTTAAATTTACAGAATCGGGCTCAGTGGATTTTGGATGTTCTAAACATGGTTCAGACTTATTTTTTCACGTTAAAGATACCGGAATTGGCATACCAAATGATCAACAAAAACATATTTTTGACCGCTTTAGAAAAAGTGATCAAGCAAACAACTCTATCAAAGCAGGTGCGGGTCTTGGCCTCACTATAGCAAAGAGCTTACTTACTTTGCTTAATGGCGAGATATGGGTAACGTCAACTCCAGGACAAGGCTCTTGTTTTTTCTTTACCATCCCAGCTGCTCAAGAGTCAAAAGACAGTAATCAAAGTCTTGATACCGCCCCCCAAAAGTCCCTTTCAATACTTATTGTTGCAGACGATTTTTCTAACCATGACAATTTTCATACTGCCACTCTAGAATCAAGTCATACAATAACATATGCCTCAAATGGTACTGAAGCAATCACCTTAACCATTGAGAATAATTTCGATCTTATACTTATGGACATATCTATACATTACTCCAATGGCATAGAGGTACCTAAAAGCATTCATAGTTTTAAACCAGAGCTACCCATCATTGCTATCACCGCTCTTGCAATGACAGTCGACCAAAAAGCACTTCTCAATAACGAATTTAGTGCCATACTCACAAAACCATTGAGTAAAGAGAAATTGTTACATACCATACAACAAAACACTGAGAATTAATGAAGCTTTATAGCGACAGTTCTACGTCAACCTCTTAGGCACTCATACTCCACAGTCAAGTCATTTTGTTAGACTCGTTTTCATTTTTACGATATTTCCATTTGCATCATAAACCTGAATTGCACTTATCATCTCTTTCGAAGTATATTTCTCATACTCTTTTATTAGGTATTTCTTTGTAGCCGGGAGTAGTTCACGAGAAAGATACAGGGTATCTCGATCGCAGCCATACACATAGTTATTTTGCTTCTCTATAATAGACACTGAAACGGAAGCAAGAATCCGAGTCACTATAGCTTTTGATGACGCCATGGGGTGGAACAATTTATATGGATTTTCATCAAATAGTATACTATCACAATACATGCTTTTTTGATAACTCAACATAGTCCACTCTTCAGGCTTAAACAATCCATAATAATCTTCTATTGGAGGCTCTATCCCAACAGCCTCAATGCTATTAAATGATTCTATTGTATTTTCAAAAGAGACTATCGTCGATAGCGCACCACCTGTTATGCGCTTCACAAACTCTTCTTCAGAGTTAATCACCTGAGGGTAGTTAAAGACCTGACCTTCAATACGGGGCTTAACTATTTTATTATCGACAACTGAACTCCCTACCTGTATAAGTGCCAGATATTGAAATACCATCAGAGGCACTACAAACACCAACACATAATACCGAGCCTTATGGCTAACCACACAAGATGTTTTAGATAACAATTCATGTATAGAGCGATTATCATCCCTGAAGCAAATAATACAAAGGCTGATCAATGAAGTGGCCATTGATTCTAATATCAACACCAATGAACTGCGATACAGTAGTTGAAAATACCCAAGCTTCTTATCTTTAATAGTGTTCACTATTTTAAAGCCAAACAGGTAGCGTATTATGGTAAAACCTGTTTTCCGAGGCAACACAACCTGATCAAACATATACATAGGAATAGTTATGAACAGTACAATGAGTCCGATACCTACACTGGTAATGTGCGAGCTCATTAAATAACAGATCCCCAAAGTAATGATAATTTCGGGGCGGCAACTTACTTCTAAAAACAGTGTTAATGCCCGACGCAGAAGAGGTACATTATTTTTATTCAAAGGAGTCCTTTGGTGTGAATTCATATGAGGGTATTATTATAACATAGAAACAATCGCCTAGTTGTAAAGTACGATGATTTTAGTATAGAATAGACTGACATGGGTGGTAAAGAGGCTCTATCAGTGACAATGAGTTCTTTACGGAGCATTCATGTATTAAACACCTGTTTTTTAATGTTATTGAGAATGTACTCCTGAGACTGTTCGTTCAGCGTATGGTACAGCCTGCGACAAGGGGGCCACCTTGATGGATCAGCAATGGCATAGGCATCACCATCCGATCGCGCCTTTACATATTTATTACTGCGTTCATTTAAGCCAATGGATGGTGAGATTACGGCTGAGAAATGTAAATTGATCGTAAATTTTGTTTACCTGCTAAATATCGCAGAAATTCTCAAGCAAATTTTTAGATGTGAAAATTTCTTATTACTTTATAACCATGCATACAATAAGCCCCGCCTACATTACATACCACGGGATTTATCCTTTAGCGTTTAACCTAATAAGTTGTAATTAATTTTATTGGTTTATTACCGACTTATGGAATCAGTCCTCCATCTTTTAAAGTCCACCCAAAATCATCAATTATTTTCTGACGGGCAAGTGCAGCACCTGTATCATATTTACAATTAGTAAAATCTAGTGTAACACCACTTTGTAATGACAGTTCAGCCCATTTGACAAGATTTTTTGAATAGTTTATGTCTGAATACGCGTACGAACATGAAACAAACCCCTCCCCTGTAGTAAGACTCATTATATCCCAATCATCAAGGGGTTGATCAAAAGTAGCTGCACGATAAAACATCAAAATCATTGAAGTAAGCTTACGAACATCCCATTTTTCAAGTGGACTATTAAATGAGGAAGCGTCACGAAACATATCATCCATCAATCTAACATTAGACACATCCCAATCGTTCAAATTCTGGCTGAATGCTCCCGCCCCTTCGAAAGCAGAACTCATATCAGTTGCCTTCGAAACATCCCAATCATCAATAGGTTGATTGAATGATGTAGCATATTCAAATACACCGGCAAAGTCAGTTGCACTTCCTGTCTTCCAGTTATAGAGCGGACTGTCAAATGACGTGGCAGCATTAAATACCATTTTAAAAGATCTGACTTTTGAAACATCCCAAGTGTTAATATTTTGATTAAAAGCTGTCGCAAATCTAAATGCATACTTCATATCTGTGACATTAGACATATCCCACTTATCCAGTGGTTTATTAAATTGACTCGCCTTCAGAAAAAGGTCAGCCATACTGGTAACACTTTTTGTATCCCAGTCATTCAATGGTTGATTGAATGAAGTCGCATAGGCAAATAAACCACTAATATTAACAACATTAGATACATCCCAAGAGTTTATATTGAAATTGAAACTTGTCGCGTAATAGAGCATATAAGTAAGATCTATTATTGTTGATGGCAATTCCTGAGGAAGTTCAATTAAATTTTCAGCCCTTACAAAAGCACCACTCAGACTTTGAATACCAAGATCCCCAAAGCTGGTAACTTTAATAAGATTATTAGTTACTAAAGTCGAATTATCCCAGGATCTTTTCCCAAACCATTCAAGAGAACCCTCTATAGTTACAGTATAAGTCCCATGAGTACTGTACTCATGTACCACATTCGATTCCTGCGTTATAACTTGTGTATTGCCGTCCCCCCAATCTATCAGAACATCCACACTCCCTTTAAGGGGCACAGCCACAGTGAGCCCGGCAGACCCCACCTGCGTATCAAATACTAATGTCAATTTTCCTGGATTTCTCACAATGTTAGTATACTCAGTTGTAGCAGTTGCTATGCCATTATCTTTATCCTCACAAGTTGCAATAGAGAATATATAATTAGCAAGATCATCATCAGTAAGAGTATACTCAAGAGCATTTACAATGAACACATCGTCAACGTGCTGTTGATTATCACTCCTATACCAACTGATAGTTGGCGTAATCGTTCCATCCTCTAAATCGGTACAGGTCGCCGGATTACTTAATAAGGAGCCATTAAGCACAGTCCCCTGAATGGCACTATCAAAAATGAGCGGCTCATCATTTACAGATTGGATAGAAATATTGAGTGTGATATCATCATATTCAATATTGTCACTTACACGAATAATGAGTGCATCATCACCAAAGATATTGTCTTTTGGGGTATAGAAAATTGATCCATCAGAAATAGTTGCATGACCTTCTATACCATTCTGAATGATGCTCCACGTTAAATTATCTTCATCCACATCAGTAGCTAACAATGTTACCAGATGCATTGTGCCATCATCCTCAGATCGAGAAAATGAGGTTTCATTACTCTCATCAAATGTTGGAGCATCATTTGTAGGTGTTACAACAATAAATAATGATATCACATCTTCAGTGTAGTTATCTGATACAGCTATTTTAAATGTGTCCTTACCATAAAAGTTTTCATTCGGAATATAAGAGACTAATCCTCCATCAGTTACTGCTGCAGAGCCGTTCCCCCCATGCTTGAAAACAGACCATATAAGGTTATCTTTTTCCTCATCTGTTGCGCTGAGAGTAGTTAAATCAGCCTCAACAGCATCTTCTATAAAAGTAAAGATGACCTGTGCTGGATGATCAATAATTGGTGTATCGTTTTCAGAGTTGACTGTGACCGTAAGAGATATTTCGTCTGTAACACGTGAATCACTCACCTGAATGCGAAGAATATCCACACCATTTGTCATCGTATTCGGTGCATAAATAACTTGTCCAAGGGTATCAATTGAGGCGGTACCATGTGAGCCATTTTGGATAACACTCCACACTAAGGCATCATCATCATAATCTACCGCATTGAGAAGTATAAGGTCAGCACTCTCACTATTTTCTCCAACAAGGAATGAGGTCTGCGCAGGTGGAGAAATGACCGGTGCATCATTTACCCCTTGAACAGTTATGCGAAGCCCTATCTCAGCACTCGCATTTTGATCGCTTACACGTACACGAATATTATCAACACCATACATATTGTTATTTGCTTTATATGAAACGATACCATCAGATGAGACGGACGCAACCCCCGTTGTTCCATTTTGCGAGATACTCCAGCTAAGATCATCCCGCTCTTTATCAATTGCAAAGAGTGTAGTAAGTTGCACAAGATCAGCGTCTTCCAAAAGAGTAAATTCAGTCTCTGTGGGAGTCTCTATCACTGGAGCATCATTAATAGAATTAATTGTAATATTTAGTGAAATATCATCTGTATAGCGACCATCACTTACCTGAATAATAATCAAATCGGTGCCAAAGGCCTCAGGTGTTGGAGTGTAACTTACCATTCCTCCAGTCGATATAGCGGCAATACCGTTATTACCGTTAGTAGTGATACGCCACTCAAGTACATCACCATCACCATCTGTTGCTGAAAGCGTTACCAGTTGAGTTACAGCCGCATCTTCATCGATCGAAAATTTAGTTGTCGCCGGTAAAGTAATTATAGGCTCATCATCTACAGATAGAATATCAACAATCAGCGGAACTTGGTCAGTACTCTTTCCATCATCAACTATTATATTTACGTTGTCTCTTCCATGGCTATTTGGTTTAGGGCTATATGTTACTTGTCCCGACACAACAGTAACCACACCAAGAGTAGTATTGTTCGATGCTCTCCATACAAGGCCTTCTGAATCTTTATCAGTGGCAATTATAGTAACTAATCGTACCGCAGTATCGTCTTCGGTAAGAGTATACTCAGTCTGATCAGGAGGAGTGATAATGGGTGAATCATTAAGCGGAAGCACCTCAATTGCTAAAACGATATTATCCTGTGCACCATGGGTATCCCTTACTTCTATTCGCATGGTGTCCGCCCCTGCTGCATCAGGATTAGGAGTGTAGAAGACGTCACCAGTTGATGAAACTGAACCCGTTCCATATTGTGGGGAGCGAGTAATTGACCAGATGAGTAATTCTTTATCTGGGTCATGTGATTCTAAGGTTATAAGTTTGGACTCCCTACTATCTTCGTTAATTTCAAAGTCTGTAGAAGCAATAGGAGTAATAACGGGCACGTCATTTACCCCTTGAATAGTAATAGAGAGCACAACAACATCTGTAGAATGAGAATCACTTACTTGTATTATTATAGAATCCTCACCAAATGCATCACCTATAGGTGTGTAAGACACCACCCCGGACTGGGTTACTACCATCTCGCCTAAAACACCCTGTTTCTGAATAGCCCATATTAATGGGTCCCCCTCTTCATCCGAAGCAGAAAGTGTAGAAAGCTGAGTTGTATTCATATCTTCGATGAGTGTAAATGATGTTTGACCAGGGGGGGCAATCACTGGTGAATCATTCACTTCAGAAATCGTTGCTATAATAGTAATTTCATCAAACAATGTTCCATCGGTTACTTTCACTTTAAACTCATCGGTACCTGTAAAATTATTTTTGTTGGTATAGCGAATATCAATAGTATCATTATTTATTTTTGAAAAAGTGACAGTGGCATTACTCACTGGATCGATTATCGACCATGTAAGTGGTGTTCCATTTACATCAGTTGCAGAAATTCCAAATACTCGATCGCTATCCTCGGTTAAGAATATATTATAGATATCATTTTGTCTGATGATTGGAGGACTATTAATTTCATTGGTAAAATCTGTTGTCTTTTCAATACCATTACAACTTGCTATAACATTGATAAAACGTGCTCCATCACTTTCAGTTAGTTGATAGCTATTTGATACAACTCCAGGGATTACTGTTCCGGGATCAAGAGCTGTTAACGAACGGTACCACTGATAGGTAAAGATTTCCTCACTGTCAATATCATGACACTCACCTGGAGTAACGATAAGTATACCTGTAACTACATTGTCACCAGAAAGTATTGGCGTTCCAGTATATTCGGCCGGATCATCTATACCCCCAACATCAATGTTAATTGTAGTAGTATCATAATGTACACCATCTGTTGTAATTAGTTTAAATAAATCAGTACCGATATAATCTTTATTAGGGGTATAAGACAGATCTATACTGCTTCTCGCTGTAGATACGATAGTGACTGAACCATTATTTGGAATTATATGTGTCCAAACTAACGAATCGTTATCTGCATCTTGAGCTTTGATACTTATAAGGGTTTCGGTATCTTCACCAACATTGAGCACTTCTTTAGAAAAAATAATATTAGGTATATTGTCATTGAGGTTTACGATTTTTATGGCAATTGTTTCTTTGATGGTATCAATCTGATCTGACAATACAACCACAAGTTCAACGATAGAGTCTTTTTCATAGTCTAGGGAAATTTGAGGGTGAAGTACATATCCCTCATCTAAAGTAAATGTAGTGCCTTCTATGGAAAGATCAAATGTATCCCCATCGGCATCCTCTGCGATGATTGGACCGATTAAGGCTAGGCTATTTTCATTCATAACCAATTGTGTTGTCAAAATAGTGGGTGGGTGGTTGACTTGAAATTTACAGGAATCAAGTGCTATTTTACCATCATCATCTTTAACCTTTAACCGTATCATATATGTTCCAGGGATCGTAAACTGTTTCAATTGAGCTTTATACACCGATTCTGAGACTTCATAAACACCATCTCCATCCATATCCCATTCGTATAGGTCAATAGTTCCATCTATATCATGAGTCTCTGCTGTAAAAGAGACGATACTTCCCTTTGCAACAAGAGTGTCATTTTTAAATTGGTCTATGATGGGAGGCGTATTTGTTATAATGACAGAGAGAGAGTCTATACCAATGTTTTTATCATCATCGCGAACAAAGAGTTTTGCGGTGTATGAACCCGACTTACGATAGATATATTCGATATCTGGAGTAATAGCTGAAGAATCATCCATAATTCCATCACCATTAAAATCCCATATAAACATCTCGTAGGAACCAAATTTTTGTGTCACTGTAGCATCAAAAGTACACATACTGTTAATGGCCTGAGTAAATGATGTGCCGGCTAATACTTTAGGCACATCCTGAACAACTCCAACTTTAACGTGTGCAGTATGAGAAAGTCCATCATAATCTATAACAGTATATTCGGCAGTAAAAGTCCCTGTATCACTATATGCATGTGCAAGTCGAATGATAGAATCAGCAGTGAAGTTAACCGTATCACTTACATCGATTTTAGTGTTTCCATTTCCGTTAAGGGTAACGTTACATATGTTCGATTCCGCATCTTTAACCTGTGCAGTAAAGAAAAGAGTGTCATATATAGACACTATCGTATCTTTCAATAGCACGACAGTATCAACTGAGAGTGAATATACTTCTGGTGCGCTATTGGTAACGGTTACCTGAAGAGAATCAATCTGAGTATTGTAGTCGTCATCAATCACACTATATCGCGCAGTATACACGCCTGCATGTTGATATGTGTATTCATGTATTGTGTCAATACTCGCTGAATCATTATATAATCCATCGCCAACAAAATCCCATTTAAACAATGTGAAAAAGCCAAATTCCTGTGAGGCGCTTCCTTTAAATTTGATAGGTAAATTTACCGGTACCTCAATCGCTTCACCTGCATCGATAATTGGTGCATCCTGAAGTACATTTAGTGAAATAGTATCGTATGTTACATTGCTGTCATTGTCCATGACCTTTAGTAGAATAGCATAGTCGAGCGACATAATTGGAGGGGCAACTATTGAGTGTACCGAGTCAATTTGTTGTATATAGTCACTATCGCCTGATTTCCACCAAGCTTCTGCTATTGTGCCCCTGTTGAGCGAGTCTCCACCGTTCCAAGATACAGCTATCGTATCATTAATGGAAACATCAATAAGTGGATCAATTGAGGCCCATGGTTTTGCATTCCATGCATCAATATCAATAAAACTTATAGCAAACTGTAACCGATTAAAATCTTTCCTAATATATCCAGTCATTCTAGAACTGTAATCATATACATGCACAGCAACTGTATAATTATCTCCAATTTCATACACATCTAACAACCCTAAATAGGTACCTAATGACGGATCATAAGAAGCGGGGGTGATTATTGTGTCAGCAATAGTGGTGCCCCATATGTGTAAAACGACTTTCGACACATCTTGATTATGTTTACCAATTGTTCCGGAAAAGGTGAATGTTGCTTCAGGTTCACCTCGTTTTATAATATCTGATGGTTCAGGCAATGACGCAAGAAGTGAGTCGGCATTGAGATTATCGGGTAGGATAGTGGCAAATACAGAATCGACATTAAGACCTCGAATTATTAGAGTATCCCGTATTGTGCTAAAAAGAGCTATAGTATCTGCTGTTGCGAGTACTGAGCTATTTTTATGTACGGTATGCTTTTTGTATGCATCATACAGTGTGAGAGAACTACTATCATGCTCAAGCATATACACAGTGGTAAGCTCTCTAAGTATTGTTTTATTCTGATCCCATTGAGCTTCGCGCTGGAGGGGATTCATCGTTGTAGAGTCCAAGGAAGTGTGTTTCTTATTATACTCCTGTAAAAAAGAAACGAGTACAGTATCAACTCCCCCTGAAATCTGTATTATAGGGGCATTCATCTTAAACCTAGAGTTTCTTTGGACTATAGATAATCCACTACTATAGCAGGAATATTCAACGACAATCGTTTCATTTTTATGAGCCTTTAAATCTAGTGTAACGGTGATTCTTTCAGTTATAGAATCAATAGTTGTCTTTTCAAAGTTAGCGTCTGTAAAAAACCAATGTGTAGAATCAGCTCCTTTGATAGTAAGTGCTTTTATACTATCAATCGGTAAGTCTTTCTTTGAATTTACAGTTATTATATAGTCTCTTGTACTTGAATCACTATTAAAAATTTCACAGCCATTAAATACAAAAAAAATTACTGTTAATACTATGTAGGTGTATTTCATAAAAAATTCCAAATTACTTTTAGTGTTGTTGAATCCTTGATTATAAGGGGCTAATAATCTCACCACACTGGTGCGAAACGATGCTATAATAGATAATTAGGCTTTTATTACTGTAAACAAGCTGTAAATGATAATCATAACACACCCCTGCGTGCTTCCTCAACGTAAGCATGGGGCCGCAAATGACACCACAGTATCCTAGCCCTAGATAGACCCCCACCTTGTTCGAAGTATATTTATCATATTTTTCCTTATGTTTATTAATTTCCTCATCTTGATTTTTTACTAAAAAGGCAAATATTTGCAAGAAGTTCCGCAAAGTTAAATGCTCATTCTCATTTCCCAAACTACTTCCGCTAATCATTTCCGTAATAACGTTCACTCATTGTGAACGTTATTACGGAAATGTTGAGACTATTGCTTCTCTCATACTGGTAAACCCAAAATCACTCCTAAAGCCCAGATACTCCATGACATCCACATGGGTGGTAAAGAGGCTCTATCAGTGACAATGAGTTCTTTACGGAGAATTCATGTATTAAACACCTGTTTCTTAATGTTATTGAGGATATACTCCTGAGACTGTTCATCCATTAGAGTAGCGGTACTCAACCCGAAGAGTTATTCACAGAATGCGTCAAGTAATTTTGAATGGCTTTGAGTGTCGGACCACCCAGCTCTTTGGTCAGTGCCGACTTCACCGTATTAGATAAGGTGTTACATACTCAAGATCACTGTAATGGATCCTTTACTCCCACTGGGATTCATTCTTAAACTAATCGAAGGAACCTTAGTTGATTTAGAAGTATAATACCCTAAGGCATTACCAAGGAGTAACCCAGAAAAGCCTCCTAATAATTCATCAAATACCGCTGTTTTTGGGTAGTAATCGGTTGTGGAAAAACCGATAAAAACTCCTGCAATACTTCCTGAAAAACCCAATGCATATGTTCTCAAATAACTATAGTCTTCATTGTCCTCTTGAAAAACCATAGGCACCGCAGATGTCACTCCACTAACCACTGAAAAAGCAATGGGCAGATAGAGTAATTCTACACCACAGCCCACACATTCAGCCTGAGGCGAAGTGGCAAACAGTGATATAAGCAATAAAAAAGAAGTAATTATTTTAATATGCATAGGTTATTTCCGCTGTAATGCCAACCTAATACGATAAGTTTTTATTGAAACTTAAAATGCAACGCACAACATAATGCAAGCTCCCAAGGTATTCTGAAAACGAACTCATAGTGGTCATTACCAAAAAAAACCTGAATATTCATACACTCTGCTCATTGCCGACAAAAATATACAATACTCCATAACGACCCTGTATTGGTGGGCGTGTATATGAAGCCTATGTTACTCTAGGTAAGTAAATAGTCACCTCCATTCCTCATATAAAGTAGTTAAGCTATCTAAAACAGATTATAATTATAAACAACAATACTTTATACCTCTACCTATCCTACCCACGCTCATTTGAGAGGACAGTAGGAGCTTCAGGATTTTAATTATGACTATAGATTTAAAAAGAACACTACTCTTTGGTTTCAAAATAGTAATATACAGCACCTTACTTTTTATGGGCGCCTGCAATACGACCAAAACTGAAGATACACTACCTGATAATAAAGAACCTGAAGTTAATGAAGCTGTTCCCATTACACTAATGGATGTATATGAAAAAACTGTGGAGAACTACACCTTTACCGACACCTCAGATGTCTATACCTATAATTTAGTCGTACCTGAAAAATCAATAGCCCGGATATCTGCAAACTGGGCCGGTGAACCAGCAAAACTCGTTATACGTTTTTATAATGACGAAGGACAGTATCTCTTTTATAAAGCTCTCACAGAAAATAATGACGAAATCATCTTCGATATAAAACCACGAACATATAAATACACCATTACCTCTGACCTTTTGGATGGCGAAAAGCCAGTTACGGTGTCTTTCACTATGGAACTCGAAGTTATAAAAGAAAAAAATGTTATAAGCACGGACCTTGTAAGCCCCTTTACTATTTATAGAGACCTCAGTGTTCTATCAAATCTTAATGGTGGTGTGGACTACCTTGTATTTGAAACGGCCAATGAATTTAAAGCCTTTAAAGATGATATCGCCCGTTTTGATGAAAAAAGAGATCGAGACAAAATATTCACAGAACTTGACACCATACAAATAGATTTTGAAACTCATTCAATAGTGCTCTTATTTTATAGTCTATCCTCTGGCATGGCACAATATACCTTTACACAGCCCTACTGGATAGGAGATGCACCTGCAATTGAATTAACAGTGACTATTCCAGACCTTGCCACGGACGATATACAAGATATTACTCAAGGGTACCGTGTATCAAAATCTATACCGCAGATAGTGCAAAGTGGATCTTCTGGATATGAGAAAATACCTATGAAATTTAATACATTTAGAGGTTGCAGGCATGGATTTAGTTTCGAAGAATCAAGGAGTAGTACTGGGCTTAGTTTTTGTTCTGAAGTGAGATCAGAAGACTATTCCTTCTTCGATTGCCTGAATATCGGATCTATTGTAGAAACGTGCTCCTCAAAAGGTAAATCGTGTAGCATACAGGAAGGCTCTCATGAGAGAACACTTTACTATCCTGATTATACCGCAGAGAGAAAAGAGGTAGAACGTTTCAAAACTGCTGTGTTTGATTCATTGTGCACTGGTCAAAAACTGTTGGAGTAGTCAGAGGTCTCTATTTTACCATCCCCAGTTTTTCGGGGGGATTACAGTCAGACTCAGTCCTTAGTGAATCCGGGATATTGCTAAAAGAATGCTTGCAATAAAATTTTAGTTTAGATATTTTCGGGCATTTCGGGCATTTCGGGAGCCTGATATTCAAGAGTACATGCAGATTCAATATCGTCAAATATTAACATTCGATTTAAACCATTTATAATCGTAGCAGTAGGATACACTTTACCACGAATTTCGATAACAGCATCGGGGTTCGTATGTAAATGGGATTCCAAATACTCTTTTTCTTCTTGCAGTGCCTCAATCTTTTCATTCAATTCTTCAACATGGACTGCACGTGCTTTATTAAGGTTCTTTAATCTCTCTGCGTTACTTTCTTTATTTTCATCAGTTGACTCTTCAGTTTTTGTTGGAATATTTTTAACGATAAGATTAAGTTCATTATTTAAATTGAGAAGACCTTGATCCGCTTTTTCAAGAGCTTCTTCATTAATATCAGTATTGCCGGCAATAATAATATTCTGTCCAACACCCGACTCTTTTCCAATACTGTTTACCGATATACCGCTGACCGCCTCAATGGTACTCCCAAGAATTGTGCCCCACGAACAGCTAAAATGTCCCATACTGAATATTTCACTATCAGCAATCATATCTTTAACATACACATCACCTTTGTTCTCAATTCGACTATTAAGTATTGTGCCAGCAGTGATATCTCCACCTGCAACAAAGCCTCCAAGGTTCTTTCCACAGCGGATTGTTTTTTTAACAATAATATCTTTTTTAGCGATAATAACCGCATTGGGCTCAACGTTACCTCCAATAATAATATTTCCTCCGGCGGTGATTTTAAATCCACTTGCAACATCACCTGTAACTTCTACATCACCAACAAAGTCGATATTGCCTTTTGTGAGATCCAAGTCCCCTACTATTGCAAAAGCTGATGTTACCTGCATTTCATTAAAAATAAGTCGAGCATGCCCAGCCGACATAGCAACATAGGTTAAGACTCCTTCCTTTTCAAAGACTTGAACGTTTAACCCTGCATTCGGTATCGCAATTTTTCTAACAGGCACCGCTTCTTCTTTTTCACCTGTAACTTTTAACCCTGGCTTTCCATAAATATGTTTTTTGATAACAGCCAAAATCTGACCAGGCCTCATATTGTTAACTAATTTACGTTCCTTATAATCAACTTTATCATCTACTTCCGCGCCAATTATCATTTTAGTTCTGAATTTATATTTCTCACTCCCATCTTTGCCCTCTTCTTTTACTTTTCCCGACGCAACGAGAATTGCCTCACCAGGCTCTCTCTCCTTTATACGCTGAATAATGGTTTTAATAGCATCAAGAGAATACCCATATGTAACCTTTTTATCTTTAAGAAATTCTATAACCTGGGTGTTAGAACATTCAAAGTCTTCCCTGTTTTTTTTAACCGAAACAAATGCTTTGTACCCATTGTCTTCAATAGAGACTGAAATTAATTCATTTAATGCTTCGTATATAGGCGTTCCCATCCGTTAAAACCCCAAATTATATTTTGACTCAAGCGAAGGGTGTTCTGTACTTTTCAAAATTTTCACAGTAACATTCTCATCAGCCAAGTTTAAAATTTCAGTTTTTTCTAAAGGAAATAAATGCACCCCATCAACTGTTGCAATTGTCGAAACAAAAGGTTTTTTTATTTCATTTTTATTACACCCTATTACTTTAGCTACTACGCCGTTATCTAATAGGACATAAGTCCCAATCGGAAAAATCGACATCGTCATAAGAAGCAATCTCAAAAAATGTGACTCCAAAATATTTAATTTCATCTGGTGAATCGCATGCATCATAGCATCGTGCGGAGAGCAGAATCTGCATTCCGTTTCATAGTATACAGCAACAGCAACTAACCGTGCAAAATCATGCACCTTATCAGCATCGACGAAACTTACTGGGCCACTTTCATCGAGTCGTTCATGATGTTGTAAAATTATATACCCTGTTGAAACAGGTACCTTGGTAATATTTTTTTGCATAGCAACACCGACTAAGGAGTGCTGATCAAATTTATGTTGTTCTGTATCATCCAATACTTTTATAGTAAACATTGGCTTATAGGTAAACAAATGCCCAACATCATGTAATAAGGCACCGACCGCCAACTCTAGTATATACTCCCGAGAATACCCCGAAGCAGTAGCAATATTAATGCTATGTATAGCGACATTTACCGAATGAACGACAAGATAATTTTTTGAATCTGGAGGTTCTCTTCTATTGGTAAGGTTGATAAAAAAGTAGGTATCATGCAAAAATAGAGTCAACATATCTCTTGCAACTTCTTCTATAGCATCATATTCTACTAGTGTATTAATACGAAGATCATAAAATATAACATCAAGCTTTTCAATCCAACTTTTGTACCTTTTTATATACTCGTTCAGCACACCTTCTGATCTATTTTCAACAATTAATTGCAACGATTTAAAAAGTTCTTTTTCATCTGTTGGAATCCCCTGAATCTCGCCTTTATTAATTTTCTTTCTTAAATAATTAACCGCCATCTCTTTAGAACGTTCGTTAATAAACCTCTCTCTAGGTATTTCGGTCTCATCAAAAGTCAACCTCTCTTGGCGCTCCTTCTCTTTTTCCACTTCTAATGCTCTGCGAAGCTTTTCTTTGGGGTGTATTACTTCTTTGAGTTTACTGACACTTTCCGCTTTGTCACTTTCAAGTAAGGATGAATATTTATGGGCCTGAAATATATTTCGTTCCATATCGTCTTTTTTATAAAAGAGATCGTTATTCTCAAGCTTTTTTAATGATTCAATTAGATCAACGGTAAATACATGCCCTGCCTGTGCGACTACCTCATTTGCAGAACTGATAACATCAACTGGAGAAATTTCATTAACGGGTAAATCCTGTATTGATATTTTTTTAAATGAAGAGGCAAGTTGAAATTTTTTGAGTTCAGCGGCATTTCCACATACCATTAATTCACTTACGTCACAATCTTCCATAAATAAAAGGTTTGTGAGCGATAACGTATCACCTGGCTTGTGCATAACTTCACCAGACTCCACATGACATAAATACCCATCCAATGGAGCATCAACCTCTAAAGCATGTAACGCTACTTTTTTCATACAATACCTACAGACTCACCTGCACCCATTAGGACATTAACGATTTCACTATAACAGATTATACTTAATATTTAGCCTGAAAATCAATGTTAATCTGTAATAAGCAATAAGGGATACCATCCTAGGTGGATATAGTTATAGAGTGAACAGTAGTCTCCACTCCGGCTTTCTGCGCAGTCTCAACTAACATTTTATTATGCTCTTTCAGCTCCTGTCGCCTTGTTTTAATTGCCAAATAAGTTTGCCCATGTGCAATTACTGGCTTAGTGGATTCACCATTTTGAACAATGAGATAGCAGGCATAGCAGGATAGCGCATACTCTAAAACCTCTCTTGTTGCGTTTTTAGCTAATTTGATCATTTTTATTCATAATCGATGATTCACAGGCTAAAACAGCCCCGGAATCCTCGAATCCTCTAAGGGATGCACGATATGATCAACCCGTTCTTTAAGGGCATAGAGGAGCTCTTGGAGTTCCTGTATAAACCTCGGATAGGTATTCAGGGCGGCCCTGTTCTTAATTGCTTCTCTCATACTGGTAAACTCAACTTCACTCAACTTCTTTTGCCAGATATCATAATAGAAGCGAGTGTCGCGAATAGCGGCAATCATCATCACCCCCCAATATAAATGTTCGGTAAATCAGGAGAATAATTATCATCATGACAATGTTCACTATCATATATCCATTCTATTTTTTCATAACGGGCATGGTATAGTTTATCCTCTCTGGTGAGAGTTACATCATAACATTGAACATTCCAGTATTTCATGGATTGTAGTAATCTATGGGATTTTATATTTTCATCAGTCAACACGATGCACGTATCCATTTTTTCGACAATAATTTGATAGGCAGATTCATCAATCTTATCAGGATAATCTGATGGATCTAATGAGCGTCTGATTGGAAGTGTATTTCCTATAATGGGAAAACGAATATCATCACCATCCACTGCCACTCTATATGAAAAAGGCAGATTTTCTTTGTTATTCAAAGGAATTTGAAAGAAAAAACCTGAATTTGTAACTTCTAAATAATCAGATTCATCTGTGTGATATTTTGTTGGCCAAGTAATAGTACTTCTAAAAGCATCTCCATTGAGATTCATGTTTTCTTGTTGTATTAGCTGAATCGAAATTAAAATGTCCTTTTCCTCTGTGACGTCACAACGCGTACATGCAGAAAACATCAAAAAGGTACATCCAAGTAGCCCAACTAATATATGATGAATATTAAAACACATAGGTAATCAAATGGGTATCCCATTTTCTTTATAAAGACAGCAACCCCCAATTTAACTAATTTCAATATTTTTGTTCCACATTGGTAACCTTTGAAACAAAAGTATCCTATAAAGCTCTTTCTCTGTTCACTTCTTATCATGATGGTGAATTGTACGGAAACCGTTTATAATGAAAGCCGCTATAGTGATTATAGCAGTTCATCGCACACTCCCTATCAACATAATTACTCTCACGAGGAAATTGACTGGAATGTGGATTATTCTACTCTCGTTGACTCCCGTGATTCACAAACATATAAGTATGCATCAATAGGACATACTGATTGGATGATAGAAAACCTCAATTTTAAGGGAACGTCACATTCACCTATAGGGTACTGTTATGACGAAGATTCAAATCAAACCAATACATTGTGTGATACTTATGGCAGACTCTACACTTGGAACGAATTATTTCCTACTAACAATTCAGCAAGTGTTTGTCCTCCAGATTGGCAAATACCCGCTGATGATGATTGGAACTTTCTTAGTTACATATCTGTGTATCGACTCAATGGCACTGTATATGGAAATTCCCTCGATTCAAATATTGCAGAAATATTAAAAGCAGACACAGAACTCTGGCAAAAGGATGGCAACAACACACTTGGATTTACTGCACTGCCTGGAGGAATTCGTTCTTCTATGGGCCATTACAATTATATTGATATGAATGGATATTGGTGGAGTGCCACCGAATTTTCCGACAATAATGCATCAGCCTATTCTCTAAATGCGCATGACAGCTTATTTAACTCAATCTCTTTCGAAAAAACTGTTGGGGTATCGGTTCGGTGTATTCAAAAAAACACAGCTGTTATTTCAAAAGAAATAATCGAATTTATAGATCATCGTGACCAACAAGCCTATACGTCAGTTACAGTGGGTGACCAAGTGTGGATGGCTGAAAACTTAAATTATTCAGGTCATACAGAAGATTCATTAAAAGACTTTACTATTGGGTATTGCTATGTTGATGGAGGCGCCAAGATAGATAAGGAAGACCACAGAGACAGCGAGCATTGTCAAACATATGGCAGACTCTATAACTGGTACACCACAATGGATATCGATAGCAATGACATCATAAATACTATTTCTCAACATGACATTTGCCCTGAAGGCTGGCACATCCCTTCTATAGGCGATTTCGAAATTCTGGAACACACCATAGAGAATATTACGTTTGATTATGGCAAAAGCGGTCAAAAGCTTCTTGCAAATGTCAATTGGAATTCCAAGCCACTCCCCTTAGACTCAGACAGTATAGATATCTTTGGTTTTGGAATTTTACCTGGTGGCTATTCAGCTACTGTTATTCTCCCCTATCCCAAGATCGAAGTTGAAAAGTATGACTATCTGGGTACACAAGCTCATTTCTGGTTAAGTGATACAATTCCTGAATATTCTGAGTTCGTCAAAACCGCAGTGTTCCAAGCAACCTCGAATAAATTTAATTTCAGAAATGCCCAGAAAGAACTTGTTAGATCAGTGCGCTGTATAAAAGATTGATGATCTCACATGGTGGTTTTGACTTGGATTCTAACTATGACCCGTTACACTTCACCAGACTGAGCTTAAATCCTTAATTACATAAAACAATACCCATCACCCAAGAACCATTACATATCATTCCTTCTATATACAAGTAGGAAAAGTATTTTTCCAATCTTTGCCAACAAGAAACGTAAGAACCTCATCTGCTTGATCCTCATGACAATAATCATTATCATACAGCTCAATAATATCACTATTTGTAAATGAAGTTATAAAACTTGGAATAATACCAGAAAGTGAATTTTCTATTACAACCAACCAATTTAATGCAGGCAAAACCGCATAAGATTCCGGTATTGTACCTGTTAAATTGTTCTTTTGTGCAGAAATCACACTAAGATTCGTGAGCCCCCCAAGACTTGCAGGTAAAGGGCCAGTAAAATTATTGTCGTTTACAGCAAACCATTTTAGGTTTGATAAGGTTCCGAGACTATCTGGAATAGTTCCTGTAAAATTATTCTGAGAAATTGAAAAAATCTTTAAACTATAGAGTTTACCAATACTACCGGGTAACTCTCCGGTAAAATTATTGCCTGCCAAATTAAGGCTGGTCAGATTAATTAACTGAGAATAGTTCTCTGGAAATGTTCCGGTTAGGCTGTTACTATATACACTCAATGTAGTGAGCTGACTCAACTCACCAACGGATTCTGGCAACTCCCCCACTAACACATTATCATTAAGAGACAAATCTATGAGATTCGTTAAGCTAGAGAAGGCATCCGGAATTTCACCCGTCAGTTGATTGTGCGTTAAGCTCAAGTTTCGTAAATAGGTTAACTGACCTATGGAAGAGGGAATATTCCCCTCAATACTATTATTACTCAGAGACAAATTTGAAAGCCTCTCTAAATTTCCTATTGAATCAGTAATGGTTCCACTCAGGTTATTATAGTGCAGTAAAAGTTCTGAGACATGGTTATTTTTTACCACAACTCCATACCAAGATGCAGCAGTAGAATCGAGCCACCCAGTATTATCATCCCATGAATCTCCATTTGCTGTAGCATATAAATCCAAAAGTGCATTATATTCTTTTGTTGGAACTCCCAGTGCGTTTACACTTTTTGCGACACTGCTACTTGACACACTACTACTGATACTGCTGCTCGACACAAAATCACTACTACTCACCGCACCTTCTTTTTCTGAGCTATATACACTACTGCTTGATAGTACCATTCCTTTTGAACTACTCGGTATAGTATTACTACTCACAGAGTTTGCATTTGAATATTCAGAAGCGACCCCATATGAGCTTTCTTTTATCACTGAAGATTCACTTGACGACACCACCATATCAAAGGAAATGGCGCTACTACTGTTTAGCTTCGCCGTGTCTAAAATAGACTTATTAGATATGGCGGAACTAGATACATTCGTTGTAACCGAACTGGACTCATTGTTCTGTCCAATAGAATTGTTTACTCCAGTGCTGCCTGCTTTATCTGAACAAGTCTGCACCGAAAACATTAGTATGCTCAGTAAAATAAATTTGTTTAGTATTTTCATAAATCCTCTCATCATTTATAAATGTAATTAAATATCTTTGACAGTGCTCACTGGTATTATATGCGATTACAATTAAGTGGTTTTTCTGGGAAGTTTATAGCCCCCCTACCCCACAGCCATCTTACCCGCACTTTTACCAGATATTTCGAAACTAACCCAAACAATCAGTACAGTCCTTGAGGATGAACATAAGAATCTACTTATTGACTATATCAGAGCTATATCAGAAGCTGACAACGATGTTTCAATAGAAGAAAAAGAGTTATTGGATTCTGTTATATCTGCTTTTTAGTATTTGGAAGGTTCACTTTGTGTATGATGATAGATACATGAAGTGAACTGTTCTTGTTGGGGCTTTGCTCTTTGTAGAAGGTATATTATACGAGGCGGACATTTAGACCTGAGACAAGGGACTATACTTCCCTGCTGTCCAAGGCACTTCTCTGAGGTCTACGGAAATGTCTGACATAGAAATACTGAAACGGTGAGAGAAGTATCAGTCTCATGGCATCGGGCAGGTACATCTTGGCAGATATCCATTCCTCAAAGCAGTCAAGTATTATTATTTGATAGGTGTTGACGTTCTAAACAATCTCTCTCAGTTCATTCAAATTACTCAATCATAAATTTGATAAACTGAGAGAGCATAAATACTGCATTAGTGACAGTTGACTCTACGAATTTTCTCTACATACAGTGCCGATTGTACTAACACAAGGAACAATTAGATACTTGCTGCATGCGCAATAATTTCATCTGCACTCAACCCGAATGGTACACTAAATTTAGTAAGAACTCCAGCTTCAAGACTGTCAACCACTCCATCATTTTGAAGTGCCATTTTATAGCCAACAGCCAAAGCTTTTAATTTCACCTCTTTAGATTCATTGACTAACCCTGCTTTAACAGCCTCATCCAATTTAAGGACACTCCCAAAATCAGCAAGTTTCGACTCAACTTCTTTTGAATTGACCGTATAATATTTTTCAACAAGAGCAAGTTCATCAGGAGTAATTCCTGAGATCAATTTTTCATTAACTGATGCACTTTCCTGATCAAGGTACGCTATCATAAGGCTCAATAAAGCACTATATTCATCTGTTGTATAATTCATTTTAATTCCTTTAGTTATAGATAATATATAGGGTGGCTACTAATGCAGTCACCCATATATACATTTAATTATGATTATATTTCAGGAGTCTCACCTGTTGCACTTTTTAAAACATCGGTGAGACCACTCAAACTACCCGCATTTAGGCCAACTTCTTTTAATATTGAGTCGACAAGTGGAGCTTGGCCTCTATAGCGCAATGCACTATTCACTATTTGATCACCGAGACCTGTTGATGCATTTGACACACCTTCGACAGCAGCGCCATTGTTTCCACCTCCGGTAAGCCCATCTACCTGAACAATTTTGATGGAATCAATTGATTCCATTGGACGAACACTTTGCTCAATAATTCCTGGTAAGTTTTCAATAGTTGCAAGCCTAACTTTCATATCGATAATATTTTCAGAAAGGAGATTTTCAGCATCATGTAATGCCTTGGTACCCGCAGCATCAACTTCATATTTTTTTGCAGCAGCTTCTGCTTTTAAAACTTCAGCGTCAGCTTGACCTTTCGCTATAATTCTTTCTTTTTCAGCCTCGGCATTAGAAGCTATTGTTATAGCTTCTGCCTGATCTTGAGCTGCACGTTTATCAGCTTCGGCAGCAACAGTAATAGCGATAGCCTCTTTTTCGGCTGACTCCATGGCCTTTATCAATTCTATCTGTTTATTTCTGTTTGCAACTTCTGTTTCTTGAACTGTTTTCACTTCTTCTTCTGCTTTTACTGCAAGAGCACGAGCATTTTCAGCTTCAGCATTCATTTCAGACTCTTCTTTAGATTTTTCACTAATAGCAATAGCCTTATCTTGCTCTGCAATTTTAACCGTTTTTTCTTTTAAAATTTGTGCAGATTGAATTGTTTGCTCTTTTACAATTTCCTTCTCTTTAAGAACTTTTTCTTTCTCTATTTCTTCTTCTTGAATCTTTTTTTCGGCAATAATTTGAGTTGACTTAACTCGCTGATCAGCGATGATATTCGCCTCTTCAGATTCTTTTCTTTTATCTGCTTGTTCTTTAGCAACACTTGCATTTTCAATAGCTAACCGAACATCAACCTCTCTCTTTTGTTCCATACGAGCATATTCTGTCTCCTTGGAAATTTCCAGAGCTAATTTTTCAGCTTCAAGATTTTTTGTTTTCATTTGAATACTAGTATCTTGCTCAATATCATTACGCATCTTTTTGCGCGCTTCAATCTCTTGCGTGAGCTTAGTTAAACCCTCTGCATCAAATGCATTATTAGGATTAAAATAATCTTTATTTGTTTGGTCTAACGAGGTAAGAGAAACTGATTCGAGCTCCATTCCGTTTTTCAATAGATCTTCAGATACCGCTGACTGTACTTTCTGAACAAAATCAGTACGTTTTTCATGCAGTTGTTCCATGGTCATTTCTGCAGCTACAGAACGAAGTGCATCAACAAATTTACCTTCAACAAGCTCTTTAAGTTCATCAATTTCTTGGGTACGTTTACCAAGAGTTTGTGCCGCATCGGCTATAGAGTCGGTAACGGGCTGTACTCGAACATAAAATTCTGCTGTTACATCTACACGCATTCTGTCCATAGTTATCAGTGACTGCTCATTGCAACGATTCACCTCTAATCTAATCGTGTTCATATTTACCATAATGATATCATGCAATACTGGGAGTACTAATGCACCTCCATTCATGATTACTTTTTGACCACCTAAACCGGTTCGTACAAAAGAAAGTTCTTTGGTTGATCGAGTATATAATTTTGCAAATATTACACCGATTGTAATCATTGCAATAATTGGTACTCCGACTAAAATTCCTAATCCATATTCCATCATTGTTTTTTTCTCCTAGTTGTTTTTATTAGTTAATAATTCATTATTGTTTAACATAGCTTGAAAGACGCTACCATTTTGTTTTAAAAGGATCACTTCAGATCCTTGGGGAAATTGTATATCTTCAGCATCAGGCTCCACCATCATATAATGGGTATGCCCATGCTCATCTTTAAATTTTGCCTCAGCGGGATGACCAATTGTCGCAGTACCTAAAGTAATTGTTACAACCTTCCCTATAAATGTCTTTATCGAAATCGAATCGGATTCATCTTCTGGTATAAACCTATTTAAGACTTTTGCCGTTATTCTGACTACTGGAATAGACAACATCACCGCAGGAATACTTGCAATATATGCCGGCCAATAATGCGCCACAAACGAGTGCGATACTATTTGTATCAAAAAACCAATGACTCCAAATGCGGTGAGTGCAATTATTACCAAAACTAATATTGGCACCTTCCCAACCCGTAACCAAGTCAGTATTCTGGAAAAGAAATCAGGTGATTGAAAATCGTCTGGAATGTCTGCGTCTATATCTATATCTGGAAAAACTGAGTCCAAAATATTTGAGAACCCAACGCCAAAAAGAAGTCCAACACCTTCCATGAGTGCTATTGAAAACATGATACAAATAGCCACAGTAAACGGTATATTATGGCTTGATAAAGCTAATTCTATCATAAATTATTTCTTTGCCTTAATTTCAGCGAGACGCTCTTTGATTCTATTTGACCGCGCAAGCTCTGCAAGCTCTGAAATCTTAACATCATTTTCAAGATTTGTTTTTCTACCCGTTGAAATGCCCATTGAATTCCCCATCACTCTATTGAACGCCTCTTCTGCTTTTGACACTTTTTGTTCAATATCAGCCTCACTCAAATTCAGCTTAGATAGTTCTACACTCGCAAGTGTATCTTTCTTTTTTGCATCCTTAAATGACTGCAGCTCTTCTCTCATTTCACTCTTTTTACCATTCAATGCAAGTATATACCCTTCTAATTCTTTTTCTTTTTCAATATTTTCAGAGATCGCATTTTCCATTATAGGTATCTGAGCCTCTAAATCCATTTGTTTCGAAACTGCCGCTTCTGCCAAATCATCACGGTTCTCATTGAGTGCAATAGAGATATTCTCACTTAATTCATTATGTTTATTATTTGTTTCAATAAGTCTTTTGCTGATCATATGCTTGGATGCTTCTACTTTACCCAATTCAGATTTCACATCATAAATAGCATCATCAATTTCTCTAATGGACTCTTCCATAACCACTTCTGGTGCAGCACTTTCGATTATGGTTATTAACCTATTAGCACTTCCACTGATAATTCTTGATACTCTTGCCGTCATTCCTTCATTCATCTTAATTCTCCTTATTTAATTCTTTTCTTAGTTGTATAACTTTTAACAGTTCTAAAGTTGGCCCAATAGATTTTTTAATTATTGCAGGATCATAACAGGGGGCTGAATCTGTTATTGACATTCTCATTACGCTTTCAAAAAGCCTCATCACTCTTTTGTTCATACTTTCTTCGATGGTATTCAAGTCGAAGTCTTTATCATCGATATCTTTTGATGATTGAAGATTGATAAAACTCGCCATTGCATCAATAAGCCAATCACTATACGTATTAACTAAATCAGAATGCATAGACCGTGCCTGTTCTAAATCCTTAATTTTATTAGTTATATCAACAGTGAGCGATTGAATAAACTCTAATGCCGAGCCAAAACTTTCGGTTCCCTGTGTTTGTTGTCTCGCTTTTGAGATTATTGCTCTTAATTTATCACTTGGAGTTTTTGCTCC
Source organism: Fibrobacterales bacterium (assembly GCA_051532035.1). Classification (GTDB taxonomy): domain Bacteria; phylum Fibrobacterota; class Fibrobacteria; order Fibrobacterales; family JAOPTW01; genus JAOPTW01. Next base: position 1,317 of record JAOPTW010000037.1, on the reverse strand, counting down.
ATTAATATTTAGAGAAACTAAGAAATCAGCATCTTCTTGAGAAACCCGTAAGCTCATTGATATTGTTTTCTGACTCATGATCCCACCACCCAAATTACATTTGTATACATATGTAATAATTAAAATACATTTTAATACATCAAGTAGGTAGTAGTTTATATAATTGTGACAATTATTATCACATCAGCCTTACACCCACCTATAAATCATCAAAATACAGCTATTTAAGACTTGTACACTAATAAACAGAAGAGCTCGTGCATATATAACTCTCCATACTTTTAGCAATCAATTGATTTATTGGTCTTTACAGGCCGGACACCTCATCAAACTTCCTCTCGAAGTGATATATCTTCTTAACGAGTATATAAACTAGTAAAACCCCAAGTAATCAGATAAACGCATTGTCATTTCAGCACAATTACCGCTTTCTTAAAGTAAGCATAAGCACATTAAGACCACCCATATGCTCACCCACTATGCTCTATAACAACTGAATATATGAGACAACTGTTACTTATCCACTCTTTCTACCCCACAGCCATCATACCCGCACTCTGCCAAAGCACCGGAGGAATAGGATTCTCCAACCTCGCCCCTCCAATCAGTTAATAACGCTCACGCCTTCTAAACTAATCAACCGGGTAATACACCGCTCTTCGCGCTATGTTTACCCAATACTCATAGGCTGAGACCCACGATGCGCTTTATACTCCACCCTACCCAAGAACCAATAGGTATCAGTCAGCCCTTCTAAATGCGACCAAGCATTTAGCACAGGCTTTGCCTGCCCGTAGGGCGATAATATGCCTTAGCATATTATCGTAAACGCATCTTTATTTGAATCCCATACAAACAGATCGAGTAGCGCGAATAGCGGCACTCAACCCGTTGAGTTGTACAAAATGCGATCAGCATTTAAAATACTGAGAGGGACGAGGATGGTGTTTTGATCTTTCAGATCAACGACTCCCTCTCTCCAGCTCGATGCCTTTTGTGGCTTATTGAGCTGAGTAAGAGACTTCTTATGGATAATGGAATTGCTGCAATGACTTTCGGTGATGCTCCTCTCCCTACTGGTGGCATGTATACGATTACAGTCGATGCAAAAAAAGCATAGTATTCACATGAGTAAAACACTTCATTTTAAGTGAAAACAGGGTTACCTCACCCAATGTCAACGAATGGCCCTTATTGTCAACACTTTACCCCAATGTCCTCAAGGTGTAATTTTGTATTTCATAAAAATTATATAGATTAACATTGGGGATTAAAGAGGACAACACAGATGATAAGCTTAACACACTTTCTACGCAT